>CAZSQS010000153.1:0-1584 GCA_964608995.1 uncultured Smithella sp. | reverse complement strand
GGCCCGCATAATAGCAGACGCGGTAATCGCGGTCGGTATTGAGATTGGATCCCGTTTGCCCCGGCGTGCGAAACTCCATCACCTTAACCATCCGGTTTTCCATGCCGGGAACGCTTTTTTTGACATGCTGCACGACTTCCGCGTCATGCTGACGATAAATGGCCTCCCGTGTATTGGAAAAGGCGGCCTGCACCTCGGGCGATGCATTCTTCAGGGCCCGCACCATAGACGGATCGCGCATGACGGCCAGAACATCATTGCTTTCGGCGTAGGGCTTCTCGCCCGAAACGCGCATGCGTGAGCGGATGCGGCGGCTGGCGTCGGACTCGGCGGCAGGCGGCGCTGGTGTTTTGACGGTGTCTGCCGCATCCGCCGGTTTTTTTGCCGTGGCGGTTTCCTGCGGCCCGCTGCCGTCGGCGCTTTTGGGAGGCTGGGCTTTGGCATCGCCTGTATCCTTCGGGCCTGAAGCGTCGGCAGGTTTCTTAGGTGCGTCATCTGTTCCGGGTCGAGCTGTCTGCACGCCGCCGGTACTTTTTCGCACCTTGTCATTGAGCCAGCCGGCCAGCACTTCGTTGCCGATTTCCCGGGATGTATTTTTCAAGGCATCGACCACCGATGCACCGTTATACAGGTTTTTGCAGAAATGGTAGGCGACATACAGCGCCCAGGCCTTGGCCCGGTTGTTCGCGCCCATGCGCTGGAATGCATCCGGGTCGATGAGCCTGCCCTCCATCATTCCGGGAAGCGTGCACAGATTGTCCCACAGCCACGCATCGGGACTTTGCCCGTCCTGGTAGGCGTTAATGGCGGAAATGATGGCTGATTTAAGCATCGAGGCGCCCAGCGCGCCATGCGGCCCTGTCGCGCTCCCAATGACGGCGTTAAAGGCCAGATCTCCGGCCCATTCGGCCCACTCCAGCGTCACGGTGATATAGTTGGCCCAGGCCGCCTCGTTGGCGTACCCCTCACCCACATCGCCTAGCGTCAGCAAGACGGCGCTTTGCCAGATGCGCTCCCGAAGCGCGCGCAAGCCCTCAACGCCGAGCGTATGCTTGCGCTTCTCCAGCATGCCGTACATTTTGACATGATAAGCCGGGGGTACAAACTTGCGGATGATGTCCTCGCAGCGGCCAACTTCAACCGCCCACTCCTTGCTTCCCGGACCATTGGTGGTGGTGACCAAGCCCAGTGAAAAAATGGCGGTAAAATTTTCTTCCGGACGTCCGGGGAACGTGGCTTTGAAATCGGCCCGGATGATGCGCCCATCGCCCGGAATTTCCTTCGGCATCGAGAATCGAATTCTGCCGGTCGGATCGTTCCCGGCGCGCACGCCCGCATAAGACCATTTCAACTGCCCAAGCTTCATCACCTGAGCAGCCAGAGAGGTTTCGGGTTCAAGGCTCTCAATTTTCAATTGTTCCACGGCCTCCGGCCGGTTTCCCAGTAGCTTCTTTTCGGCATCAAACACAAAGACGCGAAAGTCAACATCCGTCGGGGTGTCTTTCCCGTCGGCGGCCACGCGGTAAAAGCCGCCTTCCGGATCGCGCCCGACCGTTGTGGCAAACACGCCCTCCTGTCCCATGA
>CAZSQS010000152.1:0-1842 GCA_964608995.1 uncultured Smithella sp. | reverse complement strand
ACTTTCGCCAATAGAAGCACCTAATCGCTGAAAGCCTTATCTGGATTGGCTTTCAGCGCCTCAAAAGCGATTACATACTAACGGTGGAGAATTTATTAAGCGCAATACAAAGAATTTCAAGCATTTATTATTTTTTTGCTTGACATAGTAGTACATATTATATATAAGGAGTCATGGCTAGCATCATTAAGAAAAAGTCTAAATATAGTACATACTATGTCATTGCCGAATCCGCACGTGTTGACGGCAAGCCCCGGATCGTCAAGCAATGGTACTTGGGAACCATTGAAAAGATCATCGCCATGGCCGAGGGAAATGCCGATAAAGAAGAGCCCAGACAAATCAACTGTGTTTCAGAAGGGGCGATTGCGGTTCTTTTCAAAATAGCCGAAGAACTGGGCATAAGGGAAATCATTGACCAGCACTGCAGTAAACGCCAGCAGGGCATGAGCGTTGGCGATTACATTCTTATCGCCGCGCTCAACCGTGCACTTGCCGCAACCTCAAAAAGCAAAATCGCAGAATGGGTCGATTCCACGGCTTTGCATCTCTATATGCCGCTTCAGAAGGAAAAGCTGGAATCCCAGAACTTCTGGGATCATTTTGACAAATTGGACAAGGAGATAGTTAACAGGATTGGCGATGATATCGCCAAGAAAGCGATCGCGCTGGAAAGCATTCCCCTGGACACGATCGTTTATGATACGTCCAACTATTACAACTATCTCGATGTACTTACCCCATCCGAACTATCCAAGATCACCAAATCCAAGGCTGGGCGCAACAGTTTACGGCATATCGGTCTGGCCTTGGCGGTGGACCGCGATCATGGCATTCCCTTATTCAGCAGGCTGTATCCCGCCAATGAGCATGACGCCAAAGTGATGAAAAGGTTGATCGATGAAATCTTTGAACAAATCAATCAATCCATGTCCGATAAAAAAGGGATTACTGTCGTTTTTGACAAAGGAAACAACTCGGAAGAGCTGATTGCCAAGCTGGATGAAAGCCGGCATCATTTTGTCGGCAGCCGCAGCCCGTATCACCATAAAGACCTCTGCCGGATTCCCCTTGAGCAGTATCGGGAGGTTTGTATCAAAAATGGTGAAACGATACCGGTTTATGAAACCCGCGAAGAGATCTACGGCGCACAGCGCAGGATCATTGTTTCCTTCAACGCATCCACTTTCCAGCGCCAATTACACCGAATGGAGCAGCATCTGGAAAAAGCCAAGGAAGAGTTGTCCTCCTTTAAACGTAAAGCCAAAGATGCCGACGGCCGTTCCACGATGGATTCGATTAAGCGACAGGCGTTGGAGATCACGGACCGGTATCATGTGACAGGGCTTCTCGACATAGACATTCTGGAAGAAGAAAACCGTTTCAAGGTCAGTGGGCGCAAGAACTTTCCGGCTATCGAGGAGGCCAAAACGAGATTCGGTAAACAGATTCTGTTTACTGACCGGGAATCTCTTCAACCTGGAGAGATTATCGACATTTATCTTGATCGGTATATTGTCGAGGATGCTTTCCGGATTACCAAGTCTGACCGCTGGGTCAAAATGGACCCGGTGTTTCACTGGACGGATTCCAAAATACGGGTGCATGCGTTTACTTGTATGATTGCGCTTCTTCTGGTGCGCATTGCGCACAAGCGCGCCCGCGCCAATGGCTTTACGCACGGTGCGGAGCGGATGCTGGAGTTGCTGTCATCCGTCAATACGGCGATCCTACTCTATCCAAAATCAACCAAGGCTGTTCGTGTCCGGTGTTCCATATCAAAAGAGCAAGAGGTCTTACTGACGGCGCTCAACTGTCAAATCCCCCGTAGTATGTAATCGC
>CAZSQS010000151.1:0-1961 GCA_964608995.1 uncultured Smithella sp. | reverse complement strand
AAAAGCCTCAAAAGTCAGATGAAGCGCGCCGATAAATTGAACAGCGCCTACACCCTGATTATCGGCGAAAAGGAAATGGAGGAAAACAGCGCCCCGCTTCGCAACATGAAAACGAAAGATCAGCAAAACCTGCCTCTGGATCAGATGCCGGAGGTCTTAACGAATATTTTAAAAGAGAGGTAAGATTTGTGAGTCAGTTTATTTCAAAAGAAAAGAGAACTCATTACTGCGGCCAGGTTGGCGTAGCCGATGTTGGCAATGAAGTTATCCTGTTTGGCTGGGCGCAGCGTCGCCGGGATCACGGCGGCGTGATCTTCATCGATTTGCGCGACCGCGAAGGCATCGTGCAGATAGTATTCAACCCGGAAGCCGGTGAAGCCGTTCACGGTGAAGCCCACAAAATCCGCAGTGAATATGTTCTGGCGGTTAAAGGCAAAGTGCGCAAACGTCCTGAGGGCATGGAAAATCCGAACATTTTCACAGGCCAGATTGAAGTTGTCATTTCCGAACTCGACATTCTTAATGAATCCAAAACGCCTCCCTTTTCTTTTGATGAAGACGATACCTCGGAAAACGTCCGTCTCAAGTACCGCTATCTGGATTTGCGCCGTCCCGCTATTCAAAAGAACCTGATCCTGCGCAGCAAGCTGGCCATCGCCACCCGCCAGTATTTTAACGAAAACGGTTTTATCGAAGTGGAAACGCCGTTTTTAACCAAAAGCACGCCCGAAGGCGCGCGCGACTACCTGGTGCCCAGCCGCATTTCCAAAGGCATGTTCTACGCACTGCCCCAGTCGCCGCAAATCTTCAAGCAGCTTTTGATGGTGTCGGGCTTTGACCGCTATTTCCAGATCGTCAAATGCTTCCGGGACGAAGACCTGCGTGCCGACCGCCAGCCGGAATTTACGCAAATCGACGTAGAAATGTCGTTTATCACTGAAGAAGACATCATGAACATGATGGAAGGTCTGATGAAAACCATTTTCAAAGCCTGTTTGGGCAAGGATTTGACGCTGCCCTTCCCCCGCCTGAAATATGCGGACGCTATCAGCCGGTATGGCAAAGACAATCCGGATGTCCGCTTCGGCATGGAAATTGTCGATCTCACGGATATTGTAAAAAACGCGGGATTCAAACTGTTTGCGGATGTTGCCGCATCCGGCGGCGTGGTGAAAGCCATCAAAGCCGAAAAAGCGAGCACGCTGTCGCGCAAAGACCTCGACGGCCTGGCCGATTTTGTCGCCATTTACGGCGCCAAAGGACTGGCTTGGGCCAAAGTCAATGCGTCCGACTGGACATCGCCCATTTTTAAATTTTTCAAGCCGGAAGAAGTAGCCGCCATCAGCCACGCCATGAACGCGAAGGAAGGCGATATACTTTTCTTCGTGGCGGACGCCCCGAAAGTGGTCAACGATTCGCTGGGCAATCTGCGGCTGAACCTCGGCAAAAAACTTGGCCTTATCGATCCGGAAGCTCTGGCCTTCACATGGGTTACGGAATTTCCGCTGATGGAATATTCGGAGACGGAAAAACGCTACGTCTCGACGCACCATCCGTTTACCTCGCCGTTTCTCGAAGACTTGCCGCTCATGACCACTGATCCCGGAAAAGTCCGCGCCCGCGCCTACGACCTGGTCCTCAACGGTTCGGAAGTCGGCGGAGGCAGCATCCGAATCCATCGCAAGGACGTGCAGGCGCAGGTCTTCAGCGCGCTGGGGCTTTCCGATGAAGACGCACGCGTTAAATTCGGATTCCTGCTCGATGCGCTGGAATACGGCGCGCCGCCGCACGGTGGACTGGCGTTCGGGTTGGATCGTCTGACCATGATTATGACCAAAGCCGAATCGATCCGCGACGTCATCGCGTTTCCGAAAACGCAAAAAGCGGCGGATGTCATGTCCGATGCGCCCTCCCATGTGAGCATCGAACAGCTCATGGAATTGTCGCTGAAGATTGTTTAG
>CAZSQS010000150.1:0-2301 GCA_964608995.1 uncultured Smithella sp. | reverse complement strand
TAACAGTGTAATAGACGGAAAATTTTCCGCCATATCAGCCCATATAGATGGAACGAAATTCCACTTATTGCGATATTAAATCAGTAAACATGGAAAATTTGCCCCATTTCGTTCCACTTATTACATTTTCACTTGCTAAATTCCGCTTATTGCAATATTAAAGCATCAAACGTGGAAAAACCGGGAATATTTCCCGATGCCAGGTGTTCCGCGTCGGGCGGAACAAAAACGACACACTCTCTTCCATTTACTTTTTTACATTTAAAAACTATGAATCAGGACAGCAAGCCGAAGTTTCGTCCGAATCCCAATCTGAAGTTAATGGATCAGGTTCGGGAAGTTCTTCGTTATCACCATTGCGCTTATCGCACAGAGCAAACCTATTGTCAATGGATTCTCCGTTATATCCATTACTTCGGAGGTAAAACCCATCCGAAACTGCTCGGTGCCAAAAACATTGAGGACTTTCTTTCCCATCTGGCCACCGTGGGCAAGGTATCGGCTTCAACGCAGCGTCAGGCGCTCAAAAGTTCGTAGGGTCGGGGGCCATGATGCCCAGCGTTTTTTTGGACCCGTCCGGGAAAATGATCGTACGGCTGGTAACCTTACCGTCAAAATATATATTTGCTTTTTTGGTGATGGTTACATTCTTAAATTCCGACATTGTTGATATCCTATCAAAAAATAACGGGGCAGGTACATTGAATCAAATCTATACGGCCATTCTCAGGGGATGCACTTCCCGAAAAACCTTTTGAGACAAAGCGTCTTCCGCTTTATCCATATCAAAGCGACTCTGCAGATTGGTCCAATACCTTGGTTCCTGGCCGAAATACCTGCCCAATCTGAGCGCGAGTTCTGCATTGACGGGACGTTTGCCGCTGACAACATAGCTGATGCGCATGGCCGGAACACCGATATCATGTGCCAACCGATACTGAGAAAGCTCCAGTTCGTCCAATAATTCTTTTAAATAAACACCCGGGTGAACGGGTTGAATACGTTTTTTAGTCATCATAAACCTCCTTAGTGGTAATCAACTATCTCAACTTTTTCGGCATTGCCATTATGCCAAACAAAGCAAATACGCCATTGATCGTTGATTCTTATGCTCCATTGCCCCTGCCGCTTTCCTTTCAATGCTTCCAGGTGATTGGATGGCGGCAACCGCAAGTCTTCGATTTTGATTACCGCGTCAACAGCATTAAGTTTCATAAACGCCCGTTGCTGGATATCAAGAGGGAACTTATGCGAATGCTCACGATGAAATATCTTTTCGGTTTCACGGCAACGAAACGATTTAATCATGCGAGGATAGTAAACAATAAGTTTACTAATGTCAAGCCAATCATTGTTGCATTGGCGATAGGTGATACTACCACTAAACAGCAATAGTTTATGGTAGATGGGTGAAGAACAAAGATTGCCACGTCCCGACATCGGGACTCGCAATGACAGGGGTATAGCGCTGCGCTGAACATGGCGGTGCGCGTGGGAGTGAATTTATGGCCTGCGTCCCGTCTCGCGGCCTCCCCTCTGACATCTTGTCGGACAAAACCCGTCACCCGTGCGATATTGTTCCGACACATAAATAAGACCGCTGCCGATATTTTCTTTCATATCAATCTGTTAATACATAATCGGATTGAATTTTCCGCCGTCATCCACGGCACAGGAACTTACGCAAGTCCACAGGGAGGAATGCAGCATGGAACACGCATCATTAATGACAGCATCGGAAGGGTTTAAAAATCAGGGCGCAGGCCATCCACCGGAGGGCCCCTCCGGCAAGCTTTTGAAGAATGACCTGGCGGACATCCTCAGGCAGGCGCTTCGGGATAACCGCAGTTATCTCATGGAACATGAGAGCAAGGAAATTCTGGAAGGCATCGGCGTGGCCACGACCGGTTATCTGGTGGCCCGCTCGGAGGATGAAGCGCTGGCCATCTGCGATAAAATCGGGTTTCCGGTGGTGTTAAAAATTGTTTCGCCGGATGTCGTTCACAAAACGGACGCAGGCGGCGTCAAACTCAATCTGACCAGCGCCGAAGACGTGCGCAAAGCTTACCGCGACATTCTGGAAACATTCAAATATCAGCATATCGAAGGCGTTGCGGTGCAGCGCATGGCCAAAGCAGGCATTGAAGCCATCATTGGTGTGACGCGCGACCCCAGTTTCGGCCCGCTGATTATGTTCGGTCTGGGCGGCGTGTTTGTCGAGGTGCTGCGTGATGTGTCTTTCCGCATTTTGCCCATTACGGAAAAAGACGCGGCGGAAATGATTGAAGACATCCGGGGCTC
>CAZSQS010000149.1:0-2377 GCA_964608995.1 uncultured Smithella sp. | reverse complement strand
CCTTGGGTGGTATTAAATTCAGATTCCATCGTGGATCAATCATAAAAGCCCCCTTCATGCGAGGAGGCTTTCATGCGTTCTCGTTAATCCCTTATGCGTTTCATATAGAGAGGCAAAGGTTGAATATGTTAAATTTTCTCGCCAGCCATAACCTTTTCGAGCAGGCTAACCGTAAATTTCAAGCCCCGGATGAGCGCCCGGATGATCTGCCGTACGTCGTCGCTCATCGCAACACCCTCAATTCAGCGGCGGCAATCCGGATCACGGTGCCCTTGTCCATCAATCCCCAGTCTTTCCGCAATTCAGCGGCGTCAATGTATTTTTTCAGCATCATCTTCTTGAAGCTCCGCCGCGCTGCGAATGACAGGCGCTCAGAGAACTGATCTTTGATATTCTCGCCTATCGTGCGGATGTATCGGATCTCGCTTTCAGTGGTCCAGGCTGTTTTGTCAGGCGTGCTCATTTATCCCCCTTTGGGACATTTTTCTTTCTATCTTTGCGATTCTTCCTGACTTTTTCCAAATACGTTATCGTGGACATAAAATATTCTAACTTCAGATCAGCGTCGTGATAACAACCCAAGAAATTTGACTGGCTGCTGCTTTCAGTTAAGTAAGACTCGCCACCGGCCAACTCTAGTGCCTCCTGGAAAGCATATCCATATTCGTCAACACCGCAGGCGAAGGCCACAACCGGTAGGACTATGATTTCGTATTTTGGTGTGCCATCTTTGTTATTTTGCGGAGCCTCGTAATACGAATAAGAATACACCGGCACAACTGGGACAATATAGGCTCTGTATATATTCTCGCTCATTTATCCCCCAACTACTTCGATCTTTGGTTTTTCTTCTTCCTTGGTTTCTTCCGGCCGCAGCGGTATCACCAGCCCACAGGTGACGCAGGCGAAACCGATTTGAGACATCGCCGTTTCAGGTATTCCGGATGGACTTTGCAGCGCCGGCAACTCTTTCAGCGTGAACGCCTTGACAAATACCCTTTCCCCGCAATGGCAAATACGATCTTTCAGTTGATCCAGCGGCACGTTCATGGTCATTTGCTGCGGGCCCCTCGGCGGTAATCCTAATGCATTTCTTCGCTGTGCTTCACCCATTGTTATTTTCCTTTCTTCGTAGATATAACAATCTCACATAATTCGGTGATATGAATTTTAACTTTCTTGAAATATCGGCAAACGACCGGGATTCACGATCCCGCCAGCGAGTTATAGAATTAGTCAACACAATTTGCCCGCCAATTCTCTTGGCGTCTTCTTTCCAAACCCCAAGAGCAATTAATTTGCTCTTTAGCCTTTTCATGTCTCCTAAATCTTTTTGTGATGGATATGCCTCGTCAAAATTACTCATTTATGCGACCTCATGTGTCCATTCAGTGCAAGCGCCGTGCTGCACTCCTTCCCGCATTTTTCGCAGATAAAGACAGGTTTGCCGACGTTGGGTAGCTGGTCTGCTTTGTCCATCTCCGCGAACTGCTCAACCATGGCCTCCTCGGTTTCCATGATGGTCTTCGGCCTTGGCAATACCGTCAGCCGTCCCGATGGTGCCAGTTGAGCCAGGCACTCCGGGCAGGTCATTTCCGCCGCTTTGGTCGTTGAAAGCGTCAGCCAATCGATATGATATGGCAGCAGGCACTTGACCATTGAGCCGTTGGGCGTGGCATCGGGGTCGTATTTGTCCGTCGTTTCAAAATCCGTACGCCCGCAGTTACAGCATTTTACTTTCAGACCACTCATTTTATCCCTCCCAATAACCCATCCAGGAACTTCTTTGACCGTTCAGCAATTACTGACGCGCCTTCCTCCGGGAAGTCCTCGGCCCCTTCATCGGGTACAGTATAGACTTTCCCTTTGGGCGTCCGGATAAATCCCTCGCCCGGGCCTGCCTTGCCCTTGAACATCACCCATGCCCCGATGACAAAACAGATTGCGGCCAACAACGCGCCCGCGAAGATAACACCCAGGAAAACGGCGATATATTCAATCATTTTGCTTTCTCCTTCTCCTTCGGCTGCGCTTTCTTGATATTGTGTTTCATCTCCATTGACTCATATAATTCGATGACCTTTTCCCCTGCTGACGCAATGGGAATAAGGCCGTTGAGCCGAGCGCCAGGGCATCATCAAAGATATACTCGTGTTCGTCGAGCCGCGTCTTGATTCTGGAAAGAGCAACATACAAGTAAATAATCAAACCCAGCACCCCCGCCATTGCCACTCCAACCAGGAAAACAAATACCATCTCCATTTTTACCCCTCCTCAATCGTGAATACGTTCTTCCGGGCATGGTCCAGCCAGGTGCACCTTGACACCAGGGAATGAACCAGGCCCCCCATCGCCGTGATAACTGGGTCCTTGTCCA
>CAZSQS010000148.1:0-2466 GCA_964608995.1 uncultured Smithella sp. | reverse complement strand
TTCCCGAAAGTGTAAACACGTTTAGCCATATTTCTATCTCCTTTAGAAAGAATTTCTTGCAGACAAAACGCACATTAAGCGTTGAGTTTCATAAATGAAATACAGGATCGTGTAAAGGATTTTTTATTCCCCCCACGTAAAAACCCCCGCCAGGGTGGGGACGGGGGCTTTTACTGCTGGAACAATATGGAGAGGGAAGGGTTTAGCTGATCAGGTTTTTCAGCGCATCGACGACCGGCAGCGTAAACAGCGCGATCAGAAGCGTCAGGAGCGCGAAAGAGCCGATGGCTTCACTTAAGTACAGCTTGGTGTATTTGCGTTTCAGAGAAACAATAATCAATCCGCCGATCGCCAGGCAGCCCAGATGGAAAAACGGGAAAGCGGTTTCGCCGGTGGAGCTGAACTGGGCAAAGCCAAACGTTGCGGTGGTCAGAATAATGAAGCCAACTAAAAGGACGGTCTGTGTCAATTTTTTCATCGGTTCATCCTCCTTGCCTGAGAAAGAGTCGTTATCATTGCTTTTATTCTAATGAAATAAGTATGCCATCTGGACATCCATCCTTAAAATATTTTTCAACATGCTGTAATTATTATTTAATTTATTCATGCGCCCTTTCATCCTCCCTGCGCGCTTTGTTAAATACGGATGAAGCATTGAAAAAAACGTTAAACGGGACGGCAAAAAAGAAATAAAATATTGAATGGCTCAGATGCCTCTTTCCCCGAGAAACAAAAAAGGTGTGTTCTTGCGCCACCAAGGGGCACACGTGAAAAGGCGCTTCCTTCCCCCTGTAACTGCTTTACGATTTCGGACGGCTGTGTTACATCCGTCGCCATGAATCCACCTCGAGCCTACATTAAAACACCTTATAAAAACCGGCATTTTTCCCGAAAAAGCGCAGAGGGGCACAAAAAGGCGCGTGTCTTTATGAAACCGGACATTGCGCCGCCCTTGAAATCGGTCCTCGCGAAAATCGGCCGGCCCTCCCCTGCGCCGTTTGTCCCGGATGATTATCAACTCCGGGCGCTTCAGGCCATCAAACAAAACGACTGCCTGGTTATCGCCCCCACAGGCTCCGGCAAAACCTGGATTGCCCGCGAGGCCATCGTCAACGTTCTGCAAAAGGGCGGGCGCGCCTGGTACGCCTCGCCGCTCAAGGCCCTGTCCAATTCCAAGTGGGTGGAGTTCGGTCTGCATTTTGATCCGGAAAATGTCGGCATCATCACCGGCGACACGAAAGAAAACACCGAAGCCCCGATTATCGTGGGCACGACGGAAATCCTGCGCAACCAGCTCTACGACGCCATGCACCGGGGCGATGATTTAAACTGCGATCTGGTCATCCTCGACGAGGCACATTTCCTGGGCGATCCCGATCGCGGCGTGGTGTGGGAGGAAATTCTGATCTATCTGCCGGTGCGCGTGAACATCCTTTTGCTTTCCGCCACCATCGGGAACGGCGACTCGATTGCCGCCTGGCTCTCATCGATCCGGCACAAGGCCTGCTCCGTCATTCGCGAAGAAAAGCGGCCGGTGCCCCTGTATCCCGTTTTTCTGCATCCGTCGGGCTGCCTGCACCCTTTTCTGGACGGAACCAAAGCCTCGCCGATGGTGTTTGAATTTATGCAAAAGCATAAATTTCAGCGCCGGGGCGGACGCGATTTGCCGGATTACGCGGGGATTTTGAGGGTGCTGGATCGTTTTAACCTGCTGCCCGCCATTTTTTTCCTGAAATCGCGCGCCGAATGCGACGCGGCACTGGGCTGCCGGCCCGGCCTGCCGCCGCTTAAAGATCACGACGCCTCTTCGAACGATTTATACGACCTTCTGGAACGCTTCCCCTCTTTGAGCGGACACCGGCAGCTTAAAGCCCTGGAGCAAAGCGGACTGGCCGCGCATCATGGCGGGCAGCTCCCGGCCTGGAAACTGATGGTGGAAGAAATGATGAACCGCGGACATCTGCGGGCGATCTTTGCCACCACCACCGTGGCGGCGGGGGTGAATTTCCCCGCGCGCACCATCGTCCTTTTTAATTCTGATCAGTTCAACGGCCATGACTTCGCGCCGCTTAGTGCGACGGCCTTTCGTCAGATGACCGGGCGGGCGGGACGCCGCGGGCGCGACCTCATCGGCTTTCTATTGGCGGTTCCCGGCCGGTTTATGGATTTGGGGCATGTCCGCAAGATGCTCTCGGCCCGCCCCGACGACGTCGAAAGTCAGTTGAAAAACGATTTTGCCATGGCGCTCAACCTGCTTTTATCGCAGACGCCCTCCGACATTCAAAAAATATTCGAACGCTCTCTGGCCGCCTGGCAGAAGCAAAGCACCGGTAAAGACGCCTCGGGTGCGGCGCAGCGCCTGTGGAAGGATTTTACCCGTCACCTGAAATTTTTGCAGGCCGAGGGGTTTGTGGAACCCGGCGGCGCGCTCACCGACGACGGACGCTGGGCCGCGCACCTGAGGCT
>CAZSQS010000147.1:0-2533 GCA_964608995.1 uncultured Smithella sp. | reverse complement strand
GCGTGCGCGAAGGCGTGGAGCATGGCGGCAACAAAAGCGGCATCCCGACGGTCAATGGCAGCCTCGTCTTTGATGAGCGATTTTTGGGCAAGCCCCTGGTCTATTGCGGCACGGCCGGCATTATGCCTGCGCGGCTAAACGGCAAACCTACGCACGGGAAAGAAATTAAGCCGGGCGACGTCATCATCATGACGGGCGGACGCATCGGCAAAGACGGCATTCACGGCGCGACGTTTTCTTCCGAGGAGCTCCACGCAGGCTCACCGGTCACCGCCGTGCAGATCGGCGATCCGATCACGCAAAAGAAAATGACAGACTTTCTGCTGGTCGCTCGCAACCGCGGCCTGTATCGTGCGCTGACGGACAACGGCGCAGGCGGACTTTCTTCGTCCGTGGGCGAAATGGCCACCTACTCGGGCGGCTGCGAGATGGATCTTTCGCTGGCCCCGCTGAAATACGCAGGCTTGCAGCCCTGGGAAATACTGGTCTCCGAAGCGCAGGAGCGCATGTCGCTGGCGGTCGATCCGAAGAAAGTTGATAAGTTTCTGGATCTGGCCCGCAAGATGGGCGTCGAGGCGACGGTGCTGGGCAAGTTTACGAAGTCCGGAAAATTCCACATCCGCTACGGCGAAAAGACCGTGGCGTATCTGGATATGGCCTTTCTGCATGACGGCGTTCCGCAGATGAAATTGCGAGCGATTTGGAAAGCGCCCAAACACGCGGAGCCTGCCTTTTCTTCGCCCACCAATTTGGGAAAGGCATTAACGCAGATGCTGGCCCGTTTGAACATCTGCTCAAAAGAATCGGTTGTCCGTCAGTACGATCATGAAGTCCAGGGCGGCTCGGTGGTGAAGCCCCTCGTCGGCGTCGCAAACGACGGGCCGTCGGACGCGGGCATTGTCCGCCCGCTGCTCGATTCGATGGAGGGCGTTGTTGTGGCGCACGGCATCTGCCCGCGTTACAGTGATATTGACGCGTATTCTATGACCGCCTGCGCGATTGACGAAGCGGTGCGAAACGCCGTGGCCGTGGGCGCGGATCTGGACCACCTCGCGGGACTCGACAACTTCTGCTGGTGCGATCCAGTTCAATCCGAAAAGACGCCGGACGGCGAATTCAAACTCGCGCAGCTCGTGCGCGCGAACATGGCGATTGACGACATCACTTCGATCTATGGCGTGCCTTGCATCTCCGGCAAGGACAGCATGAAGAATGACTACTCCATCGGGAAGACGAAAATCTCCGTGCCTCCGACGCTCTTGTATTCGGTTATCGGAAAAATTGCCGATGTGCGCAAAGCCGTGACGATGGATGCGAAACGCCCGCAGGATCTCGTTTACATTCTGGGCGAAACGCGCGACGAACTGGGCGGCTCGGAGTGGTTTGCCCAAAACGGCGCGATTGGAAACAGCGTTCCGCAAGTGAACGCAAAAGAGGCGATGAAGCTCTACCGCGCGTTGCATAAGGCGATCAAAGCGGGCCTTGTGGCCTCGTGCCACGACTGCTCGGACGGGGGGTTGGGTGTGGCGCTCGCGGAAACCGCGTTTGCCGGGGGCCTGGGCCTCAACGTCGATTTAAAGGACGTTCCCTACCGCGGCAAAAAGCGCGATGACTTCGTTTTATTCTCCGAAACGGCCAGCCGTTTTGTCGTGACCATCTCCCCCAAGGATCAGGCGAGATTCGAAAAATTGATGAAGGGCAACGTCGCGCGTGAAATCGGTTTTGTCACGAGCGACGAGCGGCTCAACATCAGCGGCCTTTCCGGTAAAACGATCATTTGCGAAAAAATCGGCAAACTCAAAGACACGTGGCAAAAGCCCTTGAACTTTTAGACAGGATCACAAAAAAATGGCAAACAAGGTTAAAGCAATCATCCTCACCGGCAACGGCACGAACTGCGAAATGGAAATGGCGCACGCCTGTAAACTGGCGGGTGCGGACCGATACGACATCGTCCATATCAGCGAGCTTCTCTGGGGCGAAAAGCGTCTGTCTGATTACAACTTTCTCAATCTCCCCGGCGGGTTTTTAGACGGAGACGATCTGGGTTCGGCCAAGGCCGGCGCGAATCGTTTTTTGCATGCGCCCATTTCCGGCGCGAACGATATGCTCATCGAAGAACTGCTGAAATTTATCGGCGCGGGCGGTCTGATCTTAGGCGTTTGCAACGGATTTCAGTTGATGGTGAAGCTGGGGCTTTTACCCGCCCTAAACGGCAACTACACCAAACAGACGACCACGCTCACGTTCAATAACTCAGGCCGCTTCGAAGACCGCTGGGTGTATCTGACAGCCAACGATCAGAGCCCCTGCGTGTTTACGCGCGGCCTGGAGCTGGTCTATTATCCCGTCCGCCACGGAGAGGGCAATTTCATTCCGGAAAGCCTGGTGGTTCTCGAAGAAATTGAACGAAAAAATCTGGTGGTTTTCCGCTATGCCACCCCCGAGGGAAAGCTCACGATGGAATATCCGTTAAACCCCAACGGCTCGGCGCTGGCCATCGCAGGCCTGTGCAACGAGTCGGGCCGGCTTT
>CAZSQS010000146.1:0-2536 GCA_964608995.1 uncultured Smithella sp. | reverse complement strand
GAAAGTGTTCACTTTTAATTCTTAAAGAGTTCACTTTTAATTTTTAGCCAACAGTAAAAAAAGCATCCGCTGTTTTTGCATGCCATCCCGAAAGCGCCCTGCGACGGGCGCTTTCGGGATGGATGGGGAACGTAAAAAGGTTGTTGGTTATGGCCCCTTATCAGAAAAGGCCGTTTTTTAAATCAGAACAACTTACCGGTAAAACCACCAGGAGCCGGAGCTCGAAGAGCTTGAAGAGCTGGATGATGAGGAGGAACTGGAGATCCACCACCAGGAACCGGAACTCGACGATGAACTTGAGGAGCTCGATGACGATGATGAGCTGGAGCTCGAGCTCGAGCTGGAACTCGAACTCGAACTGGAACCGGGCGGAATATTAGCGGCCTTTGCTTGAGCAATCGTAATATCCGCATCCGCCTTCACAATGTAACCCGCGGAAAGATTCGCATTGACCGCGTTGGTCACCTTCGTGACGTAGTTATCATGGGTCGGGTAGAGGCTGCGAAGCGTCGCGTCGCTGAAGGGGACATACTGTCCCATCAGAATGCAGAAATCCGGTCCGCTGTTGGAGCCGGTATTGACGGCAATCGGTACGCTGTGCTGCGACAGGCGCAGTCCGCCCAGCGCATTGCCGTAACTGTCACGTGTGATCGTTTTGATGAGCGATCCTGTCGTCGTAATGCGCGGCGCCGTCGGCGGCAGCGTGCCGTTGGCAATCCATTTGACCAGATGATCATAGGCCGCGTTTTGCGCATGGGAGAACGGGATGCGGCTCAGAGGCTGCTGTTTGTCGCAGGTAAACGACGTTGCCGGAATGCCGTCGCGGTCGCGAATCGGCACATTATAGCCTTCCGATTCATAGGGAACATGCGATGCGCCCGCCACTTCCCAGGTGCGAAGTCTGGAGGAATCCGCCTGTCGTGATGCCATGGGTATTTCGGTTTCGGAGAAAAGCACGAACACTTTCGTGTTTAAATTCGTTCGCAGCGTGCCTCCGCCGATCAGAATGTAGAAGCCGTCAAAAACGCCGCCGCGGGAATGCGCCTGAATCGCGTTATAGTAAGTGGCAAGCTTTATAGCCGACTGTGATGCGCCTGCCGCGATGACGTACTTCACGGGAAGACCGCCCATCACATTGACGCTGCCGGGGGTTTTGATGGCCTTGGCGGCCTGCGAGAAGATATCGTAGGAGAGATCATCACTGGAAATATTGAGCGAACGGTAGCGGTTCGGGCCCCAGGCTTTCAGGCCTGTTTCCGCATCATGCACGCCCACGCGCTGCGCGGAGACGCCGACCCAGGCGTATCCCGCCCGGATAAAGTGCGCGTGTGAAGAGGCCCAGTGGGCGTCGATATCGTAACTGGCGCTCACGTTGAGCCATTCCACGATGACCGTGCCGTTGAAATTGGCGGCGGAGGCGGGACGGCGTACAAGCATGCGGGTGGTGTAAGCATTTCCGCTGCTGGTCACGGTTCCCGTGGAGGTGCCGCTTGTTCGGTATTTGCTGGCTGTGCCGGAGAAGAAATATTCCTTTTCAACAAAACCCTGAGCGGCCAGTTCCGACGCGCGTGTGAAAAACGGGTAATTATGTGACGAATCACCGGGGGTTGCAACTGCCGGAACTTCTGTGATGCTGGTTGGGTTGGGTGAAACCGCGAAGCCGGGAGAGGCGGCAATAAACATCATGAGACCAGATAGTAGCAAAAATAGACCTGCCCGTTTCCCGTTTCGTAAAACTTTAATAAAACTCGTCTTTTGCTTCATACATTAACCTCCTTGTTAAATTTTTTACAGCTCATCAAACGTTTCGTTCTGCTGTGTTGTCAGAAGGAAACGCACGATTCATCAATTAAAGTTCGATTTCTGGCAAACATCTGTAAAATGCATTGTTTATGCCATGTGGAGGTATCTGTATAATATTTAGATATTACTATGAAATATACTATTTGGACAAAGGGCGGCAGAGGCTTGAGAGACAGATGTGTGTCGTTTTGTAATTTATCGTGCAACATTACGAAACAATAGTGACACATTGGCACATATTGATCGGTTGTAAGCCGCATGCCCTGAAAAAGGATATCGCAGGCAATGGTGTTATGGGTCTTTTCTGGGCTGAGCTGTGACAATCCGTCTGAAAAAGGGATGAGCGTTCAGATGACCGGTGCTTCTTCTCAAGCCACCGGTCATCTGAAACATTGATGTAAATGAAATCTTTGATTTTATTTCATGATGAAGGTCATCACCAGCGCGAACACTGCGTAGGTTTCCGGCATGGCGCCCGACACCAAGGCGTTGGTGATGGTGTTTTTGCCGTCGAGAATATTGCGGATGCCCGCGGCGCAAACGATTCCCTGGAACCAGGCGCTGAAAAACATGGCGACGCCGAAGATGGCTGCCCGCCCCGCGACGGTGTAAGGGTCGCTATAAAAGTTATCCATATTGGAAAACAACACCACGATGGAATAGATGCCCTGGGAAGACGGCATCATGGCGACGGCGATGTTCTTATAAAAGTTTTCCGGTCCCCCGCCCAGAA
>CAZSQS010000145.1:0-2586 GCA_964608995.1 uncultured Smithella sp. | reverse complement strand
TAACCGGGCGTGCCCCGCCCTTAAAATATTCACCGCCGCATTGACATCCGCATCACCGTATAATGCACATTCTGTACACCTCATGCTCATCTTATTGCTTCTTTTCCGCACATTCCTCATTAAAAAACTCCTCTTTTAACAATCAATCGGAATCCTCTTTCGCTGTCTGGATACAGGCCAACTTGTGGCATACCCACCAATGCCCCTCAAAATGGGTTCCAATCTCTTCCCCGCAAATATTACATTCCGGGATGGGACCAATCGCATTACGTATCTGCTTTAATATTATCTGTAATCCGGACACCGCAGCGCGATACAATGCCACGACTGATTTCCGTGAATGTCTTAGCGCCACAATCGCATTGTTTCTTCATCTTACCTCCTACTTAAGTAGTCTTCTGAAAGAGTTTTGATAATTGAACTTGACGCTGCCAGTCTCCAACCTTCAAGCCCCGCAAGTGGGCCGCCGGTATATGCCACGCATCGCCATAGGGAATATGTTGGAGCACAAATGGTTTTTCCGAAAATACGTAATAAACGGCATGCCCATCGGCCACAGGAAAAGACATAATTCGTTCTGCAGGAATGGCTTTAAACAGGATTTCCGTTCTCTGGAAGTACTCTTGGACGTTTTCATCTTTTTTGAACCACCATTCCCCCGGATAGGGAGACTTGTGCAATTGTGCCATATGTTTTCTCCTTATTGCCGTGTTAAAAAGGAATATCTAATGGGTTATCACCAAAAGCCCGGCTGACCTCGTTCTTGGCGTGACGGAAAAGAGCTTCCTTTACGCTGTTTGCTGTTTCCCCTGGTTCCAGGTCGGCGGACTCGCTCCGCTCACCGCTCACCGCTGATTATTGATCTCTTTACGTCGAATAGAGGTATATTTTTGCACACCGATCCCACTATGCCACCATCTACGTCACATGCAGCTCGGCAATCGTTATCAGGTTCGTCACGATAATTATGGGGTATTGCGTGTCGGCAATCGTTTTTTCGATCACAACTTTTATAATTTTCACAAATCATATTATATTTTCCTTTCAATAAAA
Source organism: uncultured Smithella sp. (assembly GCA_964608995.1). GTDB lineage: Bacteria > Desulfobacterota > Syntrophia > Syntrophales > Smithellaceae > UBA8904. The sequence goes on along the minus strand of CAZSQS010000145.1, from coordinate 1,533 downwards.
GCGCTCAACCGACAAGCGGGTGAGCTTCGCGATCCGGCTACTCTTTAAATACAATCGGAATGCTTTGAAATCCTGACTCACAGGCTGCAAACCTCGACACCTCGTCATTGATTTGGCGGAACATACTGGCCACCTCATTAACCGTACCAGTGATATAAATTGGATCATTTGCACCTTGACGTTTACTGGATATTCCAATCGAAAGCCGGTCACCAAAACGACTCACATTTGCCTCCTTTGGCTTAAACCAACCGTTGCGACCCCGCGCTTCTACTATTTTATCTTCATTTGGCATCGTGCGACCTCCTTATTATTGTTTATTATACATAATCGCTTATATTTTGTCAAGCTTCAATATGAAAATTCCCGCACCAGAAGAAAACCGCCCGATGCGGGAACTATATTGCGAACAACCACTATTTTTTAGGCTGCGATTTTACCGCAGGGAACCTTTTCGGGACATTTCCCGTAGAATTTACATTGCGGTCCAATGAATTTGCTCAGTGCAGGCATCTCGGCTCGGATTTGATTTCCCATTTCCGCGGCAAGCGCCCGGATCTCCCATTGTGCCTTCTCGCATTCTCGCTTTCCAATGGAGTAGATGGCGTTCCAGCCATTGATGTGGATCAGGGTCCGGATCGCCAAAGAATGCGGGAGCGCGTAAAAGGCTACTGCAGGAGACTCAGTTTCTTGATAAATATCTCGATAAAGCGACAACATCGCGTAGTGTAATCCCATGAAGTCCTTGTCGAACCCGGACGATGCAATCGACGGCGGAACGACGATACCTTTTCCGTCTCTTGATTGCGACTCCTCTGCGGCGCTGACCAGGGTTTGAACGGTATGATCCCAGGTACGCTGCCGGATGGCCTGGTGAAGAGCAGCCAGACTCATGCGAAGCTCAAAGGTCAAATGGATGTGCTTGAGAACGCCGACCTTAGCCATATTCTTTTTTCTAATGTCATCCGGTGAGGGAAGGGAAATACCCTGTCCGACAGGGGCTCCCCGGCGCATCACTTTCTCATCGGGATGATGCCCATCGATTGGCCCATTTGCCGCGAACAGATCCGGAGCAGGGTAGAAGGACATTTTGTTGTAGTTTGGACCGTAGTTTCGAATCAGATCTGCGGCTCCCTTTGCATAGGCTCCACGAACCATCCCATCCAATACATCGTTGAGCTCCGGGGCCGGATAGTCAGGCAGCATAGTGACGTAGTGACACAACTCCCGTGCATTTACGGTTGTCTGAATATTGGTTAAGGTGGACAGAGGAAGGATGTATCTGGCGTCTTCCTCCGGAATATCTCCGGCAATCATTCGCCGGTAGAGGTCAAAAGATTCATCCATGACAATGCAATAATCTTTTTTCAGTGCTGCATTCAAATCAGGAGTAAGATATTTTCCGGCCCTGGCTCGCCTCAAAGATTGTTGTAAATGAGATGCGTGGGTGGACTGGCACAACCATAGGGTCGTCAAACGGGAGACGCCGGCCATGCTGAAGGTAAAATTCGTCTGATCGCCGACACTACCGTG
>CAZSQS010000144.1:0-2600 GCA_964608995.1 uncultured Smithella sp. | reverse complement strand
TGTTCTTTTCTGCGGATCGCTGGCGGTATGCGCGATGACCCGGTCATAAAATACAGACCCTTTGCATTCTGAGGAGGCGTTATGCCGAAAAGTCCACTCAACCAATGGAAACGCGAGTTTCGAGACGCGGCAAAGGCAGACGATCCACCAATAAGCCTTTCTTCTTGCAATGCGTATTTATAATTGTAAGATGACGGGCAATATAAACGTCGGATTGAATCAGGAAAATTATATTTGGCTTGGCGGAGCGTATGAACATCTGCGAAGGCGGGAATGTTGTTTAGACGGGCTTCGGCTGAATTTGCCGGAAGCTCATAAAAGCATATGGGGATGACTTCGGACGAAAGAGGAAAGAGATGCGGCAAATGTCAATAATAAAGATGCGACCCCGCATCATCCTTCTTTAAATTAAGGATAACATGATGAGGCAGAAATCCAAAAAAGGCGACATTATCATTTATCAATCACCGGCAGGACCGGAGATAAAGGTCAAGTTTGAGCAGGATACCGTCTGGCTTGACGCCCATTTGATTGCCGGAATATTCGGTGTTGACCGAACGGTTATTGTGAAGCACATCGGTAATATTTATAAAACCGGTGAATTATCCGCAAAAGCAACCTGTGCAAAAATTGCACAGGTTGCCGCTGACGGGAAGACCCGCCAAATGAATATTTACAACCTCGACGTCATTCTGTCCGTCGGCTATCGTGTCAATTCAATGCGTGCCACCCAATTCCGCATCTGGGCAACCAATGTTTTGCGCAAGCACCTGGTGGCCGGATACACGATCAACGAGAAACGGTTAAAGGCACAGCGGGACAAAATCTGCGAATTGCAGGATGCCGTCCGTTTGATGGGAAACCTTACGCTGCTTGACAATATTACGGATGAAACAAAAGGTATTCTCCAGATCATCGCCGAATATACGAAAGCTTTAAACATCCTGGATGATTTCGATCATCAACGCCTCACTGCGCCAAAAGGAACAAAAAAATCGAAATACAAACTGACATACAACGAAGCCAGAAATGTCATTGAACAAATGAAAATCAGATTCAAAGATTCCGCACTTGTCGGACAGGAGAAGGACAAAAGCTTTCAAGGCTCGATAGGCGCCATTTATCAGACCTTTGACGGGAAAGACGTCTATTCCACGGTTGAAGAAAAAGCGGCCCACCTGCTTTATTTTGTAACAAAGAATCACAGCTTTGTGGACGGCAACAAGCGCATTGCCGCGGCCCTCTTTGTTTGCTTCCTGCAAAAGACGGGAATTCTTCTTCATAAAGACGGACAAAAACGCATTGATGACAATGCGCTTGTCGCTCTCACGCTCATGATCGCCGCGAGCAAACCAGCCGAAAAAGAAATTATGATTAAGGTTGTTTTGAACCTTATTGCAGGAAGGTAGCGCAGAAAGGGTAAATGGTGTCCTCCGCCGCCGGGGGTGGAAAAGAAGATAGCCCGCAGCTCAAGGCGCGTAGTTCATAGTTCATAGTGGATGGTGAATAGATAAAAGGCTATGGGCAATGGGCGAGAGGCTATAGGTGGATGATGAATGGTGTCCTCCGCAAGCGGAGGTGGAAGAGAATAGCTCGTAGTAGATGGCGGATGGTAAAAATGTAGGGAACGGTTTCTAACCGTTCCAAAAAAGCGTAGGGAACGGTCGTGACCGTTCCCATATGACGGTTATTTGTAGGGAACGGTTTTAAACCGTTCTCTACACTGACTGGTGAACCCCCGAACGCACCGGGGCTAGCTCGGTGGCAAAAATGCCAGATCAGGCCCAATTAGGTAATACCTGTTTAATTAGGTACTGAATTAGGTAATAACCGTTGAATCGAATGCCCCATACAACCAAAACCATCGTTATTCCCGCGAAGGCAGGAATGTTGTTTAGACGGGTGACGGCTGAATTTGCCGGAAGCTCATAAAAGAATACGTGGATGATTTCGGATGAAATAGGAAAGAGATGAGGTAAATGTAAACATTAAAGATGCGATCCCGCGTCATCGACCGTCTCGTGGCCAACTGGAACCTTGTCGTGCCCGAAGAGGTTTATGGAAGAACCTAGGAGGAATCGAAGCCTTCAGACGCCACCCGCTTCTTGAGTGGAAAGCCATGAATGTGCGGGAATTTAGAAATGATGAAATTGTAGGGCGCGTTTCCCAAACGCGCAGATGATCGGATTGTTCGGGCATTGTAACCTTTAGGTTATAACAATCCTTAGTATTAAATGTTGCAAAGTATTGAAGAAATTATACGAGGGCGGGTAATTTATAAATGTCGTATGGAATCTGAAAACTGATATTTCAAGACATGATTCCAAGAATACAAAACCGCCGCAAGGCGGGGTCGTAAATAATCAGTTGATAATGTTTCAAACGTGTTATTGAAACTTTAACCTTTAAACTGCGGTTAACAAAATGAATAACATCGAAACACCTATTGCCCATGTCTGCGGGAAGAAATGCATTCACTCTGTTGAAGATCATTTGATCAACACAGCCGAGCGCGCCGCCTACTTTGCATCCGAATTTGGTGCAACACAGTGGGGCTATCTTGCAGGACTCTGGCATGATCTTGGAAAATATTCACCGGC
>CAZSQS010000143.1:0-2627 GCA_964608995.1 uncultured Smithella sp. | reverse complement strand
AAGGATATTTTATGACCTGGCCATACTCGCCCCTGCAGGAAGAGGCAAACAAACAGACACTTTTTTTGATGAATGAAATCGGCAACTATCAGCGTCTGTATAATTACAACACTTCCATGAGCAATACTCCAAGCATTTCCAGTGTCGGACGCACTTCCTATATAAGCGCGGCTGATGGATGGGATATTTCTTATCAAACGATTGAGGGCGACTTTGATCTGGACGAGATATTGGCCAGGGAAATCGCTTCGCGTGTAGCAGCGAATATCCTCGATGGCGGCTGGCTGAAAGATTATTTGAATGACAAGTCGGGAGAAAATGCGGGGTTCGACGAATACCTAAAGGATGCCTCCGTTGGTCCAGGCAATATCTCGTACACCACTAATTCAGCCAGAGCGGCGGGAGAAGCGGCGATAGCCTCGCAAAAAATCGCGGCTGCCGAAAAGACGATCAAATCGGGCATAGCGCGCAGCGTCAAGATTAATAACCACATGACCTTATATGACGCTAACAGTGGAAAAGGCCAGCCGAGGTTTCGCATCAAAATCAGCGGACTTCCGGCCAAAGTTGTCACACCGCTGGTTGATCTACAGATGCTCAAGGCTAATCGCCATGTCATACGAAGCCTGCAAGGCGGCTTGAGCGTACGGGCAAACGCCGTGAGGAATCCAAGTGGCCTGGCCGGGATGACGAGTAAAATGAGATATTTGAATTTAAAAGGTGTGGGCGGCGCGTTGACCTTTGCACCGACGGCCGCAGTTGATCTCTATCGAAACTTCAATGAAGGGCAATTGGACGGACGTCAGTTTATGATTGACCAGGCAAAGCACCAGAGCGGGAATGCAATGGGATTGGCAGGAGGAGTCCTTGCCGGCGCTGTTGTTGTTGTTTTGGGTTTTGCTGGCGCTCCTGTTATCGCGACTGTTCTTATCGGTGGTATTTTAACCCAGGCACTCTGGAATTATTCAGGAGCTAGCAATAGCGTGGGTCGTCTGGCTGAAAAAATATTGGACGCTGACTTGCCTGAAATAGATTCCCGTTTTATGTGTCCGTAGTTGTAAATAATTCTTGAGGAAAACATTATTACACCGAGTAAACAACACAGAATGCTTTTTGTAATGGAATGGATAATTGATCATGTTATTTTTACTTCGTAATGCGCCTTTTATATCTAAGTTTTGGTATGTTTATGCTGGCGCTAATGCGTTCATGATCGCTATTTTTTTTGTCATCATGTGCTGTGAAAACCCAAAGGATGTGCCGGGTGTCACCCTGCTTCTTGTAACGGGTCTTGCGGCAGTAGTTGGACTGATCCAGGGTTTATATATCATGTATCGCTCAAGCTTTGCGTTGCGACATGCATTCATTATGTCGTTTCACTTTACGGTTTTGATAGAAATATTCATGATCGGCAGCACCATTGCATTTGCGATTTTATTAGCTGGTCGCCCGGAGCTTCGCTGGTTTGCTTTTAACACCAATGCTGCGTGTGTGATCTTAACGTTGTTGATGGGCATGTATCTCGAATCGGTCAGGCTGGAAGTATGGCGAGACAAAACTCGCTGGCGGGTCAAGATTGAACAATACATTGATTATGCGAAGCAACAGGTCAATCCGGCATTAACGACAAAACCGTATAAGATGGCCTATCGGGATTTGTTGTGGCTGGTAGTTCCTCTTACGGCCAACATCCCTCTTATGTTTGAGCTATATGGAGGAGGAAAGGTCAATGCAGTATATTTTGCCGCGCCCCTTGGAATAATCACTTTCTCTTACTTCAATTTGAAAACCTTTGGCCCTGCGCTTACCCGCCTCCTTCTTTTGCGCAAAATTGAAAAAGAGGTGGGCTACCGATTCCAGAATGCCGACTATGAAGAAATACAGGAAATGCGACGGCGTTTTTTTATGGCCGAATGGTTGATGAAGGATTACAAGCCGCCGCAGACTGAAAACGTGGCTGATGCTGCAACGCAAAAGCAGACGGTGATAAAGCCGAAAAAGCATAGACGCAGGAAATAGGCGAAGACAAAGATGAAAAATATTTTCCAGAGGTGATTTATGACCAATATCAACGCATTCATGGACATGCTCAGGCAAAGCAAAATTCGATTTCGTATTTTGGATACCGATTATCGCGTTGCCGTTAAAAACTTCAGCGTCACGGAAGAAATATCGACTTGCCATACGCTCGTTTTATCGCTTGTCAGCGAGGACGAAATTAAAAAGCCGGAGGACATTGTCGAAAAAGAAGGTTTGCTGACGTTGACGGGCATTCCCTCCGACCGCTATTTTCACGGCGTCATCAATAATTTCATCCTCACCGGGCGTAACAGCCGCTTCTACCTGTATGACGCCTATGTGGTGCCATCGCTGTGGTTTCTGACGCTCAACCGCGACTGTCGGATATTCCAGGAACAGTCCGTGCCGGACATCGTCAAAGAAATTCTCAAGGACAACAACATCGACACCAAGCAATACGAATTCCGCCTGATGAGCAAATATAAGCCTCGCCGCTATTGCGTTCAATACCGGGAAACGGATTTGGAATTCATTTCGCGGCTCCTGGAAGAAGAAGGCATTTATTACTTTTTTGAATACACGAAGGATAGTCATCTGCTGGTTTTCGG
>CAZSQS010000142.1:0-3064 GCA_964608995.1 uncultured Smithella sp. | reverse complement strand
CCCCGACAATGCGGACATCCTGCCCGACCTCGACAAACAAGACGGCCAGACCCGTGTCCTGGCAGATGGGCATGGCGGTTTTACGGGCGATTTGCGCGTTTTCAATAATTTTTTGAAGCACCTGCCGGCCGATGGGCGAGGCTTCCTTTTTTCGCGCCTTGCCAAGCGCGGATATCACATCCGCATTGAGCGTTGTGTTAGCCTCGATAAAAAGCTTTTTCACCGCTGCCGTAACGCTGGCGGCGCGAACCCGCCTAACGACCGTAATGGTTCTTTTGTCCATTGATTCTTACCTGCCTGGAATCATTCCATGCCCCGGCGAAATTCCAACGACTTGGAAATCGTCATCTTATCGACGTATTTCAGATCGCCACCCATCGGAACGCCCATCGCGATGCGCGTGATGGTCATGCCCTGGTCCCGAAACATCCGGGTAATCAAAAGCGCAGTGGCCTCGCCGTGGACGTTGGGATTCGTGGCGAGGATCAGCTCTGTAATCTGCCCTTCCGAAACTCGTTTTTGCAGTTCGCTCAAACGCAGATTTTCTGGTCCGATGCCGTCGAGCGGCGCAAGCGCTCCGTGCAGGACATGATAGGTTCCGGAAAAAACGCCGCTTTCTTCAATAGCCGCCAGCGCGTCCGGTTCCTCTACCACACAGATGATATGCCTGTCGCGCGCGGGGTTGGCGCAGATCGGACAGACGTCTTCTTCGCTGGGATTGAGGCACACTTTGCACAGACGGATTTTGCGTTTGACCTCCACCAGGCTTTCGGCCAGTTTTTCCACATCGTCGGGTGTGGCGCGCAGAATATAATTGGCCAGGCGCGCCGCGGTTTTTTCACCGATCCCCGGCAGCTTGGCCAGTTCGGCAATGAGGCGCTTGATGGGTTGTGCGTAGGATTTCATGGGCCGCCTTACATGCCTAAACCGGGGATGCCGATGCCGCCGGTAATCTTGGCCATTTCCGAGGAGGCCATCTCCTGTGATTTACGAATGCCTTCATTGACGGCCGCCGCAATCAGATCCTGAAGCATATCGATATCTTCAGGATTAACGACTTCCTTTTCAATTTTCAGCGACACAATTTCAAACTTGCCGTTGACGACCACCTGAACCATGCCGCCGCCCGCTTGGGCGTCCACGGTTTTCGTTTCCAGCTCCTGCTGCATCCGGCCGATTTTTTCCTGCATTTTTTTGGCCTGCTTCATGATGTTGCCGATGTTATGCATCGTGATTCTCTCCTTATTTTATTTCTTGTTGATTTTCGGTTTAATCTCGACTAACTGCGCCCCTTCAAACTCGTCGAGCACTTTCTGCAATAGGGGCGAGTTGATCGCCTCGCGCCGGATGTCGCCCGCCGCGCCTGCTTTTGCGTTTCGCCCGTTTGCGCCGTTTGCGCCCGAAGCCTGCGTATCGAGAATTTTAATGGCCAGCGTGACTTGCTGAGAATAATAAATTCCTGCGATTCTTTCCAGTTCTTCTTTCTGGGTTTTTTCCATCAGGTTTTCCAGAAAGATATAATTAGCGGGCAAGCCCAGCGTCAGGCAGCCGCTGTCGAGTCCGATCATTTCCGCCGCGTCGATTTTGGACCCCAAAAGCGCGTTTTGCCGTTTGATGAATGTTTTTAAATCCTCCCCCGGGCCGGCTTTTGCCAAAGGACGCTCAGGTGGTTTCTCGGCGGGGCTATCCGGACGGGTGGGGGCTTGTCCCTTTGGGGCCTTGGCCGCAGGCGTATCACTGTGCGCAGGCCGGGGGGGCAGGGCTTCGCGCGTGGCGGAGCTGCCGGATGCGCCAATCGGCGCGCCTCCAAGCTTTTGTTCCAGGGATTCGAGTGTGGCCAGAATTTGGCCTACCGGTAAAACCGGGGCGAGGTAGGCCATGCGCGCCAAAACGGTTTCGATTTTTATGCGGACTTCCTGGCTTCGGCGCAGGTTGTCGGCTTCGGCAAGCAATATGTCCAGATAGCGCTGAAGCGTTTCACGGGTGGCATTTTTCGTCTGAGACTGAAGTTTTTCCACCTGCTCGGGCGCGATGTCAAACGACACGCTGGAATCTGCGGCGATTTTGACCAGGAGCAGGTTTCGAAAATGCTTGAGAAGCATGCCATAGAAATGCTTCATGTCGATGCCCGCCAGATAGGCCTCTTCCAGGATGATCAGGCAGGTTGCAGCATCGCCTGACAGAACCGCTTGCGAGAGGCGATACAAATATTTGCGGTCGGCCAGCCCCAGAATTTCCTCCACGTCCTCGTCGGAAATCGTCAATCCTGCGTAGGAAATCACCTGATCGAAAATGCTTTGCGCGTCGCGCATCGAGCCGTCGCCTGCCTCGGCAATCCAACTCAGCGCCGTGGGGCTGATCGTGATGCCTTCTGCGGCTGCCACCTTTCCCAGGTTGGCCGCAATTTGCGAAAGCGAAATCCGGCGGAAATCGTAGCACTGACAGCGCGACAGGATGGTGGCGGGAACTTTATTGTTTTCGGTGGTGGCAAAGATAAACACCACATGGTCGGGCGGTTCCTCCAGCGTTTTTAAAAGCGCGTTAAACGCTTCGCGCGTGAGCATGTGGACTTCATCAATGATGTAGATTTTATACCGCGAGGTGGCCGGCGCGAATTTGACATTTTCCCTGAGCTCCCGAATTTCATCAATGCCGCGGTTGGAAGCGCCGTCGATTTCGCGCACATCCATGGAGTTTCCAGCCGTGATTTCGCGGCAGTTGGGGCAGATATTGCAGGGCGTCGCCGTCGGTCCCTGTTCGCAGTTGAGCGATTTGGCCAGAATTCGTGCGATGGATGTTTTTCCAACGCCGCGCGGTCCCGAAAATAAAAACGCGTGTCCGATGCGGTTCTGGCCGATGGCGTTGGCGAGCGTCCGGACCACGTGATCCTGGCCCGCGACGTCGTCAAAACGCTGCGGGCGAAATTTTCGGGCGAGTACCAGATATTCCAATGGAGCCTCGTTTAGTGGGTTTGGCAGCCATGAATAAACTTCAAAGGTGACCGGGTTGACCGCAACACACGATGGGATTTGCTGCCGCTGCTTCCTTCCGGACCTGACGGGGT
>CAZSQS010000141.1:0-3091 GCA_964608995.1 uncultured Smithella sp. | reverse complement strand
TGACTAAAAATACTTGCGCATCATGGACATGATATGGAGAACAAATTTACCGTGAACAAGCCGGTTTTTCGATTGACATAAAGCCCTGATCAAATTTATAGTCTTGCTGATTTTCATTTACCCGTTCGTCTTTGTGGTTATCCGTTGATTGAGATTCTGCGCTTTAACAACATTTCAAAAAAAGGAGGGAACCTTATGCCGAAATCGATTAAGCGCACGCGCGCTTCGCAAAGCGCTGCCGAAAAGCGCGTGACGGCTGTCCAGACGCTTCAGTTTCGACGCTCGGATGTGTCTGTGTATCCGACGCTTTTCGGGCTTCGCCTGTCCATGAAGGAATTTTCAATCGACGGCGAGCCGGGGGAACCGGCGCTCCCGCATAAAATATTTCGGTTGGCGCTCCCCAAAGGACATGCCGTAAAAACGATTTCGCAAAAAGTCAGCCAAACGGTCCTGCTCAACCACATGCCGGAACCGCTGGCCTGCATTTCGGCGCCGTCCATTGGCGACAAACCCGATCTGCCGCATGCCCGATTTCCCCGGAGGCAGGCCTGGCCGGACAAGGAAAAGTATCGCGCGGCGTTTGCATCCGGTAAAAAGGTCTGCCGTCTGGCCGGCCAGGAGATGATGGGCCTGATTCCCTTTGCGCTCATTGATGTCTGGCCCGTGCGTTTTACAAAGGAAGGGCTTTTGGAGCTCGTCGAGGAGGTGACGATGACGGTGGTGTCTGCGCCGTCTGCGAAAATTGCCCGCGAAGAAAAGGCGCTTCTTGGCGCGCTTCCGGCCCGCGTGCTGATGCGGCGGCACCTGATCGCGGAAGATCTTGCGCTCAATCCGGCGCGAGTTCAAAAGGAGTTGCGAAAAAATATGTCGGCGCTTAAGCGCGCGGCCGCCAAAGAAGCGCCGGTGAAGGCGAAGTCCCGGCGCAAAGGCGGCATTTCCGTGCCCATGGATTGCGACTATCTCATTGTCACGGACAACGCCACCTGGGATGCCGCAACGATGCAGCCGACCGGCGAGATCGGCGATATGGCCGGCGTGTTCGCGAGGCTGGCGCAACATAAAAAATCCCGCGGCCTGCGTACGCACGTGGCGCGCGTGAAGGATATTGTCGATGGCCGCTACGGGGATTTCAAGACAGGCGCGCGCGATCTTCAGGAGGTGATCCGCAATTTTCTCAAGTGGTTTTGCGGTTCGCGCGGCGTTGAGTTTTTACTTCTGGGCGGGGATGTCGGCGGAATTCCGGCGAGGCAGGCGGCCGCTTCCGCCTGGGGGCAGATCGATTTCGGGACGCTGTCTGAGCGAAGAAATGTTTCCGAATGGAAAGGTACCTTCCTGGGCATGCGCATCGACCCCAATGAGTTTGCGCGCGCCGGTCATCTTCTGGTTAACTACGACACGGGCCGCCTGATTCCCTTCGACAGCGCGGGGACGTCCAATGCGACGTCGGCCGGCTGGTATCACACGTCGGACGATACCTTTGCCACGCGCACAGCCGCCAATACCGAGTGGGTGCGCGTCAATGGCCCCCAGGCCCAAGTGAACGCGAAGATGGTCTGGCATACGCCGAATAATCTGATCCCCTCGGATCTCTATTATGCAAGTCTCTATGGAACGGGCTACAATGTGCCGGGACGGCATGACTGGGATCAGCTCAATAACGGCCTGTACGGCCAGCACTATGGCGCGAATAACTTCGATTTAGTCAACTACCGGACGGACGTCAGCGTCGGGCGCGCGCCGGTGGAGACGGTTGCGCAGGCGGAAACGTTCGTCAATAAAATTCTGGAATACGAAAGCTGGGGGAGTGCCCCCCGGCCCGAGGCGGATTATGACCGATTCCGGCGCATGCTCTTTGCGGCCGCGACCTGGGGCAAATATATCCGGATTGAACGCGACCCGGCTAATGTGCATCCGCCAGCCAACCATAAATACAAGCCGTCGGGCGAGTATGCGCTGTTGCATTGCGATACGCTTCCACCTGACGCGGGCGATCAGTTGATCTGCTATTTTGACGATCGCTATTACCTGCGCCTTCGCTATAACGCCAAAGCCAAACATAACGCGCCGGGCTGGTATTACGCCAAAAGCGCCAACGATCTGTCGGCCAGTGTCTCTGTGTGGGATTTCTTCTTTTTTAAATGGGAATTCCCCAAACCCACCCCCTGGATTGTGGTGTGGGATGGCAACGACAGCGTCCTTCACCCCATGTATTACGCGCTGGATTTTCCGACGCTCGACGGTTCGATTGCCGAGCAGGAGGCGCTTCGCGACACTGTGCAGAGCCTTTATCCCGAGATTTCCCAAATCGAGCGGCTCTACACCGACGAGGCGGACATGAACCCCGCCGAGGTTGCTGAAACGTGGATGAGGCATCTGACATCGGACAATCTTGAAGCAGCGCTCAACCGCGGGCCGCATTTTGTGAGCATGACCGGCCATGGCAATTCCGACTGGTGCGCCTATTTGTGCACGGCGCTCGTCAACCGTCTGACCAACGGGCCCAATACCTTTATTCTGTACGCCGATTCCTGTCTCACCGGCATGTATGACGCAAACGACTGCGTGGCCGAAGCGGCGCTGAATCATCCGGGGGGCGCCGCGGTGGCTTATGTCGGCAACAGCCGTTTCAGCTGGATCGGCGTCGGCGCGCGTTACCGCGAACTGTTTTTCAACCGGCTGCAAACGGTTCGCCATCTCGGTCTGCTCAATGATGCGCGCCTCGAGCTTCTGGCCGGAACCAGCGGCTGGGGGCGTGAATATGCGATCTGGTATTGCCACGTGCCGCATCTGTTTGGCGATCCGGAAATGCCGCTTTACCGAAATATTGCGGAGGCCAGAAACTACTATATCGGCAACTGGAATACTGATGAACTCCACGACTGCCGTTGCCAGTGGGTGGATCGCATGAGCCTCAAGCACAAGGTCTATTTCGCCACGTTGCAGGCGGGGCTCGGTGCAGGCTATGACGGCTGCGGCTTTTGTCTGAGAAAATACCACACCCGGTGAGGAGTTGGGCGCGGGCTGCAATATTTAAAGGATGTTGGCTAAAAATTAAAAGTGAACTCTTTAAGAATTAAAAGTGAACACTTTC
>CAZSQS010000140.1:0-3338 GCA_964608995.1 uncultured Smithella sp. | reverse complement strand
CTTTTAAATTTTAAATCCGTAAAAAACGGTTCACTTTTAATTCTTAATTAACACAAGGTAATTTACCAATTGACATTGACTGACGAATTCCATATAATCCCGCACGACATGACAATATTCTGGAACATGTTGAAAAAATTAATATACTAACGGGGGAGAATAATGAAGATTTTAGTCGCATACGGAGGAGGACTGGATGTTGATAAGGCCGTTTTGGATGTTGCCAGGCAACATGCCAAGGCTCTGAATGCCAAGCTCTTTATCGGCACGTCCATGGAGAAGGTTTCAGAAAGGGAATCCAAAGAGCTTGAAAAATTAGAAAAGCAGTTGGCGTATGTCAAAGAAACCCTGGAGGAAGAAGGCATCCCCTGCGAGACGCATGTCATGGTCAGAGGGTTGACCCCCGGTGAAGACATCGTGGAGTTTGCCGTGGATAACAAGATCGATGAAATCATCATCGGCATTGAGAAAAAATCCAAAGTAGGCAAACTGCTTTTCGGTTCCAACGCGCAGTACATCATTCTGGAAGCACCCTGTCCCGTTGTCTCCGTTAAATAAGACTTCGGTTATCCCATAAAAAAAGGCTTGCCCGTTTCGGGCAAGCCTTTTTTATGTTGTGATCCGTGAAGGGCTGTTATTTTTTGCGTTTGGCCAGTTCTTCCGCCCGCAGTTCCTTGCGCAGAACTTTCCCGACGGTGGTTTTCGGCAATTCCTTGCGGAATTCCACTTCTGAGGGCAGTTTGTAGGTGGCCAGTTTTGACTTGCCGTATTCAATCATTTCTTCGGCCGTGGCCGTTTCCCCGTCTTTGAGGACGATAAACAGCTTGATGTTTTCTCCCCGCTTGGCGTCGGGAACGCCAATAGCGCAGGCTTCCATTACCTTGGGGTGTTCATAATAGACTTCGTCCACATCGCGCGGATAGACATTGAAGCCGCCGGTGATGATCATGTCTTTTTTACGATCTACGATATAGAAATAGCCGTCTGTGTCCATGGTGGCGATGTCGCCTGTGTAGCACCAGCCGTCGCGCAGCAGGTTGGCGGTTTCTTCGGGCTTATTGAGATAGCCCTTTGTGACCTGCGGGCCGCGGATGATCATTTCGCCCGGTTCGCCTACCGGCATGTCCTTCTCGCCGGTTTCCAGATCCACAATCCGGCATTCGGTGTCGGAGATGGGCAGACCGATGGACCCGATCTTTCTGACGCCATCAAAAGGATTGGTGTGCGTCACCGGCGTGGTTTCCGTCATGCCGAAGCCTTCCACAATGACCGCTCCGGTGGCCTTTTCAAAGTCGTGAATCACTTCGACCGGCAGAGGCGCGCTGCCCGAGAAAAAGCCCTTGAAGCAGGTCACGTCCGTTGTCTTGAAATTCGGATGATTCAGCATGCCGATATACATGGTCGGCACCAGCGCGCCGAAGGTCGGCTTGAACTTTTTGATGGCCTGCAACAGCGGCTCGGGCTGGGGTTTCGGAATCAGAATATCGCCCCACCCCTTGTAGATGGAGAAATTCATTGCGCACGACAGGCCGAACACATGGAAGAACGGGAGCGCGCCCAGGCTGTCGCCGTGGATTTTGGAAAACATGGGGAACCATTTATCAATCTGCTGCACCTGCTTGCTGATATTGCCGTGCGTCAGAATAACCCCTTTCGAGACGCCGGTGGTGCCACCTGTGTATTGATACATGGCCGTGTCGTCGAAGCTCAGCGTCGCCTTAGGCGAATTGGGCTGCGACGAGGCGATGCAATCCTTCCAGTTGTAAAGGTCGGCCGCCTGTTTGCGTGGGGCGGAGGGCAGCAGGCCTTTTTTCTTCCCTACCAGCGGGAATAACAGATTAACCGGAAACGGCAGGTAGTCGCCAATGGAGGAAATCACGATTTCTTTGACTTTGGTTTTGGGTCTCAAATCGATCATGCGATTGGCCAAGAGATCGACCGTGATCATGATTTTCGAACCGGAATCGTTGAGCTGATGCTCAAGTTCGCGGTCGGAATAGGTGGGATTGTTCATGACGACGATGCCGCCAAGCTTTAGCGTCGCATAATAGGCAACCACGCACTGGATCATGTTGGGCAGAATGATGGCGACCGCGTCGCCTTTTTTAATGCCTTTGGCGGCCAGCCAGGAGGCGAACCGGTCCACCATATCCTTGAGGCCTTTATAGTTCAGGATGTAGCCTTGGAAGTTCAGGGCCATCCGATCAGGGTATCGGGCCGCTGATCTTTCCAGAATGTCGGGCATGCAGATGTCTTCATACGGAATTTTTTCCGGCACCCCTTTGTCGTAAGACTTCAACCACGGTTTCGACGCATATGTAACTTCTCCGGCCATGTTACGTTTCCTCCTTAAATTGGATTAACAGGTAATGGAAATGACGCAAATTGGAAAACCGTTTTTTCATGCACCCCGTTTACGGTTTGAATGACCTCCCGACATATCGATTTCTAACTGTGCCCGCCTTCACGCGGCCGATGTTCTATTTATAGAAACGCTTTTTACCAATTTTTTGGTCTAAAAGCTATAAAATAATCCGCTGGCCTTGACAGAATGCGCTTTTGCGACTATGGGCAACACGAAAGACTTCAAGGGGAGTGCGTCCGTCGAGGTCAAACGGAATAAATTAAGGATTTCCCCAAGCGGGGGCATTTTAACGCCCCGCCCGAATCTTACAGAGAAACGTCATCAATGCCATGCCTGTTTTCGATCTTCATATTCATACCCGCCGCTATTCCGGATGCTCGTTTATTGCCTTCGAGGACGTGGCCGCGCAGGCCAGGCAAGCCGGCCTCGACGGTGTTGCGCTGACCGAGCATGGCATGCGCTGGCCGGATGACGAATTCGACCGGCTGCAACAGGCCGCTGCCCCTTACGGGGTGTTGTTCATCAACGGGCAGGAAATCCATGCCCGCGATGAACAGGGACGCTCGGAAGGCGAGTATCTGATCTTCGGCATCAAACGCAGCCTCACAAAAACGCAAAGCGCCCGGCAACTGGTGGAAACCGTTCATGGGGAAGGGGGCGTGATCATCGCGGCGCATCCCTATAAACTCTCGCGCGGCGGCCGTTCGCACTACTACGGCGCGGGTGATTTGATCTACCAGCTGAATCTCGACGGAATCGAATTTTGCCATCCGGACCACTCCGAGATAGCCATGGCCAAAGTTCAAAAAGCTTTGGAGGAAAAATGCCTTCCCGGCACGGGCGGCAGCGATGCGCATAAAATCCTTAACATCGGCTCCTGTGTGACCGTGTTTGAAAATCCAATTTCGAACGAAGAAGATTTTCTGTGGGAAATACGCGCCGGGCACTTCCGGGCGGAAAAAAGATAACGCAA
>CAZSQS010000139.1:0-3339 GCA_964608995.1 uncultured Smithella sp. | reverse complement strand
TTTTTACCTGATATTTACGATATTCTTTTTCAGCTTTTTGCATGGCGTCATCGTGACTGATTTTCCCCGCGTCCGGCAGCACACCCTTGCCGTACATTTCAGTAAATTTATCAAGTTCCGCTATCCAGTCTTTCATCAGCATCCGGGTATGTTCCCGGGCTTTAATCTCAGCAAGGTCGAAAAATGCCGATACCATGCGGTTAAGACGAAACAATTCATCTTCGTTAAGGTAATTTTTAGCGATTTTAGTTTCTGCTTTTATCGGTATCTCGCCGGTAAAAGTCGTCAATCCCATAAAATTTTTTTCAGCATCGGCGCGCGAATAAATCGTTTCGGCTGCGGTTTGTTTATTGACCGCATAATGAAGTTTATTTTGCACGGTTTTGAAAAACCGGATTGATTCTTGTGTGTCAGGATCATAATCAACACTGGTCGCGTAGAGATCAAGGACCTGGCGGTACAGCACTTTTTCGCTGCTGCGGATGTCGCGGATACGTTCTAAAAGCTCTTTCCAGTAATTCCCCCCGCCCAGATCTTTGAGCCGCTCGTCATCCATGGTAAAGCCTTTGCGGATGTATTCATTTAAACGACGCGTCGCCCAGATACGAAAATTGGTGGCAATGCGGGATTTTATGCGATACCCAAGGGAAATGATCATGTCGAGGCTATAAAAAGGAATTTCCCTTTCTACATTTCTGCTGCCTTCTGTCTGAACCTGTCGGAATTTCCGACAGGTTACCTCCTCGGTCAATTCCCCTTCTTCAAAAATGTGTTTAATGTGTTCGACGATATTGGTTCGTGATGTTTGGTATAGTTCCGCCATCTGCTGTTGGCTTAACCACACATCCTCATTTTCAAACCGGACTTTAATGTCAGTTTTCCCGTCTTCAGTTTTATAAATAAGGATATTATTTTGTTCCTCTTTTTTCATTACCGGCTTCCCTCCAAATCAGCGACGATTTCATCAATCGCTCTTCGCAATTTGTTTTGCCGCGCAACAATGCCCGCGATCTCGGCGTTGAGTTCTTTTATATCAATGACCTCGCGTGTATCTTTTTGCGTTACATAAGAGGACACCGCAATATTGTAATCGTTTTCGCCTATGGCTTTATTGCTGACCAATTTGGCAAAGTGATCGATATCGGCGCGTTTGATAAACGCCTTCAGTATCCTGGCGCGGTTTTCATCGCTGAGTTTGTTTTTGTTTCCGCCGCGCACAAATTCGGCGGAGGCGTCAATGAATAGCGTCTTGTTGTCCTTCTTGCTTTTTTTCATCACGATAATGCAGGTGGCGATGGTGGTGCCGAAGAAAAGATCGGGCGGTAGCTGGATGACGGTGTCAATGTAGTTGTTATCTACCAGATATTTACGGATCTTTTGCTCTGCGCCGCCGCGATACAGGACGCCGGGAAATTCAACGATCGCCGCCGTGCCGCTGGTGGAAAGCCAGGAGAGCATGTGCATGGTGAAGGCAAGATCGGCCTTGCTCTTGGGCGCCAAAACTCCTGCCGGTGAAAAACGCGGGTCGTTGATCAAGAGCGGATTGCTGTCGCCTTCCCACCGGATGGAATAGGGCGGATTGGAAACGATAGCATCAAAGGGCTCGTCATCCCAGTGTTTGGGGTCGGTTAGCGTATCGCCGTGAGCAATATCAAAGTGATTGTAGTTGATATCGTGCAAAAACATATTGATGCGGCAGAGGTTATAGATGGTGAGGTTAATTTCCTGCCCAAAGAAGCCTTGCCGGACATTTTCTTTGCCGAGAACCTTGACGAATTTAAGGAGCAATGAGCCGGAACCGGAGGCCGGATCATAGACCTTGTTGACTTCTTTTTTGCCGACGGTTGTAATTTCGGCCAGCAGCTCACTGACTTCCTGCGGGGTAAAAAATTCACCACCGGACTTGCCTGCATTGGCAGCGTACATGGTCATCAAAAACTCATAGGCGTCGCCGAAGGCGTCAATCGTGTTGTCGTAATAGCTTCCCAGCCGCAGGTCGCCGATCGCTTCCAAGAGTTTCGTCAGTTTCTGATTTCTTTTTTCTACCGTAGGCCCAAGCTTGTTGGAATTCACATCGAGATCATCGAACAAGCCTTTGAGGTCATCTTCGCTGTCCGACCCTTTGGCCGAACTTTCAATGTTGCGGAATACCGCGGCCAGTGTTTCGTTGAGATTGGCATCATGACGCGCTTTGGCGCGGACATTGACAAAAAGCTCGCTTGGCAAAATATAAAACCCTTTTTCTTTAACCGTATCGACCCGCCCGAACTCCGCTTTCTTGTCTGAAAGTTTAGCATAGTCAAAATCTTTATTGCCGTTGCGCCGTTCGTCTTCATTGATGTAGCTTACGAGATTTTCGCTGATGAAGCGGTAGAAAAGCAGCCCCAGAACATATTGTTTGAAGTCCCAGCCGTCCACACTGCCGCGCAGATCGTTGGCAATCTGCCAGATGGCGCGGTGCAATTCTACTCGCTCCTGTTCTTTGGTTGTATTGAGATTATTCGCCATAGTTATTCTCCAAATCTGCCCGCATGTCAGCAATCACAATGCACTGTTGATGTCACCCCTGTAATATTTTGGGGTCACTGCTTTAGGATTGCTTTGAGATCATGTCTTGAAATATAAGCTTTCTGTGCCTGATGAAGCGCGACGAATATTACAACTTCTTGAAAAGATTGCAAGAAGAAATGCGGTGTATGGTGGATAGGAAAAGAACCCACTGCATCCACCCTGGCGCTTCGCGCAACATTGCCGATTAACGCACCGCCAGTCTTAACCCGATATCGATCATCATTTCTTAAATTCCCGCACATTCATGGCTTTCCATTCAAGAAGCGGGTGGCGTCTGATGCGATCCTGCATGTCTGCATCGTCGGTCAGCAGCTCCGGGGCTATCTTTCCTTTATCCAGGACCTGATTGAGAAATTCCATTTCATTTTCCGCAAATGGCAAAAGCCCGGAAAGAATTTTGCGGCAGTCTGCAACAAGGCTCTTGCCGAAATGATCCTTCTGTATTCTTTCTATCCCTGCGGCACGCAGAGTGGGTATCGACTTTTGCTCCAGATCGGCGATATCAAAATCCACATCCCCCGGAGTGACGGTTCGATGTCGATAGAGAGGCGCGGGACATCGAAAATAAAAAGATTCAGGGCTATGCCGCCTTTGAGAACCAGCTTGTATTCAAAAAGGGGTGATTACGGATCGCATCGAGCAGTTGCAGCAGCAGACCTGCTTTTTCAAGCATGTCCGGCCGGAATCAGGTGGCCTCCGCCTGTTTGATGAGTGTCTCGGGAGAAATCTTCACAGTTGTTCCTCCCATGATCTTCTATAAACCTCTTC
>CAZSQS010000138.1:0-3510 GCA_964608995.1 uncultured Smithella sp. | reverse complement strand
CCGGCACATCCGGTTTTATTAAACCAGGTCGGCGCCGAGACGTATGCCGACGGCAGCTCGGTATCGCTCCCGGCCCTTCGGCGCATCGTTGAAAAAGACGGCTGGGTCTATATGGCCGATTATGGCGGGATGACGTCACTCCAATTCGTGCCTCTGTCGATGATCCTTGAGCAGAACGATTCTGAAGAACCTTTTCCCGGGTATCGCCTGCCCGTGAAGGATTATTACCCGGCCCTGGGCACAAAAGCCGTAAAAGTATTGGCGTTTACCAATGCGGATGCCATTTCGGACTACGAGCTGATTTTTGTGTCCAAGGATAACGACAATATCTGGATCGGCGGGATGGTCGATGGGAAATGCGCAGTAGATAAAAGCTTGTCGCCCGGCAACGCCGTGGGCGGCTTTGTGCCGGAAGGCGGGTCGCCCAACAACGGCTATTGTCACCTGTGCATCCGCTGGAACGGCGCGATTGACGCCAAACTGAAAGATTTTCAGATAACGCTTCAGGCGCAGAAGAAAGGCGCAAATATCAGCGCGTTCAATCCGCAGGTATTCAAATTTGCCTACCGGCATAACGGTAACGTCACCTTTGGCGAAGTCCTTCGCGGAGAAGCGGTGTATGCGGCTGACGCCATCCCCGGCGTGTCGGCGGATGGCGAAGCGCCGGACAGGAGAAAATTTGACTACGTTCAGGAACTGCTCAACCAGGTCATGCCGCGAAAGCAAAAGATCTATCAGGAAGCAAGCGCGACGTGGACGGACAACCTTGCGGCAAATAACCCCCTGCTGGAGATCAATGGCGTCTTTGCTGATGATGTGGCTGATAAAATCCGTCTGTTCAGGAAAAGTTTCAAAATGGGCTATCCCGGTTCGCGCATTGGCAACACCAACACGAGCTACAACGCGCAAACTAAAAAATACGGCGCGGACGATAACACCACCGATACCTTCCGCAAGCTCATGAAGGATTACGGCCACCGGCGCGGCAATACCAGTGACGCATGGATCAACAAAGTGATCGATCGGGAGACCCTCGTGGGGAAAGTTGAAAAGACAAAAGAGACGGGCGCTGCCGAGCCTGACGCCCGAATCAACCGGGCAGACGGCGCCGAGCCCAACGACACAGGCCTTTATGAACTGTATAAGAATGTGGTGGAAGTGTTCAACGACAGGATCATCGCCGAAGC
The DNA here is from genome assembly GCA_964608995.1 of uncultured Smithella sp. Classification (GTDB taxonomy): domain Bacteria; phylum Desulfobacterota; class Syntrophia; order Syntrophales; family Smithellaceae; genus UBA8904. The sequence continues at coordinate 2,323 of CAZSQS010000138.1, read as the reverse complement.
GAAACGCTATGCGGGACATACGGATAGTGAACAGCCCCATCCGACGGATGAATGGTGGTCGAGGAACAATTACGGACCAAAAGGATGCAAACCAGATCCAGAGAATCCCTCAGCGTCAAAGAATCCCTGCACGGATGAACATGGCGACGGCATGAGTTATTGTTTTGGCTGCAAGCAGGATATTGATGCGTTCAATTCAACCGTGACGAAATGTCGTCCTCCAGCCGAGGGCCAGGTTGATCCCTTGTATGTGGGGAAAATAAAGGAATCGGCCAATTGCCAGGCAACAGGAGGGGATGAAGACAAACGGTATCCGGGACTCTTTTGGAATAATGAGCAGCGTTTCTTCGACCGATGCACCGCAAAAAATAACAAATGTTCTGCTGACGACAGGACAAAAGCAAAGGCATACAATCCGAAATATTGGGCGGGCATTGACTGCAGTGGTCTGGTGTATCGAATGCTGGAGAAGGCAAAAAGCGAGATGATAAATGTAATTACGCTTCCCTTTACTGCGACAAACTCGTGCAGATATTTTTACAACTATGAACTCGTTTGTAAAAAAATTAGCAAATCGAATCCCGCAAAAATTACCGATCCGCAATCCGGGCTGACATACAATTTTGGTGCTGGCGATGGTCAGGGAGCAAACGAAGACAGGTATCCGCTTGGAAGCATACGAAAGGGCGACCTGGTGAGCTATTATTTACATATCGCTACTGTTTACGACGACCCCAAATGTGATAAGAACGGCAACAACTGCACGTATGAGATTATTCATGCGTATGGGGCGAATCATTATGCCAGAACAAATCCGCAAACAGGGAAAAGAGGGAAACCTGAATTTTCCAGAAAAGTCATTAAAACTGCTGATGATATCAGTTCAACACCAATAGGTTTCGGGAGGATAAAATTATGGGATTAAATATGCGATTAATGATGATAACCTTGTTTGTAATGTTTATGAATACAACAGTATTTGCCGGTTGGTCTGGTCCCGCTGAAGTATTCTCTGGTAATTGGGGAAATAGCGCTGGTCAATTTGCGATTGAGTACGGTGATTCGGGTGACATTTTTCCGAAAAGATTTTGCTTAAGCAGTGGCGGTTTCATCGCAGTAGCAGATGAAATAAATAGTAGGGTCCAAGTATTCAGCAATAACGGCAAACTGATGGCATCATTTGGCCCGAAAAACATACCTGAGGCAGAAGGTTGGCAACTTGGGTGGCCACTTAGGCTAGGGTGCATGTCAAATTCTATTTATACGGAATTCGACAAATATACACAGCTTTATAACATTGATGGAACTTTAATCAAAAGCTGGAATAGCTTACAGGGCGGTTTATCATCTATTTTAGATAATGACAATTTTATGACTAAAGCGTCGACAAACTACTATCAATACTCCCACACCGGCCAGCTCATCAAGATCTACACATCCAGACCGCCGGAGCTTGGAGTACTTGAAAGAAAGTATATAAGCAAGCGCAAGTATCTTTACACGATTACCTACCCGGATAAAGTATGGTCAATGATAGGCATCATGCAATATCCGCATCAAAGAGATGCAAATGGCAACATATACGCTGTTGGGAATCGAGAAATTGTTCGTTTTAGTGATTGCGGCAAGGAAATGGCGCGTTTGAGAATGCCGGAAACTACATTGTTGCCCTTGGATATAGAGATCCCTGATGATTATCCTGAAGGACAAGAGTTGCCGCGCCAGGAGATTAAAGAAGAATACGGTTCTCCTGTCCTTGCCCCCAACGGCGACGTCTATACCTGGAAGCGTACGCCGGAAAAATACAGCATCGTCAAATGGACCTGGGTGGATGAGCCGGGCGGGGATTACGGCCCCGACGCGCCGACGGGTCTCACCGTCACGCCATCGACCAACGGCCTGTATCTGGCCTGGAAGCCCTCCCCGCAAGACCCGGGCTGCGTCACCGGCTATGAACTCTCCCGTTCCACCTCGGCGGGCGGCGTGTATTCCGTTTTGACCACCGTCGATAAAGGCGTCGGAAATTACAACGACACAACCGCTTTGGAAGGCACGACATACTTCTACAAAATCCGTGCAAAATCCGGAAATGACTTTTCGCCCTATACAGAAGAGGCAAGCGCGAAGAGATAGGAACAACATGAAGCGAAGCGGAACAGATGCTAGATGGGCACGTCAGACCAATAGAAGCGCAGAAGCGGCGCGTTTGGGAAACGCGCCCTACAACATAATGTAGGGGCTGATCCCCGATCAGCCCGAAAACCGGATTACCGATCAGATCGGCAAATGACTCCTCTTTCGTCATTCCGTCGAAGGACGGAAT
>CAZSQS010000137.1:0-3577 GCA_964608995.1 uncultured Smithella sp. | reverse complement strand
GGATAAATACCGAGTTCGGCGATCGGACGGGACAAAACGACGGTTCCGTCCAGATGCGCAAACGTGGTTGCGGGCGCCGGGTCGGTCAAGTCGTCGGCAGGCACATACACACACTGCACGGCGGTAATCGAACCTTTGGTCGTTGAGGTAATGCGTTCCTGGAGACCGCCAAGGTCGGTGGCCAGTGTCGGCTGGTAACCGACGGCAGAAGGCATACGGCCCAGAAGCGCGGACACTTCAGAGCCGGCCTGGGTGAAACGGAAAATGTTATCGACAAAGAACAGCACGTCCTGGCCTTCGATATCACGGAAGTATTCGGCAGCCGCCAGTCCCGTCAACGCCACGCGGGCGCGGGCTCCGGGCGGTTCGGTCATCTGGCCGTAAATCAAAGCGGCCTGCTTGATAACGCCGGATTCCAGCATTTCGCGGTACAGATCGTTTCCTTCACGGGTTCTTTCACCCACGCCGCAGAAAACGGAAATACCACCGTGATGCATGGCGATGTTATTGATCATTTCCATCATAACGACGGTCTTGCCTACGCCTGCGCCGCCGAACATGCCCATTTTCCCGCCGCGGGGAAACGGAACCAAGAGGTCGATAACTTTAACGCCGGTTTCCAAAACGTGAACGGATGTATCCTGTTCCATAAAGGACGGAGACTCTCGATGGATGGGCATCATCGTTTTCGCATTAACGGGACCCAAACCATCCACGGGACGGCCAACGACGTTCAAGATTCTTCCCAAGCCCTCTTTGCCGACTGGCACCATAATCGGGGCTCCGGTATCTTTTGCTTTCATGCCACGCACCAGACCATCTGTAATATCCATGGCGATACAGCGCACAACATTATCACCCAGATGCAGTGCGACTTCAACCACGAGGTTGTCTTCGTCGTCATTAATCGCGGGGTTGGTAATCAAAACTGCATTCAAAATACTGGGAAGCTTCCCTTCTTCAAAAGCCACGTCAATAACGGGACCAATAACCTGAACAATCTTTCCGATATTCATAACTATCTCCTTGCAAATAGTCGTAATTTATATTTTTCACGCGCAGACTTGCCGCCGCAAAATCACCCCTTGGCCAGTGCCTCCGTACCGCCTACGATATCCATGAGTTCGGCGGTAATTGCCGCCTGTCGAGCTTTATTCATTTTCAAAGACAGCGAACGAATCAACTCTTCGCAGTTGCTGGTAGCGTTATCCATGGCGGCCATTCTCGCGCCGTTCTCACCCGCAGAAGTTTCCAATAATGCCCGAAAAACAAGGACATGCACATACATCGGCAACAATTTCTGCAATAATATTTCTTCGGATGGTTCGTAAACGTAGTCCAGCCGCGTATCGCTTTCCATTTCCATTTCCTGACCAATGGAAGGCAGGGGAAAAAGACGTACGACCGTCGGCTTCTGAACAGAGACGTTCACAAACTGGTTATAAATGAGATACAGCTCGTCATATTCTTCTTTAATAAACGGCGTAATGACTTCGTCGGCGATGGATACGGCGAGCGTCATATCATATTTGCTCAGACAATCAACCTTCTGCGCAAGAATATTGACTTTTTTACGAAAATAATCCCGACCTTTACGGCCAACACTGATCATGGCCACATCTTTACCGTCACGGGATTTTTCTTTCAGAAATCTTTCCGTTGCCTTGATCAGATTGGTATTAAATCCGCCGCAAAGCCCCCGGTCGGACGTCATGCAAATCATCCGGATTTTTTTGGGCTCCCGAACAGCCAAAAGCGGATGCGTTGATGTATCCACCCGCAAGGCAAGACTGTTTAACACATCCATGAATTTTCCGGCATAGGGGCGGAAATTTTCCATTTTCATTTGCGCCGATTTAAATTTTGAAGCAGCCACCATGTTCATGGCGCGGGTAATCTGCTTCGTCTTCTGAACGGCGCTGACTTTTCTTTTTATGTCTTTGAGCGAGGCCACTTAAAACTCCCCTCAACCTTATTTTTTACGGCCACCGTAAATCAGGCGGCCAAAAATTCATTACTCTTATTCAGCTACAAAAACCGATTCGAAAGACGTCAGCATATCTTTCATTTTTTTCTCCAGATCCGGAGAAATGATCTGCTTTTCATCGATTTCTTTCAAAATATCCGGATGTTTGCTTTTCACGAAACTCAAAAGCTGCTGTTCATAAACCAAAACCTTGTCAACAGCAACCTTATCAATAAAACCGCGGCTTCCGGCAAACAGAACCGTTACTTCTTCGCCCAGCGACATCGGCTGGAACTGCGGCTGTTTGAGTAATTCAACCAGACGTACACCTCGGTCCAGCTGCGCCTGTGTGGATTTATCCAGATCGGATCCGAACTGCGCGAAGGCCGCCAATTCGCGGTACTGAGCCAGATCGAGTTTCAGAGTGCCGGCGACCTGCTTCATTGCCTTCACCTGAGCCGCACCACCAACGCGGGACACGGACAGACCAACGTTGATGGCCGGACGAATACCGGAGAAGAACAAACTGGGTTCCAGATAAACCTGGCCGTCAGTAATTGAAATCACGTTTGTCGGAATGTAGGCCGACACGTCACCGGCCTGTGTTTCAATGATCGGGAGCGCCGTCAGCGACCCGCCACCCAGTTCCTTGCTCACGCGGGCGGCGCGTTCCAGGAGACGCGAATGGTTGTAGAAAATGTCGCCGGGATACGCTTCACGTCCGGGCGGACGGCGAAGCAGAAGAGAAATCTGTCGATAGGCTACAGCCTGTTTTGACAGATCGTCATAAATAATCAGAGCATCCTGACCGCGGTCACGGAAATATTCACCGATACTGCAACCGGCATAAGCCGCAATATACTGCAACGTTGCGGGGTCGGAGGCACAACCCGCGACCACACAGGTGTAGGACATGGCGTCCTGCTGACGGAGTCTTTCCACGACTTGGGCCACCGTTGATTTTTTCTGGCCGATGGCCACATAGATACATTTAATACCGGTATCCTTCTGGCGAATAATCGCGTCCACGCAAATGGCGGTTTTACCAATCTGGCGGTCGCCGATGACCAGTTCGCGCTGGCCGCGCCCAATTGGGGTCATGGCGTCAATGGCCTTAAGTCCCGTATACATCGGCTGATTCACCGGCTGGCGCTGAATCACGCCAGGGGCCACCATTTCGATGCGGCGAAATTCCTTGGTCTCGATCGGCCCCTTGCCATCCAGCGGCGCGCCGGTGGCGTCGATAACGCGTCCCAGAAGAGCTTCGCCGACCGGAACCTGGGCAATCTTACCCGTTCTTTTAACGATGTCGCCTTCTTTAATGTGAGTGACTTCACCCAGAACGGCAACACCGACGTTGTCCGCTTCGAGGTTAAGAACCATGCCGAGAATTCCGCCGGTGAACTCCAGAAGCTCCATGGCCATCGCGTTTTGGACGCCGTAAACTCTGGCGATACCGTCACCGACGGAAAGGACTGTTCCGGTTTCGCTTATATCCAGCTTTTTTTCGTAGCTTTTGATCTGCTCAGAAATAATTTGACTAATTTCTTCCGCTTTGATTGTTTCCATGCCTTATCTTGCCTCCCCTAAGAGATTCCTCATATTGTTTAA
>CAZSQS010000136.1:0-3789 GCA_964608995.1 uncultured Smithella sp. | reverse complement strand
TCTGACCGCATCGCGGAGGCGGCCGCCGCCGGCGCCGATAAAGACGAGACCAACAGGCTCCGCAAAACATGCGAAAAACTTCTGGAGCGCGTCCGTCAGCTGCGCGGAGAAAACCGCCGCAACGCCTGCCTAAAATTTGCCCACACGATCGACAACCCCATCGCCATCGTCGGCGAAGAGTTTGACCTCAAGCCGATGCTTTTCCCATGCGCAAACGGCGTCATTGATTTAACAACCGGGAAACTAAAGCCTGGGCGCCCATCAGATTACCTGTCTCTGGCCAGTCCCATCGAATTCAAGGGCATCGATGAACCAGCGCCGATCTGGGAGCAGTCCCTCCGGCAGATTTACAATTGCGACAAAGAAGGCGCTGACCGCTCCATGGTTGAATACCTGCAGCGCCTTTTCGGTTATGCCATGACTGGCCTGGTGCAGGAAAAAGTCTTTCCTGTTTTATACGGGAAGACCGGCTGGAACGGGCGGAGCTTGATCGTCGAAACCATCAGCACCGTCATGGGCTCTCTGGCAGGATCCATCCCGTCGGAAATGCTGCTGACACAGAAGTTTTCAAAGTCATCATCCGGGCCGTCTCCGGACATCATGAGTCTCAAGGGGATCCGCTTCGCCTTCGCCTCGGAAATCGACGAGGGCCAACGATTCAGCGCTGCAAAGATCAAGTGGCTAACCGGCCGGGACGAACTGCAGGGCCGCTGGCCGAACGATAAGCGCCCGATCCGCTTTGACCCCACACACAAATTATTTGTCATGACCAACACGCAGCCCGAGGCTCCGCCAAACGACAAAGCCTTCTGGGAGCGCCTGCACCTGATATCGCACGACATCAGTTTCGTCAACCGCGATCCCCAGGACGATCACGAACGCCGCGCCAACCTGGGCCTTGACCGGGAGATCCTTAAAGAAGCCCCGGGGATTTTGGCCTGGCTGGTGCGCGGGTGTTTGCTTTGGCAGCGCGATGGTCTCAATCCGCCCCGATCAATCATGGAAGCCTCCGAAGAATATCGGCGCAACGAAGACCTGCTGGCCGACTTCATCGACGAGTGCTGCATCATCGAACCGGGCGCAAAGGAAAAGGGCGCCGCGCTTTATGAGCGGTTTGTCACCTGGTACAACGCCAACATCGGCAAAAAGGAATGGACCGGCACCAGGTTCGGGAAGCAGCTCTCCATGAAATTCAACAAGACAAAATCCGAGGGCTGCAACGTCTATCACGGCATCGCCTTAAACGAAGCGCAGGGAGGGTGCGAGGGTTAGAAATGAAAAACATCACTACGACAAAAAACAACAAAGCGGGGGCGAACACAGCAAACAACTATCCCTCTATCCCCGAAACCGGTGGAGGGTTTGAAAAAAAGCGCTGTTTTTCGGACACAGCCGCAAGTTACCGTATTTGTTTGAGTGTCGCCAAAAAGGGACGGTTTTGTCTGGTGATTACGGGGAGGGTGCGAGGGTTCAACCTATATACGTTCCAAAGTGGTTTTATTTAAAATTACTTAACAGGATTAATATAGAAAAACCCTCCAACTATCCCCGAAGGGCGGAGGTATAAATAAATATAAGTTAAAATAATAATAATAATAAATAGATATAAAAAAAGAAGAAAAAAGGAAAAAACAAGGAAAAACCAGAGATAATATAAACAAAACAAAGAGATAGGTTAAACAGGGAGGGTTTAAAATTAACACGTTAGATTTGGCTAGTAAAAAAGTTAATCTGAAAAAAGCGGCGAACACTCACGGCGGCGAATACTGGGGACCATGCCCGGCGTGTGGTGGAAATGATCGCTTTCATGTCTGGCCAAATCAGAACGCCGGGAAGGGGGGATATTGGTGCCGCTCGTGTGATTTATCTGGTGACAACATCCAATTTTTGATCGACTTTGAGGGAATGAGTTTTAAAGACGCCTGCGCCTATCTCAACATAGACCGGCCGGACTACAGGACAGAAAGCCATCGGCCGCCGGCAAAACAAACATTCACCCCAACTGAACACCAGAGCCCGGCGGATCTCTGGAAAGAAAAAGCGGAAAAGTTTGTCACCTGGGCGCAAGAGCAATTAAAAAATAATCAGCAGCAGCTGGACTGGCTGGCCGCTAGGGGGATCAACCAGCCCTCCGCCGAGGCCGCGCGCCTCGGGTGGAACCCGGGAGAAAATGAAAAAGATATTTTTCGCGCCCGAAAGGCCTGGGGGCTGCCTGAGCTATTGAAAGAAAACGGAAAGCCACGAATGCTATGGATCCCGCGCGGCCTGGTTATTCCATACTGTCCTCCGCTGGCGGAGGTGGCGCAAGGCGCCGGAGGTGGACCGGTCCAGCGTATCAGGATCCGCCGGCCGGAGGGCGAGCCGCGATACTACGTCGTCCCGGGATCGTCCATGTCCACTATGGTCATCGGCGCGGACCGCAGGGCCTTTGTCATCATCGAATCAGAACTTGATGGCATCGCCTGTGCGGCCGCGACCGAACTGGCCGGAGCCGTCGCGCTGGGCACGCTCCAGGGAAAACCGGACGCCGCCGCCTATGCCACGCTGAAGGAAGCCGTCCAAATCCTTAACGCCCTGGACTATGGCGACCAGGGCGGCGGCAAAGCGGCGGCGGAACGGGCCATGAAGTGGTGGTCTGAAAATTTTGGTGACCGCTGCGACCGCTGGCCCGTGCCGAAAGGAAAGGATCCCGGCGAGGCGTTTCAAATGGGGATGGACTTGTCAAGGTGGATTGAGGCGGGGCTGCCGCCGGTGATCACGATAGAACGTCGTGAGGCGATAAGCGTGAAGCGCGAAGCGCAAAAAGATTGTCATTCCCGCGGGGGCGGAAGCCCAGAAAACAGCAACCCGCCCGTCGGCACGCCCCCGCTGTTGGCAGAATTGTGGACGCTGATGTTAAACAACCCGGGTGTCAAGATCATCAACAAGCCGGACCGGTTCACCATCCTGCGCAACGGAAAATATGTCGGCGGCCGCATCAACTGGCTGGTGACGCGCGAGAAAGAAGTGACGGATTACATATTTGCCCATCCGTCAGAAGAAATAACGCTGGAAAATTTGTTATCCGCTGTTGGTGGTGGATAACGCCGGAGCTAACCGGCGAGCATAGCGAGTCCGCGTTGAGCGACTTTGTTATGCGCTTTTATAGAAAGGATTTTATTATGGAAACTGAAAAAGATTTTATTTCCATGCCGCGTCGTCTTACTGCGGAAAATGGAGCGAAGGCCGCAATGATTGGTGAGTTTTCTATTAATAACCCTCTTCCGTGCCCTGACTGTGATGATTCTGACGATGGTATTTGCTCAACTTGCGGTGGAAGCGGAACTGTAATTCAGAAAGTAAATGTCCCGTGGACGGTAATAAAAGAAATATACGCCAAAGCCGTGAGTTTATTTGTTGCATAACGCCAAGCTCACCTGGAGCGTTGGAGGTGATGAGTGAGAATAACAGAAAAAGAAATGGTGGAAAGAACGCGATGTATTTCTATTATTTGTGATTGTTGTAAAAAAGAATTTGATAATGACATGGATTTGCAAGAGTTCCTTTCTTATTATAACACTGGTGGCTATAGCTCTGTGTTTGGCGATGGTGCGGTAATGAGCCTTGATCTCTGTCAAGATTGCGTTAAAAAACTTCTTGGTGAGTTCATCCAGTTTCATGATGACGACGTGTCATAACAACCGAATTGAGCGAGAGCGGAGCGATCCGCTCTAATGAGATGTTATCTGATTTTGGGAGGGTTGAAAATGGACGATAAAATAAAAAGTATTATTGAAAAATACACAGGAA
>CAZSQS010000135.1:0-3972 GCA_964608995.1 uncultured Smithella sp. | reverse complement strand
TTCGCCAGTTTGTTGAGTTTCAACAAAACATCGCCCAATACGAAGCAAGAAAAGTAAAGATCCTGGGTCTTTCGCGCGACTCGGCCGAATCGCACCGCAAGTTTATCGCCAAGCATGCCTTGAATAACATGACGCTCTTAGTCGATGAAAAAGGCAAGATCGCCAAGCTCTATGACGCAGACCACTGGATCCTGCCGCTTTCAAAGCGCGTTTATCTGATGATCGATCAGAAGAGAAATGTCATCTACCGCAAAGACATGGGATTTGCGCTGCTGCCGGATCAGACCAAGACGCTTCTTGGCGAAATCGACCGACATGCAAAATGATTTGGAGGTGACGGTTGACGATTGGGGATATTGACTTGGCCGCGCGCGATATATCAGCATGACAGAAGCTTCAGCATTTCCGGAGGCATGAGAAACCAGGTTGCCAGCGATCGGCCAATGATTTGTCCTTTCGCGCCAAACAGAACCGTTTGGGTGTATAGTTTCCTTCCCTCGCTCCCGGTGGGCCAGGCAGCGACAACGCATGGCTCGCCTGGGCGCAAGGGCTTTTCGATGTGGCCGATCAGCCGTCCTAAAAAACCGGGCTTTGTATCCGTCAGTTCCCATAAAGCATAGGCTCCCGGACAATCCAGCGCCGTCCAGATCAATTCCGGCCGAACATAACCCAGCCCGTCGCCATGTTCCAATGCCGGTGTCCAGGGAGCAGCCACCATGTTTTTGCCCGGAATCCGGCCTGGGTGTATCTTCAGGCCTTCACCGTCCGGCACATCCGCGCCGCAGCAAAAACAGATCGGATGAATACCGTGCCCGGTTACGTGGGTATAAGGCGTCGGTTTCAGGGCAATGGACGCCTTCGCGGCCTTGACGGCTTCTTCATAACTCGGGGCATCCGGCGCCGTGAGGTCCAGAACACCCGGCATAGCCGAAATGATCATCTGATCGCCATCCATCAGATAATAAATTCCGCCGCTGTCTGCGCAAATTTGCAGCTCCCGATCAAGCGGCGTGGGCCGTTTGATCATAACGTCGATTACGCCTTCGATGTATTCGGCAAACAGGCTGCAAACATAACCGCCATTGGCGATGTCCGGCGGGCCTTTATAAATGGCGGGGATGGTAACGCTGCGCAGGGGGCTTAGATTGGATGGATGATTTTCCCGAAGCATTAAACGGTTTTATTCCTTCCTCTGCTTTCTCCAGCTTGCGTACCGGGCCATGTAGGCAAGGGACCGGACGGCTTTGCCGGTTGTGAGATAAAACGGGATGCCGCACTTTTCGGCCAGTTCGCCGAATTCCAAAACCAGTTGTTTTGACGGGCCGTAGCACCATGCCGCAATCGGTTTTTCTCTGCACGATCCGATGTAGCCCAACAGTTCTTTATAATAATCCGGTTTTAATGCCTGTGAAATATAACCGTTCAAATAGATACAATCCACATGGTCGTCTTCTCTGAGAATATCGAAGCATTTTTTGTACAGATCGAATATCTGCGCGCCCGCCGTGGCGGAAGCCGGCCCCACGTCAACGGGATGCTTGCCCAGCGTGTCGCTCAGCGCGGCAAGCTTTCGTCTGCTTTCCGGGGAAAGCTCCGCCAGCTTAAGGCCGTTAGCCTCGGCGGCGTCAATGCTCTGGATGCCGATGGCGCCCGAAAAGGTCAGGACGCCCAGGCGGTTTCCCGCGGGCAGGGGATAACGAAGAAACGGGGTCGCACAATCGCGGAGGTCTTCATATTCCAAAACCCGCAAAGCGCCGCCCTGACGAAGGGCCGCGTCATACAGAGCGGCGTTTCCGGCCATTGAACCGGTGTGGGACGCCATGGCCGCAGCGGCGCCAGGCGAACCGCCGGGCATCAGGCATAAGACCGGTTTTTTCAGAGAAACCTTCTTGAGGACATCCAGAAACACCCCGGCGCGCCGGGAATGCTCCATATAGAGAGAAATCACGCGGGTGCTCTCATCGTCGCCCAGATACGCCAGGCAATCCGTTTCATCAATATCGCACATATTTCCCAGATCGATCACTTTGTTGACGCCCGGCGAGTATTCATGCCACGCCATCGCCTGCGGGCTGTACATGCCGGTCTGGGTGATGATGGAGAGCCCGCCCTGCCTGCTGTATTCATAGCCCCGGTCGTAGGGAACGGTGGTGAACCATTTTTCGGAATTGAAGACGCCGACGGTGTTCGGTCCCATGACGCGCATTCCGAAGGACCGGGCGATGTCGAGCAGTTCTTTCTCCCGGATTTTGCCTTCCGGCCCCGCTTCACCAAATCCGTCGGACACGATGAGAGCGGCCTTCACGCCTTTTTCACCGCACTGGCGCAGGATGCCCGGCGCGTGTTTATACGATGTGACGATGACGGCCAGCTCGGGTGCCGCGTCCACCTCGCGGAGGTCTTTATACACTCTGATCCCGTAAACGCTCTCGGCGGCCGGATGAACCGGGTAAATTTTTCCCGTGTAGTTCCATTTGATCAGATCGCCGATGATGACGCCGGCGCCGAAAAACCAGTTTTCCTGCATACTGCCGAAAAGGGCAATGCTGCGCGGGTTGCAAAAGGAATCCAGGATACGATTGTTTTTTGTCATGATGTTTTTATCCTGTGAAGATTCTCGACAGAAACGGCAGCGCGATAAACGTTCCCATCGACGATCCGATGGATGAAAAAATAAAGACCAAAAAGACGATGGTGAGCCGGTTTTGCCACCATTGACGAATCTTCATGGCGCCGCCCTGGAGCTGATCGAAATCTTTCACCCGGGGTTTGGACGCGAAGGTTTGCACCAGCGCGGTGACAAAACCCGCGCCGATGGTGGGGTTGAGGCTCGTGATCGGCGCGGCGATAAATCCCGCCACAATGGTCAGCGGATGCGCGCGCGCCAGCAGGCACCCCAGCGCCGCAAGCGATCCGTTGACAACGATCCAGTACATCAGGGCCTCACCGGCGAGGTCCCGTCTGCCGAACAGAAAGCCATAGGCAAACACGGCTATGATCACCAGTGGAATCACCCATGGCGCTACTTTGGCAAATGTTGAAGGCGGCGGAACAAAATTGATTTCCGCAATTTTTTCTTCCGGAATAAATTTTTCAAATTGCCTGAGCATTCCCGGAACATGCCCCGCACCGACGACGGCGATTGTCACGTTTCCTCGTTGCCGCTGAATGCTGGCCGCCAGATACACGTCGCGTTCATCAATGAGCACTTCCTTGGTCACAGGCAGTTCGTCGCCAAACCCTTTAATCAGGTTGTCAATGGCGTCCGGGTTTTTCATGCTTTCAATGTCGGCGCTTTCAATGTCCTTTTCATCCCGAATGAACAGGGAGGCAAGAAATTTCATTTTGTCGAAAAAACGGGTCAGCCGCCATGCTCTTTTGAGTGTAATCCCGATATCGCGGTCGGCAAGCACTAGCGTTGCGCCGGTTTCATTGGCCAGTTCGACCGCGCGCTTGAATTCCGCGCCGGGGATGCTGCCGGTTTTCTCAGCGATTTTCTTCTGGTAGGACGATAAAATAAACTGTCCGATAAAATAAAAAAGCTGCTTGGCGCGGATAATCTTGATGATGTCCAGATCGTCGAAAACATGTTTCTTCATCATGGACGCCAGCCGCTTGTCGTCAAGTTCAACGCAAATCGTGTCGGGCGCCACATCCCGGATCGTTTTTTCAACCAGCAAAACGGATTCTTTGGACACATGGGCCGTGCCAATCAGATACAGCACACGGCCGTCATCAAACATCAGACGGTGAAGTCCGTCACTGAGGCGTTCAATCGTTGGTTGCTTGTAGTTGTTCAAATTATATACTCATCGCTTTCATTTTTTTTGATCTCTTGCCCGACACGAAAGGCCCGGAAAAGATGATACTTCGAAGCTATATGGCGATCGAAGACCTCTGTCAAGGTAATCGTTATCGGTGTTGGCTAAAAATTAAAAGTGAACTCTTTAAGAATTAAAAGTGAACACTTTC
>CAZSQS010000134.1:0-4036 GCA_964608995.1 uncultured Smithella sp. | reverse complement strand
CCCATCAGCGCGCGGTTGGCGTCATCATGCTCCAGAAACGGAATAAGCGCAGCCGCCACAGAAACGAGCTGATTCGGGGCGACGTCCATCATATTTATTTCTTCCGGCATTGCCGAGACGAAGTCACTTCCTTTTCGGACCGAAATCAGTTCCTCTTCAAATTTTCCCTTTTTATCGAGGGGGCGATCGGCGGGAGCAATCAACCGATTTTCTTCCTCAATCGCGGTCATGAATCTTACCTCATCCAAGACCTTGCCGTTTTCGACCATGCGGTAAGGAGTCTCAATGAAGCCGAATTCATTGACACGGGCAAAAGTGGAAAGTGATACGATCAGGCCGATATTCGGGCCTTCGGGGGTTTCCACCGGACAGATGCGTCCATAATGCGTTGAATGAACGTCACGCACTTCAAACCCGGCCCGTTCACGCGTTAAACCACCGGGGCCTAACGCCGACAGGCGGCGCTTGTGCGTAATTTCTGAGAGCGGATTGGTCTGATCCATAAACTGGGACAACTGACTGGACCCGAAAAATTCGTTCACCACCGCCGAGACCGGTTTGGCGTTGATCAGATCGTGAGGCATCATGGTTTCGATGTCCTGAAGGCTCATCTTTTCCTTGATGGCCCGCTCCATGCGCACCAGACCGACGCGGTACTGGTTCTCGATGAGCTCACCCACCGATCGCACGCGGCGATTGCCCAGATGATCAATATCATCCACACTGCACTCGCCCACGCCGTTTTTCAGATCGATGAGATACTTGACGGAGGCCAGAATATCTTCATTGCGCAGTACGGTTAAATCCGTCGAAACATTCAGGCGCAATTTGTAGTTCATTTTGGCACGACCGACATCTGACAGATCGTACGTTTCCGGCTCGAAGAACAGGCTTTTGAAGAATTTCGCCGCCGTCTCCGGCGTGGGAGGATTGCTGGGACGCAAACGGCGATAGATTTCCATGATCGCGTCTTCTTCCGTATCAATGCGGTCCATTAAAAGCGTATCCCGGATGGAGGCGTTATCGATGTCTTCATCGACATGAATGAACTTGAGTTCCTTCACGCCCTTTTCCTGGGCGATTTCCAGCCCGTTTAACGGAAGTTCTTCATTGCAGCGGAAAAGGATTTCCCCGGTCTGGGGATCATGAACATCCGACGAAAGAACCTTGCCGGTTAAATCCGCTTCCTTGATGCTCACGCGTTTCACGCCCGCGTCGATGACCCGCTTGAGAAGCGGCTTGGTAATTTTACGCCCCTTCTTGATAATAATTTCTTCGTTTTTCGGATCACGAATATCTTCCGGCGCTTTCTGACCGACCAAAGATTCGTCAACGGCAAAATAGATTTTTTCGCCTTCGAGCGTGATTCTCTCGATGTTGTAGAAATAATTTAAAATGAATTCCGTCGAATTGCCCATGGCTTTAAGCAAAATGGTCACGGGCATTTTCCGGCGGCGATCGATCCGGACATAGAGCAGGTCCTTGGAATCGAATTCCAAATCGAGCCACGACCCGCGAATGGGAATCACACGGGCCGAATAGATCAGCTTGCCGGACGCAACCGTCTTGCCTTTGTCATGATCAAAAAAGATGCCCGGCGACCGGTGCAGCTGACTGACGATCACCCGTTCCGACCCGTTGACGATAAACGTACCGTTTTCCATCATGAGCGGAATTTCACCGAAGTAAATTTCCTGTTCCTTGATGTCGCGGATCGGTTTGGTCTCAACCACTTCACGGTTAATCTTGCCATCGGCAAGCCGGTCGGTTTCAAAGACCACAAGCCGGACAACAATTTTCAAAGGAGCGGCATAGGTCATGCCTTTCTGAATGCACTCCTTGACGTCATACCGGACATCGCCAATCTTGTAGCTGACAAATTCCAGGGAACATTTGCCGCTGAAATCCGAAATCGGGAACACGCTTTTGAAAGCGCCCTGCAAGCCGATATTGCGCCGCTTGGCCAGCGGCACATCGGCTTGCAGGAATTTTTCATAGGAACGTGTCTGAATTTCAATCAGATTGGGAATGTCCTGTATTTGCTTTACACGGCCAAATTTTTTTCTAAAGTCACCCATAATATCCTTAAAAGTGTAATAAAGTGAGAGATTGGATTATTTAATCTCGACGGTTCCACCCACTTCTTCAATCTTCTTCTTGATATCGGCCGCTTCATCCTTGGAGACGCCTTCTTTAATCGGTTTTGGCACACCTTCCACCAGATCCTTGGCCTCTTTGAGTCCCAGACCGGTGATCGCGCGCACGACCTTGATGACCTGAATCTTTTCAGCGCCGAAGCCTGTCAGGATCGCATTGAATTCCGTCTGCTCTTCAACAGCGGCGGCGGGGGCTGCGCCTGTCGCGGCCACGGCTGCCATCATGGGGGCGGCGGCGGAAACACCAAATTTCTCTTCCAGTTCCTTCACTAAAGCGGACAGCTCCAGCACGGTCATGTTTTCAATAAATTTAACGACATCTTCTTTAGTAATGTTAGACATATTTCTTCCCTCTTTATGTATTTTAATTTAAGTTATTCTTCTTTTCACTGTAAGCGTTCACCACGCGAACAAAACCTGCGGGAACGGCATTGAGCACTCGGACGAAGGACGTCGGGACAGCGGCCATGACGGAAACCAGCTTGCCCAGAAGCACTTCGCGACTGGGAAGTTCCGCCAATGCGGTCAAGTCTTCTCTGGTGAGCAACTTGCCGTCGAGCACGCCGACTTTGATTTCCAGTTCCGGATTCTTCTTGGCAAACTCTGTCAAGGCCTTGGTCGGTGCCACCGGATCTTTATAGCTTAACACCATGGCGACGGGAAACTTGAAATAATCCGCCAAAACCTTGAAGTCGGTTTCCTTCGAGGCGATCCCGAGCAGTGTATTCTTAACCACTTTGAGTTCCGCATCATTTTTACGCAATGCGTTTCTCAATGCTTCCATTTTTTCAACGTTCATCGCGTTGAAATTGGTCAGAACACCCAGCTTGGCCTGTTTGATTTTTTCCTGAAGTTCAGAAACAATTTGTTCTTTTGTTTTTCGATCCAATCTATCAGCCTCCTTTCAAAAGTATTTTTGTTTGAGGCCGGAGCGTTAAGCCACATACTTCAGTGAGGAAACGGGTCATCTGCCTGCAGCCGAAACCCCGTTTTCAGAAAAATGATTACCCCGGAAATTCAAGTAACACTTTTTCGTCCACGCGTCTCGGCAGGCCATGTTCCGTTTAAACTTCCGTACCTGCTGTCTTCGACCAAAACCAAATCTTTTTTTTACGCGAGATCGCACAATCAACGAGAAGCGACGCTCGCGCGTTATTTTTAGCGACCCACGCTAGGATTTAATTTCCAGCGTATCAATTTTGACGCCGGCACCCATCGTGCTGGAGAGCGCTATACTCTTAATATACGTCCCCTTGCTGGCAGACGGCTTCAGTTTAACGATGGTCTCCAGAAGCGCATTGATGTTCTCCGTGAGCTTTTCAGCGCCGAAAGAAACTTTGCCGACCGGCGAGTGAACAATTCCGGCTTTCTCCACGCGAAATTCGACTTTACCGGCTTTGAGTTCCTTGACGGCATTGGCGATTTCAAACGTCACTGTTCCCACTTTTGGGTTAGGCATCAAGCCGCGCGGGCCCAGAATTTTCGCTATTTTTCCAACGGAACCCATCATGTCCGGCGTGGCGATCACACGGTCGAATTCCAGCCAACCGCCTTTGATCTTTTCAATGATTTCATCACTGCCGACCAAATCCGCTCCGGCTTCCAGCGCTTCTTTTTCCTTGTCACCCTTGGCAAAAACCAGGACACGAACGGTCTTTCCCAAACCGTTGGGAAGCACCACGCTGCCGCGAACCATCTGATCCGCGTGCGCCGGATTGACGCCCAGCCGCACAGCCGCTTCCACTGTCTCGTCGAATTTGGCACTTGCCATTGACACCACCATCTCCGCAGCCTCTTTCAGCGTGTATCGCTTGGTCGGCTCAACCTTCGCTTTCGCAGCTAGAATGCGTTTGCCTCGTCTTAACATGATCAAACCTCGT
>CAZSQS010000133.1:0-4138 GCA_964608995.1 uncultured Smithella sp. | reverse complement strand
TGGAAACGTCAATCCATATTTCGGTGGGAAGATCGCCTTTCCATTTGCCATAGTACAGAATAAGATGCGTAGGCGAATCCATTGGATATATTTCCGGAAGAAATCCCAGAGGCGCAAACTGAGAATTGACAACCATCGAAAGAGGAAAATTTTCCCATTGAACCGATCCTTGTGCATCCAGATAATCATGAGCCCAAATCGATATGACTGCCATACCTGGTTTTGACGCGCTACTTTTTTTCAGATAACATTTTTTAACAAAACCTTGATATTTGCGCCAATTCTGCGGAAGCTGTCGCATTTCCGCATCATTTAGAACGATGCAATCCGCTTCGTTAAGCTTGATTAATTCCGGATAAGACGGATCACCATTGGCGACGACATTCGAAGCCCCGATAGAAAAATAAATAGCGATAATAAATAACCAGCAAGTTCGACAAACTTGAGCCATTGCCCCGCATTCCTTTATTTATTCAGTTTAATTGTATACATACATATTTGTCTATTTGCCCTGATATTTCCAAAATTTCACATCATAGAATTTTCTCGAGCCCCAAGCATCATAAACCGTTTTGTCTCCGCGGCTTTTAGCGCCCGGCCAACTACCCATTGATGTTGACATGGATCGGGCAAACATCCCGTGCGCTTTTGCCAAAACCTGATCGCCTGTGACTTTATCTTTATAGTAAAATCCCCCGTCGCGCTTTTCCGGCCCGGGATAAACCACAACGACATGTCCGTGGCCGGATTCCTTCTTGCCGCCCACCACCAAAATGCCTTGATTGGCCAGATGGCTCAGCTCGCCTATCGCCACTTCCCGCCATGCTTCGCTTGAACTGATTTCATCGATCAGCGCGTTGGCGTTCTTCCAGGTCTGCTCCGGCCTGAAGTGCCGGATCACCTGCCACACCGCATGACTGCACGAATGCGGATTGTCGTCATAGGCCTGATCACACAGGTCTTTGAGCACATCTTTCGGGCTTCTTGCCGCATTATCCGCCATAGCTGTTGTCATTCCTTTTCAAAATACTTTGCGCCCCACCTGAAAATTCAGGCGGGGCGCAACTGTTTTTCAGTGCTTACGTCGGCACGGCCCAGGAATCTTCGGATTCAATGCCATCCGGTTCCCAGGTCCATTTGATTTTCTTGTAGGTGAAGGAGACCTTCTCCATGTGGCGGTAGGGTTCATTCGCGGGAAGAAACGCCACCGGCATGTTGGGCTCAACCGACACGACGATGGCATCTTCCAATACATGCGTGAAATAATGCTCTTCGGAGCCCTGCTTGTTGATCCGGTACCATTTGATGGTGACGTTCTTCAGGTGCTCGCCCGTGCACAGTGCCTGATACAGTTTGGGTGAGCTCTTGTCGTATTCTTTCACGATGCTCAAAGGCCCGTGAATGCGTTTGCCGCTGCCGAGACCCGACTGCGGATCGCGCGGAATGTGAATGTCGTGATCCACGGCATAGACTAAAATGGAGCCTTCTCTGCCCTGCATTTCACAGGAACCGTCAATCTTGCCCTGCTTTTCTCCCTGTAGTGTCAAATGTGCTGGTAATGGCATGGTGCTTTCTCCTTTTCTTCGATAGATTTAGTATATCTACACGGCACAGCGCCGGGTAAATCAATTAAAATGGCTAAAAATATTTAGCCAGAAAAATTATTAACGGTCGCATATTTACTTTGTCATTCCGGCGAAGGCCGGAATCCAGAAATTATTAAAACTGGTTCGGAGGCTTTCGCCGTGAAGACGACAGAAAATGAAACTGTCTCCTGCGTAAACACAATGACGAGACCGTTAAAATGTCTAAAAAGTATTAAGAGGTGTGAAGCGATCTTCCTGATTAATTAACGTGCCGCATGTGTTCCTTCACATTGCACGTTTCTATATTTAAACGGATTGGAATCGTCAAGGGATAATTGGGTTTGAAATCGTTACACTTCGACACGGACAGAAATAATTTGGTGTACATAGCCGTGGACGTTCCAAACGCCCCGCCAGGTGAGGGTGACGAGATCATCATCCGGCTCTACAATCACCGTGTCCAGGCGCACGGGCAAATCGCCTTCATAGCCAAAGCGGCGCACGGTGACTTTGGGGGTCAGACCCGGCAGATCGAATAAAAGCCGGGACTGTTTTGAAGCGCCTTCCACCAGCACCCGTTCGTTGCCTTTTAAGTGCGTTTTCGTCGATAGGCCCGGCGCTGCCGATAAGTTAAAGCGGATATCGAAGTCTTCAGGTAAAAGCGGGTTGATAAACTTTTGCCATCGTTCGTCGCAGGTTCCGGCATAAGAGACCCGGGGCTGCCAGAAGGGCGCCATCATACCGAATCCGACGGGCTTTGGCCGCTGTTTTGGATTTTTGATCAGATGGGCTGGGTCTTCAATGTTCGGCAGAAGCTGTCCGTCGAAGTTGATGTTTGATTTTTTGGCGCGAAACCCTCGCCCGACGGGGTTTTCCAGGCAGAATTCATGCTTTGATGGATCTTTCCAGCTCGTGTCATAACCGCCGAAGGTGTTTTCCCAAATCAGGGGAATGGCTTCGATGGGGCTGATTCTCAGAATCGACGCGCCCCCGAACAGTCCCTTTTTCCAGCGCCTTTTTCCGAATACCCTGGCTTTTTTCACAACCGGCCCGACACCGAAGGTGACATCCACATAGGCCAGACGCGGTTTCAACGCCCGGGCCTGTCCGATCAAAACGCAGTCCGTGCCGGGCTTTTCCAGCACCGCGTCCGTATCGTAAATCAGGCTCGACTGGCCCGGTTCGCCCCGATAGAGGGGTTCGGAGCGAATTGGGCGGGGCTCGTCCGCTACGGAGAGCTTCGCATCTTTTCCGATACGCCAGGTGCCCTTGAGTACCAAAAGCATGACCTCCGCGCCTTCTTTATCCATCATAAAATACGTCGCGGCAATCATGGGGGAGGTGTTGATAATCTTCATACCGTCTTGTTGCCTCTATAATCCTTGCTCGGTGCGCGCGATTTCTTGCGGCAGATGTTTTTTAAGCGAAGGGGCCATCTTCTTTGATGCCCGATCATTGCTAAAAGCTACGACCGGCGCCGCCTCCGCCCGAGCGTCCGCCACCAAAACCATCAAACGGTTTATCGCTTCCTTGTGAGCCGCCGCCCTTTGATTCATTGCCACCCCAACTGCCGCTTGCGCCGCCACCGCCGGATTTTCCGCCGCCGCCCGAGAAAGGTTTGTCGCTTCCTTTTGCGCCGTTATCTTTTGAGGATTTGCTTTCCAAACTGCCGCTTGCGCCGCCGCTGTCCGGGCCACCGGGTTTTCCACTGCCGCCGGGCAGAGGCTTGCCGCCACCTTGCGCCCCGCTATCTTTTGAGGGCTGGTCATTTTTACCGTCGCGGTTTGCCCCCACAGTTTTGGCAATCACCACGCGACACATGTTTTCAATGGCCGTGAACGTGATAAACCGCGCGCTCTGGGTTTTGAAGATCGGTTCGTGGCCGCGGTCGAAGTAGCCTTCGTCGAAGTCCGGCGGGTTTTTCGGTTTCAGGCGCTTGTTCTTTTCAATAGCTTTGGCTTCAAACTCCCGTTTGTCGGCGATGCAGAAAGTCCGTTTCTTGTCTGTGTTGAGCTTTAGCGCCATCGCCGATGATTCCGGCACCGTGCCGTCGCCTGCGCCGTCGGGCAGTTGCAGCGTGACCAGGCGCAATTTGCCTTCTTTTGCAGGCTTGCCGTCTTTATCCACACGATCACGATAGCCGCCCCGGTTGACAAACCAATCCATGTCCTTGAGAGTCAGGCGTAAGACAACCCCGCCTGCGTCATTGATTAAGGTCGCCGCCTTAAGCGGCCCGGTCACAGCGCTGCTCAGCGTCATTCCCAATACCGCCGATACCGGCGCGCCTTTGATGTTGCTTTTGATATAATCCTTAATGGCATCCCCAAACAGTCCGGTCTTCCGTTTAAACGTCTCCCAAATACTGTCTTCCACGATGTTGAACCGCACCCGATCCGCCGAGGCGATGCCGGATGCGTAAAACTGGTACGTCTCGGGGTGAAGGTCTTTCTTAATGAGATTGTCGTGGAATTTTTTTGTTTTGTTAAGTTTATCTAAATAGTCGTCCCTGAAATAATTGCAACATATTGATATTATTACTTGATTATCCATTT
>CAZSQS010000132.1:3956-4298 GCA_964608995.1 uncultured Smithella sp. | reverse complement strand
AGCCTTTTTTGGTTACATCATCCATCATTGCCATTGTTGCCCAGAGACTAGTACGTATGCTGTGCCCCAAGGGCAAAACCATTTATACGCCTGATGAAGAATCACTCAACAACATCGGCATTGACCGCAAAATGTTGCAGAATCACAATATTTATACAAAAAAAGGCTGTTTATCCTGTATGAATACAGGATACAGAGGAAGAACCGGGATTTTTGAAATCATGACCCTGGATGATCCTATAAAACGTCTTATCCTGAAAACTTCTGATTCCAATTTGATCAATGAACTGGCAACTGATCGCGGAATGACAACACTGGTTCAAAATGGAGCGCAGAAGGTTC
>CAZSQS010000132.1:0-3946 GCA_964608995.1 uncultured Smithella sp. | reverse complement strand
AGGGGTTACGACTGTTGAAGAAGTCCTCCGGGTGACGCGTATTTTAAAAAGGGAAGCCGATGAGGATATTGAATAATCAGAACAGGTATCGTTACCTGGACATTGTAATAATTCCCGGTTTTACACTGCATTTTATCTCGACCAGTTTATCACTCATCAACTGACATTCCACAATTTCAATACGTGTGCTGAAATTCGATTTACGCGCGTTTTTCACAGTGAACTGTAGATGGATTAAAGGAAAATTCGTGCCGGATATCCCCGTTGCGCCGGCCATGACAACAACCAGTCTTCCAGGATTTTTGTCATTAATAACATGCATCATGGCCTGGGTGTTTTTTGTTTTTTGACCCTCTTTAAAACTAAGCATTTCTTTGTCAAAATTTATCCCCAGCTTAATGCCGGCCAGTTTTTCAACGTTGTCAATGCCGACAGGCACCTCAACCATACTGGCGTCTTTGACCGTAAGCGAAGTAGCATAAACTTCCGTTGCCCACGCAGTCGATCCACCGGAAATAACCGTCAACAGCAAATAAGCGAATAGCCAAACCGTAAACCGTAAATATCTATTTTGAATTGATCGATTAATCATAGGGCTGTTTATATCGTGAAATGGTTTGTCGTCAAGATAAAATTATTGATAAATATAGCGTTCTGAAGATTGATAGGTTCTGAAGATTTATATTGACACCCGAAAGCCGTTGTGTAAATTCACCCCATTATGCCCGTATTTGAATACACAGCCCTTGACCAGAAAAGCAAAAAGATTAAAGGCGTCATTGATGCCGGCAGCATAAACCATGCAAGGCAGAAGTTGCGCGAAATGGAAGTTTTTCTTGTTGACATCAAGGAAACGGCGAGTGTCGATAAAGAAAAATCCGGGGATAAGATCGCCATTTTTCCGATGATTAAAAAAGTGCGGTTGCGTGATCTGTCCATCATGACCCGACAGCTTTCCACCCTGCTCAGCGCCGGTCTGCCGCTTGTTCCGTCGTTAAACGCATTGGCATCCCAGACAAAACACCCTCAATTCAAAATTATTCTTACGCAGATAAAAGATCAGGTCACTGAAGGAAATAGTTTAACATTGAGCATGTCCAATTTTCCGGACGTGTTTCCCCCGTTATATGTAAATATGATCAGGGCGGGAGAAGCATCGGGAACCCTGGATATTGTGCTTGACCGGTTGGCTGACTTCTATGAAAAAAGCCAGGCCTTACGGACAAAAATCAGGTCTGCCCTGGCCTATCCGATCCTGATGTTTTTTATCGGCAGCGGCGTCCTGATGTTTATGCTGGCCTTTGTGGTGCCTAACATAACCAAAATATTTCAGGAAATGCATCAAAATCTTCCCATGACAACCATTATGCTGATAGCGGTAAGCAACGCATTAAAGACTTACTGGCTACTGATTCTTATATTGATGGTCGGATCAATTCTCTTTATTCGTTACTCGATAAAAAGCACGGTGCGCGGTGCGCACATCTGGAATAAATTTAAAATATCCGCTCCCGTTATTGGTGAACTCAACAGAAATATTGCCATTTCAAGGTTTAGCAGAACTCTGGGCACGCTGCTGAAGAGCGACGTGCCGCTTTTAACAGCACTTGAAATTGTCAGTCATGTTGTCGGCAACAGCCTGATCGCTGCTGAGATTAGACAGGCCATCAAAGATGTAGGGGAGGGGCAGAGTTTGTCTGTGCCTTTGTCTAAAAGCGGGCTGTTTCCGACGATTGCTATTGAAATGATCGCTATAGGCGAACAAAGCGGCACCGTTGAAGAAATGCTTCTTAAAATTGCCGATTCATTGGAAAGAGATGTCGAAGCGAATATTCTTGTATTCACATCCCTGCTTGAACCCATCATGATTGTCTCCATGGGATTGATAGTGGGTTTCATCATTATATCCATCCTGCTGCCGATATTTGAGATGAATCAGTTAATCAAATAGTACCTTTTACAACTATTTTCTTTACCCAGGGTGAATTTATTCTCATCTAAAAGCTCAAGAGGATTGATTTGTTATAAATAATACTGGACAGGATCATCGGGATGGGTTATAGAGAGTCATCGATTTGTTGGTATGGGGGTTGTTGTGGATATGAGGCAGATCGTTGTACGATTGGTTCATCCGTCCGAGAAGCAAGCCTATCAGGCCCTGATGGCTCAGTATCATTATTTGGGAGCTTTACCGAAGATCAGCGAGACCCTTTGGTATGTGGCATGTTGGCATGATCAATGGGTGGCGTTGCTGAGTTTTTCAGCATCGGCTTTGAAATGTGCGGCTCGGGATAACTGGATTGGATGGAGCATGCATAATCGGTACGACCGTCTCAAGTTAATCGTCAACAACAGCCGTTTTCTCATTTTACCGGACTGGCATAAGCCGAATCTGGGATCGCGCGTTTTATCTTTGTGTTCAAAGCGTCTGAATGCAGATTGGCAGGAGGCGTTTGGACATTCCGTGGTCTTGCTGGAAACCTTTGTGGATTCTCAGCGTTTTTCGGGAACGGTTTACAAGGCGGCCAACTGGATATATGTGGGGGACACCAAAGGGTACCGCCGGATTCGCAATGGCTACAGCGCGTCGGCAGGAACGCCCAAGAAGGTTTTCCTGATGCCCCTGCAGGCGGATGCCGGCGCTTTTTTATGTCAGCCAGTCCTTCCATCCTTGTATCAGACCGGAGGTTCAAAGATGATGCTGACTGCGCAACAAATGGAATCACTGCCGTCTTTTTTTTCCGAGATAACCGATCCTCGTCGAACCCAAGGTCGTCGGCACCGGCTGTCTACCGTTTTGGGGATTGCCACTGCCGCCTGCCTGTGCGGCATGCGGGGATACCGGGCGATATCCGATTGGGCCCAAAGTCTCGGCACAGCGGCCAGACGACGTTTTGGCTGCCGTTATGAAAACGGTTCATACAGTGTTCCCAGCGAATACATTATCCGGGATATGCTCATTCGGATCGATCCTGTCGAACTGGACCGGGCTTTGCAGCGTTGGAATCAAATCTATGCCAAGCAGGATAAAAGCCTGGCCATTGACGGCAAAACCATGCGTAACGCCCTGGATGATCAGGGATATCAAACTCATATCATGAGCGTGGTTGGTCACCAGACCCAAAACTGCTATGCCCAAAAAAAGTCGGAACCATACCTGCCGACGATGATGAAAGTGTCAAACGCACCAATGAGATCAATCTAGCCATTCCTCTGCTTTCTACCATCGATCTGAAAGGAAAGGATGTAACGGCCGATGCGCTCCTGACCCAGCGCAAGATCGCCGATTATCTGGTTATCCAGCGCCAGGCGCATTACCATTTTACGGTCAAAGGAAACCAGCGCCGCCTTCTGGATGATATTACTTTGTTATTTCAGGATAGAGGACATCCGGATTATATGGAATGTTCGCCCCCGGATCATGGGCGAATCGAAATCCGGAAAATATGGGTCAGCTCCGATCTCAACGATTATCTCGACTTTCCTCATGTTGGCCAAGCCTTCGTCATTGAAAGGGAATGTACAAACAAAAAAACCGGTAAGGTATCCCTGGATGTGGCTTACGGCATTACCAGCCGAACTGTCCGGGAGGCTAGTCCTAAACGACTTCTGGAGATCAACCGGGGCCATTGGAGCATCGAAAATAGCTGTCACTACATCCTGGATTGGAACTTCGATGAAGATCGAAGCCGCATTCGCACCGGATACGGTCCTGAAAATATCAGCTGTCTACGCCGCTTTGTCATTGGCATCATCAAATCGAAAAAGGTCGCCAGTGTCGCTCAAAAAATGCGCGAATTGAACCGTAATGTCCGACTCGTCTTCGACTATCTCCGTATGACGAAAAATACTTGCAGGTCAATTCCTTGAAGGGGAGAACAAATTTACCGTGGTGGTGTACTAAATGAATTTGACAAAATATATACCATGATATACATTTTGTCAG
>CAZSQS010000131.1:0-4354 GCA_964608995.1 uncultured Smithella sp. | reverse complement strand
CTCAAACAGGGTAAAACGGACATCACGCGAATCGATTAACTGATTTAACGACATAACTTCTTTTCCTCCTTCAAAATTTAATATTTTTTTGCCCGCATTTTTTAGTGCGGAACGGGTACCCAGACAATTTTAACGCTCGGATGCGCCAGGGAGTCTTTGACCTCCCGATCAAACTCCTCTTTGGATTTGGCCCACCAGCAGTTCAGAAAGGACGGATCCGAGACGCCTTGAGTAATGGTTTGCACGGTGCCAAACATTTTCACCCGCCCGCCGTCGGTCAAGCCCATGAACTCGGAGGGGAATTTATCGCCCCGCATGGGAAAGGCTTTGGGATAGGCATCGCGGATTTTATAGACATCACTGACGGTCCCCGCCGCGACAATGGCGCGAGACAAGGAGTACATGGCTGTATAATTGAGTACGCATTCCCACGTCGTCATGCGTTTGTAAGCCTTGACATAGCGCGGATCGAAAGGCCGATCCCGATGCAGCGACGGCGTCAGGCTCAACACCCCGCCCGTGCCGATCAGATCGCCCAGAATTTTGGTTGACCCCAGCAGTTTGGCAATGATGTCCTGTTTGGCCTGGTCGATCATGATGAATCCGCCCTTGAATCCCATCTGCCTGGCCTGCTCAATGACCAGCGCCGTCGTGGCCGATGGTCCGCCAATCAGCATGCAGTCGGGTCGAGTGGCAATGGCCGCGGCAAGCGGGGCGGAAAAATCCGTTTCCGCATAATAATTAGCAGGCTTGGAAATCGTGATCACGCCGCCTTTTTTCTCCCAGACCTCGCGAAACGCGTGGCTCCATTCATCACCGTAAGCGCCAAAGGTCACCACCATCGCGCAGGTCTTCCAGCCTTTTTTAATAGCCCAGTCGGTGAAGACATCCACATACACATTGAAGGTCGGCGCGGAGATGAGGGTCAGCCTGTTGGCGAGCTGCTCAATTTTCGGCGTACTGGTATAGGCCATCATCAAAAATTCTTTGCCCTTTTCTTCATTGATTTTCATCATGGGCGCTGTGGTCGTATAGACGGGATTAAAAATGGCGAGGGCCCCCATGGATTGGAGGCGGCGCGCGTTGTTCACCGCCTGCGTTGCATCGGCCCGATCGTCGTATCTTTCCAGCTTGAAGGTGTAATTTTTGCCGGAGACCTGGATGCCGCCTGACTCGTTAATTTCCTTGACGGCCATATCGATGCCATTGAACACATCCTGGCCATATTCGGCGGCGACACCGCTTAACGGCCCCGAGTATCCGATAACAATTTCATTGGCGCAAACGAAACCACAACTGAAAAAGAAGACACTGACTGCTGCGCAGAAGATTAGCTTTTGTAAATGCCTCATAGGAATCCTCCTCAAATAATTTTTGATTACTGGAAACCATAAACGGCGTATCCGCAAGATGCGGAGACTGACTCAAAAAGCCCGGAATGAAGATCAAACGTTTGTTCTTTTCCTAGCAGATTCGTTTTATATTGCAAGCAATATTTACAATTAAGTTAAATATTTATGTTTATATTACCCTCAGCGTTGACGCAACTTTTTTCAAACAATTTTCAAACAATTTTATTGTGCCCCTCTTTTATTTATTGTAAACATAACAAGTCGTTTTTCTTTCAGATAAACCATGAAAAGGATGACAGATCATGAAGAAATTTTTATTCATCGCCGGGGTGGTCATTATTATCATCGTGACATTGTCTGTGTGGTGGCTTGTCAGCCGCCCTGATCGCGGCACAACCGGCGAAGTCAGCACACAATTCCGATGGATCGGCCCCAACGACAAAATTGTCGTGGACGGCTTTGACGACCCCAAGGTTCAGGGCGTGGCCTGCCATATCGCGCGGGCGCAAACCGGAGGCGTCAAAGGCGCGATCGGTGTGGCGGAAGACGCAAGCGACGCGAGCATCGCCTGCCGCCAGATCGGACCGATTAAATTCCTCGACGATATCAAGGACGGAGAAAGTGTTTTTGGCGAACAGCGCAGTCTGATTTTTAAATCGCTTCAGGTGGTGCGCTTCCACGACCGCAAACGCAACGTCCTGGTCTATTTGTCCTACAGCGACCGCGTGATCACCGGCAGCCCCAAAAACAGCATCAGCACCGTCCCGGTCATGCCCTGGCCCGCGCCGTAAACGGCGGTCCCGGATTCTGCGGCAAAAGATGCAGTGAACAGGAAATCTGTTTGATAAACATGCGATTAAAAACTTCCGTAATGCTTCTGGTCATCCTTTCGCTTACAGATTGCAGCGCGAGCTTCTCACAAACCGCATTGACGGATGGCTGGCCGGATCGTTGCCTGGGCCTGCGCGAAAAGCTGGCCGGAACCCCCGGCATCGATGTTGTCTTTTCAGAGCGACCGGCATCATCTCTTTCCAACATCCCCCTGTGGCGTCTCGACTGGCAGGGCACACCCCTGCCCGTCGTGCCTGCATCCTATCATCGCATCATGGTGATTCCACACAGCTCACCCGTCCCCCATTCGTCACGGAATCAGTTTTTACTGACATCGCCTGCCGGTCATTCGCTTTTCCTGGGTTATCTTGATGGGGTTGCCCCCATGGAGGATGTCTTTGCCAAATCGGATGGAATAGGCGCCAAATCCCGTAAAAACAAGGACAACATCCAATTGACCCGTGAACTTTGGGGTGGGCCGGTGGGTGTGATGGAAGTGCTAAGCGGCGGATTTGAAGCCACGCCCAAGCACCTCACTTGCGCACCGGAAAACTGGCGACAAGAGATGAAATGGGCCACCGGCCTTATTCTCAAAAACATTGAGGCGGACACACTGGAGCGCGCCTACCGCCTGCCTCGTGCGGGCGCTTTTGCGTTGGTCACGCGCCATAAAAAAGGCACCGGCGCCATAATATGGCGGGCGCTGCTGCCGGGCGCGGACGGATCAGAATGGGCAACGCAAATCGATCTGACGGTACCTTGCAATCATCCGGCCGCAGATGTCGGAATCGGCATCGGTTTTCCCGATTCCTTTCAACCGGTCAAGCCGCCCAAGTGGTTTACGCATCTGCAATCGGTACTGGAAAATGAATCCCCCGAAAACTGGCAGACGCTTCTCGAATCCCTGGAAGAGGCAGGCTTTCGGCAGACCGATATTGATCGCCTGCGCAGGGACATCCTTCCGCGCTGATCATTAAAAACGCGCGAAGCACTCCGCAAAACACATCGCCGCCAGCATCATCTCCGGCGACGCCGCATGGTCGTGAATCCAGGGGGGAGGGGTCATTCGCGGGGCTGAAAGCCCATACTACGTTTTAACGTGGATCAGCGGCAGGCCCAGGTGGCGGCGCGGGGTTTCACCCCGAAGTTGCGTTTGTTGCCGGACGGTGGGCGCGCCTCTTTTTCCCTTGCCCAGCGTTTCCATCAGATGCGTTGACCCCAGATGCACCGCGTGCTTGCCGAATTTACCGGCCAGTTCATCGGCCATGGCATAAACTTCCTTAATCTTTTCGACCTGGACGGGATCATCAAAGAGTGAATATTGATGAGCGCCGTCGGCCGTAAGATCCAGCAAAATCACGCCCGTGGCGCGGTAGCATTCGTTCGGGCGAAAGCAGGCCTGAAAAAGCGCCCGCACCACATCGGCAAATTCCAGCGGGCAGGCCGAGGGGCGGGAAAGCACGGCTTCGCTTCCGGCCGATTCGAAATTCTGTTTTTTCAAAAAAACGATAATTTTTTTCGGCGAAAGACCGTAGCGCCTCGCCTTGATGCAGGCCGACTCCATGTTGCGCATCAGCTGCGCAAACAGGTAATCCGCATCGGAAGTTGCCGGCGCAAACGTTTTGGTTTTACTGATCGACGCATACGCGCTTTTTTCCTCCGAGCTCACCGGATAAACCGACTCGCCGCGCAGCTCCCGCCAGATCTCTACGCCGGGCTTGGTCAATTTTGCCCGGACGGTTTTTTCCGGAAGTCTGGCAAAGGCCAGCGCCGTGCGGATGCCCATCTTCGCCAGATAGTTCGTCGTGGCAGGACCGATGCCCCAGATTTTTTCCACCGGCAGATCATTTAAGTATTGCGCGATGTCCCGGCCTTTGATGACGGTCATCCCCGCGGGCTTCTGGTGCTTGGAGGCCAACTTGGCCAGCACCTTGGTCACGCTCAACCCTACCGATACGGTGATACCCAGCTCCCGTTCGATGTCGGTTTTCATCTTTAAGGCAATATCTTCGTAAGAGAGCCGCAGCGCCCGGCGCATGCCGGTAATATCGGAAAACGCCTCGTCGATGGAATATTCCTCGACATCCGGCGTAAAGCGGCGCATGACGGCAAACATCCGCCGGGAAAACAGGCTGTAGGTTTCGTAATCCGAAGGCAGTACGATAAGCCCC
>CAZSQS010000130.1:0-4503 GCA_964608995.1 uncultured Smithella sp. | reverse complement strand
GTCCGATCCCCACTTTTTATACGCAAGCCAGACCAGCCGTCCATCGGGTGTTGTCGGCCGCTCCGGGTGCGCGATACCGAACAGGTCGCAAAGTTCATCCCGGTTATCCAGGCGCGCCGCCGCCGTGAAAAGAACATCCGTGTCCGAGTCATGATACGGCATTTTTTCATAAGGGGATTCGTGCGTGACAATCAAAAGCGCATGGCCGAACCCGGCGCTGCCGGATAAGTTCCGCCCCACGCCGTCTGGCCCCCAGCCAGCCATCTCATCCGCCATTTTCTCAAAACTCTCAGGACTTGCAGGCCGTCCGTCCAGATTAATAAATCCAAAAATACCGCTCATTGATCCCGCCTTAGCCGTTTCAAAGACTGTTTAACAATTACCTTTACTGCCGTGTCATGTCATTAATTAAAAGGCGCTGCTTAGATAATGCGCTCGCCGGTTTTGATAATTTCTCTGATAAACGGGTCGGTTTCATCATAATCCGTGCGGGCAAAAGAATGGGGTTCAATTCTGAGATCCACGTCCCAGCTCAGCAATCTTAACTGCACATCTTCGTCCATGCCGCCTATATCATCCTGATCCCAAAAGACGGCCAGATCGATATCGCTGTCGGCAGAGAACGAATTTTTTGCATAAGAGCCATACAGGTACAAGCGCCATACCGGCACATTGTTTTTTTCCAGCGTCTTAATGTATTGCCGAATTTTTTCGTAGATTATGCTTTTACCTGTTCCAGAAGCCATTTTCTCATTTCTCGTATTATTATTGGGCGTAAATTACACAACAAACCAAAGATCATCAATAAATTATTGCAATATCATCTTCATGGGAATTCGTGCGTAACCATCAAAAGCGCATGGCCAAACGCAGCGCTTCCGGATAATTTCCGTCCAACGCCATCCTGCCCCTATAAGGCCATTTCATTTGCCATTTTCTGAAAACTCGCAGAGCTAGTGGGGCGTCCGTGCAGATTAATAAATCCAATATTTCGCGCAGGCCTCTACTATTTATCTTTTAAAATTTTTTGAAATTAAAACGGGTTACGATATGCTTTAACCATTTCACGATAATAAGAAAAAATATCATTAACCTTAGTTCCCAGAGTTACCGAGCGGTCACACGCGTCTTTCCAACGCTTGCACAATTTCTGATGAAATTCTTCATCTGTGTTTAATGAAAATTGGACCAGCCACTGACCGGCGCGATCCAACTCCCATAAACTGGTCATAGGGGCGCCGTCAGCCAGACGCACAAAAGCCATATAATCGGGAAGCGGGGTGCGCGGAAATAGATGATAGAAAAAGCTAAAACGGGCTTTACGGACGCTTTTCTTAAAAGCTTCTTTTTTTAAGGTAGTGGTATTTGTCTCATGACGACGAACTTTTAGCAGAAACTTAGGCACATTATTCATCTTGCACTTCAGCGCCATTTGCATCGGCCATTCTGTGTCGATGAAGTCAATCGTTTCATTGAAAGGATTTTCTTTGCAGATAAAAGATTTCATCATCATGGTCCCGGTCAACATGGGATGACCAAACAACATTCTTTTAATAATGGTTTCTTGCGATTCCGGTTGCCATCGAAGGTCCTCTCTGTCTTCATCTCCTCGGCCTGTAAAAAATGCAAACCGGCATCCGCAGATATCAACATCCTTCTCCGCCATCCAACGATATTGTGCGGCCAAGCGATCTGGAAGTGCGACATCATCAGAGTCTTGCCTGGCCGTCAGTGCTCCTCTGGCGAGAGCGGCGGCAGCATTTGACGTACAGGGGATTCCCCGGTGTGGAAAGAAAAAAGGTCGAATTCGCTGATCCCTCTTGGCATACTCGTTAATGATGCATGAAGATTCGTCGGTAGACCCGTCATCAGCAATAATGAACTCAAAGTTTTCGTAAGTTTGTCGCAGAATAGATTCAATAGCATCGCGTATGAACTCTGCCCGGTTATAAACCGGCATGATTACGGAAATAAGAGGGGCTGATGTTTGTCTTTGAGTCATAAGGGCTTAATTCCGTAAACTGGCTACGAACATTCAGACGTACAGATATTACAATAAGTCATTAAACGTCGATGCTCCGCATAATGTTCCGATTTCAGAAAATCGACCATACCTATTTCTCTTATATTGGCATAGATTCTTGATTGATGACACCCCCGATAATCGCCATGACGACTCACAAAAAGCAATTTATCGCTTTGACATACATGCCGCTGTGTTGTCGGCGCAGAAAAATGCCTGCGCCACCTTTCAATATCATTTTTGTGGGATAAACCTATTTTGGGGTTGTTATTCTTCAAACAAAATATTTTTTCTACTGCGTCAAGAAGTGCGGGAAGATTGTCCTCACTGCAAGGTGGCCTGACCTCATTAAAATTCTTTTCGTTTATTTCTCTATACAAAATGATTGGACCAATGAAGATTTTGTTCAAATCAAAGCGCATTAAAAAATTTATTGTATCCATTATCGACCGGCAGTTCTTTTCCTGCAAAGCAAGAACAGCCGTGATGTTTGTCTTCGCGTGCAAGACTTTCTTTGTCTGCAGCAGCAGCTCCAAATTTTTTACCATATCGGCATGCGCATCCACGCCCCGGATTGCCTTGATTTCCTCTGGGTAAATCGAATCATGAGAAACCAGAATCCTATGCTGGCTGCCAGATATGGTTTCCAGTATTTGCTTCATTCTTTTCTCAGTAACTTGATAAAGATTAGTAAAAATAGAAACATGAAGTCCCAGCCGGACAGCGTATTCCAGAATCTCTTCCAAGTGTTCAGACAGTGTTGGCTCGCCACCTGTTATGTGCAGCAAGCGCCCGCCTGCAAACCGAAAACGTGCAAGCAGTAACCGTTTGATCTCATCAATGCTCAGGCGCTCATAACGGCTTTCACGGTGTCTTCTTGTTATGCACATTGGGCAGTTCATATTGCAGCGGTCTTCCAACTCGAAACTCAGAACTGGCGGTCTTTTGAAAAGTAAGTTCTCTAATTTAGCTTTCATTCTTTACACTTCCACCGTAATCAGCTTTCGTGCTTCGAGTTCACTCAAAAACGCCAGCACATCGGAGGCGCATTGCTCGGGGGTGACCTCGTAGCTTTCGCAAAGCTTTGCACACAGGTCGTGAACCGTGATCTTTGTTTCCAGATTATTCCAGATGGCCGTGGCGATATCGTTGAGTCCGTAATATTTTCCGGCATCGATGTCCGCCATGACGAGTTCATCATCCACCGGCGCTTCCACCGGCGCGGTGCTGCGAATAATGTTGCTTTGCATGGAAATGGGCATGATCAAACCTCCGGAAAAAACATCAAGTCTGTTTGCCATTGTGTTATCCGACGGGACTTTTCAACAATAGCCAAACGCCGGCAAATCCTAAAAGAAACGATGAGTAAAAGCAAGGGACAACCTGTCGAAAGGAAATGTTGACAGAAATTAATGATTTATCTATAATTTTCAACCATGAAGACCGAAACACAAACCAAAAAACAAATCAAGTTCAGACAGGCGTTGTTCTGGGATGCTGATCCGGATCAAATCGACACAAAAAAAAATGCCCCATACATTATTGAAAGAATATTGGATTTAGGCACAGACAGGGAAGTCAGATGGCTGTGGAATTTTTATGACAAAAAATTGTTAAAAAAAGTCGTTGCGAATTCAAGAAGCTTGATGCCGCAGACAAAAAATTTCTGGACGTTGTTATTAAAGGACAAATGAATTTATTCTTATCCCTATTACCGCGTCAGACCAGGAAAGCACTTGATTTTTTTTCAAAACAGGCTTGGCTGGAAAAATCGGGATGGTATCTTGCCGGGGGAACGGCTTTGGGGCTTGTTGCCGGTCATCGCCGGTCGGTTGATCTGGATTTTTTTACCGAGTTAAAAGAAATCAGCACGCAAAATCTATTGTCTGAATTTATCAACAATCCCCAATGGCAAACAACCATCAACATGGAAAATACGGTTTATGGTGAATTGTTTAAAGCCAAAGTCAGCTTCATCGCTTATCCTTTTTTTGTTCCGCAGCGGGATATCATCAATTATGGCTTTGTAAAAATTCTTCAGCCGCATGATATTGCCGTGATGAAAGTAATCGCTATTTCCCAAAGAGGCCGCAAGCGGGACTTTATTGATCTTTATTGGTGCGCCAAAAACGTACTGCCTCTGGAGCAAATCATCACCGGACTTAAAACGCAATATCCATCCGTAGCTCATAATTACCATCACATTTTAAAATCTCTGATTTATTTTAAGGATGCGGAAGACGACCCCATGCCGGAACTTAAATTCAAAGCCGGATGGAAAGAAATAAAAAAATATTTTCTGGCGGAAATTCCTATCATAGCGGACAAATTAATTTTGTAAGCATACCTCCACCGGCGCATCCAACCGGGTTATCCAACTGCATTTTCAGAAGGAGGGTTCATAACCGAATCGCTCACGACCCTTTTGCGTTATCTTTTTTCCGCCCGGAAGTGCCCGGCGCGTATTTCCCACAGAAAAT
>CAZSQS010000129.1:0-4704 GCA_964608995.1 uncultured Smithella sp. | reverse complement strand
CGCATTAAGTTAAAGCGCCTTTATCCGAACTTGTAAACGTTACATGGTACTAGATGATGAAGTGCCATGCACGATAACATATTGAAAGAGGTAAAATGAATCGCATGATTAATGATATAACTAAAGATGTCGATATGTTAGAATGCCACCCATTAACGTGGTGGTTTCATTTAGTCTTCTTTATGATCGCAGGTATGTGTATGATAGTCATTACGATTATATCTAATGAGTTAATTATAATGCATGTCATGTTCATATGTTTTTCAATTATTACTATTTATTTCGCATTATCTATGCCTCGGCGAATTATTTTCAATAATGAATATGTATGTCTAAACTGGCCATGGTTCACTTGGCAAATACCAGTGGAGGATATTCTTAGGATTAATGTGAAAGAATATAGATTAAAAGTTGTCTTTATATCAATAATTAGGAAAGATTCGTTCATTAATTTGCCTATTCCATTTGATTGGAGTCTTCAAAAAATTAATTACGAAAATGTTTTAGCGGAGATTATGCGCAAGTTTAAGAAAGGGTAGTTGGGGACGCCGAGAGGAACCAAGGGACGAGAGGGGACATCTCTTAAGTAATGATTCCTGAGAAGTAACCCCATTTTTCCGAAAAATGATCCCGAAGGGATCAAACGTTTATAGCACAATGTTTCATTATAT
This sequence comes from uncultured Smithella sp., assembly GCA_964608995.1. GTDB lineage: Bacteria > Desulfobacterota > Syntrophia > Syntrophales > Smithellaceae > UBA8904. The sequence goes on along the minus strand of CAZSQS010000129.1, from coordinate 4,033 downwards.
CATTGTTCGACCCCGTCGGGGTCGCACGATTGAAGGCGATGGTTGGCTATAAACGTATCATCCCTTCGGGATGCAGGGGCGCGAGGGGGCTCTCGGCACAGAGGCTTGGCACAGAGAGACGCTGGCTGTTGACTCTCCTTGTGCAGTGGATCGCTTTTAGCGACGAATTTGAACTCATAGCGACGGACTATTTCCGGACGCTCTTTGACCATCTTGAAATACGGGAGTAACACGTTCATGGAGCCTTTTGAACTATCGCGTTGCCGCCTCGACGGGGTTAATCTGATTGAGGCGAGCGCCGGGACGGGAAAAACTTACGCCCTGGCCGGTCTTTATGTCCGGCTTCTTATTGAAAAACGGTTTGACGCTCGTCAGATCCTCGTCATTACGTTCACGACAAGCGCGACGGCCCAGCTGCAAAGACGCATCCGCGCCATGGTTTCCGATGCGCATCGCGCTTTTGTAAATGCGGAGGCGGATCCCGGTTGGTTGGCGGATCTTCTTGAAAAATATCCGGACGCAAATGAAAGAAAAGCGATTGCCCGTCATCTGGCGTTGACGCTGGCCAATTATGACGAGACCGCCATCTATACGATTCACGGATTTTGTCAGCGCGTCTTGAGGGATCACGCTTTTGCCGGGAGTGTTCTTTTTGAGGCGGAGTTTCTCCAGAATCAAACGGCTCTGGAAAAGGAATTTGTCGAAGATTTCTGGCGCAGGCAGTTTTACGACAATTCCCCGGGAATTGTCCGATACGCTCTGGCGAACAAGCTGGGTCCGGAGAAATTTCTGAATTTGCTGCGCCTGGTACTGGCCAAGCCGGATATGACTATTCTTCCCGAGTTCAGACCGTTTTCCCGTGATCAATTTGAAAGGTCACTGGAGGGCCTGAATGCATCCTTTCAAAGGTTAAAAGCCCTTTGGTCGCAAGATAAAGAAGGTGTGGCGCAGGCGCTGAGGGATGATGCGCTTTCCGGCACGACCTATGGCAAAAAAGTTGATGCCCTGGTTGAAGCGCTTGAGGCGTTGATGGCGCAGGATGAGCCGGTCTTGCCGATGCCGGAGAGCATGCAAAAAATTACGACAGGTTTTATCAGCAACAAGATAAAGAAAAACAGGACCGCGCCTGAGCATCCGCTCTTCGACATCGCTCAGGAGGTGTGGGATCAATCGCAGGGCCTGGCAAACGAGCTGGATGAATATTTGTTGGGTCTGCAAAAACGGTTTATGGAAGAGGCGCGAGACAAATTTCCCGAGTCAAAGCGGCAAAAAAACGTTTTGTATTTTGACGATCTTCTGATCCGCGTGCGTGACGCGCTTATGGCCGAGGGCGGGCATCGTCTGGCGGAGGGGCTGCGAAAGCAATATGCGGCGGTGCTTGTTGATGAATTTCAGGATACGGATCCCATCCAGTATGCCATTTTGCAGTCGGTCTTTCTTCCCGAAGATGTCTCGTCGCGCCGTATCCTGTTTTATATCGGCGATCCCAAACAGGCGATCTACAGTTTCCGAGGCGCGGATATCTATGCCTACCTGCGGGCCGCCAAAAGCGTGGATCATACCTATACGATGAACCACAACTGGCGCTCGGAGGCCTCGCTGATTCGCGCCATCAATGCCCTGTTTGAAAAACAGGAGAAGCCTTTTTATTCGGATGAAATATTATACAGCCGAATCCATCCGGGCGTGCAGGCGCCGGTGGATCCACTGACGTTCGCAGGCGAGGCGATGCCCGCCTTGCACTGGTGGTTTGTCCCGGGCGCACAGGAGGACAAGACGCGGCTTCTCGGCCAGACGCGCGAGACCATCTACACTGCCGTGGTGTCGGAAATTCTGGCGCTTTTAAAATCGGGGCGCAATCGAGCAGTGCTCATCGGGGAGAGGCCTGTTTCCCCGCACGATATCGCTATTCTGGTGCGAACCAATTTTGAGGCCATTGAATTTCGGAAGCGCCTGACATCGATGGGTGTTCCCTGTGTGATCTATTCGCGCGAAAGTGTATTTGCAACCGATGAGGCCAATGAGCTGATCCGGTTGATGCAGGCCATTGCGCATGGTGAGGATGAAGGCTATCTCCTCACGGCGCAAACCACGTCTTTTTTTGACAGACGCGCCGCTGATCTTGCCGCCTGCTTGGAAGATGAAACCCGGCTCGAGGGCTTGCGTGAGCGGTTTAAAGACTACCTTGAGCTATGGCTTCGCCGCGGGTTTATGACCTGCTTCCATACGCTTCTGGAGAAAGAAGGTGTCCGCCCGCGCATTGCCGCCCGCCCCGATGGCGAGCGGCGTCTGACCAACTATCTGCACCTGGCTGAACGGTTAGGGCAGGCCGAGGTTCGGAAAAATCTGACGCCGCCTAAGCTGATTGGCTGGCTTCGGGACATGGCGCTGGCGCCGGATTCGGACAAAGAGGACGAGCAGATGCGCCTGGAAACGGATCGTCTTTGCGTGCGGATTGTGACGATGCATAAAAGCAAGGGGCTGGAATATCCGATTGTGTTTTGTCCTTTTACCTGGGACGAGGGACAAAAGCCAAAAGACACGCCGCCGGTTTGTTTTCATGAGAAAGACCGCAACTGGCAGGCCACGGCGGACTTCGGTTCGGAGAATCTCGATGCGCATGTTGCCAGACGCGATGCCGAAGCGCTGGCGGAACAGTGCCGCCTTTTGTATGTGGCGCTCACGCGTGCAAAAAACCGCTGCTATTTTGTCTGGGGAAATATTAAAGGTACCCAACGCGGGGCGCTTTCCTATCTGTTTTCCCGTTCGTTGTGGAAGGGTCAGGCAGGCGCTTTTACCGATGAGGACCTGCTTTCACAAATCGAATCTTTTGCAGCAGACGCGCCGGGTGATATTCTGGTGAAAACACTCAGTCAGACGGATGTACCGGAGGCATGGCAACCCGAGCGCATCGGGGGGGATCTGACCTGCCGCACATTTTCAGGCAGAATTGACCCGCGCTGGAAGATGACCAGCTATACTTACATCACTGCTTCTGTTCATGAGGAAGATCCGTGGGATGAGGAAGCCGATATCCCGGTATTATCCGAAGAAACGTCCGGCAGCGACTGTGCCGATACGTTGTGTGCGCTGCCGCCGGGCGCGGCAACCGGCATTGCGCTGCATGAAATCCTGGAACAAATTGATTTTCAATCGGTGAGGGGTGAGCCCTCGAAGACCATTGTGTCCGACGTTTTGGCCAGGTATTCCTACCCGCCCGCCTGGCAAGGCGTCATCCTTGAGGCCATGGAACAGCTTGTGCAGACTGAACTCCATGCGCATGAGGGGGAATCGTTTCGTCTGTCTCAGGTACAGCGCGGGCGCACGCTTCGGGAGGTTGAGTTTTATTATCCCCTGCGGGAGATCTCATCCGATCGTTTTGTAGCGGCGCTTTCAACGCACGGCCGATTCGGTCAGGATCGGCATCGAAAATTGAGCTTTCCGCCCATTCGGGGATTTTTAAAAGGCGTGATCGATCTGGTCTTTGAAAACGAGGGAAGGTTTTATCTGGTGGATTGGAAATCCAATCATCTCGGGAATCGATATGAAGATTATCAGGCAGAAAAAATTGACCGGGCCATGAGTCGATCCTTCTATGATGTGCAGTATCTGATTTATACGGTTGCGCTCCATCGCTATCTGAAAGCGCGCCTGCCTGGCTACAGTTACCGGGAGCATTTCGGAGGGGTATATTATTTCTTCCTGCGCGGCATGAGCGGACAGGCTGATCGCGAATGCGGCATCTTCTTCGACCGGCCCGGGGAGGACGTCATCGCCGGGCTGGAACAAACAATGGTTGCGGATTGAGGTTTCGCTCTACTTCTTTTGCGGCTCGTCGGGAAATCTTTTTTTCAGTTCCGGAAACAGTTTGGTTCGAATCTGCTGGGCGTCAGTATATTGTTGTGTATAAGTGCCGGAAAAACGCAGCACGCAGGTGGGCGATTGCCTGATATTGTAGCGCTTCATCAGGGCCGTCCATGATAACGTATAATATTTTTCGCACATTTTTTGAGAAGTAGCCCTCAATCTGGTA
>CAZSQS010000128.1:0-4722 GCA_964608995.1 uncultured Smithella sp. | reverse complement strand
TGGAAACGTCAATCCATATTTCGGTGGGAAGATCGCCTTTCCATTTGCCATAGTAAACAAATGGCTCGGTGGGCGAAGATCCCATGGGATATACTTCAGGAAATGTTCCTATTTCATTAAATTGATGATCAATAAATATGGCATTGGGAAAATCTTCCCACATCATGCTTTTTTTGTGGTCGAGATAATCATTTGCCCAAACCGATACAAGCCACACCTTTGCCTTTGCTGTCTTTTTTTGCTTTAAGGGGCATTTCTTAACAAAACCTTTATATTTATGCCATGCAGGAGAAAGCCTTTGGATGTCGGCATCGTCCAGAATTTTGCATTCCTTATCGTTCATTTCGATAAAACCGGGATACGTTGCTGCACATGAATTTGAAAAAAGCAGAAAAATAAGTAAAAAGGCAAAAAGGATGCTGTGTTTAGCAATACTTAATATCGACGACAACAGATGATCAATATATTCGATCATGAAAACACCTTTTAATATTTGTTCTTTCCCTTTTTTTCGCTTTCCGGATTAGTTCCCACGTATTTCCAGAATTTGACACCATTAAACTTATCCCGCCACGGATCATAAACCGTTTTGTCGCCTCTGCTCTTGGCGCCCGACCAACTGCCCATGGAGGTTGACATGGCTGGCGCGTAGGAGCCTGTGGATCTTACTAATACGGTCTGGCCCGTTTTTTTACTGGTCGTTTGAAATCCCCCGTCGCGCTTTTCCGGCCCGGGATAAACCACAACGACATGTCCGTGGCCGGATTCCTTCTTGCCGCCCACCACCAAAATGCCTTGATTGGCCAGATGGCTCAGCTCGCCTATCGCCACTTCCCGCCATGCTTCGCTTGAACTGATTTCATCGATCAGCGCGTTGGCGTTCTTCCAGGTCTGCTCCGGCCTGAAGTGCCGGATCACCTGCCACACCGCATGACTGCACGAATGCGGATTGTCGTCATAGGCCTGATCACACAGGTCTTTGAGCACATCTTTCGGGCTTCTTGCCGCATTATCCGCCATAGCTGTTGTCATTCCTTTTCAAAATACTTTGCGCCCCACCTGAAAATTCAGGCGGGGCGCAACTGTTTTTCAGTGCTTACGTCGGCACGGCCCAGGAATCTTCGGATTCGATTCCGTCGGGTTCCCAGGTCCATTTGATTTTTTTGTAGGTGAAGGAAATCTTCTCCATGTGGCGGTAGGGTTCATTTGCGGGTATAAACGCCATCGGCATGTTCGGCTCGACCGACACGACAATGGCATCTTCCAATACATGCGTGAAATAATGCTCTTCGGAGCCCTGCTTGTTGATCCGGTACCATTTGATGGTGACGTTCTTCAGGTGCTCGCCCGTGCACAGTGCCTGATACAGTTTGGGTGAGCTCTTGTCGTATTCTTTCACGATGCTCAAAGGCCCGTGAATGCGTTTGCCGCTGCCGAGACCCGACTGCGGATCGCGCGGAATGTGAATGTCGTGATCCACGGCATACACTAAAATGGAGCCTTCTCTGCCCTGCATCTCGCAGGAACCGTCAATCTTGCCCTGTTTTTCTCCCTGTAGTGTCAAATGTGCTGGTAATGGCATGGTGCTTTCTCCTTTTCTGAAATGAATTTAGTCTATCTACACGGCAAAGCGCCGGGTAAATCAAAGCCCATCGTCCCAAAGAACGGTTGGCGGGTAAAAAATATATTTAAAAATATTTTAAGAGGTGTGAAGCGATCTTCCTGATGAAATCACGTGCCGCATGTGGTCCTTCACATGGTATGCTTCTATATTTAAACAGATTGGGATCGTCAAGGGATAATTGGGTTTGAAATCGTTACACTTCGACACGGACAGAAATAATTTGGTGTACATAGCCGTGGACGTTCCAAACGCCACGCCAGGTAAGGCTGACGAGATCATCTTCCGGCTCCACTGTCACCGTGTCCAGGTGCACGGGCAAATCGCCTTCATAGCCCCAGCGGCGCACGGTGACTTTGGGGGTGATGCCTGGCAGATCAAATAAAAGCCGGGACTGTTTTGAAGCGCCTTCCACCAGCACCCGCTCGTTGCCTTTTAAGTGCGTTTTCGTCGAAAGGCCGGGTGCGGCCGATAAGTTAAAGCGCGGATCGAAATCTTCCGGCAAAAGCGGGTTGATATATTTTTGCCACTTCTCATCGCAGGTTCCGGCATAAGAGACCCGTGGCTGCCAGTTAGGTGAAATCATGCCGAATCCAACGGGCTTTGGCCGGTCTTTCGGTTGCTTGATCAGACGGGCCGGATCTTCGATGTTCGGCAGAAGCTGCCCGTCGAAGTTGATGTGTGATTTTTTAGCGCGCCATCCCCGACCGACGGGGTTTTCCAGGCAGAATTCGTGCTTTGCCGGATCTTTCCAGCTTGTATCACAACCGCCGAAGGCGTTTTCCCATATCAGGGGAATGGCTTCGATGGGGCTGATTTTCAGAATCGACGCGCCCCCGAACAGTCCTTTTTTCCAGCGCCTTTTTCCGAATACCCGCGCCTGTTTTTTTACCGGCCCGACGCCAAAGGTCACATCCACATGCGCCAGGCGCGGTTTCAAGGCCCGGGCCTGACCGATGAGCACGCAGTCCGTACCGGGTTTTTCCAAAACTGCGTCCGTATCGTAAACCAGGCTCGACTGGCCCGGCTCGCCCCGATAGAGGGGCTCGGCGCGAATTGGGCGGGGCTCGTCCGCCACGGTGAGCTTGCCATCGGCGCCGATGCGCCAAGTGCCCTTGAGTACCAAAAGCAGAACTTCCGCGCCTTCCTTATCCATCATGAAATACGTCGCCGCTATCAGGGGGGAGGAATTGATGATCTTCATAGCGTCTTGATGCCTCTATTCTTTTCAGCGTTAAACCTGTATCCGATATCCTTGCCTCGGATGATTTTTAAAGGAAATTCCGTTTTGTTTGATGCCCGATCATTGCTAAAAGCTGCGACCGGCGCCGCCTCCGCCCGAGCGTCCGCCACCGAACATTGACTTGTCGCTTCCTTTTGAACCAGCATTGTTTGATGCGTTGTCGCCCCAGCTCCCGCTTGCGCCGCCGCCTCCGGATTTTCCGCCGCCGCCCTGGAAAGGTTTGTCGCTTCCTTTTGCGCCGCTATCTTTTGAGGATTTGCTTTCCAAACTGCCGCTTGCGCCGCCACCGTCCGGGCCACCGGGTTTTCCATCCCCGCCCGGAAGTGGTTTGCCGCCACCTTGCGATCCGCCATCTTTTGAGGGCTGGTCATTCTGGCCACCGCGCTTTACGCCCACGGTTTCGGCAATGACCGCGCGACACATGTTTTCAATGGCGGTAAACGTGATAAACCTCGCCGTTTGCGTTTTATAGATCGGCTCGTGGCCGCGGTCGAAGTAGCCTTCGTCGAAGTCTGGCGTTTTTTTAGGTTTGAGGCGCTTGTTGGCTTCGATCGCCTTGGCTTCAAACTCCCGCTGATCGGCGATGCAGAAAGTCCGTTTCTTGTCTGTGTTGAGCTTTAGCGCCATCGCCGATGATTCCGGCACCGTGCCGTCGCCTGCGCCGTCGGGCAGTTGCAGCGTGACCAGGCGCAATTTGCCTTCTTTTGCAGGCTTGCCGTCTTTATCCACACGATCACGATAGCCGCCCCGGTTGACAAACCAATCCATGTCCTTGAGAGTCAGGCGTAAGACAACCCCGCCTGCGTCATTGATTAAGGTCGCCGCCTTAAGCGGCCCGGTCACAGCGCTGCTCAGCGTCATTCCCAATACCGCCGATACCGGCGCGCCTTTGATGTTGCTTTTGATATAATCCTTAATGGCATCCCCAAACAGTCCGGTCTTCCGTTTAAACGTCTCCCAAATACTGTCTTCCACGATGTTGAACCGCACCCGATCCGCCGAGGCGATGCCGGATGCGTAAAACTGGTACGTCTCGGGGTGAAGGTCTTTCTTAATGAGATTGTCGTGGAATTTTTTTGTTTTGTTAAGTTTATCTAAATATGAATCCCATGAAGATATATCTTCATTAAGCGTTGCTGGTTTATCTTGATTTATTTTCTTCCCCGGATCTAGCCATTCCGGATTCACCAGCCGGTAGTAGGCATGCTTCTCTTCATAGATCTCCTCATAGGGATCAGCCTTGGGCAGGGCTTCGCGGTTGCCCGCGTTGTCGATCAGTTCCAGCCAGCGTTCCCAACCATTGTTGTTTTTGTAGCGCTTGTTGGGTAAAAGCTCCAGGCCTCCCGGCATGTTGCCCAGTAATGCCGTCACTTCCTCCCCGTCCGTCCCCAGCGTCCAGGCGGTGATCGGGCCTGTGATGCTGTTGACGGCGCTGTTGGTCTTGTGCTTCAGCGTCTTGACCGGGTTTTTAAACCAGTTCATCAACCCGGTATCCGGAACGGAGTGCGGACGCTCGAAGCCCGCCTTCATCCGCCAGTAGGCGGCGGGCGATCCATCCGACGGCTGGACGCCGTGGACAATGCCCAGTATCTTGTCTTTCGCGTTATGAAGCATATAGGCGGAGCGCGCCACCAGGCCGCCCATGGAATGCGTTACCAGAATTACCTTTTCACATTGCCGGCCTTTATCGGTATATTTCTTGATGGTTTTGTTGATCAATTCGGCAAGCTGTGCCCCGGCCAGGTCATTGGAGGCCGTCCAGTTATACCCGAAAGCGTAAACGGGAAACTCGAAAAAGAGGTTCACGGTCGGGTCCCACTTCCGGTTCTGAAGGGCTTTGAGAATATCGCCGTAGGTG
>CAZSQS010000127.1:0-4748 GCA_964608995.1 uncultured Smithella sp. | reverse complement strand
TCATCTGGCCGTGATAGTCGGTGTTGATCACCACGACGGGTCCCAGCGCGCAGGCACCCACGCAGTTGACGGTTTCCAGTGAATATTTTTTGTCGGCGGTCGTCTCCCCCGGTTTGATGCCAAGCGCCCGCTCGAATTTGTCCTGAATGGCGGATGCGCCGCGGACGTGGCAGGCGGTGCCCATGCAGATTTTAACGATATTTTCGCCGCGCGGCTTTAAGCTGAAGGCTGTGTAAAAGGTGGCCACTTCATACACGCGGGCAAGCGGCACGTCGAGCGATTTGGCCGCGGTTTTCAGGGCTTCTTTGGGAAGATAATTGAACGCTTCCTGGATATCCTGAAGCACGGCGATGAGCGAACTTTTGTCGCTTCCGTGCTGTTTGACGATTTCTCTGGTTTTGGATGCAACATTGCCGGTATTTTTCATGCTTATATCACCTCGGTTGGTTAAAAGGTCTTATTCATCACCCGTTTTGAGATATTTGGCTTTCTCGACGAGCTTCTGAAATTCGATGCCGACCTTGTGCTCAATTCTGTCAATTTCTTCCTCCGTCAAGTGGCGGAAACGCCCCTGCGGTTTAAAATAATTTCGAATCGGTCGCAGTTTTTTGGGCATGTCCGCAGACATGCGGTAATGTCCGTTTTCCACTTCGTAAAGCGGGAACACGCCGGTTTCAACCGCCAGCCTGCCCATGGAAATGGCCGTATGTGACGGCGAGCGCCAGCCGGTCGGACACACAGAGAAACAGTGAATATAAGAAGGCCCTTGAATGCTCTTGGCCTTTTCCATCTTGCGGACAAAATCCAGCGGATAGCTGGGGCAAACGGTGGCCACATACGGGATATTATGGGCGACCATAATTTCCGGCATGTTCTTCTTCCAGGTTTTTTGCCCGGAGCTGACTTTGCCTGCCGGCGCCGTTGTGGTGGAGGCGCCCATCGGCGTGCCGCTGGAGCGCTGGATGCCGGTGTTCATGTAGGCTTCATTGTCGAAGCAGACATAAATCATGTCGTGGCCGCGTTCCATCGCGCCGGAGAGCGCCTGGATGCCGATGTCCATCGTGCCGCCGTCGCCGGCCATGCCCACGACTTTCACGTATCGGTCGTCAATTTTTCCTTTTCTGCGCAGCGCCTTGAGTCCAGCCTCGACACCGGATGCGACGGCCGCCGTGTTTTCAAACGCGACGTGAATCCAGGGCACACGCCAGGCCGTGGTCGGAAACATACTCGAGACGATTTCCATGCAGCCCGTCGCTCCGGCAATCACCGTGTTCTGCCCCAGGGCCTTGGCCATCAGCCGGACGGCCAGCACCTCGGCGCAGCCGGAACAGGCGCGGTGGCCCGAAGACAGCAATTCGTTTTTATTGATGAGCCGCGGGGCAAATAAATCAAAATTTTCTACAATATTCATTATTCTCTCACTCCCCAGAATTCAGAGGCGCCCACGGCTTTATAATCCGTGTCCGCCAGAACTTTTTCAAACATGCCGACAAAATCATGCACGGTGACGTCGCGTCCACCCAATCCGTAGATGTAGCTGTAGATCGCGGGACGCGTGGTTTGCGCATACAGCGCCGACTGGATTTCCGAGAAAACAGGGCCGCCGGGACCGCCAAAGGAGACGGCGCGGTCGGTGACAATCAGCTTTTTCGCGTTTTTGACGACGGCTTTTATTTCCTCAAACGGGAAGGGACGCCAGAGCCTCAGTTTGATCAGACCCGCCTTGACGCCTTTGGCGCGAAGTTCATCAATGGCCATCAGCGCGGTTTCGCCCATCGACCCCATCGTCAGCATCAGGACGTCCGCATCATCCGCCAGATAGGTTTCCACCGGTTTGTAACTGCGCCCGAACAATTTTCCCCATTCTTCCCAGACGTCCAGAATGACCTTTTTGGAATTCTTGAGCGCCTCGTTTTTGGCCTTCATGATTTCCGTAAAATAATCGGCCATCGCAAACGCGCCCATGGTGACGGGTTTTGACGGGTGCAGCGTTGCATGCGGCACGAAAGGCGGCAGGAATTGACGGACTTCGTCCCGGGTGGGCATTTCGAAAGGCTCCACCATGTGCGTCAGCTGAAAGCCGTCGATATTGACACAAACCGGCAGCATGACATCCTTGTGTTCCGCGATTTTGAAAGCCTGAATGGACAAGTCAATGGCTTCCTGGCCGTTTTCGACGAAAAGCGAAATCCAGCCGCAATCGCGCTGCGGCATAATGTCGGAGTGATCGTTTAAAATATTGAGCGGGCCGGAAACCGCACGGTTGGCGATGCCCATGCAGATGGGCAAACGCATCGCCGAAGCGATGGGTAAAAGCTCATGCATCAGCATCAGGCCCTGCGAGCTCGTCGCCGTGTAGGATCGGGCCCCGGCGCCGGATGCGCCGATCACCGCGCTCATGGCTGAATGTTCAGATTCCACCGTCACAAATTCCGCATCGATTTCGCCATTGGCGACCAGATCGGAAAGATGTTCGGCAATATGCGACTGGGGCGTGATGGGATAAACGGCCGCCATATCGATATCGCACAGGCCGACCGCTTCCGCCACGGCAATCGCTACTTCCATTCCAACGCGTTTTGCCATGTCTATCCCTCCTCCACCATTTTAATGGCGCGGGGCCAGCATTCATGAGCGCAGATGCCACACCCCTTGCAATAATTTAAGTCCGCTTTAAAAAAGCCGTCCTCCCCCTGCTGCACGCATCCTTCCGGACAAAACACGTAACAGATGCCGCACTTGATGCATTTGGCGTTGTCCCAGATCGGGCGTTGCGACCGCCAGCTGCCGGTGTGATATTCACTGGCGCTGCCCGGTTCGAAGACAACACAGCCAATCGGAATTTCCTTCCACGTTTTTAATGCCATATGGATTGTCCCCTTAATTGCTGATTTTTATTTCGTCGTAGGCCCGCTGCATCGCCTTGAGGTTCTTTTGAGCGATCCGGCCGAAACGGTGTTCGATGGCTTCTTTCATGGCATCGAGTTCCATGATGCCTGTGACTTTCAGAAGCGCGCCGATCATCGTTGTGTTGGCGATGGGCACGCCCATCTCCTTGCGCGCGATGGCGGTGCCATCGACGGTAGCGACGGAGCCTTTGAAATTCAAATGCTTGCGGATTTCGTCCGGTGTTTTGGGTGTATTGACCACCACGATACCGCCCGGTTTGAGTCCGTCGAGAACGTCGATCAGGCCAATCAGGCTCGAGTCAAGCACCAATACAATATCCGGTTCGTAAATGCCTGAGCGGACGTTGATTTTTTTGTCGTCAATGCGTGTGAAGGCGGCCACCGGCGCGCCCCGCCTTTCCGGGCCGAAACTGGGAAACCCCTGGGCATACTTTCCTGCGGCAATGGCTGACACGGCCAGCAATTCCACCGACGTTACCGCTCCCTGGCCGCCCCGGCCATGCCATCTTACTTCAATCATGCAGTTTCATCTCCTTCAATTCATATACAAAATGACCGTCATCCATAATATAGAAGGAATTTGGAGTCAATATTTTTTCGTTGTTTTTTAATTATATCGTTATTCCGATAAGATACGCCATTTACGCTGTTCGGACTGATACAGATCCCCCCCTCTGGCGTCGTTAATGACGATAAGCGGAAGATTGATAACGGTCAGTTTGCGGATCGCTTCCGGCCCGAGATCTTCGTAGGCAATCAGTTCAACGTCCTCTACGCATTGCGCCGTGAGCGCGGCGATGCCGCCGATGGCGCCGAAGTAAACGGCCCCGTAACGTTTCATGGCCTCAATGACGTCAGGTGAGCGGTTGCCTTTCCCGATCATGCCTTTTAATCCATGTTCAATGAGGGTCGGCGTAAAGGCGTCCATCCGATAGCTGGTGGTCGGGCCAATGGAACCGATGATTTTTCCCGCGGGTGTCGGGGAGGGAGCGGCGTAAAAAAGCGTGGCGGTTTTTAAATCGATGGGCAGCGGATAGCCATAGCCTATGGCCTCGAACAGACGCCGGTGCGCCGCGTCGCGGGCGGTATAAATTTCGCCGCTTAAAGATACCATGTCGCCTGCGCGAAGCGAGGCGCAAAGGTCAGCCGTCAAAGGGGTGTGGATGCTTTTTGCCTCCATGAATGCAGATTTCCTTTTTTCTAAATGAGAATTTCCGAATGTCGGGCGACGTGGCACTGGAGATTAACCGCCACCGGCAGAGAGGCGATATGGCAGGGCATCATTTCCGCCGAAACCCCGAGTGTGGTGATTCTGCCGCCCAGGCCCGCGGGGCCGATGCCGATACAATTAATTTTTTCATAAAGTTCTTTTTCCATTTTCGCCAGGCGCTTATCCTTTTTGTTGGGCTTGCCCACCTCTCGCAGAAGCGCCTTTTTGGCCAGAATGCAGGCCTGCTCAAGCGTCCCGCCTATGCCGATGCCGACGATGATTGGCGGGCAGGGATTGGCGCCGGCTTTTTCCACCGTTTCCAGTACAAACGCCTTGACGCCCTCAATCCCCGCGGAGGGTGTGAGCATTTGCGCCCGGCTCATGTTTTCAGAGCCGCCGCCTTTGGGCATGGCGATCAGTCTGATGGAATTTCCTGCGACGATGTCCAGATGAATAATGGCGGGCGTGTTATCTTTCGTGTTGGCGCGTGTGAAGGGATCGCAAACGGACTTGCGCAAGTCACCGTCGGCATACGCCTGCCGCACGCCGTCTTGGATGGCCTCGCGAAGCTCTGCCCCGACAATGCGGACATCCTGCCCGACCTCGACAAACAAGACGGCCAGACCCGT
>CAZSQS010000126.1:0-4815 GCA_964608995.1 uncultured Smithella sp. | reverse complement strand
AAGGCATTTATTACTTTTTTGAATACACGAAGGATAGTCATCTGCTGGTTTTCGGTGATGGCACGGTCGCCTACAAGCCGATCGATGGCTTAGCCACCCTGAAATACCGATCCGGCGGCGGAATGGTGGCCACCGAGGAAACCATTGCCAGCTTTATCTTAAAACAAACTGTGTGTTCCGGTTTGGTGGTTCAGTCCGCCTATAACTTCAAGAGGCCGTCTCTTCCGCAAGGAACCCGCGCACGGGCCAAAACGAACGACAAGTATGAAATTTATGATTATCCGCACAACTACGGCTATCCTGAAGACGGCAACCATCTTGCTAAAGTCAGACTTGAAGAACACAAAATGAACGAGCAAACAGCAACAGGCTCAAGCAACTGCTGCCGCCTGTTGCCGGGACATACATTTAGTCTGGACGGACACGACTTTTCGGCGCTCGACAAAGAATATGTCTTGGCGAGCGTCACCCATACCGGCGGCCAAAGCCATGTTCTGGGCGAGCAATCGGGTATTGGCGGCGACTTTACATACAGTAATACCTTTATCGTTGTTCCATCAAATGTGCCCGTGCATCCCGGGATAACCATCTCCAAACCCATCATCCACGGCTTGCAAAGCGCCACCGTCGTCGGTCCTGCCAATGAAGAGATTTACGTCGATGAGCATGGCCGGGTGAAAGTGCAGTTTCACTGGGATCGCGTGGGGAAAAAAGATGAAAAAAGCTCCTGCTGGCTTCGTTGCGGCCAGACCTGGGGCGGTGGCGGCTGGGGCTCGGTGTTCATTCCCCGCGTCGGCGATGAAGTGCTCGTGAGCTTCATGGAAGGCGACCCGGACTGGCCCATCATCACTGGAAGCGTCTATAACGCCGCCAATCCGCCGCTTTACGACCTGCCCGCCAACAAGACGCGAAGCACGATTAAAACCAAAAGCTATCCCAATTCCAACGGGTACAACGAGCTGCGTTTCGAAGACCGCGCCGGTCAGGAAGAAATCTACCTCCAGGGCGAAAAAGACTGGAACATTCTGATCAAAAACGACAAGGGCCAGACCGTCGGCCATGATGAAACCTTAAGCGTCGGCAACAACCGCACCAAGAGTGTCGGCGTGAATCAGAGCGTTTCCATCGGCGCCAATTCCACGGAAACCATCGGCGCCAACAGGACGGAGACTGTCGCCATCAACAAGGCGGAAACCATTGGCGTTGCCAAGGAACTGACCATAGGCGGTTTGTATCAGGTGAGTGTCGGCGCGGCCATGAACGAAACGGTCGCCGCCGCCAAAACCGAGGAAGTGGGCTTGACCAAAGCCGTGTTTGTGGGCGTCCATATGACGGAGAAAATTCTGGGGAACCGATCCATCGCGGTGGACAAGGACATGGCCACCAGCGTCAAGCAAAACAGCACGCTAAAGGCGAAAACCATCACACTGGAGGCGGAAGACGAGATCATCTTCAAAACCGGCGATTCCACCATTTCGCTGAAATCAAGCGGCGAAATCGTTGTCAAGGGCGCGACCATCACGGAAAGCGCCTCCGGTGAAATTGTCATCAAAGGCGCCAAGACCGCGATAAACTGATATGCAAGCACGGCATCAAAAGACACCGTCCGCGCCGGATCGCATTGTCATCACCGGCATCGGCCTGATGACACCCGTCGGCGATTCGTGTTGGGATACGCTCAGGGCCATCCGGGAAGGTCGTTCCGCCTACCGGTCGCATGAAACCTGCCTGGTATTAGGATCTCCGGGAGGCGACGCCCTGCGCGGCGCAACCATCAGTCGTATGCGTGATGATCTGTTGCCGCGCGATCTTTCAGGTGCACAGCGCATCGAGGCGCTTCTGGTTGCGCCGATCCGGGAATGTCTGACGGCATTGCCGGAGACGCTTCACGGATACGTTGACTGGAAAATCATATTGTCCCAATCCGTCACGCCGGACAGTCACCTGCTTTCATCGCTTGCCGGAAAGATTCGCCGGATTCAACGTGATTCCGGCGAGGTCTGCGTTACGCCGAATCCCCGCTGTGAATTTTTCAACCAGTTGACCCGCGCCGGAGAAGCACTTCGAACCCGGCGCATAGAAGGCGTGGTCGTGGCCTCAGCCGATTCGCTTTGCGATACCGCGCGGCTAAACGACCTGATGCTGGCTGGCCGGTTGAAGGACCCCGACAACCCTTACGGCATTCTGGCAGGAGAGGCAGGCGGTGCGGTCCTACTGGAGCGTGAGTCGGCCGCCCGCCTTCGCAACGCGCCGATTCTGGCCGCGATATCCGCTTGGGGAAACGCCGTCGAGCCCAACCCCTGGCCGACCGGTAAACCTTCTAAGGCACTGGGACTGACGACGGCATTTCATCAGGCCTTTGAAAAGCTTAACGACAAGGGCGCAGGTGTGACGCATGTCAGTAGCGATGAAAACGGAGAGCGTGCCCGCGCCCTTGAATGGGCACTTACTTCCGGGCGCATTTTCCCCAATCCGCAAAAGGAGAGACACCTCTGGCATCCGGCAATGGCGACAGGAGATGCCGGTTCAGCCATGAGCGCCGTTGTGCTGGCAGACGCGCTGGCGCGCCTGATTCTGAGCGCGACACCTTCAGAGAGGGTCGTGCTTTGTGTTTCCGACGATGAAGGCGGACGTCAAACGCTGTGCCTTGAATCCGTTGAACAACCCGAACAGGAAGAATTTTTTAGCGCCATACGCAACAAGATGGGTGTAGAAAAAATATCACAGGAGAAAAAGTAAAATGGGAGCCACCGTTACCGCCAATAATCAGACCGTCGTTCACAAAGACAGCGGCGGAACTGTTGTCACGTCGCCGGATGTCTGCAAGACGCAGGTCGGCAACGCCGTTGTGCCGATTCCTTACGTCAATACCGCAAAATCCTCCGATACGTCGCAAGGCAGCACCACCGTCACCATGGACGGCAATCCCGCCATGCTCTCCACCAGCGTTTTCAGCACCAGCTCGGGCGACGAGCCGGGAAAAATCGGCGGCGTCGCATCCGGAACCAACACAGGCAAGGCCAGGTTCGTCACCACCTCCAACGATGTCACGGTGGAAGGAAAGCCGGTGGGAAGGCGGACGGACCTGATGATCAGCAATCTGTCTTCTTCCGGCAACACGCCCCCTGCCGCCTTGCAGCAGCCGAATGCGAGTGCGGACCCCAAAGACAATAACGGTTACGGCCTGTTGGTCATTCCGGAGTTTAAGCATCCCAATGTTGTGAAGGGAGAAAAGGATCCTCCGCGTTTGAACATGCCCTACACCGTAACCGGCCCGGATACCTTTCAGTACCGGGATGATGCTTTCTATTCGAAAGTGGATAAGGATAGGGCGCAACCGGGAACGTATGCCTTCAAGATCGACGACTTCAGGCTGGAGGACAGACCGATAACGCAGGAGGCAAAGGACAAGCAACCGGTCTGACGGGAAAATAGGATAGCTGCAACGGCTCGGCGCAAGCCCCGGTTTTACAAAAAGCTCATATACTGCGTTGCGCTTCGGCTCTCGCATGCTCGCGCACTTTGCAGGGATTGTTCCATGAACAATCCGCAATCAATCGGCGCATTCGGGGAATGCGCCCTACAAAATGCTTGATCCTTGCGACGCCTTGTCTCTGAGCCGTTTTCAACAGCCTGTAAGTAACAGATGTGACAATATAAAAACATGTGGAGGAACCATGATAAAAATAATAAAACCACTGCTTCTGGCCTCGCTCATTTGTACGATCCTATGCGGATATAGTGACGCGGCCACAAAGAAGACAAGCAAGACCACAGCAACCACCACGAAAGGAGCACAACATAAGATGAAAACCTATTACATGGGCAGATTTGCCATCGACCTGCCGGAAACGTTTAAGCTGGAGATTCAGAGCCAGAAGGTTCGCTATGCGGAAGTATCCGATTTCAAGTGGAAAGAGAAAGACCGTGAGAAAGAAAGAGAAGCGCTCTGGGCGCAAAAGATTGATGAGATTAAAAAGCTGGAAGTGCCTGATGGTAAAAAACAAGTAATTATTGAAGAAATGAATATGCCGAATCTTGGCAAATGGGCGAAAGCGATTTTGTATTATGGTGATTACATCTCTCCAAGAAGATTATTCTGGCATATACTTACAGATCAGGGTGAAACGGGCTTCTTGCTGACAATTGCGGGTACGAATAAAGATATGATGGTCAGAAACTTCACCAACATCCTGAAACATTACCGATACGGTTTCAGCGATCTGACGAAGGATTCCTTTTGTTTGAATTACGGCAGAATCGACCTTCCCTATCTGGAGCAGGAAAACACCTACGCCCGCTTTGCCGGGCCGATGGGGATGAGGTTGGAAATACATATGAATGAAACACAACACGTGAAAGAAACGGGGCTACTGAAAGGTTTTGCTGCGTCACTTGCAATGAATTTTGCACCGGGCGTTGATGTTGATAAAATAAGAGCAGGTAAGCGAACAGTTGCAGGCCTTTCGGGTGATGAACTTGTTACGAAAATGACAGAAGATGGTGATACTGAGCTATATTTTGGCTGGAAATATGAGGGCAAGGAAGATTCGGGTGAACATCCCGTTATTCGAATAATGATTCAAGAGTGTCCCCCTGGCAATGTAGATGAGAAAATCAAGATATGGGATCAAGCGCTGGATTCATTCCGTCCAGCTTACAAGCGTTAAGCAGAATATGATCAAAGGGGGATAATCATGTCCGACGGACCTAAAATATTCAACGTGAGGGCGCGGGATTTGAAGAATCCCGTGGAAGGCCTGGAAACTGAAAAACAGAACCGGATCGTCATCGAAAGAGACGTGATCCCCATCA
>CAZSQS010000125.1:0-5166 GCA_964608995.1 uncultured Smithella sp. | reverse complement strand
CGGCTGCGCTTATTCCGTTTCTGGAGCATGATGACGCCAACCGCGCGCTGATGGGGTCCAACATGCAGCGTCAGGCCGTTCCACTGATGTGTCCCGAAGTGCCGGTGGTGGGCACCGGGATGGAATCGATTGTGGCACGGGATTCTGGCGCGGTCGTTGTGGCCAGGCGCCCAGGTGTGGTGGAAAGTGTGGATGCCTCGCGCATCGTGATTCGGGCGGATAAGCCGGAAGAAGACGGCATTGACACTGGCGTGGATATTTACACGCTGTCCAAATATCAGCGTTCCAATCAGGACACCTGTTTCAACCAAAAACCGATTATTGCTGTCGGAGACCGCGTACACAAGAAAGACATCGTAGCCGACGGACCCGCAACGGACAATGGCGAACTGGCCTTAGGCCGCAATGTGATGGTCGCCTTTATGTCCTGGGGCGGATACAATTATGAAGACTCGATTCTGGTAAGCGAACGAATCGTTAAGGAAGATATTTATACCTCGATCCATATCGAGGAGTTTGAAACCATGGCCCGCGACACCAAGCTGGGCAAGGAAGAAATCACACGTGATATTCCAAATGTGGGCGAAGAAGCGCTTCGCAATCTCGACGAGAGCGGCATTATCCGCATCGGCGTGTCGGTCAAACCCGGAGACATCCTGGTCGGCAAGATTACGCCCAAAGGAGAAACGCAATTGTCCGCGGAAGAGAAACTGCTCCGGGCCATTTTCGGCGAGAAGGCCAGCGATGTGCGAGACACGTCGCTTCGCGTGCCGCCCGGCGTGGAAGGCACGGTTATCGACGCCAAAGTCTTTACCCGAAAAGGGGCTGATCGGGATTTGCGTTCTCAGACCATTGAGGAATCGGCGATTGAACAGCTGACTCAAAATCGGGACGACGAAATCCGCATTTTGGCGGAATCCATCAAAAAAGATATCGCCAAACTCGTTATCGGAAAAACGTCCGCAGGGAAAATTGTCGATGTCAAGAAAAAGACGCTTTTGAAAAAAGGCGATAAGATCACCAAAGAGATATGGTCGGAAATTCCGTTTACCTATTGGAAGGAAATTACCATCAGTGAAAATGACGGATCCGAGGAGAAGCTTGCCAATCTGCTTGCCACGATGGAAAGGAAAATTGATTTCGTCCGCGCCCACTTTGAAGAAAAACTCGAAAAGGCCAAAGCCAGCGATGAGCTGCCTCCGGGCGTGATCAAGATGGTGAAGGTCTATATCGCCATTAAACGAAAACTGTCCGTCGGCGATAAAATGGCAGGGCGGCACGGCAATAAGGGTGTTTTGTCCCGAATTCTTCCGGAAGAAGATATGCCCTATTTTGCCGATGGAACCACCGTGGACATCATTTTGAATCCTCTGGGTGTTCCGTCCCGAATGAACGTCGGCCAGATTCTTGAAACACATCTGGGCTGGGCCGCCAAGACAATCGGCGAGGGCCTCAATGATCTGCTTGAAAAAAATACGAATCTGGGTCAGGTGAAGACCGACCTGAAAAAGACTTACTCGACGCCGGATTTTGACGCGTTTATCGACAGCGCCTCGGCCGAGGATATCAAACGGTTTGTCGGCCGTCTGAAAAAAGGCATGCTTGTGGCGTCGCCCGTTTTTGACGGCTGTCCCGAGCCGCAGATCCGCGGCCTTCTCGATAAGGCAGGCCTCCCGGAGACCGGACAGGCCGTCTTGTTCGATGGCCGGACGGGCGAACCGTTCGATCAGGAAGTTACAGTCGGCATTATTTATATGCTTAAACTCCACCACCTGGTGGACAATAAAATCCATGCCCGTTCCATTGGCCCCTATTCGCTGGTGACCCAGCAACCCTTAGGCGGCAAGGCCCAGTTCGGCGGTCAGCGTCTGGGTGAAATGGAAGTTTGGGCGATGGAAGCCTACGGTGCGTCGTACACGCTGCAAGAGTTTTTAACGGTGAAATCCGACGACGTGGCCGGCCGGACGAGGATTTATGAATCCATCGTCAAAGGCGAACATACCTTCGAACCGGGTTTGCCCGAGTCCTTCAACGTCTTGGTGAAGGAACTCCAGAGCCTGGGGCTGGATGTGGATTTGATTGAGGAAGAATAGCGCAAGGCCGTTCCCCTTAATTTTTTAACCCGACAGGAGATAAATCCGTGGAAGACGTTTTCAGTTATTTCGAGAAACCCAAAAATCCGATTCGGTTCAATTCGATTCGTATTTCGATCGCCTCGCCCGAGAAGATTCAGTCATGGTCCAACGGTGAGGTTAAAAAGCCCGAAACGATCAACTATCGAACATTCAAGCCGGAACGCGACGGACTGTTTTGCGCGAAAATATTCGGACCGGTGAAGGACTATGAGTGCCTGTGCGGCCGTTACAAGCGCATGAAGCACCGTGGCGTGGTTTGTGAGAAGTGCGGTGTTGAAGTCATTCAGTCCAAAGTTCGCCGCGAACGCATGGGGCACATTACGCTCGCGACGCCGGTTGCCCATATCTGGTTTTTAAAGAGCCTGCCCAGCCGCATCGGCAATGTGATGGATCTGACGCTCAAAGAACTGGAAAAAGTGCTCTACTTCGAGTCCTGGATTGTGCTGGATCCGAAGGACACGCCGCTCAAGAAAAAAGAACTGCTCACGGATGAAGAGTATCTTGACGCCAGAGAACAATACGGGGACAACGGGTTTGTCTGCGGCATCGGCGCGGAAGCCGTCCGTCAGTTGTTGCAAGAAGTCGATCTCGAAGGCCTCTACGAGGAGCTCCGGGCGGAACTTGCAACCTCTATCTCCGATACGAAAAAGAAAAAGCTGGTCAAAAGACTCAAAGTTGTCGAGGCGCTTCGGAAATCGGGAAACAAGCCCGAGTGGATGATTCTCACCGTGCTGCCGGTTATTCCGCCGGATCTGCGGCCGCTGGTGCCGCTCGACGGCGGTCGATTCGCCACGTCGGATCTCAACGATCTATACCGGCGCGTCATCAACCGCAATAACCGTTTGAAAAGACTCCAGGAACTCAATGCGCCGGAAATCATCATCCGCAATGAAAAGCGCATGCTCCAGGAGGCGGTGGACGTCTTGTTCGATAACGGCCGGCGCGGCCGCGCGATTACCGGAACGAACAAGCGACCGCTTCGATCTCTCTCCGATATGCTCAAAGGTAAACAGGGCCGTTTTCGACAGAATCTCCTGGGCAAACGCGTGGACTATTCGGGCCGCTCGGTGATCACCGTGGGGCCGGATCTGAGATTGCACCAGTGCGGTCTGCCCAAAAAGATGGCGCTCGAACTGTTTAAACCTTTTGTGTACAACCGGCTGCTTGAAAAAGGGTATGTCACCACCGTTAAAAGCGCCAAAAAAATGGTGGAGAAGGAAACGTCGGAAGTCTGGGATGCTGTGGATGAAGTCGTCCGTGAATACCCCGTGATTCTCAATCGCGCTCCCACGCTGCACCGTCTGGGCATGCAGGCGTTTGAACCCGTCTTAATCGAAGGGAAGGCAATCCGTTTGCATCCGCTGGTCTGCACCGCGTTTAACGCGGATTTCGACGGCGACCAGATGGCTGTCCATGTTCCTTTATCCATTGAGGCTCAGACCGAGGCGCGCGTGTTGATGATGTCCACCAATAATATCCTGTCGCCGGCCAACGGAAAACCGATCATCATTCCCAGCCAGGATATCGTTTTGGGGATTTACTATCTGACTCGCGCTAAAAAAGATGTCAAAGGCGAGGGCATGATTTTTTCCGGCCCGGAAGAAGTCCGCTGCGCACTCGATGCGGGAGCCATTGATCTGCATGCGAGGATCAAAGTGCGCGTAGATGGAGAGATCAAGGAAACCACGGCGGGTCGAATGATTCTCTTCGAGATCATTCCGAGTGAGCTGAATTTTGATGTCATCAACAAATTGATGAATAAAAAGGAACTGGCCAATCTCATCGACCACTGCTACCGTCTGTGTGGAGACAAAACGACGGTTCTTCTAGCCGATCGACTGAAGGATCTGGGCTTTAAATATGCTACGATTTCGGGTCTGTCTTTCGCCGTGGGGAATATGATCATCCCCGAGAACAAAAAGAATATTGTGGCGCAGGCCGATAAAGACGTCCTGAAGATCCAAAAGCAGTACATGGAAGGCTTGATTACCGACGGCGAGCGATATAACAAAGTCATCGACATCTGGGCGCAGGCGACCGAAAGAATCGCCTCGGAGATGTTGACCGGTATTAGCACGGAAGAGGTGGCGGGAGCCGAAGGCAAGAAACGTCGTATTGAAAGTTTCAATCCGATTTACATGATGGCGGATTCCGGTGCCCGTGGGTCTGCGGTTCAGTTAAGACAGTTGGCCGGTATGCGCGGACTGATGGCGAAGCCCTCCGGGGAAATTATCGAGACGCCGATTACGGCGAACTTCCGCGAAGGTCTCACCGTGCTCCAGTACTTCATTTCGACACACGGCGCCCGTAAGGGTCTGGCGGACACGGCGTTGAAAACGGCCAACTCCGGCTATCTGACCCGAAGGCTGGTCGATGTGGCCCAGGACTGCATCATCACCGAGCAGGATTGCGAGACCATTGACGGCATCTATGTTTCTGCTTTGATGGAGGGCGGTGAGATCATTGAAACCGCCGGGGAACGTGTTTTGGGGCGTGTCGCCCTTCAGGAAATCCGGGATCCGTTCACCAATGAAGTCATTGTGCCGACCAACGAGGTGATTGACGAGGCCCTGGCGGAAAAAATCGACCGCGCCGGTATTGAGCGGGTTAATATCCGTTCGGTTCTGTCCTGTCGCGCGAAGCACGGGGTATGCGCCATGTGTTACGGACGTGATTTGGCCCACGGCCACTTGGTGAATATCGGTGAAGCCGTCGGGATCGTCGCGGCTCAATCCATCGGTGAGCCGGGAACGCAGTTGACCATGAGAACCTTCCATATCGGTGGAACGGCCAGATTCGACGAGCACTCCACACTGGAGGCGCGCCACGACGGCATTGTCAAATTTGTAAGTCTCAATGTGGTTAAGACACGCGAAAACGACTATGTGGTCATGAACCGACATGGTGAAATTCACGTTCTTGATGAACAAAACCGCAGCCGTGGAAAATATACCGTTCCCTACGGCGCGCATCTGAAAGTGGGCGACCAGGCGACCGTCAAGCGAGGGCAGCTCATTGCCGAATGGGATCC
>CAZSQS010000124.1:0-5282 GCA_964608995.1 uncultured Smithella sp. | reverse complement strand
TTTAAATTTTAAATCCGTAAAAAACGGTTCACTTTTAATTCTTAATTAACAATTTTTTTAATCATGATTGACTCCATTCTGATATTGCCTCTGTAGGGCTCGCTCCCCGAGCGAGCCGTTTGTGGCGGACTGTTCGGTGAACAGTCCCAACACATACATTCCAGCGTTATACATGCCGAAGCGCGTCGATCGGCTCCATCCGGGAGGCCTTGAGGGCCGGCTGGAGGCTGGCGAGCACCGCAACGACAATCACGATAACCGACACAACGAGCAGGTCCACCGGATCGAGCGTTGCTTTGAGCAGCAGTCCTTTTTGCTGGCCAAAGTTAAAGCGGATGCCGATCAGGTTGACGATGCCGATAACCAGCGCCCCAATGCCAACGCCCGCTGCCGCTCCGACCACCCCCATGCAGAATCCTTCCAAGATGAACATGGAGCGAATTTTTCCCGGCAGCGTTCCAATAGCGGCAATCGTACCGATTTCACGGATGCGTTCGTAAACGGCCATGATCATGACGTTCATAATGCTGATGAGCACGATGGCAATCAGCATGATGCGGATGAACAGCGTCATAACATCTATCATCCGGGCGATATTGAAAAAGGGCGAAAGATCCTCCCAGGAGTGCACTTCAAACATCGGCTGCCCCTGCGGGTTGACCTCACCTGCCATTTTATCTTGCAATTGCTCAACTGCGGTATTGAGGCGTCCGAAGTCTTTGAGCCGGATCGCCACTTCGCTGACTTCGGCCTGTGTCATGCGCAGTACTTCGGCTGCGTCTTCAATATGGACGTAACCATCGCGTCCGCCGGGTCCCGTGGCGCTCTCCAGAATGCCGGACACAATAAACTGCTTGCCGTTGACGGACCCGTCGGCATTGGTGGCCACAATCACGACCGGATCGCCTAGCTTGACCTTCATGCCTTTGGCCAGAAGCGCGGGGATCAGGATTTCACCTTTGGCAAGCGTTTGCCTGCCTTCGATAATGCGTGAGGACAAAAGCGGCACGGTTTTAAATTCCGCTTCTGGATCGATGCCGTTTAAGCGGATGTTGGTGGTTTCGGTGAAGTTACTGAACATACCACCGAACTTGAGGCGGGGCGAAAAAGCTTCCACCTGCGCATCCGCGGCCAGCGCCTGCTGAATTTTCGAATAGGCTTGCGGTTTCATGTTCAGGTTCAGCGGCAGATTGTCGATGGAGGCGACATACCCTTTGCGGTGAATTTGCAGATGGCCCATCATGGAATCGGTGATCTGGCCGCTGATCATGGTCTTGAAAGACCCGCTGATCGAAACAAACACCAGAACAAAGACGACGCCGATGGTGATAAGCGATGCTGTCAGCAGCGTCCGGCGCTGATAGCGGATCAAATTGCGAATGGCGATTTTAAACAGATTACGCATGGGCCGGCCCTCCTTTCACGTCTTTGGTGATGAGCCTACCGTCTTCGAGACGAAAAATAACCTCCGCCTCTCCGACAATTTTCGTGTCGTGTGTGGAAAAGATAAAGGTGGTTCCCAGTTCATCGCGCATTTTTTTCATGAGCCCGATGACCGCGTAGGCCGTCTGCGAATCCAGGTTGGCCGTGGGTTCATCGGCTAATACCAGCGCGGGATGGGTCACCAGCGCGCGGGCGATGGCCACCCGCTGCTTCTGGCCACCCGAAATCTGATGCGGATATTTGCCTCCCTGGTCGGCCATTCCGACTGCCGCAAGCATCCGCGAAATTCTTTCTTTTCGCTCCCGGGGCTCAATATTCTGGACCATGATCAGGGGGTATTCGATATTTTCGTAAACGGTCAGGACGGGAATCATGTTGAAGTCCTGAAAGATGAAGCCCAGATGCTTTCCCCGGAAGGCGGCGCTTTCTTTCCGGCCCAGGAGTGCCACATCCGTTTTCGCCACCATCAGTTTCCCGGCGGTGGGTTTATCCAGGCAACCGATCAGATTCAAAAGTGTCGTCTTGCCGCTGCCGGACGGCCCGACAAAAGAAACAAACGAGGCGGGCTCGATTTCAAAATCCAGTCCCCGGAGGGCCTGCACGGTCACCTCTTCCGTCCGGTAATCCTTCGAGACACCTGCTGCCGTGATCAGTGCCATGTTCTTCCTCCCGGTGTGGATTGTTTTTGCGGCGGGCGGAAAAACAATCCGCCCGCCGTTAGTTGGTCAGTGAGGTTATTCGTCAAACGCTGAAGAGGTTTTCCAGACTTCCCAGACCTTGCCCACCAGATCGGGGCCGGGTTTGAGCGTGGGCTTGCCGGGTTTCCAGCCGGATGGCGTGGCCTCGGCACCCTTGGTTTTACGAACATGCTGGAAGGCTTGAATCTGCCGGATGCTTTCCATCACGTTGCGGCCCACCGGCGGGGTGAGCACTTCAAAGCCCTGAACGATGCCGTCGGGATCGATGATAAACCGGCCGCGGGCTTCCACACCCGCATCTTCAAGATAAACGCCATAAATGCTGCCCACCTTGCCGCCACCGTCGGAAAGCATCGGAAAGGGGATGCCGCCTTTGACCATTTTGGACAGTTCGTGATCGTTCCACATCTTATGGACAAAAACGCTGTCCACGCTCATGGAGAGAACTTCAACGCCTAACTTTTTAAACTCGGGATATTTCTCGCCGACCGACGAGATTTCGGTTGCTCAAACGAAGGTAAAATCTCCGGGATAGAAGCACAGCACCACCCACTTGCCCAGGTATTCGGATAATTGAACATTGATGAATTTGCCTTTATGATACGCGGGCGCCGTGAAATCCGGCGCCTTCTTGCCGACAGTAACCATACTTTTTCCCTCCTGAATGATCGGTTCTTGCGTGGGTTCTTTTGTTGCTTTCGGTTTTTCTCCGACCGGTCCGCCCGTGGGTCTGGCGCAGCCGGCCTTGATTTCCTTAGCCATACTTTTTTACCTCCTTTCCATTATTGTGCCTGCTTGCTTTCTTTATTTTCTTGATTTCTTACTCTTCCTGATTTCTTCCTCCACTTCTTCTGCGCCTTTGGCATAAAACTTTTCTTCATCGGGCGCGAGTTCATGAAGCAATCTCAAAAACTCTCCGGCGTGCACGCGTTCCTCATCGGCAATGTCCTTGAGCACTTCGATGGCGAGCTTGTTGTCGGTTGATTCCGCAAGCTGCATGTACAATTGAATGGCTTCATACTCCGCCGCCACCATAAAACGAATGGCTCTGATCAGTTCTTCTTTCGTAAGTTTTTTGTCTTTTGCCAATCCTGAAAAAGGTGTTCCAAACTCCGGCATATTGATTTTCCTCCTTTCTTTTATTTTCGGACCATATTGCCCGCTATTTAAGGTATGATTGTAAATTTATTTTGGCAGATTATAGCCCGCCGCCGCTTTTTCAATATCGCGTAAAAATGCTTTCAAATCCAGTGAAAATCTGGACGCGACATCTTCGATTGTATCGAAAAGGCAGGTGCAGCAAAGGCAGACACCTGCTTTCTCATCATAACGGTGAAGCACCGTTTCCGTGGCTGGCCAGCGCGACACAATGTCGAGTAGAAGCGTGTCGCTTGCAATGGTTATTTCAGATTCGAATTTCCTGGTCATTTATTTTTCCCTCGGATAGGGCCACGCCATGATGCCGCCTTCCATCACCTTCACGTTTTTCCAACCGTTCCCCGCAAGCGCCAGCGCCGCTTCGTAACCGCGCAGCGCAATTTTGCAGTAGCAGATGATTTCTGTATTTTTGTCCTCCGGCAGCTCCTTAAGCCGTTTGCGAAGCGCGCCCAGCGGAATCAGCGTCTCGCCAATGCCCAGTCGCATCTCTTCGAATTCTTCCGGCCCGCGCGTATCGAGGATGAACGGTTTTTCGCCCGCTTTGAGCTTCTCATAAACGTCTTTGCAACTGATCCCCGTCATCCGGCCCTTCATCTTGTTTTGCATAATGTGCGCCGTGGCGATGAAATGATCGATCGCGAGTGAAAAGGGCGGCGCGTAAGGCAGATCGGCGTTGATCAGGTCTTCCACCGTCATTTTTCCCGAAATCGCCATCGCCCACTGGGCAATCTGCTTGGCAACGTTTCCCGGTCCAATGCACTGCGCGCCCAGAATCCGGCCGGTTTTAGCATCGGCGGTGAGCTTTGTGAGCAGGAGCTTGCCTTCCATAAAGCCGGGCTTATCGGGGCTCGCGTTAATCACGGTGATAATGTCTTTATAGCCCAACCGTCTGGCCGTCGTCTCGGAAAGCCCCGTGGTGCCCGCCCCGTAATCGAAGACCTTGCAGATGCCGGTTTGAATGGTTCCGGGGAAGGTTACACAATTGGTCGAAGCGGCGTTTTCGCCCGCGACACGGCCCTGCAAATTAGCCAGATCTCCGTAAGGCGCATGCACTTTTTTGCCGGTAATGCGGTTGATGCTTTCCACGCAGTCGCCCACGGCGTAAATATCGGGGTCGGAGGTCTGCATGTATTCGTTGACCTCAATGCCGCCGATCTCACCAATTTTGATGCCCGCATTTCTGGCCAGCTTCACATTGGGGCGCACACCGATGGCCACCACCGCGAGCTCACAGGGCAGCTCCGTGCCGTTTTGCAATTTGACGGCGGTGAGTTTTCCGTTTTCGCCCAGAAAGGCCGCGATGCCGTTTTCGGTAATGACATTGGCGCCTTTGCTTTTGACATGGTTTTCGACGATTTTGGCCAGCTCCCAATCCAGGAAGGTCAGAAGCTGGGGCAGAAGTTCGATGACGGTAATTTCAATGCCCGCCAGTTGCAGCGCCTCGCAGGTTTCAATGCCGATCAGGCCCCCGCCGATCACGACGGCTTTTTTGATCGCCCCCTCGTCTCGCACTTTTCGCAGAAAATCTGCATCCTTCATGGATTGCAGCGTGGTAATGCCGTCAAGCTCCACACCCGGAACGAGCGGCATACGCGGTACGGCGCCCGTGGCGATGACCAGCTTGTCATACCTCATCTCGCCGATTTCACCGGAGGCCAGATTTTTGAAAGACACGGTATGCTTTTGGGGATCGATAGCCGTTACTTCAGTGTTCACGCGGGCATCGATATCCTTGGCATTGAGATAAAACATGGGGCTTCGGACAACGCCCGTGGGCGTGCACAAAAGCTGATTACGGTCATCGAAGTAACCCCCAACGTAATAGGGGTAGCCGCAGGACGCCATCGAAAGATCAGCGTCTTTCTGGATAAGAATGACTTCCGCGTCGTTATCGATTCTGCGGGCCTTGGCAGCCGCCTTGGGTCCGGCGGCCGAGCCACCGATGACAATAATGCGTTTCCTTTGCGTCATGGTCATCTCCTT
>CAZSQS010000123.1:0-5290 GCA_964608995.1 uncultured Smithella sp. | reverse complement strand
TCAGATCGGCAATGACTCCTCTTTCGTCATTCCGTCGAAGGACGGAATCCAGGAAACGAACAGAAGGCAGAGAATAATTTGAGAAACAGAGCCGCCAACATCCAACCCGAACGGGAACGTCAGACCAATAGAAGCGGCGCGTTTGGAAAACGCGCCCTACAACACAATGTAGGGGCTGATCCCCGATCAGCCCGAAAACTGGATTGCCGATCAGATCGGCAATGACGCCCCTGTAGTTCCTGCCCTCAAGGGAGGGAAGAAAAAAGAACCGGCGGAGGGACGATCCCAAAGGGATCAATGGCGTGGGAAGCGCAGGCATTCAGCCATGAAGAGCCATGATCCCGAAGGGATCAAATGTTTATAAAAAAATGATTCCATCATAGTTCGACCCCGTCGGGGTCGCACAAAGGCGCAAGAGGATTGGCTATCAACGTATCATCCCTTCGGGATGAAGGGGCACAAAGGGAATAGTGGGTAGTGTAAGTGTTTTCATTATCCACGCCATTCACAAAAGGCGCTTTGGAAATTGAATATAAAGGGATCGTGAATGGTCGAAACTTTTCTCAAGATAAAACAAGAGCATTTCGTTGCCGTAAAGCGCAGAAGCGGCGCGTTTGGAAAACGCGCCCTACAACACAATGCAGGGGCTGATCCCCGATCAGCCCGAAAACCGGATTACCGATCAGATCGGCAATGACGCCCCTGTAGTTCCTCCCATCAAGGGAGGAAAGAAAAGATAAGCGGCGGAGGGATGATCCCAAAGTGATCAATGGCGTGGGAAGCGCAGGCATTCAGCCATGAAGAGCCATGATCCCGAAGGGATCAAATGTTTATAAAAAAATGATTCCATCATGGTTCGACCCCATCGGGATCGCACAAAAGCGCAACACCCTGCCGTCTTCGCTTCTCGCTATGCAACGCAACGCCTGCTTACAGATACAGGCGCTGATTCACATCCTTCTCGTTTCGAACGGTTTTTCATCTCCCTTTTCTAAAGGGAGACCGAGAGGGATTTTAAATAAGAAAAATCTTCCCCTAACCCCCTCTCTAAAAAAAGAGGGGGGACGTGCCTTTTTAGGCAATCTCCCCCTGTCTGTGGTTCCTCCCCTAAAGGGAGGAAAGGTAAAATAAACCGGAAGGCGATACCGGTCTTATGCGCCGAGGTCCATTTGGGATTGTTTTTCAGATGATGGTTCGGCGTCATCGCGTAAACGATAAACCCTTGAGACGCCACAACTTCGGCCAGGTATTCCATCATCTCGCATATTCCGGTCCAGCAGATGGTCCGGGTTGTCGCCGCCACAGGGTCGTCATGGCGCAAAGGGAAAACAAGACTCGACCGGACTATGGCCCGTGGCATGGATGTCGTCCTGTCATATCCCCCATGACATTTGGAAAAGCGCCAGTCAGTGTACAACGCTCTTGTTCGTTTTGTCGGGACGGCGTCCGGTGAAATGGCCGATAACCCTGCCGAGCAACTGAAAGTCTTTTTTCAGATCGTCAAGGGTGTCTTTGGGTGAACCCACGTCAGTTTTCCCCGGCAAGATTCCGGAGAGTCTTTTATAGCCGTCCGGCGTGAAATCCTGCATCACCCCGTTCGCGCCGGCTTGAAGGGCCTGAATCCGCCCGTGGGGATGAAGCGCTGTCAGCGCCGGGGTGGCCAGGATATCGGTGTTGCGGGTTAAAAGACGGGCGATGGCGATTACACGCAGAGTCAGATCGAGATCATCGGTCTCGATGCCGGCAAGCGGTGTGTCGGGATGAGCCATAAACGGCTCGACGATCACCATGTCCGCATCGAGCAGCTTCATGAGCAAAAGATCATCAGCCAGTATTTCATGCGTCTGCCCCGGAAACCCAACCCGGTTACCCGTCCCGATTTCAAATCCCAGATGTTTGAGCGTTTTAAGAGGCGAGACCCGCCCGGCCAACTGACAGCCGGGGTGCAGATATTGATAAAGTTCCGGCGAAGCGGTTTCAAATTTTAGCAGATAACGGCCGGCGCCGGCTTCGAAAAAAGCCCGGTAATCCTCTAAAGACCGCTCCCCCAGAGCTAACGTCACAGCCAGGTCGGTCTCTTGCCGAATATTTTGCACAAGCTTGCACATATGCGCCACTGGATAGCGGACATCATCGCCGGATTGCAATACAACCGTCGCAAGGCCGCAAGCCTTGATTCCCCGAGCTGCCTGGAGGATGTCCTCGTCGGTCATCCGGTAGCGCGTAAGCGTTACATTGTCGCTGCGCCGGCCGCAGTAAAGGCAGTTTTGTTGACAATCATTGGAAATTTCAATGACCCCCGGCAGGTCAATCTCGTCGCCCACCTCGTTTTTGCGGATGCGCTCAGCTGCGGCAAAAAGCTCGGGCGCCAGTTCTCCGGGCATCTTTAAAAGCGCAAGCATGTCCTCGCGGCTCAGAGGCTTTCCGATTTCCGCCCTTAAAAGCAGTTTTTCAATATGATCCGATACAGACATTTTTCCTTCCTTCCTTCGATGGCGTCCTTCATCAACAAAGCATGATCCTGCCCCCTGAGCCGCCTTTTCTTCAGACAAATCATTTCAGGGGAAGCCACCGTATCGCCTTGCCGGCTTTTTTGTCAATATGCAATGCGCCGAGATTCCCGTCCCATGCGACACCTCCCCTGATAAGGACACAAAGCGGCCAAGGACAAAGGGCGCTCTTTCAACCGGCCGATCGCAATTGACTTGCCGGTTAAAATCAGTTAATCACCCTGAAAAACAAATCCTTTAAGGAGCGTCCCATAAACCATGACCAATATTCTGCTTGTCGGAAACGGCGCGCGTGAACACGCGATGGCCGAAGCCATTATGCGATCTAAGCACCAGCCGCGATTATTTTCCTTCATGAAAGCCAACAATCCCGGAATTGCGGCTCTGTCTTCGGCCTGCAAGATGGGCGCTTATGCCGATCTCAACGCCATAACAGAATTCGCCAAAGAAAATAAAGTCGATTTCGCCGTCATCGGCCCGGAAGACCCGCTCGGTAACGGCGTTGTGGATGCGCTTGCCACCCACGGCATCGCGTCCGTCGGTCCGACAAAAAGCCTGGCGCGCCTGGAGACCTCCAAATCCTTTACCCGCGACCTGGTTTCCAAATATCACATTCCGGGAAATCCCCAGTACCGGGTTTTTACGGCGCTCGAGGGTGTGGAAGCTTTTTTAAATTCGCTCGAAGGCATTGTTTTAAAGCCGGACGGGCTCACAGGCGGCAAGGGCGTCCTGGTGCAAGGCGATCATTTCGCCACGAAGGAAGAAGCACTCAAGCTGTGCGCGCAGATTCTCAAAGACAGCGCCTCCGTCATCGTTGAAGAAAAATTCGACGGAGAGGAATTCTCGCTGCAATGTCTGTGCGACGGCAAAACGGTTGTCGGCACGCCGCTGGTGCAGGATCACAAACGGCGCTTTGATGGGGACCGGGGCCCCAACACGGGCGGCATGGGGTCCTACTCGCTGCCGGATCATTCCCTGCCCTTTTTGAAGCCCTCCGATATTGAAGAAGGATTGGAGATCACCCGTCAGGTCGCGGCGGCGCTTTGGGCCGAAACCGGCAAGCCATACAAAGGCGTCATGTACGGCGGATTCATCGCCACAGAAAACGGCGCGAAGCTTCTGGAATACAACGCACGCTTCGGCGATCCGGAAGCCATGAACATCCTGCCGCTTCTGAAAACCGATTTTGTTGACCTGTGCCGCCACATCCTCGACGGCACACTCGATCAGCTTCGCGTCGAGTTTGAACCGAAAGCCACCGTCTGCAAATACGTGGTGCCCAAAGGCTATGGCCTTCGGGCCGATCATCCCGACGCCTCCTCATCGCACGCCCGGATCGATGTGGGCGACGTGGGGAATGCCCGCCTGTACTATTCCTCCGTTGATCAAAAGCAAGACGGTCTGTATTTGAGTTCATCGCGCGCGATCGGCATCGTGGGCATCGCCGACACGCTTGAGGCCGCACGCCTCATCGCCGAGGAAGGCGTCAAGGCCATTCGGGGTCCGGTGGCCTATCGCGAAGACATCGGAACGGATGCGCTTATTTCAAAACGCATCGATCACATGAAAATGATTCGGGGGTAAAAGTGTCTCTTCGTCCTTTGCGCCAGGCGGTTTACCTCGTCGTCTTTTGCATCCTTTTGGGATGCGGGGGAGGCGCAAGTGATCTCCCCGCTGACACGCCTTCACCCAATCCGCCCGTCACCCCAACAGACGGCCCTGAGGCAGGCAATCCGGATGGGACATGTTTGATTCCGCCGGAGGCCCGCGCCGAAGACGTCTCCGCACCGGATGAAGTCATCGGTGACGGCACGCCCGCCAGTTGCACATCGACAGCATTTATTAACGCCGTCGCCCGCGGCGGTAGAATGGTTTTCAACTGCGGCCCGGAGCCGGTGACGATCACGCTGACCCAACCCGCCAAAATATTCAATGATCAAAAACCCGATATCGTCATCGACGGCGGCGGCCTTGTGACGCTCAGCGGCGGCAACACAACGCGCATCCTCTACATGAACACCTGCGACCCCAACCAGGTCTGGACGACCAGCCACTGCCAGGATCAGGACCATCCGCGCCTGACCGTGCAGAATCTGACATTTATTAACGGAAATTCCCGAAGCGAAAGCGAACATGACGGAGGCGGCGCAATCTGGGTGCGCGGCGGTCGGTTCAAAATGGTCAACTGCCGTTTTTTTAATAATACCTGCGCGCTCACCGGGCCGGATGTCGGCGGCGCGGCGGTACGGGTTTTCGATCAACACCAGGATATGCCGGTCTTTGTCTCGCACTGCACCTTCGGCGGTGCCGAAGGCTACGGCAATTACGGGGCAAACGGCGGCGGCCTCAGCAGCATCGGCGTGTCATGGACCATCCGCAACAGCCTTTTTTCGCACAACCGGGCCACCGGTAACGGCGCCAATCCCGCCCAGCCGGGAACCCCAGGCGGCGGATCGGGCGGCGCAATCTATAACGACGGCAACACCATGACCCTGTCAGTCTGCGGCACACGCATGGAACACAATGAAGTCAACGCTCACGGCGCGGCCATCTTCTTTATCACCAATGATCGCACGGGTTTTCTGCGACTGGAGGACACGGTGATCCGTCAGAATATCGGCGGAACCTGGCACATCCTGCCCGGCATCTCCATGCATGCAGACACCGAAAGACAAATCATCAACTCAACCTTGGAGTAACCCAGAGAAACGCGCCTGCCTGAATAGTGTTGGCTAAAAATTAAAAGTGAACTCTTTAAGAATTAAAAGTGAACACTTTCC
>CAZSQS010000122.1:0-5396 GCA_964608995.1 uncultured Smithella sp. | reverse complement strand
GGCGCGGTCGCCGTTATGGCGCTGGAGCGCGTGCCGTCCGATATTCGCAAACAGGGCGGTGTGGCCCGCATGTCCGACCCGGGCATGATTGCGGAAATCAAAAAGGCAGTCTCCATTCCGGTGATGGCCAAAGCCCGTATCGGGCATTTCGTGGAAGCACAGCTGCTCGAAGCGCTCCGGATCGACTACATTGACGAAAGCGAAGTCCTGACACCCGCGGACGAAGAATGCCACATCGACAAAACAAAGTTTTCCATTCCGTTTGTCTGCGGCGCGCGAAACCTGGGTGAGGCCTGCCGCCGCATTGCCGAAGGCGCGGCGATGATCCGCACCAAGGGCGAGGCGGGTACGGGCAACGTGGTCGAGGCGGTGCGTCATATGCGCACGATGAACCGCGAAATCCGCCAGCTGGCCCAGATGCCGGTTGAGGAAGTCACGGGCTTTGCTAAAATCAACGCCATTCCCTATGAACTGGCGCTGAAAGTCAGACAACTGGGCCGTCTGCCGGTGGTCAATTTCGCAGCGGGCGGCCTGGCCACACCCGCCGATGCGGCGCTCATGATGCAGCTGGGCTGCGACGGCGTGTTCGTCGGCTCCGGCATTTTCAAATCCGCCGATCCGGCCAAACGCGCGCGCGCCATTGTTCAGGCCACCGCGTATTTCAATGATCCGCAAAAAGTACTGGAAGCATCTTTCGGCCTGGGCGAGGCCATGCCGGGACTCGAAATCGGTCAGATTCCGCCCGAGCAGATTCTCGCGGGCCGCGGCTGGTAGAGACGCATGTCCGTCCATCTGGTCACCTCAGAACCGGGAATTCTCGGCGTCCTGGATTTGCAAGGCGGTGTGCATGAGCATCTGGAACATCTGGAACGCCTGAATCTTCCCTCGAGGCGCGTAAAAACGCGCTCTGATTTCAGCGACTTGGCCGGGCTGATCCTTCCCGGCGGGGAAAGTACGTGCCTGTCGAGACTGCTGACGATTTTTGATCTCAAAAGCGCCATCCTTGAACACGCAGCACGCGGCATGAAGATCTGGGGCACGTGCGCGGGTGCCGTCCTTGTTGCCACCCGCGTCGTGGGGGAGAGCCCCTGTCTGTCGCTTCTTGATATTGAAATCGAACGCAACAGCTTTGGAAGCCAACTCGACAGCTTCACCACTGAAGCCATGATTCCCGCCGTTTCGCCCGATCCCCTGCCTCTGACCTTCATCCGCGCGCCTAAAATATTGCATGCGGGAAAAGGGGTTCACGTTTTACTTCGCATGGCCGATTATATTGCAGCGGCAGAAAGTGAAAGCGTTCTGGCTACGGTTTTTCATCCCGAGCTGACCGGATCTCTGGCGTTGCACCGGTATTTTGCACAAAAGTGCGGTTTGCATCCGGCCGGCGAGGCAGCCCCTGAAAATTCCAAGTGGGACAATTTAAGCTGGATGAAGCTTGCGCGTATTGCGTCATCGCCGCCATTTCACATTGCGAATTTAAAGTGATTAAGTTACACTAACCGCCATGGACGTTAAATTTATCAATCCTTTTATCTACGGTACGATGGAAGTCATGGAAAAGATGGCCTTTGTCAAGCCTCAAGCGGGTAAGCCGTTTGCAAAACTCGACGATACGGCCCATGGCGACGTCTCCGGCATCATCGGTATGACGGGCGATGCCACCGGATCGCTGGCCATGAGTTTTACGGAGGCCTGCATCATCGGCATCACCGAAAAAATGGTCGGAGAAAAATACAAGGAAATCAATCGGGCGGTGCTCGATACCGTTGGGGAACTCACCAACATGATCTCCGGCGCGGCCCGGAAGCTCATGGAACGCGATGATATAAAAGTCGTTGCGGCCATCCCGACGATTGCATTCGGACGGGCCCATACGGTGCGGCACGTCATCAAAGGCCCCAGCATCGTTATTCCGTTTAGAACCGAATGCGGCGATTTTGTGATCGACGTCTGCCTGAAGCCCAACATTAAACAAAAACAGGACGATGCGTCACCGGCTGAAAATCAGCCTTTCAATCCCAAGGCCCATAATCCGGCGGTTTTCGGAAAGCCCTCTATGCCCAAGGCGGAGCCGGACATTTTACAGGAACGCATTGAAAAAGATCTGTCTAAAACCGTTCCCGTTGAGCATCAAAACGCGGCGGAAAGAATGGTTGCGCTTAAGAAATCGCTTGCCGAAGCCAGCGCCACGCGTAATGCCATTCTCAAGCAAATGAAGGAGCAGCCCTTCATGGAATGGACGCAGCGGCAGCGTTATAAAAAAGCGCTGCCTGCGTATGACGCCAAAATCAAACGCCTGAAGCTCGACATCAACGCAGCGGAAACCATTTTGAAAATGTCCAAAGATGAGCTGGAAAATCCGACGATCAAACCGCATTTTCAACATTATCCCAATACATCCGGTAACTTAAAGCCAGGCCCCAAAAAGTAACAGAGCCGCCCGTTGAGGACCCTCCCAATGAATCCTGTGGCCGTCATTGAGCAGACTTTTTTCGCCAATGCCCGTTTCTGGGGTGGTCTTAACGGATCACTTCGTCAAAACGGACATCTGTACACCATAAAAACCGGTATTGCCTCAGGCGATTTGAATATGGTCTGGTGCGAAAAACCTCTGTCGCGGGAGGATGAGGACGCGATTCGGCTGGTTAAAAAAGATTTTCAAGAAAACGCCCTGCCTTTTTGGTTCTGGATTTTCCCCTCAGCAAAATCCGCCCCGACTCTTCACCTCCTTCGGGAAAACGGATTTTCACAGGTCGCCTCTGCGCCGTGTATGCTGGTCGATTTGATCCGACAGGTGGACAGGAGGGAAACGAAAGACAGTTTATTTACGATGCGTCAGGTTCGCAATTCGACAGATCTGGCGCTCTGGGAGGCGATTTCCTTTGCCGGCTTTGAATTTCCGCCGGAGACCGCCCGGCAGTATTCCCGTTTCACCCGGACCTTTCATCTCAGCGGCCCATCCCCGCAAAAATATTTTCTCGGCCTATACGATGGGAAGCCCGTGGCCACCGCGATGCTTTTTTTAACCGGTGATGCAGCCGGCGTGTATTTTATTGCGACCCTGGCGGATTATCGCAAAAGAGGCATTGGGCTTAACCTGACATTGGCCATGCTGCGCGAGGCGAATTCTGCGGGTGCGCGCTACGTTTCGCTGCAATCCTCGCCTGACGGCCTGCGCGTCTATCAACAGGCCGGCTTTAAAGAATACTGCCGCGTGGATGCCTACAGTCTGCAGGATTAGACTCACCCGCCAAAGGCTTTATTTTTCTGCTCGGATCACACGCTGCCTTCGTAAAAATCGGCTGGTTTGTCTGTAGAGCCGTCTGCCGCAGACTGAATTTTGATTTCGCGTGTTTAAGCGCCTTTTCGTCGGGAGTCGCCTCCGCCCGAATTTGCGTTTTGAAGCGATTCCCCGCCGCCATCGTTTAAATCCAGATCGCCTGCATCTATGGAAGCCACGTGTCGCCTGTTTTTACAAAATGAAGGCTGCAATGCACGGAATTATTTTTGCCGGATTGATCATAGAGATCGGGGATGCTATGATCCTTAAATGACAGACTGATGCAGGAGGTAACCATGAAAGTACTGGCGCTGAATTCCGGGTCGCGGCCCGATGCGGAAAGTTACACATCGAGAATGCTTTCGAAACTCGTTGAAGGCATGCGTGAAGCGGGGGCAGAGGTAGAGGTTATTGCCCTGCGCGAAAAAAAGATTCGCCACTGCATCGGCTGTTTTTCCTGCTGGACCAAGACACCGGGTCAATGCATCCACAAAGACGACATGACGGGGGAGCTTTTCCCCAAGCTTCTGGCCTGTGATCTGGCGGTCTTTGCCACACCGCTTTACTTTCACACCATCAACGCCCGGATGGCGACTTTCATGGAACGCACGCTTCCGGCAGCGCTGCCCTTCTTTGAAGAAGGGGCGGATGGTAAAACCCGTCATCCCATGCGACACGAAATGCCCGCAAGCGTTTTGCTCAGCGTGTGCGGATTTCCGGAAGCCTCCGAATTCGACGCGATGACTGAATTTTTTAAAAAGACGCGTGAATCCGACGCGGGATTCGTCGCGGTCATCTGCCGGGCCGGAGCCTCCCTATTGGATGCTCCGGCGCTTGTCTCAAAGGCCAAAGACGTGTTCGACGCCATGCGTTCGGCGGGACACGAGCTGGTCCATCATCGACAGGTTTTTCCCGAAACGCTCGCACGGATTACCCAGCCGCTGGGCGATGCCGCAACCTTCGGGAAAATGAGCAATATTTACTGGAAAACCTGCATTGCCGAAGGCGTTACCCCTAAAGAATTTGATGAAAGAAAGCTGATTCCCAGGCCTCAGACGCTCGAAGATTTTTTGTTTGTGTTTCCTTACGGCATCAATGTGGCGGCGGCGGGCGGCAAGACAATCCGGTTGCAGTTCAACTTTTCGGGGGATGTCAGCGGGCCCTGCTGTTTCACGGTCCGGAAGGGACGCGTGGAGGCGCTTTCGGGAGTCTGCGATTCGCCGGATCTGACCATCGATGCGCCCTTTGGACTGTGGATGGACATTCTCACACGAAAAGCCGACGGACAACGGATGTTTATGGAAAAGAAGTACACCGTGCAGGGCGATTTAGGGTTGATGATGCGGTTATTTCAAAAAGACGCTGCCTGACCTTGGAACGGATGAGTTTTCAAATGGTTATGGAATAAAACCGGCATAACGCCTGTTAATCGTGGGGGATTGGTGGCTCAAATAGAATTCACAGCGGCATAGACTGCCATACACCGCCATACACATTCTATTTCATTGACGTATTTTTATTCAGTCAACGTTCCGCTATTTAGGGCTGCCCCCCCCGGTGATGCGGGCGATAGATTCGCCAAACGCTGGAAATGATGTGAGTATCCGATCCAGTGATTTGACACGAAGGGAATTGATTCTCTGCCGGATGACAACAAGCTGGATTTGCGTTGCCTCTCTTTGCCGGGTGCTTGCCTATGCTAATGTATTTATTAAAGAAAATATTATTTCAAAAAAAATATAAAATTATGTTTTTTTTTCTTGACAGTTTTAAGCTGAGGGAGTAGAAGCTCACTTCTGTTCGTCAGAGATGTTCATAAGGTTGGTTGAAGTTTTCAACAAGTTCACCGATAGTAGTAATCGAAGTTGTCGGATGAGTCCTCAAGACTGGCGAAACAAAAAAATTGAAAATTTAGCTTGACAAAGAAATCAGATTGATTTATATGTTCAGGATCGTTTCAAGAAGGCTCTTTGGAAATTGAATAGTGGGAAAAGACATTTGTGGGTCCTATTAATTTATTGAAGTTTCTAGCGAGTTTATAAGGAAGATTTATCTTCCTTGACAGGATTTTAAACTGGAGAGTTTGATCCTGGCTCAGAACTAACGCTGGCGGCGT
>CAZSQS010000121.1:0-5411 GCA_964608995.1 uncultured Smithella sp. | reverse complement strand
CCTTTGGCCTTTATCCTTATTCCAATCTCCGATGGCTTCGGGAAATTTCTGTGGAAAGCACCGCGGAAACGTCTGCATCTTTAGCGTAGGTTGTCCATTGCGACACGGTGTCGATGACCTGATCCAAAATGTCGGATGCGCCCCTGATGCCGAACTGCCCGGAAACAGAAAGAAGATCAGTACGGGTAAAATCGTCTCTTTTACCGCTGATGCTCATCTGGTGGCGGTTCGTCCAAAGCCCTGAAGAGTTGTAGGCCCACACTACATCAAACGCCGGCGAAAGCTGCCAGACGCCGTCTTTATCCATCAGGAAGGCGATGTTGCGCGTGTGGTCGTCCTGATTGCGCGCCACCACATTGAAGGCCATCCTCCGAAACATTTCCTGCATGGCCGGATGCCCGAGGTTCATCTGCTGAATGACCGCCAGCGCCTGCTCGTAGCCGTATTCTCCGGCAGCGTTGAAATCATAATGCGCCAGGGCGCAAAGCGACTGCATGTGAATTTTTTCACCCCGATTGCCGCGGTCGAACCGGCGCGTCATGAAATGAGCCCGTCCGCCTTCTTCCAGCAGTCGGCAGGGCATCATCGAAATGCCTGCTGCCTGAGCCATCTGAGAATACGCGTATTCCACCCGTCCAAATCCCAGCGGATCGCCCAGGGCTTCGTCATTCACGCCATCGAATTTCAAAATCCAGTGCTCGAACCCTTCGGGTGCGGCCATCTGGCCGGAAACGATTTCCTGCGTTTGCGGATTCCAGGCGATGACCGCCTTGGCGCGGTTGCCGCCGGCCGATGTTCCTACACGGATAATCGTATCGAGTGCCTGCGACTCAGCCCCTTTCAGGTTAACCGCCCAATTCGTGCGATGCTGAAGAATGTTGGATGCAAGCTCTGTCAATTCTGCAATTTCCAGCGGCACGGCCTTGCGGGCCTGCGGCCCGAGTGCGGGTTTAAACTCCAACGCGCCCATACCACGGGCGCCCATATAACAAAGCCGCTCGACCGGCGAGAAATCCGCCACGGAACGACCCTGACGAGCGAGCCACACCTCGATGATGCGGTTGCCGAAACGGTCCGGCAAAGCGTCCGCCAGAAGGCCGGGCAGGCCGTGAAATGTAGCCCGGTTCAGATTGGGAAAAGAAAAAATGCCGGATTGCAACGGAAGATGGATCGGCGAAATTTGCAGCCCCCGGCGCAGAAACGACGGATCATACTCGAAGCGGGCGATATTGCGCTCGCTTTCCCAGGCAACCGCGCCCACCTCGCGGCCCCACAGCAACACCATTGCCACCTGTGTTCTTTTAATGCTTGTTGCCATCAAATTTCTCCATGTGTGCCCGCATCCGGCCGGGGCAAGGGCAGGGCGGCTACCAGCCGGTTGTCATGTATTTGAAAAGCGAAATCCATTTTTCGTTTTCCCGTCATACGGCTATGTCTGTAGGGCGCGTTCCCCGAGCGCGCCGGGCTGACGCCGCTGTCAAGAGGGCGGCGGAATCGTATCTTGCGTTTTTCCCCGAGCGCGCCGAAAACTTTTAATCTGTCCCCCGCTGGCGGGGGTGGACTTACATGTCCACCTCCGTCATCAGCGTTACATCCAGCATGCGCCGGACTGACGACTCCTCCGGAAAAGAACAAAACGGCGGCCTTCAGTATTTCCCCCTGGCCCATAGCCCATCGCCCATTGCCTCTAGCCTTTATCCTTTCCCCTTCTCCCCGCAGCGCGTTTGCGTTCCAAACCTTTGAGTTTTGCCAGTTGAAGAGGGCTTATGCCAGGTGGTGACAGAAAGTTGTCCAGGCCGTCTAATTTGTCAAGAACGCGCAGTACGCGAATGAGACTGCCGAGGGTAGAGACCTCGCCCGATTCCATTCGCTGAAGTGTTCTTCGCGCAATTCCAGCCTGCCTGGCCAGCACAGCCTGTTCCATGTTTCGGTTGAGTCGTTCCTGCGCGACGCGCTGCCCGATTTCGGACATAATGGCCGAATCACTCATTTTGACAAAATCCATCTTCGTAGCCACCCCCTTGTTGGGAAGATGATAACAGCAATAACGATATTGATCAATTATAAAGATCAATATAATGCTCATAGTTATTAAATAACTATTATAAAGCGCAATATACTACTCATAATTATTAATATGCTACGACATCCTTCTGTCTTTATCCTTCAGCCTATCGCCTCTAGCCTTTGGCCTTTATCTTTTATCCTCCCCCTTCGCCCCCTCCCGAGGGGGACAGTAAGCGGTAGCCTTCGGCATTGAGTCTTCTTGTTTTTTACCGCCAAATGGAAACTGTCAACTGCCATTAATCCGTCAACTGTTGTGAACCGATAACCGCCTTTCCCGTCTTTTAACCGGAAACCGGTAACTGGAAACTGTCAACCCCTTGTTATTGTCCTCCGCTGGCGGAGGTGGCGCGAAGCGCCGGAGGTGGATTTGTTTTATGTTCATCCTCCCCTGTTCCCCCTCCCTTCCAAGGGGACAATTCAGCGGTGGCCTTCGGCATCGCGTCTTCTGTCTTCTAACCATAAACTGTAAACTGTGAGCTGTAAACTGTCCCTACCCGACAATCGTCCTTAATCCGTTAACTGTTAACCGTCTTTCATGGAGGCAAAAAATATCGCTAATATTTTTGCTTTCAGGCAAAAATCATGTATAATTCACTCATGATAAAAGAGCGATATCTTACAAAATATATTGTGGAAGATCTTGATGAAAAGATGGTCTTTTTAGGGGGGCCGCGTCAGGTGGGCAAGACCACCCTGTGCCGGAATTTTCTGGCCACGCATTTTAAAAATTCTGCCTACTTCAATTGGGATAACCGAGCCGACAGAAAAATGATCATGTCCGCAATCTGGCCCGCCGACGCCCATCTGCTCATTTTTGATGAGATTCACAAATACAGTCAGTGGAAGCGGCTCATCAAGGGTGAGTTCGACAAACACAAAGATACCTTTAAGTTCATCGTTACGGGAAGCGCGCGGCTTGACCTTTACCGGCGTGGCGGAGATTCGCTGCAGGGCAGATACCATTACTATCGTCTGCATCCCTTTTCACTGGCTGAACTCGAGGGCATTCATAATGAACCCCCTGTTTTCGAAGAATTGAAATTTGATCGGGAGTTTTATCAGAACACACTCAACGTGCTCGATACATTCGGGGGCTTTCCCGAACCGTTTATGAAACAGAATTCACGCCATCTTCGGCGCTGGCATAATGAAAAAATTGAAAGAATGTTCAGAGAAGACATCCAGGATATGGAAGCCATTCGCGACATCGGCAACATGAAGCTTTTGAGTGATCTGTTACCGACAAAGGTTGGGGCAAGCCTGTCTCTAAATTCTATCCGGGAAGACCTGGAAGTCAGCCATCGGGCGGTGACCCATTGGATGGACGTTTTGGAATCGTTTTATTACCACTTCCGGATTTATCCCCACACATCAAAGAAAATCCGTTCGCTTAAGAAAGAGCCGAAACTTTACCTGTGGGATTGGTCAGAAGTTTCAGACGAAGGCCGGCGTTTTGAAAACCTGATCGCTTCGCATCTTCTGAAATTTGTGCATTTCATCACGGATCATGAAGGCTATCGGGCGGAACTTTCATATCTGAGAGATGTCGATAAGCGGGAAGTGGATTTTCTTGTGACCATTGACGGTAAGCCCTGGTTTGCGGTTGAGGTCAAGCTAAACGATACCGCCTTGTCACCTAATCTTGGATATTTCCAGGACAGGCTGTCAATTCCGTATATTTATCAAGTTGTAAAAAAAGAAAATATTGACCTGCTGGAAAAAAGTGGACGAATCCTTTCAGCAGCAAGGTTCCTGGCCGCATTGTAGGACGCAAACTCCTGCCGCACCGAAAAATTCTAACTGTCCTGCGCCAGCGGAGGCGTTGAGCGCTCGGAGGTGGATTTGTTTCATGACATCCTCCCCCTTCACCCCCTCCCGAGGGGGGACAGTATGCGGTGGCCGTCGGCATTGATTATTCTTGTTTTTTACCGTTAACTGTCAACTGTGAACCGATAACCGCCTTTCATGTCTTTTAACCGAAATCCCGACAATATGTCAATTACCGGGAATTGCATTCCTTGAAATCAATATATTATGAGGAATATCTGGCCATGTTAAATATTTTCGCTCAGGTTTTAGAATATACCGCTATTTTTTGTAGGGCGCGTTCCCAGAACGCGCCGCAAAACTTTTCATTTCTCGCGCCAGCGGAGGCGTTAGTCCGGCGCATGCCAGATGGCGATGAGCGCCGGAGGTGGATCGGTCTCATGACATCCTCCCCCTTCGCCCCCTCCCGAGGGGGACAGTAAGCGGTAGCCTTCGGCATTTAGTCTTTAACCGGAAACCGGTAACTGGAAACCGTCAACCGTCTTTTCATGACATCCTCCCCCTTCGCCCCCTCCCGAGGGGGACAGTAAGCGGTGGCCTTCGGCATTTAGTCTTTAACCGGAATCCGATAACTGGAAACTGGAAACCGTAAACCGTTTCTATCCGCTAACCGTCTTTCCCGCCTTTCCCGTCTTTTAACCGGAAACCGGTAACCGCCTTGTCATTGCGCATTTAGATCATGGGATTCGTTTTGAGCTGACTGATAAATTCGGCAGGGTCAAGGACGTTTGTCTTATTGGCAAAATCCTCTTTGTTTCTTGTGACAAAGGCTTTGCAGTTTGCTTTTGTTCCGATGACGTATTGCACAGCATCTTCAAAATCATCAATATCCGAACTGAGCGCGAGCCTGAATCCACTTTCGTCAATATCGGCCAGGGTAAAAGTGTCTAAAATATCGGCGATAAAGTTACGGGCTTTTTCTTTACCTGCATGTTTCCGGCAAATGTAATAAATGTCGGTAACACTCGTATTGGAGATATAGGCTGTAATTTCTTTTTGTTCGGCAAGCCGCCAGATCAAAGAAGCATTATCCACAAACGGTTTTCTGTTTAAAACAACATCCAGCAGGACATTCGTATCAACAAGTATTTTCAATTGTGCTTATCCTCTATAAATTTTCTTCTTGTGGCCTTCCAATCGCCGATGTCCGCGCCTTCCAGAAATCCGATCCATTTATCCACGGTGCTTTTTTTTACTTTAACTTTATTCCAGTCTATAAAATGGATTTTGCTTTCTTCTTCCTGATCAGGGAAAGTCACAAGCACCCGTGCCCGTTTTATTCCTGAAGGTATTTCTTTTAGTTCGATCACGCCGTCATGATAAATGGCTTCAACAGTATGTGGCATAAAGAAGTTCTCCTTTGTTTAAATGTGTCGTCTTAGACTACTGACACAGCATATTAAACTGACTTTATAATATAGTAATTTATACAAGATGTTCAAGCTATTTATCCAATTCGCATTGAGCTATAAACAAAAGTTGTGTTTAGGAAGATAGGTGGTGTATCCAGCGGTTGA
>CAZSQS010000120.1:0-5632 GCA_964608995.1 uncultured Smithella sp. | reverse complement strand
TTTTGCCCATTACGGAAAAAGACGCGGCGGAAATGATTGAAGACATCCGGGGCTCAGACATTCTCAAAGGCTACCGGGGCCAGAGTGTTGATCTGGAGGCGCTTGAGCAGTTGCTTTTAAAAATTT
Source organism: uncultured Smithella sp. (assembly GCA_964608995.1). Taxonomy (GTDB): domain Bacteria; phylum Desulfobacterota; class Syntrophia; order Syntrophales; family Smithellaceae; genus UBA8904. Next base: position 5,506 of record CAZSQS010000120.1, on the reverse strand, counting down.
CCCGGCTGGTGGTGGAAAATCCTGAAATCCGTGAGCTGGACCTCAACCCGCTGTTTCTTTACAAAGACGGCTATATCGCGGTGGATGCGCGGATGTTTGTCAGTGAACCGGCACTACCCGAGGTGGTCACACCCACCGGCCGGGAAAGCCTGCGCGATTTCTTTTATCCGCAAAGCATTGCGGTGATCGGCGCCTCCGATGTCGAAGGCAAGCTGGGCTATAATGTGTTTAAAAATCTGACGGGGCATCATTTCCCGGGCAGCCTTTATCCGATCAATCCGGGCAAAGATTCCGTGATGGGCGTCAAGGCTTACAAGTCCATTCTGGATGTGCCCCGGCCTGTTGATCTGGCCATTGTGATTGTCCCGGCCAAAGCGGTCGAGGCAGCCATTGCCGATTGCTGCATCAAGGGCGTCCGGTTTGTTGTGGTGGAGGCCGCGGGATTTGCCGAAACCGGTGACGAAGGCAAGAAAGCTCAGGAAAGAATTCTAAAAATTATCCACGACCATGGCTGCCGGGTGCTGGGCCCCAATTGCTCCGGCGTCATCAACACGCATCACAACATGGTGCAATCCATCGGCCTGCTTTCCGATTTGAAAAAAGGCAATGTCGGGATGGTGGCCCAGGCCGGTGTTTATGCTGCGGGAATCCTGACGGGCTTAAGCAACGTGCTGGATTTCGGCATTGTGGCCACTATCGGCAATAAGATGGATATCAATGAAACGGACATCCTGGAATATTTGAGCGACGATGATCATGTCTCGGTGATCGTTATGTACATGGAAGACATCCGCAGCGGCAAACGGTTTGTCGATGTGGCCACCCGAGCGGCGGTTCGCAAACCTGTCATCGTTCTGAAATCGGGCAGAACCGAAGCCGGCAAGAAAGCCGTGTCCTCGCACACTGCGTCGCTGGCCGGTAATGACGAAGTCAACAGCGCCGCCTTCAAGCAAAGCGGCGTGATCCGGGCCCGCGATAATGAACACCTCTTCGCGCTGACCCGCGCTTTTTCCAAGCAGCCCGTGCCGAAAGGCAACGGCGTATTGGTCATCACCTACACCGGCTCGCTGGGTGTTGCGGCCACCGACATGCTTTATCTCTCCGATATGCGCCTGGCCACGCTCGAACCGTATTTCCGGGAACGGTTGAAAAATGCTTTGCCTGACTACGCCAGTGTCGGCAACCCGATTGACTGCTCGTTTTCCATGACGCCCGAGCAGGTGAAAAATCTGATCGAAATCGGCGTGGAATCGGGCGATGTGTCGAGTTTTATCGTGGTGATTCAAGGCGAGATCCTGGGCTCTTTCGTCGACGTTATGAAAAACATTGACTATAAGGAAAAACCGGTGATGTGCGTGGTCGCCTGCAAGGAATTCATGATCGACGATGTGGTCAAAATGGAACAGGCCGGATTTCCCGTCTATTCCACGGCGGAAATGGCCGCGGAAGTGCTGGGGCAGATGTACGCCTATGGCGTCAGACGTCAGAGCGCCCTCGCGGATTCGATCGCCCGCCATCTGACCCGGGAGACGCTTTCCATCGACAATCTGCCGGTGCGCCTGCGATTGATTCATCCCAAAGACATCGGCCTGTGGACGGATTTCGTCAACAGTTGCTCGCCCAAATCGCTGTGGCTGCGATTTCTGTCGCCGTTTTCCGCCACGCCGGAACGGGCAGAGCGTTTCTGCAACCTCAACCCGGAAGAGGAAGTCGCCGTGGTCGCAGAGATGAAGGTCGGCGATCAATACAAGTTTCTGGGCATCGCGCGGCTGATCAAAAACAAACGCTGCGAGGGCGAGGCGGAATACGCCATTATCATTTCCGATCCCTGGCAGAATAAATCTCTGGGCATTAGGCTTTCCGAGCAGTGCATCGAGTTGGCCAAAAAGGAAGGCTACAAGACTATCCGGGCGGAAACGATTCAGGAGAATTACCCCATGATCCGGATCTTCCGGCGCTGCGATTTCAACATCGACGGCAAAGATGAAAACATGGTTTCTATGTCGCTGAATCTGTCGTAAAAAAAAGGGCAATGGGCAAGAGATAAGGGGCTATAGGTGACGGGTAATGGGTGAGCAGAAAGTCAACATGCTGAGTGCTGCAGATAACGGTTATCCCGCGCAATATGAAGATTGGTTTAAGCTCCGGGGCGGCAAGGAAGTATGGATCAGGCCTGTTGTTCTGAAAGACGATCATCTGATCGTGGATTTATTGAACAAACTTTCGCCTGATTCCATCTATCTGCGTTTTTTAAGACCCGTTAAAACCCTGCCGGAAGATTTGCTTTATCACCTGACGCATCTCGATTATCAACAAGACTTTGCGCTGGCCGCCGTGATCCGGGAAAATGAAAAGGACACCATCATCGCCGTGGCGCGGTATGGTTATGACCCACAAGAGCGGGCCACGGACTTCGCGATTGTGGTGCGCGACGACTGGCAGCATCAAGGTCTTGGCAAATTCCTGCTGGCAAAAATATTTGCTATTGGCAGGGAACACGGTATTTTTCGTTTTGTATCCCTCGTGGATTCGACAAACCATGTGATGAAGCAAGTCCTCAGAGGGCTGGGCTGTACGGTAAAGTATTCTTATAAAATGGGATCCACTCAGGTTGAAGTGCTGGTGTAAAGGTTGTACGGAACATCATCCGTCAGAAGGCCATGATCAAGCTTTGCACCGGAGGATATCAGGGAAAGGCTTTTTTACCCGGAATCCATTGCCATCATCGGCCTGTCGGCAAGCCCCACCAACATCCCCCGCCTCGTTTTGGGAAACCTCATCCGCTGGGGGTATCTCGGGCGTGGTCGCCCCGCATGCAAAGATAACATTTAAAGGCTGAAATCCAGTGTAGTGCGTCAGAAATATCTTTCTGTGATTCCGGGCTTGACCAGGAATCCAGAAATCTTCGGAAACAGTGGATTCACGCCTTCGCGGGAATGACAAAACAGGCATCATACCTTCTATTATGTAAAGAAGTGTTAGACGCACTACACTAGGCTGTCAGTCGTTTCGACATAGGCTTCGGGACTAGCAGCACTCAGTCAATAGCGCCGTGCGGCAGCTACCGGGCTTCTATTGATAGCTGCTCTTTAATTGTTATGGGAGTAGTTCATACAGCCAATAAACCCAGGAATCAACACGATTCACGCCCGCACTTTCTGCCATAATCTTATTGACACGCAAATTCACGTTTCCTATACTTTAACCCACAAAAGGAATTTCTTAGCCATCAGCCATTTTCGAGGGAGAGGAACTATGCGCCTCATTCATCCTCAAATAATCCGATCCGGGTTCTGTCTTGTCCTTTTTTTCATTCTAAGCATCACATCAGTTGTCCAGGCCGGGGAACCGGAGGCCCAATACCTCAGGGTCATGGTCCAGGCCAATTGGGCCGGGTGTGATGGAAACTGTGATGCAAAGCAGAGCGGGAATCACATTAATTCAGGCGGATACACCATCAATATTAGCGGAAAGGTAAAACCCAAGAGGGGAAGCAAGGATTTTGTCAATTATGAGCCCGAGTCTCTGACCGGAACCTGCTTTGTGCACAGCACGACAAGCACAACAAGCAAGGATTGTCAGAAATGCAATCCGGTGGAAACCCTTAAGGGAGAGCGCACCATCACCTTTGGCAAAGACAACAACGCCATTGCCACGCTGCAGGCTTTCATGGGGAAACTGGGCGCTGGATTTGCCTTGCAGCTGGCCGGGGACCTCAGTACGGATTACGCGAATATTTTAACTTCACTCAAAGAACGGAAGATCATCTCTTTTTCAGCCACCGGCCCGGCAACTCTGATCTGGACAAAGAAGAATTGCAAGTCTTGCTCCCCGGAGACCGAAACCGCGGAGGGAGGCTTTGCCGTAACCATCAATGCGGATATGACCACCAAAAAATCAGGCTCTGCCTCATGGAAATCCAAGGCCCATCCCCTGGATTCTCTGGGGGCCTCGGTGATCGACCTTGGCGGCCCGCAGACGCTTGGACCTGAGAGAGATCAACAGGGAAGAGCTCAGTACCATGTCACTTGGTCGCTGGGCGAGGCAGAGCCGGCCGAGTTAAAGATTATGAAGATTTTCTTCAACTATGACGCGAATAAAGGGACCGCCGTGCAGTTGAAATCGGAAAAAGACGATTCCAGGATTATGGCCCCGGAGTGGACGGCCACGGATAGTCCCAAGCCCGCGGCATTCGTCCTGGATGCCGCCTTTAAGGTCAAGGCGGTGTTCGGCGTGAAAGGAAAACGGATCGAGAAGGCCGAAATCTGGGCCGAGGAAGAGGTGGTCAATGCGGGCGCCGGTTCAATCAAAAAGGGATTCAAGGGAATCAAGAAAAAGACGGTGACCTTTTCTTCCGGAGAAAAGGAAAAGGAAGTGGAATTCTCCGTCGAGGCGCCCCAGCCTGTAATCAGTGGAAACCAGGTGAAATGGTTCTGGAGGGCCAACGTCTGGTATCAGGGCGCCAAGGAGCCCGAAGAAGTCGAGATCAAGACAGAGGGACAGGGAGAGCGGAACTATACTGAACACACTATTTATATTGTCGGCGGAAAACCCGTGCCAAAAACCACGGCCTATGTGTTCCTGGTCAAGAATGGCTGCCAGTGGGCCGAGGGCCAGCAGGGTGGAGACGGGGCGTTTCAGGCGATCTGGAAGAGATTTTGGAACATCCCTTGCCCGGAGGATACGCCTTGCAGCGATGGAGATGAAGCTTCCGGTGTGCTTACCTACGATCATGGAAAATCGGTTCCGATAAGCACGATCGGCTTGCTTCAAAAAGGAATAGGCAAGTGCGGAGCCTGGCAGGAGCTGTTTTGGGACATGATGGGCAGTCAGGGAATTCCCGTGCAAAAATACACCATCTATCCCAAGAGTGACGAATTCGGCATTGTCTCCATGATTGTCGGCTGGGGTACGGCCCAGGGTAATGTTGACCCGACGCGGGCCTTTTATGATCATGCCATCGTGGAGTATCGTGGCACGTTCTATGATCCGTCTTATTGGAAGTCCCATGCGGTGGGACCGGGAGAACCCATTACGACCTATGAGGAAAATACCTTTGCGGGCTATTGCACCGCCAGGGGAAAAGAAGAGTGTGTCAATCGGTGCCGGGATAAAAACGCATCCGGACAGATCGATGAATCCTGGCGTCAGTTTGGAGACTGTTTGCTGAATTCCTGCGAATGTTTGATCAACAATCCCACACGGCGTGAAGTCGATATCATCCCGGAGTAGAGGAATTGGTCTTTGACAGGCATTGTGATTCAGGGTTGGACCAAATCCGGGAGGCAGGGTTTAAACACCTGATAAAAAGGAAATGCCGTTCTCCGGTTTCCCGGGGAACGGCATTTTGAGGAGGGACTTCACAATGCCGGGGGCGATTGCAACCGCCTCCGGCATTGACGGGGTGCTAACCTAATTTCTTTCTGTTTTCGACCAGATCAGTCACAACACCCGGATCAGCCAGCGTCGAGGTATCGCCGAAATCACCAAACGTTTTCGCCGCAAC
>CAZSQS010000119.1:0-5806 GCA_964608995.1 uncultured Smithella sp. | reverse complement strand
GACTAAAAATACTTGCGCATCATGGACATGATATGGAGAACAAATTTACCGTGGCTTAAAAACAAGACGCCCTTGACGTTCACGTTCATGGTGATATCGTAGGTCTTTTCATCCTGCTCCAAAAGCGGGCCGTAGTAGGGATTGGTGCCCGCGTTGTTGACCAGAATGTCGATGCGGCCGAATTCTTTTTGCACCCGGTCCATCAACATCCGAGAGTCTTCGATTTTCCCGATGTGCGCCGCGACGGCAAGCGCCCGAACCCCTCGGGCGCGAATTTCCTGGGCCACCGGCTCGAGATCGGCAATCTTGCGGCTGCTCACCACCACAGTGGCGCCTGCATCGGCCATCGCCAGCGCCGCCGCTTTTCCGATTCCGCGGCTCCCGCCCGTCACAACGGCCACCTTCCCTTTCAGAGAAAATTGTTCGAGATTCATCGCACCCTCCTTATTTCACCGTCGATATTTTTTATAACCGGCCCAGGCCCAGAGGCCGCCCCATAATGCAGCGGTCGGCCCCAGCCCCACACAGAAAAAAAGGAAAGAATAACTTTCCCAGGGCCTGAAATAGGCAAAGCACCCGCCGAGCCATAGCAGGCTGACCACCATCACTACGCGCATCCCCCCCGTCAAACGGCTCGCCTTGAGCGCGCGAACCGTCGCGGACGCGGGCCCGGGCTGAGGAGAGGGCCGTTTCGAATCAGCGGACGCCCCGTTGCGATTCATCAGTCTGGGAATAAAGAAAATCGCCAACGCAATGGCCGCCACAACCAGAATTTCCTGCATAACACCACCCTCGCCACTGCGGCCCGATAGCCGGCAAATCTTTTGCTGTCCATAAAGCGAATTCCGCATGATGCGCCTGGGCCAAAACCCCGGTCATCAGATCCTGGCAAATCCTTTTTCCAGATCGGCAAGGATATCTTCAACATCTTCAATACCGACGGCCAGACGGAAAAGGTTATCGACAATGCCCAGACCATAGCGTTCTTCCCGGGAATATTTGTGATAGGTCACCGTGGCCGGATGCGTGATCAGCGTTTCCACACCGCCCAGGCTCGGCGCAATATAGATCATCTCAAGCGCATCCATGAATCGCTTTGCCGCCTCAACATCGCCCTGAATGGTAAAGGTCACCACACCGCCTCCGCCTTTCATCTGCTGTTTTGCAATCTCGTAGTGGGCGTGGCTTTTCAAAAAGGGATAGTAGGCCTTTTCAACTTTGGGATGATTTTCCAGATATTGAGCAATGCGAAGAGCGCTTTCGTTTTGCGCCTTGACCCGAAGCGGAAAGGTTTTAAGACCGCGCAAAAGAAGGTAACAACAATGGGGATCAATCACCCCTCCCATCGACTTGTGCAGTTCGCGAACTTTCCCCACCAGTTCATTTTTCCCCAAAACCACCCCGGCCAGAATGTCGTTGTGACCGGCCAGATACTTGGTGCCGCTGTGAATGACCAGATCGATTCCGTAATCCAGCGCGCGCTGATTGTATGGCGTGGCGAAGGTGGAATCCACAATGGTGATCACCGAATGTTTGGCGCCAATTTGCTGAAATTTCACCATATCAAACACATTGAGATAGGGATTCGTCGGGGATTCTGAAAAAAGAAACCGCGTGTTTTTCCGAATGGCTGCGTCAAACGCCTCATAATCGCCGAAAGGCACGATGGTGCATGCAATGCCGAAACGTTTGAGATAGGTTCTGCAAAATTCAAGGGTTCTTCCGTAACAATCATCCGTAATCACAATGTGATCGCCCGACTGAACCAGTGCCAGAATGGTCGTGGTAATCGCCATCATCCCTGAAGAAAACATCAGCGCATCTTCCGCGCCATCAAGTTCGGCCAGACGACGCTCAGCCACTTTTTCCGTCGGATTGCCGTAACGGCCATACTCGTAGCGCTTTTTTGCATTTTTAGTGTAAGCCTCAATCTCATGGCTGTCTTTAAATGAATAGGTGGAGGACTGCACAATGGGTGTTGTAATGGAATCCGCGTAGCGCGCCCGGTCTTCACCGGCATGAATCGATTTTGTAAAAATCGATTTTTCTGTATTTTTTTCTTTCATATCGTCCTTTCGATCGATGAATTGAGCGCCCGGAAATACGCCTCGAATAACCCCTTGCGTTCATTGGCGGAAAGAAAGTATAAAGAACGGCATTGCGGTATGTCAATGAAGATTTTGTAACATTTTTTATTGAATAAAGTTTACTAAAAAGTTCTTGACAAAAATGAGCCGCGTCAGTAGATACATCCAACGCTGTAGATATGACGATTTGGTTTAGGGTTGCTCCGTTTCGATTGTAAAAATCGGAACGGCTCGTTTTGGCGATGTAAAACTGAATTTGCGGAAGGGTGGCAGATGATGACTCGACACGGCTTTCCTGAACACCCGACTGCTCCGGATCGCCCCTATCCCCGGCGATCCGGATTTTATTTAAACCTGGGGATTTTGTTGATGGCATCACTTAGCGTTAATGGTTAAACCGGAAAATCCGGCAGGAGATCAAACAAGAACCAACCGCATCCTGAGATTTTTTTCATGAGCGGAAATATTACTAAAAGAAGGGGGATATAAAAAGATGAAGCGTTGGAAATTGTTTTTATGCAGTGTGATGGTAACATTCTTGATGGCGTGGGCTGTGGTCGCCTCCGCAGCTGATGAGATCGTTATTGGGTTTTCAGGACCGCTCAGTGGTCCCGGTGCCGAATACGGTCAGGATTGTATGTTTGGCGTGGACATGGCCATCAATGAACTTAATGCGGCAGGCGGCGTGACCGTCAATGGCAAGAAATACACTTACAAGCTCGAAAAACTCGATGACCGTATGGACCCGACTCAGGCCAAAAACAATGCCCTGCGCTTGGTGAACCAGAATAAAGCCATCGTGGTTTTCAGCCCGAACTTCACCTCTGCAGCAGCAATCATGGGCATTCAGCCGCATAATTTTATTCTTGCGGCCTACACCAGCATCCATGTCCTGTTGGACAAGGGTCATGATATGATCATCACCGCGGTTCCGAACTTTGTCACCTATGCTCAAGTCTTCGCCAATCAGGCTTGGGATAATAAATGGCGTACTTATGCCAGCGTGGTTACGTCGGGCGGTTACGGCGATGCCTGGCGCAAGGCATTTAATATGCTGTGGGCCAACAAGGGTGGTCGTAATTTAGGTGATTTTCCGGCCAACTATTATGGTGAAACGGATTATTCTGCCCAGTTAACCGCAGCGCTTGCTAAAAAGCCCGATTTCCTGCTGGTCGGCGGTCCTTCCGCTCCTACCGTGCTGGTCATTGAACAGGCCAGAGCTCTGGGATTCAAAGGCGGGTTCGTTGTCATTGACCAGGCCAAACCGGACTATATCGCAAAAGTGGTTAAAGATTTGAAATCGCTTGAAGGGATGGTCAGCACGGGCGACTTGGTAAGATTGCCCCTGCCCGCAGTGGCCGGTTTCAGCGCTCGGTACAAGGCAGCTTACAAAAGAGAAATGGGCGCAGAATGCGTGCTGCATTACAACCCGATGAAAGTAATTGCTAAAACCATTGCGCTGAGTCAGTCTCTCGATCCCGTCGTCATCCGCCGGAATATCCCGAAAGCCCTGCCGACCCTTGGCGATGAAGTTCCCAATGAGTTATTCGGCATGAACGAACAGGGTTTCATGTATTGCGGTCTCATCACGCAGCAGGTGAAAAACGGCAAATTCACGAAAGTGGATTACCTCTTCACTTTCCCGAAAACGAAGGCTGAATTTGAGAAATACAAAAAGATGAGCAAGACCACCGAACCGGAAATGATCCGCTGGGAGCCGGTTAACTAAGCCCATATCCATGGATCATTCATGATTCAAAAAAGCCCCCGTTCTTCTTAACGAAGACGGGGGCTTTTGCGTTCGTTTATCCAAGCTTTCCTTGCCTTTCGTTACAATTCCGACAACAGACCATCAACCCCCTTATTGCTGGCCCTGCCGGCCACCGGCCAGAAAACGCCTTGGATTATCCACCATCATCGTCTGGATCTGCTCGTCTGTCACGCCGGCCTTTTTCAGTGCAGGCAAAATGTTTTGGAAGATATTCGTGAAGGACCAGTTTTTAAACTTCATCAGCTCATCCACAGGCATCCGACCGCCCCTGCTATGGGTTGCCGCCGTGCAATCCTGGGAGATCAGAATCTGTTTTGCATACCCCATACCTAAAAGGCCGATGAGCAGCGCGGTGCGCGCCTGATCCGAAATCAGCATTTCAATGCCGAAGCGGTCCAAGGCAATATAAACCCCGCGCCTGAGCACGTCCATCTGGTAGGCGATTGACGGATTGCCGCACATATGGCCGATGACGATCTTTTCCGGACTGACGCCCTCACCGATCAGCAGGTCCGCCTGCCCGGGGCCCAGAGTGCCGTCTTCTGTATGCGTCGTAACGGGAATGCCGGTTTCCCGGGAGGCACGTGCCGCTGCTTTAAACAGCGCTTCCTCGCAAGGCGCAAAGCCATTTCGTCCGGTGGCAATTTTGATGACACCGGGCCGAATGCCGCTGTCATCGATGCCGCCGGTGATTTCCTGCATCATGCCTTCATAAAGCTCCGTCTGCATCGATCCGATTTTGACAGCCGCTCTTCTTTGCAGATAGACCCATTTGCCCTCTGCGGCAGAATAACGTCCGGTAGAACAAACGATGTGTATCTGAAGTTTCTCAGACACCTCCTTCAGGATATCAACGTTTCTGGACAAATCCACAGGCGTGGCGTCAATAATTGTTTGGACACCGCAGACTTTCAGCGGCTCGAGAACCTTGAGGCAGGCGCTCACCATTTTTTCCCGGTTGTATGGTTTAACCAGCGGATCGCATTCCCAGCCGGGATAGGCAGCGATAATATGCTCATGTGGCAGGGTGAGGCCCAACGCGTCTGCTTCAATCGGGCCCAAAACACTGTTGATCTTTGCCATGCCTGTTCCCCCTCTGATTTTTTTTGATCGTGCGGGCATTCATGCAAGAATGACAGACAACAATTTCAGCGTCACACGATGTTGATTCCTCATCATTCATCTTCTTTCAGTTCAATTCGGAAGCGGCAGCACGAATCGCCCCGGGTGAGCAGCTTGGAAAATCCATCAGAGGTGAATTTTGGATTCAGCGTCTCCAGCACACCCGCAAAATTTTCACGCAGCAGCACAGCGCACAGATCCGGCTCGGCGGACCAGATTTTGGTCAGTGGGCAGGTGTTAAGTTCTTTTTCAAATGCCTGCGGCGAATTTTCGATGTAGCCGTTCCAGAAATTGGCAAAGCCGTCGTCGATAAAATCCTGTAGTTTGGGAAGCCCCTGACAGTCCTTGAAATCCTCCGGCTTACTCCCGGAGAATTTCATCCACATATAAGCGTCTTTGCGTCCCTGCTCCCGATAGACTTCTTTCAACCGATCAACAAATTTTTCCCCTCCGATTTCTTTTCCAACCTGATAGAGCGTGACCATTTGTCTGGCCAGCGACATTGTCCAGTTGCGGTAACGTTTACCCATTTCCTCTTCACTGACCGGATACTTTTCATACGCGGGTACTTCTTTCATGGTTTGCCTCCTTTTTTGGTTATTGATTCCTCACGCAACACACAAACGTGTCTGCTTTGCCTGGCCTGCGCTGAGATCCGCCGGCGCCCCTGAGATCCTCGCGCGGATGATGTGGCTACACTACCTGAATTGATTCGAAATGCAAGCGCCGGAAACCGCGGATACGCTTTCCCTCCGCCGCGCGGGACAGATCGCAGGGTGATTTTATTCTCGCCTAAAAGACGAGAAGGATTAATTTGTTATAGAAG
>CAZSQS010000118.1:0-5871 GCA_964608995.1 uncultured Smithella sp. | reverse complement strand
TTTGCGCCTTCGCCTTTGAAATCAGGCGCGCCAGATCGCGTGCCGACGGTTCCTTCCCGCCTGTCTCAACGGTCATCTGCTCGAGGGAAAATTCACGGGCGAAATAGCTCCAGGCCGCGTGAAATACCATGAATTTTCGATGTTGCACGAAGGCGAGTCCTTTTTCAATCCGGTTTATTAATCCGCGCAACTTCTCCAGATAAGCTTCAGTATTCGCGCGATACAGCGCCTCGTTTGCCGGGTTTGCCGCAATCAGGCTGTCGCGGATGTTTTCCACCATGTTGACGGCGTTGGCGGGCGATGTCCAGATATGCGGATCCTGTGCTGCATGCGCAGACGAGGGATGGTGTTGATGAAGCCCCTCCATCGTGATTAATTTTATGCCCCGGCTTGTGTCACACACCGCCAGATGGCGATTGACGGCGAGAATTTTGTCCAGCCATACCCGCTCAAACTCAATGCCTGAACCGACTTTCACATAAAGCCGGGCCCGGCTGACCGCTTTGAGCTGGCTTGGCGTGGGTTCATACGTATGCGGGCTTGCGCCGGGCGGAACCATCACGGTGACATTCACGTGATCGCCGCCGATTGCTTCGACAAATTCAGCCAGGGGTGCGATACTCACCGCCACGCCGATGGTTTCGCCGGCAGAGGCGTTGATCGCCAATAAAAGCATTCCGATTAAAAAAATGGCAGTTCTTTTCATGACGGTTGCGCCTCCTTTATACCGGCGCAGTTGTGGCAAAGTCCGTTCACCTGGAGCACGTGCGACAGGACCTTTCCCTTGTGCTTTCGGCTGATTTCCTTTTCCAACTGGCTTTCGGCGCAGAAATCAATATCCTCCACTTTCCCGCATGCCAGACAGATAAAGTGGTGATGATGTGCGGGGTTTTCGCACAGATAGTAGTAGAGCTGCCGGTTGGGATGGATAATGCGGGAGATCACTCCCGCGTCCACCAGTTCTTCGAGATTGCGGTAAACCGTCGGCAGGCCCAGTGTTTTAAATCGCTTTCTCATCTTTTCCCAGATTTGCTGTGGCCCCAGATAAACAGACGCTTCGGCCAGAAGACGCATCAGCGCCAGGCGCCTGGGGGTCACTTTCAGGCTGCAACCCTTCAGGGCATTGACATGCCGGATATTCATCGCTGCATCCTTTTTTTAATTGAAAATCATTTCTGTTTGAGGAACATAGTGCCCGCATAAAATTTTGTCAAGGCGCGATTGAAAAAAAACGGCCGTGACGAGATGGCAAAATTGGAGTAAAGATAATTCGCCATTTTCTTAACTTCATGCCGTTGGTTGCCGATTATACATGGAAGAGATTGGCGGTTGTCTGAAAATATCAAATTATATTGAGGAGCTGCTATCGACATGTCGCCGCGAAACAAGCCGGTTACCCAGCCCAGGAGCGCAAAAATCCATAAAACGTCTGCCGGCGCTGTTTTTGTAAAAAAGACCCCAAAAAGCCCGGACGCCTCGTCCGGGAAAAAATCGGTAAACCCTTTTCCCTCCCGCAGCATCCCCAAATTTCTGGATGATCTCGCTTCAGGAATTTGCGCGGCGCAAAGGGGCAGGCTGGTCTATGTCAATGACGTGTTTGCGCGGATGACCGGATACGCGGCCTCTGAGCTGATCGGTAAAAGAAGACTTGATCTGGTTCATCCCGACGATCGCGCGCGGATTCGGGAAATTTCGGCCAGTCGCCTGAAAAAGAAAAATGTCGAATCCTGTGAATACCGGATGCTGGGAAAAAGCGGCGAAAGCCGGTGGGTTGTGGAAACGCTCAGTTCATGTGCCGGGGAAACAGGCAGACTTGCGCTGGCCAATGTCGTGGCTGCGCCGCAAAGCCGGCAGGACGGATTATCGGCCGTATTCGGCGAAGAACAGGCGCGCACGATCATTGATAATATGCAGGAGGGGTATTTCATTGTTGACCACCGGGGCAACATGCGTTTTGTCAACGATGCCACCTGTCGGCTTCTGGGGTATTCGCGCGAGGAGTTGATCGGCAAAAACGCCAGAGTGTTCACAGACGAGAAAAATTACCTGTCGATTCGCGAGGCGTTCGGCAAGGTGTTCAACACAGGCGTGCCGGTCAAAGGCCTGGAGTATATCTACAACCGAAAGGACGGATTACATGGGTATGCCGAGCTGTCCATTTCGCTGATGCGGGATAAAGACGGCACTCCCGTGGGATTTCACGGCATCTCTTATGACATCACGGCGCGCAAGCATTCCGAAGCCCTGATTCTGGAGAGCGAAAAGCGCTACCGGATGATTGTCGAGCATATTCGGGAAGCCATTTTCACAACCGATTTTCAGTTGCGATACACCTATGTCAGTCCGTCGAGTCTCCAGATCACAGGCTACACGCCGGAAGAAATTGTCCATATGCCGATTTCCGGATTGCTGACGCCTGCCTCCTATGACGCCGCGCATCATGCGGTTGCCGCCGCGCTGGGACGTGAATTCGGCGACGATCCGGTCGATCCGCACCGGCTGCGGACAGTCGAAGTGGAGATGTTTCATAAAAGCGGTGAGAAGATATGGCTGGAGATCACCGCCACGTTCACGCGTGACGAAAGCGGCAAGGCCATTGGCATTCTCATGACCGGCCGGGACATTACGGAGCGCAAGAAAACGCAAGACGCCCTTGCTCAGAGCGAAAAGCTCTACCGCATGATTGTCGAAAACATGCATGACAGCATTTTGACGACGGACTTGAATTTGAATTACACCTACATCAGCCCGTCGGAGACGCGCATATCCGGGTACACGCCCGAAGAGCTCAGGCAAATGACGCTGGAGGAGCAAATGCTTCCGGAATCCCTTGCCGTGGTGGAGAAGGTGTTTGCCGAACAATTTGAGATCGAATTTCATGATCCGACGGCGGACCCGAACCGCCGGGCAACGATGGAGTTGAAATTCTATTCCAAGGACGGCAGGCTCTACTGGCAGGAAACCACCGGCTCCTTCATTCGGGACGAAAACGGCAAGGCTACGGGGATCATGTTTGTTGGCCGGGATATTACCGAACAAAAAAGAATGGCGGAGGAGCTTCGGAAAAAAGAAGAGCTTCTGCGCATGATCACCGACAACATGACCGATATGATCAGTGTGACGGATTTTAAGGGGCATGTCATCTATCGCAGCCCGTCGAGCTTCAGAAAACTGGGGCTTACGGCCGAGCAGGGCTTAAATACGTCGCTGTTTGATATTGTCCATCCTGCTGATCTGGAGCCCTGTCTTACCCTTTTTTCACAAGGCATTGCCAATCAGAGCCCCACGTCCATCGAGATCCGCGTTCGGCATGCGGACGGCCACTATATCTGGATCGAGTCGGTGGGCGACGGATTTCGCGATTTTAAGGGCGAGGTCATCGGCATTATTGTCAGCTCGCGCGATATTTCCGACCGGAAGCTCGCGGAGGAGAATCTGCTTCGCTCAGAAGCGAAATACCGCAGCATTTTCGACAATTCAACGGAGGGGATCTTCCAGAACGCCCTCGACGGGAAATTTATCACCGTCAATCCGGCCATGGCAAAAATCCTGGGATACGACTCGCCAGAGGATTTTCTGACCGCGCGCGGCTATATCACCCAGTCCTGCGTGGATTCGTCCGTCATTAAAGCGCTGTATAAGCAGATGCAGACGCAAAGCCATCTGTATGATTATGAAATGAAGCTCTACCGTAAAAACGGTCAGATCATTGACGTGGCGCTCAATGCGCACCGCGTCTGTGATGAAGCCGGCCAAATCCTCTATTTTGAAGGGCGCCTGATTGACATTACGGAAAAGAAACGGATTGAAGAATTCAAACTGGCCAAAGAGCTGGCGGAGCGCGCCGATCGGGCCAAAAGTGAATTTCTGGCGAATATGAGCCATGAAATCCGCACGCCGATGAACGCGATTGTGGGGTTTGCCGGTCTGGCGCTCAAGCAGGACCTGCCGGTGAAAGTTCGCGACTATTTAAGCAAGATTGATAACTCGTCGCAATCCCTTCTCGGTCTGATCAATGATATTCTGGATTTTTCCAAAATGGAGGCGGGCCGGCTGACGTTTGAAACGATCCCCTTCGATCTTCGGGACATTTTAAAAAAGATATCGGATATGTTTTCTTTCAAAGCCGCTCAAAAAGGCGTTGAACTGATGATCTCCGTTGACGAGAATGTTCCGTGCGCGCTGGTGGGCGATCCTTTGCGGCTGGAGCAAATCCTCGTCAATTTTGCTGGTAACGCCATCAAATTTACGGATACGGGTTACATTGCGCTTCGCGCCGGGGTGCTGATAAAGGAGGAAACGTCGTGCACACTCCAGTTTACCTGTTCCGATACGGGCGTAGGCATGACGGGCGGGCAGCTGGCGCGCCTGTTTAGCGCTTTTTCTCAGGCGGACTCTTCCATCACCCGCAAATACGGCGGAACGGGGCTGGGACTGGCGATTTCCAAACGCCTGGTGGAAATGATGCATGGCGAGATCACCGTGCAAAGTGAAGTGGATAAGGGCAGCGTTTTTACATTTACCGTAGAACTGGCGCTTCAGCAAGACGGGAAGCGCTATGACGACAAACCGGTCCCATCGCCGCTGACGGTTGAAAAAAACCTGGCCGGGGCAAAAATTCTTCTGGTGGAGGATAATCTGATCAATCAGCAGCTGGCCTGCGAACTGCTTTCCGGCATGGGGCTTAGCGTGGATATTGCGCAAAACGGCCAGGAAGCCCTGGACGCAGTCAAAGAAGCGTCCTATGATGCGGTTGTGATGGATGTGCAGATGCCGGTGATGAGCGGTTATGAAGCGGCGCGGCTCATTCGTCAGGATGCGCGCATGAAAAAACTGCCCATCATCGCCATGACGGCCTATGCCATGAGCGGGGCCAGGGAAAAGTGTCTCGAAGCCGGCATGAATGACTACATCAGCAAACCGATTCATCCCGATGAACTTAAAACCGCGCTTGCCAGATGGATTGGGCACGAACCCCTTTGTTCCACCGGTGAAAGCCAGCGGATGCCGGAGGCGCGCTTTGCTGACGGCGACGGTTTCCCTGAGAGCATTGCGGGGATCGATCTGGCCTCGGGGCTGGGCCGGGCCAATGGCAATAAAAAATTATACGCAAAACTCCTTCTGGACTTTGCCGAGAGGTTTGCGACCATCAAAGAAGATATTTCCGGTGCGATGGCGCGGGGGGATTTCAAGGCGGCCGATCATCTGGCGCATAACCTCAAGGGCGTTGCGGGAAACCTCTCCGCCACCGGCATTTATGCGGCGGCCCGCAATCTTGAAGAGGCCCTCGGCAGACACGACACGGCGGCCTCAGAAAAAATGCTCTTCGGGCTCGACGAGGTGTTGCAGCCGGTCCTGTCCTCCATTAAGCGTCTGATGGGGAAGCCGAAAAAGAAAAGAAATGCCAGTGGAAAACTGCCGGATCCCACGGTGGTCGGCCCGGTTGTGGCGCAAATGGCGGGACTGCTGCGTCAGAACGACCCCAATGCGCAAAAAACCATGGAGCGTCTCAAGGCGCTTCTGGAAGATACGGTTTGTGAGGAAGAGCTTCAGGAGATGGACAGGCACGTGGGCAATTTTGATTTTGAAATTGCGCTGGCCTGCCTGGAAAAGATCGCTCAGAAAGTCAATGCGTCATTAAACGCGTAAAATTCAAGGAAGGCAGGAGAAAAAAAGAATGGATTCTAACGTAATACAAACCCTGTTAATTGTGGATGATGAGCCGGCCAACATCAGTCTGTTAAATGAAGTTTTAAAAACAGACTATAACGTGATTGTTGCCAAGGATGGTGTAAAGGCGGTGGCGATGGCGGGGAAGGCTCCCCGGCCTGATTTGATCCTGCTCGATATTGTCATGCCCGAAATGGATGG
>CAZSQS010000117.1:0-5874 GCA_964608995.1 uncultured Smithella sp. | reverse complement strand
TGTATCTGTAGGGTTTGAATAGGTTTCAATCCACGCGCCCGCAGGGGGCGCGACCATTGCCTGATTAATATGACGCCTGCCTATGACGTTTCAATCCACGCGCCCGCAGGGGGCGCGACTGTTTACTGCTAATCGATTATAGATACTAAACTTAATGCATGTTTTCCGCGACGCTTGTTTTATGGGAATGTACTTTATTCAATTTTCAAAGAACATTTTCGAAACATTCACTAAATCAGCCATTTGTCATGTCCGCGAACCTCCCGGTTAAACATTGTCTGCTTGGGGTTCGCGGAACCTAAAATATATGAAAAAAATTTCCATTTTAGTCGTTGGCACTATAAACACCTTACACAATGAGTGGCCCCTCCTGATCAATGGATTTCTTTGCTCCGATATGCTCCACGCGTCTTTTCCAATTTGATCCCAAAAAATAAAATCGCAGACTGTCTTCTTCAGGGTTAATCTCCTTAATTAATCGTTCCCGCAGCACTGTCCACTGTGCGGGATCAACGATGCATTCAAATACGGAATATTGGACGCGCTGACCATAATCCTGACAGGCTTTCGCCACACGCCGCAGGCGCCTTGGCCCTTTTTCATCCTGCATCGCCACATCATAACTGACCAGCACCAACATTGCTGAAATTACCTCACCAATTTTTAAAGTCCGAAGATGCGCCCCCTCATCCCCGCCTTCACCCGCAAGGGGGCGAAGGCGTTGTCGGAATTATTTCCAGATAAACGGCGGATAACCGTCCAGATCGCCACGCATGCAACGGGCCATCAACAGAGCCTGCACATGAAACAATATTCCGATGGTAACTTTCTCATCCAGAAACGGATGTGTGATTTCCTCCTGCTTTCTTTCCTGATAGGCAACCAGCAGGGTTTTGCGTGTTTCATCGCTCATCATCACCGCGCCCGCTTCCGTCTTTTGAAATCCTTTGTCCTGCACCTGCCGCAGATTAATGCGCGACAGCGCCAGACGATCCGCGAGAAATGGCCGAAACTCTTCCATTAAATCCAGCGCCAGACTGGGACGGCCGGGTCGATCCCGATGCAGAAAGCCCACCGCCGGGTCCAAACCGACTGCTTCCAGCGCACCCCGGCAGTCATGCATGAGTAATGTATAAAGGAATGATAACAGACAATTTACATTATCCATCGGCGGACGACGGTTGCGCTCCTGAAAGTTGAAGGCCTCTTTTTGCGCCACGATTAAATGATCGAAAACACCAAAATAAGTATGCGCCGCATCGCCTTCCAGGCCGCGAACCGCATCAAGCGATTGATTCAACTCCAGCGATTGCAAGGATCGATTAAGATTATCAATGCCCGTGCGAAGCGCGTCGGTATCCATTTTCTCCGCATGATCCCGCAGGGCGCGCTGAAGCACGGTTCGGCAGTTGGCAATTTTACCGATCACAAATGATTTTGCCATTTGCGCCGAATATTCCTGATCATCGGCTTTGCGGTATTGCTCTCGGCGCAGTAAAACATTGCCGGACACCGGCCCCTGTACCCTGGCTAGAAATCGACCATATTCAGTCAAGAAACTTAGGCCAACGCCGTTTTCACCGCAAAAGCCCATCAGAAAGGGACTGCAAGACACATTGCCGAAACAGACAATGCCGCCTATGGTATGAACAGGAACGCGAAGCCGTATTTCATGATTTACTTTCACGACAACCGTTTCGCCTTCTTTTGAAAGGTATGCGCCCTGTGTGGTGACAAACAGCGTGTTGAGATGTTTTTTCATTTTTTATCCAAGCGCTTTCTTTTCTCCGGGGTATCCAGATAATTATCTTTCGAGACAACCATCTTCTTCGTTTCTTTTTCCAGTTCTTCACGGGCGTCTCCGGCAATCTTTCCGCCTTTTCGGGCGGCGGTCCGGTTTTTGTCGAACCCCTGAGCATCCTGTGTCTTGGTGATCTCTGTTGTTGCGGCTTCGCCCAGCATGGAGAAAATGAGTTCCAGATCATTCATGTGATCGCGCAGGTTTTCCCGTTCCAGACCTTTCAAGTCTTTATACTCTGACGGGGTTAGGCCAAAGGTGGCTTTGGATATTTCCGCCGTCAAAATCGCATATTCCCGTTCTTGCCCGACCTGCCGCTTTTTCCATTCGTCGGTGAGTTCCGCCCGGATGGCAATGCCGCGCATCCGTTTTTCAATCCAGTTGTCGGAATAGCCTTTGGCGCGATAAAGCGCTTTGGTTCTTTTTGTAGCCAGTTCCGGGTCTTCAATTTCCTGTACGCGTTCATAGCCAACTTTTGCGAGCCAGCGCTTAAAGGGCTCGGCCTTGGGGGAAGGGATGGATTGGATAATGCGGAAAAGGCCTTCTGTGTTGGCGCAATTGACCTTTTGATTTCCGCCTTCGGTTTGCAGCAAAAGGGGGGTGGCAATTTGCCCCCACCCTTTGGATAACTCTGCGTCACGCCTACGCATATCCTTGATGTAACCTGATGGGGCTTTCGAATCGGTCAAGACTGCTACCACATCCACAATAGCAAACCACCACTCGTCATTATGCAATGTGCGCCGAATGTTTTTTTTCTGAAAGACAACCATCCGATATTCTTCCGGCTTTTCTAAATCTTTTTTTGTTCCCATCGCGCCCCCTGTTCAGTTGAACCTGATACCGACCATATCGAGCATATTCACGATATGGTCGAATAGTTCTACTTCTCATGAAATACTCAGCAATCCTTCTGTTGCGTTTTCGGCAACGCCACTTCCTTGATCATCTTTTTTTCATCGGAAGTAACACGCCGCTCAAGCTTTTTCAGATCTTCTTCGGGGGGAAGCTCTTCAGGTTTAATGCCTCTATCAACCAGCACGCTGCGCACGCTCTGGTTATTTTGAACATGCTCGTTTGTGATGGCGGATTCACCATGCAGGTCATTGCGCTTAACGTTATGATTGGTTATTTCTGTGGCAAGATTTTTGGCGCTGATAGTTACAGTTGGAAGAAAATCTGCGAGAGGTCGCTTATCGGGCACGCCAAGTTTATTTTTCATGTCCAGCGTACTGTTCCCGCCGAACAGTGCCGCGTCACCTTTGGAGCGAATGCGTCCAAAACCTTGTTCGTCAACACCTCTCTCGAAAATGTTCTGGGAGAGTTCTGTTTCCGACTCACGAAGTTTTTGACGCGCCTGGAATCGTTCCTGTAATCGAATGCGTTCTTCAACAATTTCCTGCTTTCGCGTCTGGATGGCAAAATAGCTCTGGGCGAAGGCGATTTGCGATTTGCGGGGATCTCCATTCTGGGCAATAAGATAACAAGCGTAGCGGGTTAGCATGATGTCGTCTATCGGTCGTTCTGTGCCCGAACCTATTTTGACCATTTTCGTGACGTCACGAAAATGGTCTGAGACGTTAACCCCCATGGTTTGGCAGGCGTTAACCGCTTTATCTATGACTTTTTTAAAATTTTCCCATCGGTCATACCCCAGCGCATTTTGCAATTCGCGGGCATACCAGAATTCCAGCGGTGAATCCGGCCAGACATTGACGATGCTTTCAAATTGCGCATGCAATCTAACCAATAAATCTTTTTCCATTACGTGCCCTCCTGATTATTCGTCATCACCTCTCAATGGTCTTCAGCGTTTCAGCCATCTTTGTCTGTACCTGGATAATAGCAATGACAAAAAAGTGCCGGGTTTCTGCCTGCTCATCGAAATACCGCCGGATTTTGTAACCGCCTCACTTCCTTTTGCTTGCCTTTTCTCCTAAGAATCCTTCCTGCCCCTGTGTGCGCCTGACCGGCGCATGCCGGTGGCGGGGATAACCTAATGGTCACACGTTAAGGGGCGGGGGCATCATTACTCATCCAGCATACGTTTCAAATAACCTTCGACCGATCGCTTTTTCTGCATCGTTTTGGGCATGCATTCACCCATGAGTGAACAGCTTTCACAACGTTTGGCATAAACAGGTTTTGGCGTTTGGCCCGATTCAATTAATTCATGCGTCAGCCGGGCAGCCTCGCTTGTTTCCTGGCGAAGCGCTTCGTCAAATTCGACATCAAGCCGCCGCCTGGTTTTGCCGTAAAAGAGGGCCCCCGCCGGGATATGTACATGGAGCATTTCTTCCAGGCACAGCGCCTGTGCGCAGAGCTGGATTTTGTCAGAATGATCCGGCTTGGGTTTACCCCGTTTGTATTCAACCGGAAATGCCTGCCAGGTATCAGCTGCTTGCCGGTGATATTCAATGACATCCGCCTTACCGATGACGCCCAGTTCCAATGACCGAAGTGATACGCCGCGTTCAATGCGCACATCCCCACGCGATTCATTGCCTTCCTCATGGACATGCTCATGCATGATGCGGCCCTCGGCAGTCAGCCGGTTTTCCAGCCAGACCTGCTCCACGTGAATTAAGGCACATTGTCGCGGACAAAATGCGTAATGCTGCAAGGCGGATAATTGGATCAGATCGTCCGGGGAAACCATGTTATTACCTAATTGATTACCTAATTGAATTAGTTATTACCTAATTGACGGTTTTGCGCCATTTCGAGAAGCGCCCTCCATTGCAATCATATTGCAGATTTCATTGTATAGCGTCACCCGATAAGACTTCCTCACCCGAGCCCGCCTTGCGGCGGGACGGGTGCGGGTGTCTTTTGATTTGGTTATACCTTGATCTCCGCCGTTACACCCGCAGGGACTTGCGTTTCATCAAACTTGATTTCGTAATCAGTAAAATCTCTAGCGGGTCTTTCATTATTTTTAGCCCGATCAATTGAGACAAGGTCAAAGAGTTTATGCGCGGGAACATTACCCATCGGGGAGTCATGCTTGAAAACAATCAATTTCCGTGTGGCCATCAAGCCCCGCGCGGCGGAATGATCATGCTCGAACATATTGCACAGTGCTTCCCAGAAAACATTCAAATCATCTTCGCTAAAGCCCGTCTGGCTTGCCAATGGCGCCGATATAAATCCGTGGCAGCGATACAGCGCGTAAGGTACGGTAAATTTTCTACCCATCGTCCTGTTGTCACCGGATTGTTTTTCAGCTTCGGCCTCGGTCGCAACAGCCATACGCGTAATACTGTGCTCCAAAGGTACGACTTGCTCAACACTCCGTGAAAAAGTGAGTTGGACTGGTCCGCGGACCTGTCCACAGTTTGGCGCAGATTTTAGAGAAAGCACACCTCCGAAAGTTCTGATGTCGTAATACTTTTCACACATTTTCCCACGTCCCATCTCCACTTCTTCTGCATTTGGCTTTCTTGATTTTGACTGTTTTATTGCTTCGCTAATAAGTTCCTTAATGGCCTTAGCTGGCTTAGTTTCTTTCAACCAATCTTTGATTTCTTTTTTGTCTGCATCTAATGCTACAATGAGTGTATAGATGTTGTTTTCTTCATCGCCGTCAATAGTGATACCATCTGGCAAGCCAAGTTCTTCGAGCCCATCATAATTTGCTTTGGTAATGAGCAGCCTAGACTCTTCCCCTAATTGAATATTGAGTTCTTTAAAGGCTTCGACATGCGCTCTGCCAAGTACAGCTTTTTCCTTAACATATATATCATTGCCTTTCTCACAGTGTTTTGCCAACTGGACATAGTTCCTGACTTTTCGTTTGATGCAAACATCAGTGACAAGGCCGTTGCCTGTTTCCGGGTCCATGCGGGGCAGATTGCCAGCATCAGGATCTCCGTTGGGGTTGCCGTCCTTTACATCAAATAATAAAACAAAATCATAACGGTTTTGAATTGTGTTGGTCATGGTATAACTCCTTTTATTTTCTAATTAGGTTTAATGGTTATCTTATTTCTTAAAGAAATCCTGACGCTGGTGGTAATAGCCGACAGCGAAGCGCCCCTGATCGGGAAGCGATAAGTACGTCGGAAAATCATTTA
>CAZSQS010000116.1:0-5896 GCA_964608995.1 uncultured Smithella sp. | reverse complement strand
CACGAGGCAAAACCATAGACGCGAAGGAAGCCGCGGCCATGATGAATGACTATCTTGAGTCTTCAAGAAACCCCAACCTGAAGTTGGGTAAGATAAAAGATATCGGGAATGCCTTTGAAGCAGAGATATTGACGAAGAAGAACGATCTCGTTGACAGGGTTCTGATTGACAAGGCAACGGGTTACATAAGATCGGCTTATTAAATAAGCAGATCGCCTATTTTGGCATTCAACCCTGTTTCATGACAGTAATATTATTGTCCGGGAGGTAGCACTTTATTGCTTCCTCCCGGACAAATAAAAGGAGAGGTGCTTTAAATGAAAAATATTATCGTGAAAATAATTGCATTGTCGCTTATGTTGACAATCACATCATTGTTCATGGCTTATGCCGCTGACAATCCGACATCCATCAATAAAAGCAATGAGCAGCAGTTAAAAGATAAATTGACAGGCATTGACGGGAAAACAGCGGTCGCAATAGCCAACAAGTGGCATGGGGATAAAATTGATGTCGTAACTTTTGTTACACCGGAGAAGGTCATTTTCAAGTTCAAGGATGGACAGGTGATCAGTGTACCGCTACCCGATGATGTCATGATGGTTTCCATTGCGCCATACATTGAGAAAACGCATGAATGTATAACGCATTATATATCGAGTTGCGATGCGGAAATGAAGAGCACAAACGTAAAAATCTTAGCCGTAACTGCCGGTGGTAAAACCCTGATTAACAAAACCATGAAAACAGCACCAACCGGCTTCCTGGATCTTTGGCTGCCCAGAAATCAAGCCATTAATATCACCGTGAGCGCCAAAGGCAAAAGTGCAACGGGAAAAATATTTACCAATAGAGATAGCAAAACATGCGAAACAACGCTTAAGCTGCAATAAGGAAATCAAATCTGAAAAGGAGATACCGAAGATGAAAACATTTTTGAAGCTATTTGTTTTTATGATGGCGGGATTTCTTGTGTCCTGCGGAGGGATGGGATGCTATGATGGACAAGGTCCCGGTGGATGGGGATCCATGATGCATTACGGATTTGGATATGGAGGAATGTTTATGTGGATTATTTTCGTGATTGTTGTTGGCGTGCTGATCTATTTCATTGTTCAGACACAGAAAACAAAGGGTCAGATACCGTCACAAGGTGAAAGTCATTTGGATATCCTCAAGAAGCGCTATGCTAAGGGAGAAATCAGTAAAGAAGATTTTGACCGGATGAAGCGTGATCTTGAAACGTAAGGTATTTCAAAATATTTTTCTGTCTGTCCCGGGTGGGCACTAAGTTGAAGAGCAAGCCTGCTTCGTTTTCGTTACCATTTACAACTTACTCACTGGTCCACGGGCTGTGCTGGCTTTTTTGCATGTGCAACAGGTAGTGGCGATATTTTGAGTTATTAACGGTCTCATATTTGTCTTTACAATTTTGTCATTCCGGCGAAAGCCGGAATCCAGATAATACTTAAACTGGTTCCCGGCTTTCGCCGGGAAGACGACTAAAGATGAAATGATTTCAATCGTAAATACTATTCCGAGACCTTTAATATATAATCAACTCCGTGGGGGAAAGATGAAAATCACCGATCCGGTATGTAAGATGACTATCGAAGAAGAGGACGCTGTTGCAACGTCATCCTATCAAGGTAAAACGTATCATTTCTGTTCTGATCACTGTAAAGAATCTTTCGACAGAAACCCCGAATCTTACCTTGGGCAGGCCCGGGATGGCGATAAAAATGCGCAGGCAGTAGTTAGTATCAAAACTGAATGGACCTGCCCCATGCACCCCGAGATTATCCGCCATGCATCGGGCAATTGTCCGAAGTGCGGCATGGCACTGGAACCGAAAACCCCTCTGCCGGCAGAGGGAAAGATGGAATATACCTGCCCGATGCATCCGGAAATTATCCGGGATAAGCAGGGAAGCTGTCCGAAATGCGGCATGGCACTGGAACCGAAAACCGCCTCGCTCACCGAAGAAGAAAGCAACCCGGAATATGAAGATATGCGCAAGCGCTTCATTGTGGGCGCCATCCTGGCATTCCCTTTGCTGATTATTGCCATGCGCGGCATGATTCCGGGCGGACAATTTCTCGACACGCTGGCCACGGCCAAAACCTATCTCTGGCTGGAACTGATCCTTGCAACGCCGGTAGTCCTCTGGGCGGGATGGCCCTTCTTCGTTCGGGGTGTCCAGTCCGTCATCAACAAAAGTCTCAATATGTTTACCCTGATCGCTCTCGGAGTTTCGGTGGCCTACATCTACAGTCTGATTGGCGTGTTGTTTCCTAAGCTTTTCCCGGAAGCGATGCGAACGGCGGAAGGTACCGTCGGGGTTTATTTTGAGGCCGCAAGTGTCATCGTTGTCTTGATATTGCTGGGACAGGTGCTGGAACTGCGGGCCAGAAGCCGGACCGGCACCGCTATAAAGAAACTGTTGGGTCTGGCGCCGAAGACTGCCCGAAAAATAGACGCTGACGGGAATGAAAGCGATATTCCTTTGGCGCATGTCATGAAAGGCGATCATTTGCGTGTCCGGCCGGGAGAAAAGATTCCCGTGGATGGCGTCGTTCTGGAAGGATTAAGCAGCGTCGATGAATCGATGATCTCGGGCGAACCGATGCCAGTTCAAAAACAAGTCGGGGACGCACTCATCGGTGCTACGGTCAACGGGACCGGGTCACTCATTATGGAGGCCCGGAAGGTAGGCGCCCAAACCGTTTTGTCCCAAATCGTCAAGATGGTGGCCGAGGCTCAGCGAAGCCGGGCGCCCATTCAGAAGCTTGCCGATGTTGTCGCCGGATATTTTGTGCCGGCTGTGATCGCTATCGCTTTGATTGCTTTTGTCATCTGGTACTTTGTCGGTCCTGAGCCCCGGTTAGCCTATGCACTGATTGCCGCGGTCTCCGTGTTGATCATTGCCTGTCCCTGTGCTTTGGGTTTGGCAACGCCGATGTCGATTATGGTCGCAACAGGCAAAGGTGCAACGATGGGCGTCTTGTTTAAGAATGCCGAGGCGATCGAGACCCTGAGGAAAGTGACGACGCTGGTGGTTGACAAAACCGGAACGCTGACCGAGGGCAAGCCGAAACTCATGCAGGTTGTTGCCGCTCCGGGCATGGATAAAGACAGAGTGTTGTTCCTGGCGGCGTCCCTGGAGAAAGGAAGCGAACATCCGTTGGCGGCAGCCATTATCGAAGGGGCAGTGCACCAAGGAATCCACCTGACCGATACGATAAATTTTGTCTCCCATACCGGCAAAGGCGTGTCCGGCGAGATTGACGGCAAAAAGGTATTGCTTGGCAACAGCTCGCTTATGGAAGATTTCAAGATTGATACAGGTCCTTTGGCAGAACAGGCCCGGACGATGAGCTCCGATGGACAGACGGTCATGTTTGTGGGGATTGATGGGAAAATCGCTGGCATGCTTGCGGTTGCCGATCCAATCAAAGAGACCACGCCCGAAGCCATCAAACAACTGCACGCCGAAGGCATCTGGATCGTGATGTTGACGGGTGATAATAAGATAACGGCCCAGGCCGTAGCCAAAAAGCTTAATCTGGACGAAGTGGTGGCCGAGGTTCTGCCGGATCAAAAGGCAGAGGCAATTAAAAAGTTTCAACAACAGGACGGAAATGTTGTGGCCATGGCCGGTGACGGGATCAATGATGCCCCCGCTCTGGCTCAGGCCCAAGTGGGTATCGCTATGGGAACGGGTACGGATGTGGCTATGGAAAGCGCCGGCGTGACCCTGGTGAAGGGCGACCTCACCGGCATCGTCCGCGCAAGACGTTTGAGCAGCGCCACCATAGCCAATATCAAACAAAACCTGTTTTTTGCTTTCATTTACAATATTCTCGGTGTGCCGATTGCGGCGGGCATCCTCTACCCCAACTTTGGTATTCTGCTGAGCCCGATGATTGCTGCGGCGGCCATGAGCCTTTCCTCCGTTTCTGTGGTCGGTAATGCCCTCAGGCTGAGGAGAGTGAAGATAATTTAATCGAAGTTGTCCCGGCTTTGACGGAACAATTCAAGAAGAAAATGCATAAGTAGCCAAGCGATCGCGGCGCCTTATTCTGAAAAGAGAGAGGACATAGCCCATGAGAGGAATTGAAATACTTCACGACCCGAGTCTGAACAAAGGAACAGCCTTTACGGCGGCCCAGCGCGATGCCCTTGGATTGCATGGTTTGCTTCCACCGCGCATCTTTTCGCAGGCCGAGCAGGCTCAACACGTCATGAATAATGTTCGCCGCAAGTCCGGCAACCTCGAAAAATATCTTTGTCTGATCGGCCTGCAGGACCGCAATGAGCGACTGTTCTATCGCGCATTGATCGACAACATGGCCGAACTGAGCCCCATTATCTATACGCCAACTGTCGGACTGGCCTGCCAGGAATACAGCCGGACTTTTCGCAGGCCGCGCGGCCTGTTCATATCGAAGTACGACCGGGGTCGCATCAAAGAGATTTTATCAAACTGGCCCCACGCTGATGTTCGTGTCATCGTGGTCACCGATGGTGAACGAATCCTTGGCCTGGGTGATCTCGGGGCAAACGGCATGGGAATTCCCGTGGGCAAATTATCGCTTTATACAGCCTGCGCGGGTATCGATCCGGGCGTATGCCTGCCGATTCTGATCGATGTCGGAACCAACAATGACGACGTATTGTCCGATCCGAGCTACATCGGTTTAGCGGAGCCACGCCTGCGGGGCGATGCATACGATGCCCTGCTCGATGAGTTCATGGACCAAACCAGTAAACTATTTCCCCGCGTCATGATCCAGTTTGAAGATTTTGGCAACGCTAATGCCTCCCGCCTGCTTACGCGGTATCAGCAGTCCTATTGCATGTTCAACGATGATATCCAGGGAACCGCCGGCATGACGCTTTCCGGCTTGTATTCGGCCTGTCGGATGATCGGCGGCAAAATGACCGGACAGCGGTTGGTTTTTTTAGGCGCAGGCAGCGCGGCCTTAGGCATCGGCAGCCTCATCGTTTCCGCGCTGGTCGAGGAAGGCCTCACCGCTGACGAGGCCCGAAGCCGTTTATGGTTTGTGGATTCCAAAGGGCTTGTCGTCACCAGTCGAGTCGACCTTGACCTCAAGCGCCGTTTCGCTCGGGACTTGCCGCCTCATCGGGATCTCCTTTCCGTGATAGAGGCTGTTCAACCCACAGCCATCATCGGCGCATCCGGCCAGCCGGGTGCTTTCACCCCGGCTGTCCTCACAGCGATGGCCCGGATCAACTCCCGTCCGATTGTCTTTGCGCTTTCCAATCCGACGTCCCAATCGGAATGCACGGCTGAGGAAGCCTATCGCTATACGGATCAGCGCGCCATATTCGCCAGTGGCAGTCCGTTTGAACCTGTCGTGATGGCGGGTCAGACCTTCGTGCCTGGTCAGGCCAATAACAGCTATATTTTCCCCGGCGTGGGCCTGGGTATTTTGGCCTCGCAGGCATCCCGCGTGACGGATGAAATGTTTGCGGCGGCGGCCATTGCCCTGGACCAGCAGGTAACGGATGCGGACTTTAAGCTTGAACGGATTTATCCGTCATTGTCGCGCATTCGTGAGGTGTCAAAAAAGATTGCGCTGGCCGTTGCCCGGGTCGCCTTTGCCAGGGGGCTAACGACTCTGCCTGAACCAGCCGATCTGGAAGACCACATTCAAGCAAAGATGTATGATCCAACGTATAAGTAGAATTTGATAATCAGAGCCGGTCATCACTTTGATATTGCCCTCAACATATTGAGGGCCCACCAAATACTGAGGCCCCGGCAGGGTGCTTCATCGATTGCGACGTCCATTCTTTTTAATATAATTATTCGTTATCACTATCGTCCGGCTTAACTGAATAAAAAATAGCCTAAAGAGCCATAGCTTGT
>CAZSQS010000115.1:0-5902 GCA_964608995.1 uncultured Smithella sp. | reverse complement strand
ATCACTTTTATAATGCCTGCTTTTTTCAGACGCGCCAGCATATTCATGATCATCGGCTTGCTGGGCATTCCCGGATGATTATCAAATAAGGAACTGGTAAAAACCGGCTGTTTGAATAAACAATCCAAAAGCGGCACGGCATACTGAGAACGGGTCAGAAGGGCGACGTCTTTTTTCAGTTTTGCGTACAGATCGATAATGGCCCGTGCCTTTTTTGCATTGTCAATGGATTGTTCGTCCATCGCGGTCAGGAAAAAATCGATCCACCTGGTCCAGGCGTCGGATGTCTTTTCACTTAATCCCTTAAGCCTGGCGACATAAACCTTTCTGTGGGCCTCAAGGTACGACGATATGTAGAATACCGGGTTGGCAATCAACTTTCTTTCAAACAGAAAGAGGGGCACGATCATGCGGCCCAGCCTACCGTTGCCGTCAAGAAAAGGGTGGATCAATTCAAACTGGGCGTGAAGGATGGCCAGTTGCACCAGCGGATCGGGACGGTCAATATGATAATACTTTTCCCAGTTTGCCAGGGCGGGTTTCACGTCGTCCGGCGCGGGTGGAACAAATTGCGCCTTGTCAATGGGGGTTCCCGGTGTTCCAATCCAGTTTTGGCTTGAACGAAATTGCCCCCGCGCTTTGAATTTGCCCCTCACACCGTCGAGCAAAACAGCATGCAGATCCTTTAATAGGTTCAGGGAAAAAGGCCGGGATTTCAATTGGTCTTCAGCGTGGCGCATGGCGCGCCTGTAATTCATGATTTCTTCGATATCGAGGACGCGGGATTCTTCGACAGGCGTATCTCCAGCTTCAAATTTGAGCACATCACCCAGTGTGGCCTGCGTTCCTTCTATTTTTGAGGACAAAACAGCTTCCTGGGTTGTCAGGGGCGAAAGCAGTATGTCGGGATTGGCCAATCCGTATAATATTCCGTCATAGTAAGCGAGAGACCGGTTGGCCCGGCCGATGAGGGGAATCAGGGAATCCCATTGAATGTCTTTTATCGGAAGCTGCTGGGGTTGAAAGGGCTTCATTTTGTCTCTAATCCATTAGCTGCAAATTTACTTGTCTATAATGAAGTATGGTTTTGTTATACGCAAAATAAAATGACCTGTCAAGCGTGATAACAGAGAAATTGGTGAAGGGTAAATGGTGAATCGTGAATTGTGGATAGTTCATGGTTCATAGGTTTTATCCTGGACTGGCCAGATTAGATCGTAGTGGACATTTCGGCCACTGCCGGGAAGACGCTGTAAAATGTTCTTATCCACAAGATCGGTAATTTCACGAAACGCCGTCGCACGGCTGACACCGGCAATATGGACATACTTTCGTGTAGTCAGGCCACCTTCGAAGTTTCCGGGTCCGGCTTCCAGAATACGATTGATTACTTTTTTCTGCCGATCAGTGATCAATGTCTGGGCATGTTTATTCCAAAAATCGTGGCGCAGGAGAACTTCAGAAATCATCGCGCGGGCCAATCGCCCGTTGCCGTCTTCATAGGGGTGGATCGTCAGAAAATGCAGATGAGCCTGGGCGGCCCGCAATATGCCATCCATGCGATCCGCTGACATCTGCCACCAGTTCAGGAAAAAACGCATTTCCTCATCAAGAAGTTCACGGGGCATTGCTTCAAAATGAATTTTTTCCTTACCGATCGGTCCGGATACAATTTGCATCGGTTCATTCCCGCGCAGCCTGCCAACACGAATCTTTCTCAAGCCCGAGTAGCCCGTGGGAAACAACGACGCCTGCCAGCCGTTCAGTCTTATCTGGGTCAACGGCTTGTCATGAAAACGGACGGCATCCAGCAGGACATCGACAAGACCATTGGCATATCTGTCCATCGTGCCGACACCTTTGGGCAAGCCCAGTTTGACGGCTACGGAAGACCGCACTGAAGCACGGTCGAGCTGCTGCCCTTCAATTTCCGCCGTCCGAACGGTTTCTTCCACAAGGATAGAAGCCTGCGCGTCAACACCCAAACCGATATCAAGCCCGGCCACACGACCCAGCAGTTTCCCCTGCATGACTCTCAGATTGCTTAAGGGTTTCAGCACAGCGGTGGTGTCATACTTGAAATTATGCCAGTTTTTGAGCTGCCAGATATATTTCATAAGCTTTTCTTTCCTGAAGCGATTATCCCATTTAATTGTATCATAATATGAAGCGATTATAAGGCAGTATTGTCTCATTCTCAAGCGCTATTTGGTACAAAGCGCAGGTTCGAGGGCCAAGGTAAAAGGCCAAAGGGTAAAGGGCATCCACCCCCTACCCCCGCCAGCGGGGGACAAAAGAGGTGCAAGGGGCAAGGCAAAGGAAAAGATGATTGGATGGTATGGAAGATTATCGGGTTGGAAAAACAAGAACAACCATCTAAAGTTGGCACGCTGTTACAAGGACACCGCCACCGGCACGGAGCGTATCCCGCATTAGCGGGGTGCCATACGCAACTTAAAACTTAATTACCTAAAACTGAAAACTTCCCCCTCCACCCCCATGTGATGTCCTATGAGAAAAAATATTTCTTTCTAACATTTCGTTTTTCTGGATTGCCGCCTTCGCGGGAATGACGACGATTTTAGTTATAGGGGCATTCGATGCAAAGGTTATTACTTAATTGAGCCTGATCTGCAATTTTCGTCCACCCAGCTACCCCCGGCGCGTTCGGGGGGACGCCAGCCGGTGTAGGGAACGGTTTAAAACGTTCCCTACGTTTGTTTTGGAACGGTTACAAACCGTTCCCTACGTTTGTTTTGGAACGGTTACAAACCGTTCCCTACGTTTTCACTATCCACCATGAGATACGCCCTTCTTAGCCTTGTCCACCTCCGGCACTTCGCGCCACCTCCGCCAGCGGAGGACACCGCTATCCACAAGCGATGGGCTATGAGCTTTTCCTATCGCCCATCGCTTTTGCCTATCAACCATCAACCGTCCCTGGCGTTGATTCAGTGCTTTGTTTTGCTGGTCGTTTTGCGCGGCGGAGAGGGCCGTTTTCCTTTTAAATTATTTTCCCGGAGTTTTAAGCTGTGTGCTTGCAGAATTGCCACGGCGGTGGGCAACTGTTCGTAAAACATATCCATCATCGCATCGCGGGTTAAGGATTCCTCTTCCATGACTTCCTTGAAGCCTTCTTCCATTTCTTCCGGGACGGCAATCGAGATGATGACGCTATAGGCGTCCATGACTTCGATGACGTCCTCGGGCAGTTTTTCTATTTCCTTGAGCGTATATTCTCTGCCCATGCCCCACAGGGTCGGTCGAAGGGATAAGGCAAGAAACAGTCCGTAGGTCCATCCGTCAATGAGCTCCATCTGATCGTCAGTGATTTTGTCGTAATCGAAAGGAAACACCAGTTTGCCCCGGAGATGGTCATTGACCATGCGATCGAAGACGGCCATCAGGTTTGTCAGACAGGTTGCGGCGTGTTGATCGTCATCAAACGTCGGTTCGGCGCCGCAGATCAGGAGAAACCATTCTTCCGGCGGTATGATCTCCGGTGTCATGGCCATTCCAAATAAAAAACCGTGGAGCTCTTCAAGGTTAAGGCCGGTTTCCTCATCGATTTGACTCAGGAGATCCGCCAAATTCTTTTCTTCTTTTGCTGTAAACATTTTCATGGTGTCACATTTAAACCTTTCTTTGTTTTATGATATTGAGGGCGTTGATCCTGTGTCAGATTTTTCTGGCCGCATCGTAGGCGTCCCAGATGGCTTTGAGAACATTTTCCGGCTTGTCCGCATCGCCGATGAGGTGCACATTTTTGCCATGAAGCTCTTCATACAGGCGGCGGTTGCTGGTATAGCCCACGGATACGACAATATGATCGGCCTTGACAAATGATGTATTGGGTATGCCTGAGGGGCCGACGGTGTACATCATCCTGGCGCGGTTGGCGCTGTTGGGGAAGTTCTTTACGATGGTGAGCAGATGGGCCACGCCGTTTTCGTAGTTCGTGACGGTTGTGGAGGTCAGAACCGTTACGCGACAGGCATCGAGCATTTCCAGAAGCATGTTGGTGTTGGCGGCGGCGATGCCGAATGAATTGAGGATAGTGTCGCAGGCTTCCACCACGGTGACGGTTTTGCCTTTCTTGCCCAGATCGCAGGCGATCTCGATGCCGGTGAGTCCACCGCCGATTACCAGCACATTTTGCCCCGAAATGTCCGCCGAAAGCAGCGTGTCGATGGCATAGGTGACGGAAGGGCCACTCAAGCCCGGCGTGTCAAGCCTGCGCTCGGATGCGCCGGTGGCGATGAAGATATCGTCATAATTACTTTCAGTGATAAACGACTTATTCACTTCGGAATTCAAAAAGAGATTGATCTTCAATGAGTTCATCTGGCGGACATACCAGGCCAGAAGCCGCCGGTCGTCTTCTTTGTAGTCCTGCGCCGAAGCGGCGATAAACGCGCCACCCAGGCGATCCGACTTTTCATACAGATCAACGCGATGCCCACGAAGCGCACAGACACGGGCCGCTTCCATACCGGCCAGGCCCCCGCCCACCACCAGCACGCGGCGCTGTGTGTCTGCCTTGCCGATATCGTAACTGTGTTCGCGGGCGCAGGCGGGATTGACGGCGCAGCAGATGTCTTTGAACTGGAAGATGCGTGAAAGGCAGCCCTGGTGGCAGCCGATGCATGGACGGATGTCGTCAAGCGTGCCTGCGGCAAATTTGTTGGCAATGTGCGCGTCGGCCAGAAGCGGGCGCGCCATGCCGATCATGTCGATTTCACCTTGGGCGATCATCTCGTTTGCCAGTTGAGGGTCATCCATTTTACCCGCGCAGATGACGGGAACGCCCACGTGTTTTTTAAGCGCCCGCACATCGTCGAGATTGCAGGCCCTGGGCATGTAAACCGGCGGATGCGCCCAGTACCAGGCGTCGTATGAGCCGTTGTCGCAGTTGAGCGCGTCGTAGCCTGCATCGGAAAGCCGGCGCGCAACGACAAAGCTTTCTTTCAGGTCTCTGCCGAATTCAACAAAGTCTTCGCCGGGAAGCGCGCCGCGGTTGAAGCCTTTCATGTAGCTTCGCACGCTGTAGCGCAGCATCACGGGAAAATCAGCGCCGCATTTAGCCTTGATGGCCCGGACGATTTCACAGGGGAAGCGCAGGCGGTTTTCAAGCGAGCCGCCGTATTCGTCGGTGCGCGTGTTGGTGGCCGAAATGGTGAACTGATCAAGGAGATACCCCTCATGCACGGCGTGAACTTCAACGCCGTCAATGCCCGCAAGCTTGCAGGCCAGCGATGCACAGGCGAATTTATCCACACAGACGGATATTTCTTCGCGCGTCATCTGGCGATGCTTCTTTGTCGGGTCCCAGACGTTTTGAATTTCGCAGGCGGCAGGATCTGAAAGCTTCGTGCTCGCCCGCCCCATCATGGCCGAAATCTGCACAACGACTTTCGCGCCGAAGGCATGCACGCCGGAAGCGAGGTATTTCTGCTGTTCGATGTATTGAGAAAATCCGTCGCCAGGGTCGCCGGGGCCGCGGCCTTTGGGGTAGATGCCTAATGGAAGAAGCCCGGTGACAATAAGCCCCACGCCGCCTTTGGCGCGCTCAATGTAGTAGTCGGCCCCGTCTTTGGTGTAGGCGCCGTTTCGGCCCATAAGCCTTGATGAAAAGACGCCCATCGGCATCATGGCGATGCGGTTTTTGATCTCCATGCTTGCAATGCGAATGGGTGAAAATAAGGCAGGATAGAAATGGGTCACGGTTTTCATTTCCTTTCTTTTGAAACAGTGAGGGTCAAAGATACCAGCCGGATGTTGATAACAATTGGGGTATCTTAATCAGACGGGGATATAATTTCAAACATTATTATGAATGATGCGACGAAAAAAAGCCCCCTCAAGGTTTGCTGCCTTGAGGGGGCGATCTATATTCAGAACT
>CAZSQS010000114.1:0-5912 GCA_964608995.1 uncultured Smithella sp. | reverse complement strand
CTTTGATAATCGCGCCGGTAGGCGATGCGCCGTCGAGGACGCCCATATAAAACAGAGGAGGCGTTCTGTTATAGATGGCTGCCCCCCGAATCAGGGTATTGGGCATGGCCACAACTTCATGGCTGATACAGGTTCTTCGCATATTTCCCGCGTCCGGCGGGATGGAACCCATCCAGAAATGATCATGGTTACCGATAGCCTGGTACCAGGGGATCGCGGGATTCAGGCCCGCCGCTTTGAAAGGTTTCTGATAATCGATCGTGTCGGCCCCAAGATGGGCGCCAGAGCTCGGGGTGATGACTTTTCCGTCAAAGACATCAATATACCACCTCAATTCATTGTACTGCGTGCTGTTGCAAGTGTCGCCCAGCGACAGGCCGAAGTCGATGGGGTTAATTCTGTGCAGGGCGTTGATGGTTTGCAAAACGGCATCGAGCACATGGGGAGTGTAAAGCATGGTGGGTGAATAGACGGACGTGATGGTTGCCTCAACGCCATTTTCATTTAAAGGCTGCATGTAAATCAGCTGCGAAGGGGATTCTTTGTCGGTGATATGGATATCGGTAACGGCAAAAAATCTCAAAAGCGTGGATGGAGCATTGCCTGCCGGCAGGTCATAGCCCAAAGGCATGATATCCGTGCGCAGTTCGGGGGCAAGCCCACCGCCATCGCCCCAGACTCCATAGCCTTTGGCGTCGTATTCCGAAATATTTTGAAGATCTTTGGGGGCAATCGTCTCCGAAAAACTCTGGCTTGTCTGAACCGTCTTTTGGAGTGTGGTGTAAACCTCGGCATCGATCGGGTATCCCGCAACTCCAGGGTCTGCATCTTTAGCACACCCGAAAGTCAACGAGCCTAAAGAAAGGCAGGCGGCGGTTCCGGCGGATAATTTTATGAAATTACGGCGAGTTAACCCATCACACCCCTTGGTGAGTTCCTCCCCGATTTTTGATAAGAAGTGGTTTTCCTTCATTTGTGTCGTCATACTTGAGGCTCCTTTTCTTTGCATTTCTTTCTAATTCGGTTTTGCACGATAAATACTTGAATTAATTTAATTGATCCTTCTTTAAGGAATCATTTGCCTTTTGCGCGTTCATGTTTAAAAATACGCTGTATCTGCAGGTTTGGAAAAATAGCCTCAAAACCTTGCAGACAAGGGAATCAGGAAAAATGGAGCAACTTAAATTTGTTAAAATATCGCTTCAGTCGGTTTTTCAGAAGGCAAAGTGGCTGGCGGGGCTTAAGCTTAACCGCAGATATCACGAATTGCCCATGGATGCGTTATCTGACTTGCGGCGCAACACCGGCCTGAACATCAAAGTCATGAGTTTTAATATCCGGCGCGGAACAAAACAGGATGGTAAAAATCACTGGATGTATCGCCGTGATCTGGTGAATGAAATATTCAGTCATTATTCCCCGGATGTGTTGGGGCTTCAGGAAGCGCTGGATTTGCAAATTTCTGACATCCGCGCCATGCTTCCCGGGTATGCGGTGGTCAATATACAAAGTTCCGGCGGCAACAAAATTTTACATAATCCCGTTTTTTATAACGCGGTGCGTTTCGCGCTTTCGGAGGAAGGCGCGTTCTGGTATTCGGATACGCCGGATATTCCGGGGTCCAAAGGCTGGGGCAACATCATGCCGCGATACTGCACCTGGGTGCGGCTGATTGAAAAAGAATCCGGACAGGCGTTTTATTTTTACAATACCCATTTGGATCATCTGTCACAGCGGTCACGCAAAAAAGGCGTTTTGCTGTTAACCCGGCGAATTGCCGGACGGTCTTATCCGGATGATTTTGTTTTGACCGGAGATTTTAATGCCAGGGAAAAGAGCGTGCCCATTCAATTCTTAAAAGGTAAAATTCTTTTGAACACCAAAGCGGAAGGGAAAGTTCATAATCCCGATCCGCTGATGGACACCTTCCGGGTTCGATATCCGACAAAGCGCAATGCGTCCACCTTCCACGGATACCTTCCCTTTTTTTTCCGCGTCAAACTCGATTACATTTTTGTCTCTTCTGCGGTTCGTGTGCAGGATTCTCAAATCATTGTGCTCAGGCGGAAGCGGTGCTTCCCCTCCGACCACTTTCCGCTTTTTTCGCATATCAATTTACCAGAAAGCCTGACCTCTCCAAATTCTTCTATTCCGCCTGATGACACAATGACAGGATGACGGGATTTGCGGGCACGGGCTTCGTCAAAGCTTCTCTGCAGGAGATCTTCAAATTTGAAATCGGGTGCCTCAGTTTATCCCTCAATATGTGGCGGGTCCACCGGATATGGAGGCCAAACAAAAAGATTTCATGATTGAAGCCGACCTCTCCTGATCAGCTAACGCGATGTTATTTAAGCGCGAATAAAATACTGTGGCCATCCTGCGAGAGTTGGCAGGCCACTTGCTTCTTTATTATTACAGGCGCGGTCATTTCACCCAAAATTGGCTTGTTGGTTGAAGATGATCCGAAAATTCGAAAGGGAGGTGAAACGGATATGAATATTTTTTACATTATCGGTGTTGTTGTCGTAGTGCTGGTCATCGCAGGCTATTTCGGATTCCGATAGCCCTAAGCGACTGACAGACGTGGAGAATTGCTGCTGAATATTGGAGAGTTTTGAAATCTCCGCCGGGATGTCCCGGCGGGGCAGCAATTTAATAGTGACCTGTGTCGGGTCGCTTATGAAAAAATGAACAGGAGGCTTGCCGTGAAGGAAAAAATAAAAGAGCTCAAAAAACTTGAAGGCATCGGCGAAGTTCTGTCGCGGCGCTTAATCGACTCAAGCTATGACACCATTGCCAAGGTTGCCGGTGCCGCAAAAAAAGGGCTGGAGCGGATCGCGGGGATGAACGCTGAAAAGGTGCGCACGATTGTCAGCCAGGCCCGGAAGATGACCGGGGATTCTGAAAAAAGCCGGCACACATGGTCGCGGTGACCATTTCTTTTTTTCAAAGAACCATCCGCTATTCCTCCCGGTGCGAATCCAGCTCCTGCTTGCGCTTGTAGTTGTCCGTTCCGCCCGTCGTGACGCCCTTTGCCGCAAGAACGGCATTCTGCTGGTGACGGGTCAGTTTATTGAAGACCGCCGGTTCCATCAGCTTGTCCAGATACTGCGCTCCGAGCCAGGTCGCCAACTCCTTGAAACTCTTTTCATACTCGCCTTTCATGACGCCGCAGACCAATGCGCTGACCGTTGTGGCGTTGTCGGCAATCGCGCCATAAACGGGGACGAGCTTTACCGCCTCCAGCATTAAATATTGATCTTCCGACGTGGCATTTAGCGAACAGGCCAGGCTTTGATACCAGCTTTCGGGTTCGTCTTTACTCAGGAAAAGAAGGCTGTCGCCCCTGACCATCTTCTCTTCCAGGAAGGCGACCATCTGACCGTCTTTGTCTAAAACCGCACCACGGCCGTTGATGCGATAGGCGTGCTTGCCGTCCGATCGCATGATCACCGCAGGGTAACGGTATTTGATCTGCGGCGGCGCGTACCAGGGCTCTTGGTTGGCCACAAGGAAGTTGCTTTTGTCTTCTCCTGCCACAATGTTGGCGGTGCCGGTGTAATAGTCGTCGTGGGCGCTTCCTTCGGGGCGGTTGACCCATTCGGTATAAAGCTTGAAGCCCACGCTGTTTTTCCCCCACACGCCAGCCTGCCCGGCATTGAAGAGATAAGACACGACGTTGAGCTCCGGATGAAATCCGCTTTTCACCTTCAGACTGAAGGCATAAAGATCTTTTTCGTAATTTTGACGAATGGATTTCAACCCGTCGAAAATGAGCCCCAATCCGACCATGACGATGGCCTCTTTTGTTTTCCCGTCGCAAGAAACCCGGATATCCACCTTTAGCGGTTTATTCAAAATAGTTCCGGATGAAAGGTAGCGATAGAAGACTTCGGCCCGGCCGGAGGCATCGGCCCCGGCAGTAATCCTTTTTCCGGATTGCCCGGCTCGGCTTAGCTCACCCGGCGAGGCTTCAGGCAGAGTGAATGTCACCTGCGCGCCGGGCGCCGCCCCGCTGAATACAATTTTTGCGGGCAAATGCTCGGAGGCGGGGATCAGGCCCTGTTTCGACGGCGATAATCCTTTGTGTGGAAAAACCTCGACCTTCATCTCCTCCGAGCCAGCGACGACAAGCCACCCCAAAATCGCTTCTACCGTTGCGCGCAGGTCAAAGGTCGGCCCAAACTGTTTGGCTTCAAGTCCCGGCAAATGACTGACGGAGATCCGGACATTGCCTGCCATGACCTCCATTTTTCGCCACACGGAGGTATCCGCCATGAGCTGTTCACTGACGTATTCGGAATAACTTCCATGGGGCTCGCCCTTGACGGGCATCCGCTGTTCAAGAATCTTTACATTTACCTGCTGACTGTCATCTTCAAAAAGATTTTGAAGGTCGCGAAACGCCGATGTCGGCCTGAAGGATTTACCGGGAGCAACCGGGAGCGCTGGATCTGAAAATACCCGCACCTGCACCCTTGCGAAGCGAATATCCACGATATGATCCGAAACGGGCCCGCCCATGAATTCCGCACGTCGCTGCTTCACGGGAACTGAATAATCTGAGAGCCCCGGTATCGGAACGGAAGACATGGATGGTGCACGTTTCAGACCGGGATGAATCTGACGCAGATGTGTTTCTGCCGCTTCCAGCAGCTCTTCAGCCGTTCCCGGAAAGTGACCATAGATGCGTTCCTCAGCCGCTGCTCTTAAGGGCCAGGCCACCATCAGTATAGCCACCCATAGTATAATCCATCCCGATGTTTCGATTCGTGTTCGCGCCATAATCGTTTCTCCTTCATCAATCCATTTTCAATCAACAGGTGTGTCGTGTGGATCATCAGCCCTTACGGCCTGGAAACAAATTGAATCTGATAATAAGGCCAGATCACCTCTTCCGGGAAACCGTCCATTTCGTCGCACAAAAGCGCCGGCAGTTGCAGAGCCAGCGTCATGGCCGTAGGCTCTGCGGCGGGCGGAGAAAAAGGCGCATCCACATCTTTTTGCACGACCCATCGGTAGGGATCGAGGCTTCCAAATAAATAATCCTTATAGGCCTGTTTTTCTGCCAGCGTCAGTTCCGGCAGGTAGTTGGCAATTTGCGCCACGGACGTGTCCGCGGGAACCCAGCCGTAATTGGGCAGATAGAACTCGGCCCAGAAATGGCTGCCTTCCATGCCGGGAAACAACTGGTAGCCCCCGGTTGCGCGAGCCGGAATGCCCACAGAGGCGCACAGCGCGGCAAAATACATGCTTTGCGCGCCGCAGTCTCCATAGCCGTGTTCGTGAACGTAAACGGATGCGGGGATATTCAGTGATTCAATCGCTCCATACGGCATGTGGCTGTAAGTGATCTGCTCGACGATATAGTCGTAAATCAGGCGAGCAGCGCGATAGGGATTTCGCTCTGAACCGACGATCTGTCTGGCCTTGTCTGCAATTTCCGGCGTGATACGAATGTTTTTGCGCGAAGCGTTGTACTCGCGGTACAGAGCGCTGGAGGTGTCATAAGCGCCCACTTGATCGGGGTTAATCATGGTGAATCTTTGTTCGAAACGCTGATATTCAGACCGAACCTCAATGTGCAAATCGCCGGAAAGACCCGCCAGCGGAACTTCCAGGTAAATGTCGCCCAAATTTCCGTTAAGTGTTGCGGGCTCGACCACATAACCTGCGGGTTCAACCGAGATCATCGTCACCTCGGTCTGGGCATCGGTTGTAATGGGGACCGGCTGCCAGATTTTCAGCACACCTGTGGCTGGGAGCAGATTTCGGGGAACCTGATAGGTCGCCACCGCTTCATAGGCAATCGGATGGATATACGGCGAGCCCGAAACAGGTCCGGGAATAGCAGCGAAGGGCGCAACGGCCAGATAGCCCACCCGGTTTCGGTCAATAAACACGGGGAG
>CAZSQS010000113.1:0-6111 GCA_964608995.1 uncultured Smithella sp. | reverse complement strand
AATGGATAATCAAGTAATAATATCAATATGTTGCAATTATTTCAGGGACGACTAATTAATATAGATATATCATATATATACGAATATATTTTATTATGGCACGCATGTTGAACACATAAAAGCATCGGAGGGGGAGCATGGGAGACATCCGAAGACAAAGCAAGGAAGGATGCATCCCATGCATTAAAAATAAGCGGCAAAAAATTTATTGAAAGAGCAGGAAAATAAAATGCAAGACTTGCTGACAATGATGGGCGCGGTTAAGGATTTTAACCTTGGCA
The DNA here is from genome assembly GCA_964608995.1 of uncultured Smithella sp. Lineage (GTDB taxonomy): Bacteria > Desulfobacterota > Syntrophia > Syntrophales > Smithellaceae > UBA8904. The sequence goes on along the minus strand of CAZSQS010000113.1, from coordinate 5,830 downwards.
TGTGCAAAGGACTGAATCTCTATTCACGAGACATCGCGATGCTGCATTTCGCCTTCCTTGAGAGCATGACATTACGCAACACGCGCATGCCATCGGCGGACACGCCTTGCGATGACGCGGAAAAAGGACTGACCTGCGCCATGCCCCTGTAAGCGCACGTGGCAGTGTCAGACAAGTGGAAAGAAATGACGGAAGCGGTGCAGTCATGGAAGAATTGTTTGAATCGATGAACGCGGTGGCAAATTACCATACGGAGTTGATCCGGCTGATGAATGCCTTTACAAACGACCTGTCAATGCTACTGATGGAGGTACCGTGTGATGAGACCCCTGGGACAAATTCTTAATCTGTTTCCAAAAGCGCCGATGGCCGTCTGGAAGTGGGAATTAAACGAACGGTGTCCGTTTTATGACTGTTTGATCCGCCCGAGCGTATCGGACAATGGCCGCACGCGCTGGGTCATCGATACACACCTCGGCGAAGAATATCTGTTTGAAGGCGCGTATATTGTGAGAAAAGGACCTCGGGCGTATTTTGTCCTGAACGAAAGCCAGTTACAGGAAGAATATGCAGTTATTTCAAAACCCATACCCAATTCATCCATTTACAAGGGGGATGCGGCCGCCTGCGCTTAGCCGTCATCCATAAGATGTTGTGAAGAAAAAATGAAAATGCAAATGAGGTTTTTTTTACTGATTGTTCTGATGATAACGGCTTTAGCGTTGCCCGGATGCGTCGCGAAGCCTGATTCAACCCCCGTTTCCGGGATGGCGGATTCGATATTATCCCTTGGCGGAGGCGCTCAGGAAAGATCAGACAATGCGCAAATGGATACAGCGGGCGTGGGCGGGCTGCATTCAAGTGTCATCGGTGGCCTCACCTATATGAGAAAACTGGCCCTTTTGCTGATCGTTTCTGTCGCCTTCGCCATATTCCATCACACCAATATGACGCTCGCCAGCGAGCAGACCAGTGTCAACGCCGCCTGGTCATCTAAGGACGAAGACGCCACCTGGAGCAATGAAGGTTTTCTGCTCTCCCAAAGCGTCTGGCAAAAAAGCGCCGGAGAGCAGACCATCTGGGCAAACGCATACAACCGCTGGGGGGTCTGGGCCAATTACCCGGAAAGCGGCGGCGTGAAGTCCTATCCGCATATTGAAAAGGCCATCCATCGCAAGCTCGGTGAAATCAAAACCCTGAAAAGCAGATTTCAGTGCCGGGTTCCGGGCTCAGGCGCTTACAGCACGGCCTACACGATCCGCTGCAATCACTGCAAGTATGAAATTATTTTATGGATGAACCAGCACGGCGACGTGCAGCCGGTTGCGGGACGCTGGGATCAAAACGGCAAACCAACGCCGGCACATAGCCATGTTTCCGTCGGCGGCCATGTCTGGAATGTCTATAAAGGGACAAACGGCTCCAATCAGGTCTTTACCTTTGTCCGAAACAAAAACACCTCATCGGCGGCTGTGGACCTTAAAGCCATCTGCGATTGGATCAAAGCACAAAGCTGGTTTGACGATGTCGTGGTGGATCACGTGCAACTGGGCTGGGAAGTCACCTCTTCGAGCGGCGGACTGAATTTTCAGATGAACGGTTATTCAGTCACCTCCAATTAAACCCCGCAGCCAGCCCTTCGCGAAAGACGGACCTTGTGTCCGTCTTTTTTTTAGCCCAAAACGCGCGCCCGGAAGACCTCAGCCCGGCTTCTGGAGGCCCTGCGCCATAAAATACGTCACATTGGGCGTCGCGCTTAAATACAGACGCACCTCGTCGGGCAACTCTTCAATCCGGATGCTGTGTTCAATTTTTATCTCGTCGGAATTTTCCATTTCACAAATCAGCGCCTCATCGCGCGGGATCTGTGGATCGTAAATCAGCAGCGAGGGTTTAAGCGGATTGTCCGGATTGATGGAAATGACGATGCCCAACTCGCCGTTGGATAGCCGCACCACCGTTCCCGGCGGATAGATGCCCATACTGCGGATGAAAATCGAAAAAATATCCAGATCGACCTGACTTTGCTGCTTGGTGTAGATGTGCGAGAGCGCCTCGTAAGGCGTCATTCTTTTTTTGGGGTCCGCGGCATTGCACAGATTATCATAGCTGTCCACAATACGCAGAATTCGGGCCGGCTTGCTGATCTTGGCGCCCTGAAGTCCGGCCGGATACCCCTGCCCGCCGACACATTCATGATGTTCCATGATCATGCGCAGAACCGCTTCGTCATGAATGCCGCATTTGTTGAGAATTTCCACGCCGTATTGCGGGTGCAGCTGTAAAACGGCTGTTTCCGCGCGGTTGAGCGGCGTGGTTTTCCGAATCACTTTCTTTTCAATGCGGCTTTTTCCGATATCGTGAAACAGCGCCCCCATCCCGAGCTGCTGTAATTCCGCAGACGAGAGCTTCGCCTTTTTGCCCAGCATGACCGCAAGCACGGAAACATTCAGCGCGTGATGGTACTGCCCCTCCTCCCTCTCCTTGATATTGATCAGGTGGACGATGGCATTGGTATCCCCCAGAAAAACATCCACTATGCCGCTGACGGTTTTTTCGGCGGCGGCGACGGCCTCCGGCGAATAGGCCGTGATGGAATTCATCATGGCCGGAATGTTCTTAATGACACGATCGTAATTCTGCGTGCACTGCTTGAGATTTTCGTGAAGTTTACGCAGGTGCTCCATCTGCTCGCGCTTGATGCGCCACATCAGCTGCACATAAGGGTCTTCCTCGATGGGCGCTATGGGCCGAGCAGGGGAGGCGCAGGCGCGGGCGCCTCCTGCGGTTCTTTGGGCCAGCAATCGCTTTTTTCCGGCACCCACAAGACCTCGGTCGTGCCGGTTTTTTCCAGAATTTCGATCTGATTCCAGTTTTTGAGCTTAAACTTGTTAAACAGGAAGGGATGCGCAAACCATTTTCCGGAAAGCTCAACAAAAACACCCGGCTGTAATAAATGAACCGATATTTTTTGTTTGTTATCCATAGCGGCCGCCCCATTTTGTCTGTGCAATCTGTGGTTTCGTTTCTTCTCAATTTACCCGGAAAATTGCAAGAACAAACCCGGCGGGTCATCGTTTAGAACACCACCCTATCAGCCCATCAAACAACGCGGCTGACGTTAAGGCGCCCCGGGAGTTGGCCTAAACCAGACCCTACGGACATGTGCAAAATTTATTATTCCTTTTTGAGCAAAAAAAAGGTAGTCACGTTTCGTAATCAACTACTTTTATTTCACAGGGGGACAGATCATGGTCAACAAGGCAATACTGGTCGGCAGGCTGGGCAAGGACCCGGAAGTGCGTTATACGCCAGACGGCACCATGGTGACAAATTTCACCATGGCAACGGATGAAGTTTACAAGGATAAAAATGGGGAAAGAACCCAGCGAACTGAGTGGCACCGGATTGTCACTTTCGGTAAACTGGCCGAAATCTGCGGAAACTACCTCGTCAAAGGAAAGCTCATTTATATTGAAGGAAGAATTCAGACCCGCGCCTGGGAGGACAAAGAAGGCGCAAAGCGCAACACCACGGAAATTGTCGCCAGTGATATGAAGATGCTCGACTCCAAAGGCCAAAGCAAACCGGCCGATGATGCCATACCGGATCCCGCGTCCGGCCCCGCGGCTGGCGCGCCGGTAGACGATGTACCCTTCTAAGCGCACAAATCGCGCGGGTGCGACAGGATATCCCTGTTTGACCCGCGCGACGCTTCTAGCGCTTATCCTCGTCTTCTTTTTTTACCGGAGGGTGGGTTTCATTATTATCCGACACGGATTTCTTGAAGTTTTTAATACTCTGCCCAAGAGCCTGTCCGATTTGGGGAAGTTTCCCCACGCCAAAAATGATCACCACGATCACCAGTATAATCAATAGCTCCGGTACACCAATGCCAAACATAGTCTCTCCTCTTTCGTTTTCTTAATAATTAAGGCAGGCGCATGTGGATGACCTGTCCGGACCTGCCCAGATTTTCAAAGGTTTTCCCGTTAAAACGGACTTTAATGCCGCCGGCATTGCCGATATCCATCAAAAACCGCGCGCCCTGGCGAGATACTTTTTCTCCCGGCTTGAGCAGCACCTGGAAAGACTCCTGATCATCCGCCTGAATCCGGATCCATGTCTCTTCCGTCGCCTGGATGGTTATGAGGGACGGCTCTTCCCCACCGGCATATACTGCTGCTTTTTTATTATTACTTTTTTTCGTTGTGGCATCCTGTTTTCCCTCGCGCTCAGGCAATAATCCGCCCACCACCTCGCCTTCGGGCTGAACAGGAGAGACCCCTGTCGGTTCAATCACCACCGCACCCTCAGGGGAGAGGGGAAGCACACCTTCCAGCTCGGTCTTAACCGTCGTCTCGGGTGTCGCCACAACGGGCAGGCTTGCCTGCGCCGTTTGCGTCTTCTCGTCCGTCTTATTTAAAAAGCTCACCAGATACGACACGGATGCAAAAACAATCACCAAAAATCCGATCCACACATACACCCGGTATTGACGCCAGATCGCGCCAAGAGCCGAACTTTTCGGCTGAACGTTTTTTTGCGCCTGTTCTTTCATTTGCTGCGCCTTGAGATAATTTTCGTAGCGCTGCAAAACGACCGCACTGTCCACGTTGAGGGCCCTGGCGTAAGTTTTGATGAAGTTTCGGGTGTAAATGGGAACCGGCAGCAGATGGAAATCGCCGTTTTCCATGGCCTCCAGATTGGCCACACTGATCCGAGTTCGTTCAAAGAGATCCTTGAGCGTAAACCCCAGCGTTTCTCTTGCCGTTTTCAAATCCACAAACGTGGGATCCGTGTTTTGTTCTGCCATGATAACCTGTCACAAATAAACATTTTTTTGATGCTTAACATGATTTCGGAGCCGGTGCAATCTTTAAGATTCTTCTTACTTTTTGGTAAACTTTGTGGTTTATGCTCTCTTTCAAATTCAGGTTAAAACAAGGAGCGCATCATGGCCCATTTTCAGGAATTTGCGTCAGAGCTCGCCCGCCGCGCGGGGAGATTACTGATGGACAAATTAAACACGCAGCATACGATTTCCTACAAGGGCGACATCGATCTGGTAACGGAAGCCGACAAACTGTCGGAAGCCCTCATTCTGGAATCCATCTCGAAGACCTATCCCGGCCACGGCATCTTGTCGGAGGAATCGGCGGCGCAAAATGAAAAGGCGGCCCTGCGATGGATTGTCGATCCCCTCGACGGCACCACCAACTACGCCCACGGCTTTCCATTTTTTTGCGTCTCTCTCGCCCTGGAACAAGAAGGGGATGTCATCCTGGGCGTTGTCTATGACCCCATCCGCGATGAGCTCTTTTGCGCTGAAAAAGGCTCGGGCGCAACGCTCAACGGACGGGCGCTTCACGTATCGACCGTGACGGATTTGTCGCGAAGCCTTCTGGCCACCGGCTTTCCCTACGACATCCGCACCAGCCACGAAAACAATTTGAATTACTTTAACGCCATGGCCGTTCGGGCGCAGGCGATCCGCCGTCCCGGCGCGGCCGCGCTGGATCTGGCCCAGCTGGCCTGCGGGCGACTGGATGGTTTCTGGGAATTAAAACTCAAACCCTGGGACACCGCGGCGGGCGTCCTTTTGGTTTCCGAAGCAGGCGGCACCATTTGCGACCTCGACGCCAAGCCCTGGAATCTGTTTTCTCCGGGACTTGTCGCCAGCAATGGATTAATTCACGATGCGATGATGGACGTCATTAAAAAAGCGGCTCTCCGGGATTAGCATCTTCGGCGCAATCTCAGACGTGATTGCGCAGCTTCAGCTCCAGCGGATGCGGGCTCAGATAGACCTGTTCTTTCAGATACGGCT
>CAZSQS010000112.1:0-6167 GCA_964608995.1 uncultured Smithella sp. | reverse complement strand
AGGCTCCCCGGCCTGATTTGATCCTGCTCGATATTGTCATGCCCGAAATGGATGGATACAAAGTGCTCCGGACGTTGAAAAGTTTTGACGAGACAAAAAACATCCCGATCATCTTCGTTACGTCCAAAGGAGACGATGCCGACATCACGCAGGGTCTTGAAATGGGCGCCGTGGATTATATCTCCAAGCCATTTAACCCGGTGGTGGTTAAAGCGCGCGTCAAGGCGCAACTGGAACTGAAGCGAAACCGCGACTTTCTCGAATGGATGTTGAAAGAAAAGACCAAAGAGATTGAACAGATGGAGAAGGAATACTCGTATCTGTTCCTGCGCAAGCAAACCCTGTCGTAAAGGCGAGGGTTCCCTCAGTCTTTGTGCGCTTTACGGCCGGTTAATCCACCGACACGCAGTAATCGCCGTCGGTCAGGAACCCCTTCGGGCAGCGGTTGTCATATTTCGGAATAATTTTTGAGGGCCGCTTCTGCATGCGCAGGCAATACGCGCCATCTGCGGAAAATCCCAGCGGACAGCGGCTTCCGATCTTGACAATGGCTTCCCTTGCGCCGGGCGACTGCATGCAATGGGTTCCTTCGGAGACGTAATTTCTCGGACATTTATCCCCGATTTTTTGAACCGTACCGTCTGCCACAACGCTTCCGGGAAGAGAAATCATCAGGGCCAACGCCAATACAATAAAAAACGTATTTTTCATGGATAGACCTCCTGGCCCCATTCGGGCGTTAAATATTTTTTACTTGCCTTCCTGTTTATCAGATCATGAGCCGCCTGTATATCCCTTTATCGGGGAGGCCTTATGGCGTTGGAATGGATTTCGGAAATCAGATCCGCCACCTTCCGGTGAGGTTGGGGCGGATGATCGGCTTGCCTGGGCACAAAGCTGATTTTTTCTCCAAACGCGCTTCTATCTATAAGATAGAGCGTTACCCGTTCGGGAGTCGATTGCGGAAAATATTCAGCCTGTCGGATGGCGCCAATATTCAGCCGGATGCTTTGTTTGCCGTTTCGAATAAAGAGCGCCTCGTCCTCATTAACGACCTCATCGGCCAGATCGGAAAGCGTGTTTTTATACAGCAGGAAACTGATCAATACGGCGGCCGCGATGGCGGCATACATCCATGCAGCCGCTGAAAGCTGCAGAAAGAACGTCAAAAGGACAAAGAAGGTCCAGAGTCCGGCCCACACGCCGGGCAGGATCTTCTTATAGATGAACGTGTCGTCCGAAGAGATCTTCTCTGCCGCCTTTGTCGATACTAAAGAGACACCGCCATCCAGTTGGCCGTTTGTTTCCTGTGGGTTCGCGATATTTCCGGAAGGTTGCCTTTGCGTCTCGAGGGGCTCGTCCGGCTTCGAGTCGTCAACCTTTTTGCCGCCGGGTTCCCCGGTGTTTTGCGGCCACAAGAACATTCCGCCCAGGATAATGACAATGGCGACAGTTTCATACGTTTCGGCGAAAAAGAGTTGTGCGATCGCCGCGCAGAGCATCCCCCCGAGGATCAGCGCATGTGTATGAATCAGCTTTTTATCCAGTGGCAAGAAAATGCGTTTCCATGGATTCCCCCGCACAAAATCCGGCCACCGCGTCAGGATCATCCCTGCCGCTACAGGCCAGAAATCTTCCAGAAGATAGGCAACCGTATCGAAAGCGATGGATGTATCTTCCATGTTTAATGGGTTCAATGGATTCAACGGACCGTCACCAAAGAAAAGACTGACCCCTATCCCCAGATAGATGAAGAACAACGAATACAATTCGTAGGCGAAAAACGCCACGAAGAAGCAGGCCACCGACACGGCGACGACGCGCACTAAAGGCGGCATGGACTGAAGCAAGAGATTTTTCTTCACGCCATGCTCCTTGCGGAGCGCCTCGGACAGAACAATCTGCACCACCGCCACGACAATACAGCACCATCCATAAAGAAGCCCGGCCAGCCAGTTACTCCAGCAGAAATCCGGCAGCGTCCAGCCTTGCATGACGGCCAACGCCGCCACCAAGGCAAAACCTGCGATTCCCTGTAGATTGATTCTTCTAATCATTGGATACCTTCAGCCTGATTTTGCACGAAAGGGCGTTATTGTGTTCCGATGAAAAAAATATTTGCTTGACTATTATTAACGGTCTCACGATTCAGAAGCCGTCAACCATGATTATTCGACCGGTAACTGGCAAACGTCAACGGTAGTTTCCTACCTTGTTAAAATATACTTGCCGTTCGAGTAACGGAAAAACATGGGGTAGCGCGTGGAACCCATTCCCCTTTTTTTATTAATATAGTTCAGCGCAATTGCAGAACCCAAACCGTTTCTTCTTAAACTGACGATCTTCTTGTTGTCTTCCAAATGATAAATGCAATTATCAATTGGTAATTTGACTAATTCAAGGTTATTTTCTTTTAAGTCGTTGACAGTTTCCAGCAGTGAATCACGCATGTTGTTTGCGGTGGTTCCCGGTTCCAGATAATGCGCCATATCCGTTTCGTGGTTTCTCTCTTCAAACATTGGTAGAATTGCATCAACATCCCTCTTTGCCAAAGCATTTTGTATTTTTTCATACGCAGCGTACAGAGACGCTATCGCTTTGTAATATTCGTTATCGTCCTGTATTGAGTAATAATCCGGCATTTCCTCACTCTTGAAAAATGCCCAAAGCGGAAGGGATGAGGGAATGTTGATTTTACGTTTGAAGGTCATTGCGCCTTTAAAGTCATCCATTGGTCTGTGTGTCGCAGTCACATCATACACCCGAACATCGCCGTCCTTGTCTTGCACAAATCCTTTGGTCGAATCGTATATGCCTGATTGACTACTGCCGTCCGTATGAGATTGATTCGCATCCTTCGTGCCGTTGAAGTGTAGCGTGGCAACCGTGTATTCTTTATCTGGTTCGGAGAATTCGTTAACCATCAGTGCAATTTTTATATAGCTATTGGGATTGAACGGCTTACCGGGTTCAGGAGGATACAGATTAAAGCTAATGGTGTTTTCTCCGGAACGCATCCAGTGGTTGACAGGCAGAATTACCGAAATCTGACCTTCGTCATCCGTATCAAAAAATACTGTAACGTCATTTATTTTAATGTAATGGGCTACTCCAAACACTTCAACTTTCAGACTATAAACCGGTTTTTTCTGCAAGATACGCATGATTTTACCTTTCGCTTCTTCCTTGGATTGTGGTTTTGTGCAGCCGCCGCTTAAGGGCAAAAGCAACAGCAGCGCAACGGTTATGACTGCATATTTTGTCGAGATTCTTTGCTTGTTAAATATCCAGTTTTTCAAATCCCGCTCCCATATTTTTATCATTGTCATTGCGCCACTTGGGCCATGTTTGGGCTTCAAGAAGCTCATATTTACCGCTTTTTTCTTCTCGACGCGCGTAGGTTTTGTTTTTTTGGGTTGTTCCTTCGCTGGAAACCGAACGTTTGCCAGAGGCTGAAGATGCTACTTCTGCGGATGGATTTTCCATGATACTCACTTCCGCATAATAAAGGTAATAGATCGTCGCGCCCGTGAAGATGAATTCCCCGCCGACGGCGGGTTTGCCTTCGGCGGTGGTGGCGAACAGATCCATGACGCCGCCGATGCCTTCGGTTTTGCTGCGCGATCCCTTGATATCGAATCCTGCGCCGACGGTGATTTTGACATAAAAGATTTTGGTTTTTACTTCAATCTTACCTTCGAGGCTAATCGTCAACGACACGGATCGTTTGGCGGTTTTTTCGCCTTCGGCGCTGAGCCATTTATCTTTCGCGTTCTTTTTCCACGCAAGCGTTGCCGCCACCTGACCGGAGATAATCAGGTTGAGCTCCACGATGGCCGAGGCGGATACTTTTTTATTGTCGAAGCCCTTGGCTGCTTTTTCACGCACCATGGTCAGAAACGAGGAAATACCCGGCGCACGACGGATCAACACCTGAAGAATATCCACATGCACATCCGCGCCGATGAGCGGATTGAGCTTGAAGTCGATCTTCCCGCCGAAATTCACATCGTAATCGCCCTTGGATTCCAGTAATTCAACATCAGCGCCAAGAGACACTTTTGATTTGAGCTGAACCTTGACGATTTTTCCGTATTTCTTTTTTTCTTCTTTGGCTTCGGTGACTAAATCCGAAATACTCTTGACGACACTTCCCGCCGCAGCGCCGAGTTTGGGAAAGTAATCTTCAATTTTGCCTTTCTGAAATTTCCAGGTTGAATCGCCGACGTAATAGCCCAGTTCGCTTTCCAAAGACCAGGCATCCAGAAATCCGCCTGTTTTACCGGTTTGGGATTCCGCGGCATCCGGGTTGTAACCGAAACTGATTTTCCCCCACGACTTAAACGGCGGAAAGGACTGAACCACCGCGCGGCGCAATGGCGTGGAACACCCCCGTGCGGTGATGATGTATTCTTCAGGCACCAGCGCATCAAACTCCGGAATAAGAAAGCGTTTCACAAAAAGGCCGAACCGGTCAGTGACCTGTGTGGTTTTGTACTTTACATTGAATTTATGCGGACTATTCCAAGTTTCGTTGTTGCCATTGACCTGTATGGTGGGGCAACCCTTTTTGCCGTAGCCACAAGTCCCGGCAAAATTGACCACAATCTCATCGAATTTGTTCTGTTCGGACACCACCTGCAGAAGGTATCGTGACCCGTCCGTCGGTTTACCGTTTAAGACATCCAGAATATAGCCGCGTTTGCCGTGGCCGCACTGGAGCGTGAAGGCGGTAAGCGCGCATTCGGGGATGACATCGGCGGCTGCGGTCAAAAGGGTGTGATCCGTCAGGACGCGGACGGGCTGGGCGGCGCCTGTGCCTGTGCCTGTGCCGTAGCTTCGAGCCAGTTGGGGGTTTTCCACCAGCGTTTCGCGGTTTTTGGCGACGGTTTGGGCGAATTCATCGCCCAGGCGGCTTTGTTTGAGGCCAAGTTGCAGTTTGGTTGCGCCTTCGTCTCCTTTTGCCTTGAGGCGCTCGACACAGGCCTCCAGAATGCCGCGATAGAGCGTGGCCATGCCATCGGCCAGACATTCCGACGCCTTGAACACATCGCCGTCGCCATACATTTTGATATGACCATGCCTGCCATCGGTTTCTCCCCAGGCGAAGCTGACGCCCCGTTCCAGATTGCGGGAGGCCTCTCGCAGTCGCGCGCCCATTTCCTGCCCGGTAAACGGCAGGCCAAGCGCCTCGCGAATCCAGTTTCCAGACGAGAAGGCATAAGACGGCACACGGACTGCCTGTATAAACGGCTCGTACATTCCGGGGCCGTCCAGATCCTGGCCCGAAGTGAAACCCACGCAGTTTTCCATGACGTTATAGACCAGCACGCGAAGCAAGGCAGGTGTGGTTTGGCCCGCAGGCAGAATTACACCCGTCTCCCGGCGGACAAGGGATTCCACCTTGCCGTGCGAGGCAAACCAGATGGCGCTTCGCACGCGTCCCGCGCGTTTTTTGTTTTCGGATGTGTCAGATGCTTTATAGCGATGAAACAGGAACATTTTCCATATCCTTTCCCGCTTTCAGTCTGTTGTGTCGGTCGATATTTTAAAGACGCGTCTGTTTAGTATCGGAAACAGGGGGTTGTCAATATTTTTTTGATGTTTGCCCGATTTATGATATGCGACGCTCCGTCGCTATGAACTGGGAGCCGCCGGATGATTACCCGGTGAGGTTGTGTCGTAATTTTTATTTTTCGTTCTTCCGGACACGCAAAGCGTATTCCGGAATTCAGGAAGTTTAAATGGATTCTAGCTTTTTCGGAAATGACACCTTCCATCATTTTAGCGAAGTCTCTATGTCGGGCGAGAAGAACAATAAAAGGCGGAAGACGTGACGATGACCATTTACCTGGCGCCCCTTCAGGGGATGACGGACCGGATCTATCGCAACACCTTTCCCCTTTATTTCAAGGGTGTGGACGTCGCTGTCGCGCCGTTTATTCCAACGGCAAAAAAGATCCGGCCGGAGGCAAAGGTTCTTCAGGATCTTCGCCCGGAGGCCAATCCGGAAATTCCCTTCATTCCGCAGATTATGGGCGCGAACCCGGATGATTTTGTGGGGCTTGCCAATGTGCTTTTTGACATGGGGCATGCGCGCGTCAACTGGAATCTGGGCTGCCCGTTTCCGATGGTGGTGAAAAAGGGGCGCGGCGCCGGCATGCTGT
>CAZSQS010000111.1:0-6332 GCA_964608995.1 uncultured Smithella sp. | reverse complement strand
TTTTTTCTTCAACCGCCTTTTTTGTTTATTGCTTTTCAGGGAGAGGCCCGGCATGCGCCGGGGTTCCCTGCTGGGCCGCTCCCCATGCAGCGGACGAAGTCGCTGCGATAGTTTGCGGGAAGGAAACATAACTTGGTTATGTTTAGCTTTTGAGAAACTTGAAAATATGGTAAATGAATCTCGGCTGGGCTGGCGCGGCAGCCACATTGTCATGCAAAAGCATCTTCCTGAAACAACGATCACCGTACCAGTTCCTAATCATTCTGAACTCCGAATCGGGACACTACAATCCATCATTCGTCAATCTGGTGTTTCAAAAAGTGAGTATGAATCTTAATTCCAACAAAATAAATACAGCCGATCGCTTCGCTCCGGGTGAATTTTTCGTGTGTGCCAGGCAGGGCTACAGGATTGGACGGGATCCGTCACCTCCATTGAAGTAACTTATCAACCGGACAGTTTATGTGCTACAGAACCGGACAAATCATTTGCTCCTTACCCCCAGGCAACTTTTTTCTTGACTTTTTTCAGCCATTTGCCTATATCCGCGCATGCAAGAGGTACGGTGAAACGATGTTAAAAAACACTTTATTGATTCAGGCACATGATTATTTCCTTTATTTTTTTAACTTTAAAGGCTTTAAGGTCTGCCTGAGCGTATCATGACTGGTTGTTAAGGGAAATGAACCGTGGGCAGATCAGAAAATGCCCACGGTTTTTTTTTGCAGGGAGTTCAGGGGTAAAAACTTTAAATGAGGGGGACAGGAAAGATGAAAACGAGATGGGGCAGTATTTTACTGGCAGTTTCAGCTTTAGTTTTATTCACCATCGGAACGGCGGCTGCCGACACGAAACCGATCAAAGTCGGGGCGGCCATCAATTTAACCGGGCCGGCATCGACCTGGGGCAAGTTTCATGAAAAGGGTCAGCGTGACTATTTTCAGTATGTCAACGAGGTCAAAGGCGGCGTGGCGGGTCGTAAAATCGATATGATTACGGTTGACACGGCCTATAAGGTGCCGGAAGCCCAGGCGGCCGTGCGCAAATTTGTCATGCAGGATAAGGTTGATATGATCGCCACGTGGGGTGCGGGCGAGGGCCTGGCGGCAAAACCCATTATTCAGGAATACAAAGTACCGACGATTAACTATTCGACAAGCTGGGAGATTCTTGAAAAACCCATTGATTACATGTATCTGCCCTTCGGAAGCTACAAGATGGACTGTCAGGCGGTTCTGGAATACATTCAGGCCATTCATAAGGGAAAAGAGGTGCCCAAGGTTGGCCTTTTGACTTACAACAACGCCTACGGCCGTTCCATTCATGCGCCCAGCAAAGAATATGCGGCAAAGCTCGGCATCAATCTGGTGGCCATTGAGGAATTTCCGCCCCGCACGGTGGACCTCAATACGGAACTTCTGCGCCTCCAGAGAGCTGGTGCGGAATATATTTTCATTCAGATGCTCCCGTCCGCGATCATCACCGCTTTCAAAAGCGCCGATCGCATCAAATATAACCCGGTATTTCTGGGCACCTGGACGTCAACGGATCCCGACTTCTTTAAAATGGGCAAGGGACTCATCCGCGATCGTTTGACCATGCAGTTTCCCGGCGGTTTGCCCGTTGACAATTCCAAGGGGATGGCCGTGATGGCGGAGTTGTGGAAACGTTATAAAACCGTGGATTCCTTTGATGCGGCCTACTGGGAAGGCGTTACCATTGGCATGATTATGGAAAGAGCTTTCGTTCGCGCCCATGAGCAGGCCAAAGACATCAATCCGGCCACGATCAATGCCGCTTTGGAATCTTTCAAAAATGAAGATTTCGGCGGGCTGGTTCCGGCGGTGTCCTTCTCCAAGGATAATCATGAAGGGTCTTTCACCGCGCGCATGGTGAAAGTGGTGGAAGACGGCACGTATGTTCCCCTGACGAATTTCTATGTTCCGGGGAAGGACAAAATTAAACTGTTGAAAAAGTAAGCAGGAAAAGACGAGGCGCCGGTTACCCGGCGCCTCGCGAAATATTGCGCAGGCGTATGGTTTGCGCAGGGGTATTCATGAAAGCATTTCGCAGCCGGCCTTCCATCATGATTCATCGGCCGGAAGAAGAAAAAAAGGCAGAACTGGACATCCGGAACCTGCGTTTGAGTTTCGGCGGTGTGATTGCGGTCAAGGACGTTGATCTGACCGTACGCACCGGTGAGCTCATGGCCGTCATCGGTCCCAACGGCGCGGGTAAAACCAGTTTATTAAACTGCATCACCGGTTTTTATCATCCCCAGCAAGGGCAGATTATTTTTAACGGGCGCGACATTACCCGCCTGCACACACATCAGCTCGTCGGCGTCGGCATCGGCCGGACGTTTCAGAATATTGAACTCTTTCCGGGAATGACGGTGCTGGCCAACATGACGCTCGCACGTCATATTCATTGTCAATACAGTTTCTGGCGCTCCTGCCTGTTTTCTCCGAAGGTTCGCAAAGAAGAAATACGGCACAGGCAGATTCTCGAGGAAATCATTGATTTTCTGGAGATGCAGTCCATTCGTAAAAAAACCGTCGGTTCCCTGCCATACGGTATGATGAAGCGCGTCGAGCTGGGACGCGCGCTGGCGCTGGAGCCGAGGCTTCTGATTCTCGATGAGCCGTTTGCGGGCATGAATCTGGAAGAAAAAGAAGACATGGTGCGATTTCTCCTGGAACTCAACGGCCGCTGGGGCCTCACGATGATTCTGGTGGAGCATGATATGTCCATCGTCATGAGCATTGCCCAGAAAATCATGGTGCTGAATTTTGGCGAAAAACTGGGGGAGGGAACTCCCGAAGAAGTGAGCGCAAACCCGGAAGTGGTCAAAGCCTATCTGGGTGACGTGCAAAAACTGGACGAATAAGGCGTAAAGATTTTGGCTCAACGGACTTTCCAGACACGCGATTACCGCCATATGACGCTTCCGCAACTCCTGGCGGACAATGCCTTGTTGTATGGCGATAAAACGGCTATTCGTGAAAAGGCCTACGGTATCTGGCAGAAATTCACCTGGAACGATTATTTGAATTTTGTCCGGAAAACCGCAGCCGGTTTCGCCGCGCTTCATCTGGAGCGGGGTTCCAATGTATGCATGATTGTCAACAATTCACCCGAATGGCTTTTTTCGGAGCTTGCAACCCATGCCCTGGGCGCAACCACGCTCAACCTGTTCACCTCGTCGGTGGCTGAAGAACTGGCCTTTTCCATCGGCCGCATCCATTCTCCGCTGGTCGTGGTGCAGGATCAGGAGCAGGTGGATAAACTTCTTGAAGTGAAAGAGTCCCTGACACAAGTCCACAAGGTGATTTATATTGATCCCACGGGCATGACCGCCTACGAAGAAGACCCGTGGCTTTTGAGCTATGCTCAATTGCTCGCGCTCGGCGAAAAGTTCATCAGCGAGCATCCCTCCTGTCTCGATGATTCGATCGCCAAGGGACGTCCGGATGATATTGCCGTCATGATTCAAACCTCCGGCACAACCGGTGTGCCCAAAATCGCAATGCTGTCGCATCGGAATCTGACTGCGATGGCCGAGCAGTGGCGCCTGGCCGCCAATATTCAACCGGAAGAAAACTGGATTTCCATGTCGCCGCCCGCCTGGATTGTCGATCAGATGTGGGGCATGGGCGTATCGCTGGGCTCGGCCATGACGATGAATTTTCCGGAAACGGCCGAAACGGTCGCCGAGGATTTTCGTGAAATCGGCCCTTCGGTTCTCATTACCGCTTCGCGCTTCTGGGAGGATATGGCCTCTCGCATTCGCGTGAAGATCTCCGACGCGGGCTGGCTGAAAAAGAAATTATTCTACCTGGGAGAGAGGGTGGGCCGGTCCATCGTTCAAAGAAAGCTCAACCACAAGGCGATCCCGTTATCCGTTCAATTGCTTCATCGCATGTTGTCCTGGGCCGTTTATCGTCCGCTCTTGGATCGTCTGGGCTGTTCGCATTTTTCCAGCGCCTTCACGGGCGGCCATCCGATCAGTCCCGATGTCATCGGTTTTTTCCGGGCGATTGGACTGAATTTGAAGCAATGCTACGGCCTGACGGAATCGGGAGGCATTTTCCAGATTCAACCCGACGATGAAGTCAAACTCGAGACGGTCGGCAAACCCCTGCATCTTACGGAAGTCCGCATTGCCGAAGATCAGGAAGTGCTGGTGAAGTCCGAAGCCAATTTCTCCGGCTATTACAATGACTATAAATCCACTGAGGGCGCTTTTGAAAACGGCTGGCTGAAAACTGGCGACGCGGGCTACATCGATAACGATGGCCATCTGCTCATCATCGGACGCAAGGAAGACATCATCCGAAACAAGAGCGGCGAGGCCTTCTCACCCGATTTTATTGAAACGCGCCTCAAGTTCAGCCCCTATATCAAAGAAGCAGTCATTTTCGGCGAGGCGCGGCCCTACATCACCGTCATGATCAACATTGACATGGGCAATGTCGGAAACTGGGCTGAAGAACGCATGATTCCCTACACGACGTATATGGACCTGGCCCAGCAAAAAGCCATCGAGGAGCTGATTCTTAAAGAAGTGCAGGAGGTCAACAAGCAGCTTCCCGAGGTCATGAAGATCAAAAAGTTTGTTCTTCTGTACAAGTTGCTCGACGCCGACGACGAGGAGCTCACGCGCACCGGCAAGGTCCGCAGGCGTTTTGTTTACGGTCTCTACATCAAAATCATTGAGGCGATGTACAGCGGCCAGCCCGACGTACAGGTCACGGGGAAGATCAAGTACCGCGACGGCCGCGTCGGAGAAATCGAAACAAAGATTAACGTTCTGAGCGTGGAATAAGGTGGTTTATGGATTTTTTTCTGCAATTACTGGTTAACGGCGTGTGTATCGGCCTTTTGTACGGCATTTCCGCCATGGGCTTTGTTATGATCTTCAAGGCCTCCAGCGTGTTGAACTTCGCACACGGCGAGCTTCTGGCCCTAGGCGCCTTCTTTTTTCTGTCGCTGGTGACGTGGGGGAAAATTCCCGTGGCGGCGGCTTTTTTGCTGACCCTTGTGGGCTGTTTTATCTTGGGCTTTGTTATTGAACGATTTTTCCTTCGGCCGCTCATCGGCGAAAAGCTCATCTTCGTGATCATGCTGACGGTGGGACTCGCGGCTATGTTCAAGGGGCTCATCCTGCTGATCTGGGGCGGCAACCTCCACACCTATCCGGAATTTCTGCCCGAGTCGCTGGAGGTGCAACTTGGAAATATTTATATCGCGCCCGTCTATTCCGCGACGCTGATCATCAGCATTATTTTCCTGGTGCTTTTTGGATTGTTTTTCAAAAAGTCGTCCCAGGGCATTTTCATGCGCTCCGTGGCCGATAATCAGAAGGCCGCCTTGTCGCTGGGAGTGCATGTTCGCCGGGTGTTTGCCCTCTCGTGGGCCATTGCCGCAATGGTAGCCTGCATGAGCGGCATTGTTCTGGGCATCATCAACGGCGTTAACGTGCATGATTTGTCCGCCATCGGCCTGAAAGTGTTTCCGGTGGTCATTTTGGGCGGCCTCGACAGCATTGGCGGCGCGATTATTGCCGGCATTATCATCGGCCTTCTGGAAACCTTTACCGGCGGGTATCTGTCGCCCTCTTTGCGCGATGTGGTGCCGTATATCGTGCTGGTCTTTATTTTGATGGTCAAGCCCTATGGCTTGTTCGGTCTGGTGGAAATTGAAAGAGTATAACCCATGAAGAAATTATCCTTTCATCCCTGCGGCAATTTCCGCGAAACCTATGCCGAGGAACTGGCGATTTTTGAAACCTGGTATGGCCGGGTTGCCCTGATTGTATTTCTGGCGCTCCTTTTCGTGCTGGCCCCGTTTTTCCTGAGCCCGTATCTGCTGTATATCTTAAACAACATTGGCATCATGGCCATTGCCGCGATTGGCCTTAACATCCTCATTGGCTACACAGGGCAGATATCTCTGGGGCATGGCGCATTTTTCGGTGTCGGGGCGTATGCCGGAGCGATTCTGGCGACAAGGCTGGGGCTCCCGTTTTATATCTGTATTCCGGCGGCGGGTCTGGTCACCGCCATGATCGGCATGATTTTCGGCATTCCCTCCGGCCGTCTCAAGGGGCTGTATTTGACCATCGCGACACTGGCCGGACAGTTCATCATCGAATATGTTCTCATTCAATGGGAAAGCCTTACCAAGGGCACGATGGGTATCACGCTGCCGACGCCGGCGGTTCTGGGATTCAACATTTCCGGGGATCGGGCGTTCTTCTTTCTCATCTTTATCTGTCTGGTGTGCATGACCTGGTTTGCCGTCAACATCATGCGCAGTAAATATGGCCG
>CAZSQS010000110.1:0-7073 GCA_964608995.1 uncultured Smithella sp. | reverse complement strand
ATAGTCCGCCGCCCACTCCAGATATTTCTGCGCGATCTGGAGCGGATTGTCGCGCCAGATGACGCCGTGGCTGGGGCAGATAAATTTGACAGGTAGATTGAGCGCAACCACTTCGTTTATTTTTTTGGTCACCAGCGGCGAAAACGGCGTGAGGATATTGGCGTAATATTTTGTCGCCTCTTCATAAAGTTCGGCCTGAACAACGAGATCATTGAACATATGCTCACTGGCGATATGCTGGCCGAAGGCGTCGTTGGAAAATAAAATCTCATCTCCGGTGAGATACGCCATCATCGAATCCGGCCAGTGCAGCATCATGGCTTCGACAAAAATCAGGTCTTTTTTGCCCAACGACAGCTTGTCACCGGTTTTGACCACCTGGAAATTCCAGTCCTTGTGGTAGTGGCCTTTCAGAGACTTGACGCCGTTGGCCGTGCAGTAGATGGGCTTATCCGGAATGCGGCTCATCAATTCGGGCAGCGCGCCGGAGTGATCCATTTCCGCGTGATTGGCGATGACATAATCGATTTTATTGAGGTCGATTTCTTTGGCCAGATTATTGACAAACTCTTTGGCGAAAGGCATCCAGACCGTGTCGATCAGGGCGATCTTTTCATCTTTCACGAGATAAGAATTATACGACGATCCGCGGTGCGTGGAGTATTCCTCGCCGTGAAACTTACGCAGTTCCCAGTCGATCTTGCCCACCCAGTCCACATTTGGCGTTACTGTAAATTTCATAAAAGACCTCCTTTTTCATTTTTTTATTTAATCATGACCAGCAACATTTTATACGGGGTAAGCGCCTTTAGCGCATGCGGCAAATTCGCCGGCATGATGATCATTTCACCCGCCTGGACCACATGGGGCTTTTTGTCGATGGTAATTTCGGCCTCGCCTTCGAGAATGTAAACGACTGCATCAAATGGCGCTGTATGTTCGCTTAATCCCTGATCTTTGTCAAACGCAAATACCGTCATCGTGCCGGCCGGCTTGCGGACAATTTCCCGGCTCACGACAGAGTGCTCCTGATACGCCACCAGGTCCGAAAGCCCAAACACACCCGTCATATCCATAATTTTTACTGTATTGTCCGTCATCATTTTCTCCTTTTCGTCAAAAATTGTCTGAACCTCCGGATCATTTTCATGTTTATCCGGCCCCTTGCTGTTGGTTATAAAGTAAATCTTGCCGGAGGTCATTGACTTAAGTCAAAAATTGTTATTTTATTTATTTTTCGGATATATAGCTGTACCTGCCTCGAACGCCAGTCACACCGGAGGCTGTTAGCTTTTAAATTTCTTGAGAAAAGCCCCCAATGCTGGTATGGAAGTGCCAGTTTTACGAAAATTCTTTTAAGGATGGATACCTATGCAAAACCCCAATTTCAGTTCCGGCCCCTGCAGCAAGAGGCCAGCGTGGAGCATCGACGCGCTGAAGGGCGCGCCGGTCGGTCGTTCACACCGTTCCGCACTGGGCAAAGAAAGAATCGTTAAAGCCATTAACGACACACGAACCATACTCAAGATCCCGTCAGATTACCTCGTGGGCATCCTGCCGGCTTCCGATACGGGCGCTTTTGAATGCGCCATGTGGTCCCTTCTGGGCCCCAAACCGGTAACCGTCCTGGTGTGGGAGAGCTTCTCCGAAGGCTGGGCGACGGACATCAACAAACAGCTCAAACTCAACCCGACCATCCTCAAGGCGGACTACGGCAAGATTCCCGATCTTTCCAAAGTTGATTGGAAAACCGATGTGGTGTTCGTCTCCAACGGCACGACCAGCGGCGTGCGCATCCCCAACTGGGACTGGATTCCCGCCGATCGCGAAGGCCTGTCGCTTTGTGATGCAACAAGCTACGCTTTCGCCAATGACGTCGATTGGACTAAAATCGACGTTCTGACCTATTCCTGGCAGAAATGTTTGGGCGGCGAAGCCGCGCACGGCATGATGATTCTAAGCCCGAAAGCCGTCGCCCGCATTGAATCCTACAATCCGCCCTGGCCCATGCCGAAAATCTTCCGCCTGAAAAAAGGCGATAAGATCAGCAAGGCGATTTTCGACGGCGATGTCATCAACACGCCTTCGATGATTTGCGTGGAAGATTACCTCGACGCCCTCGACTGGGCGGGAAAAATCGGGCTTGACGGCTTAATCAAAAGAAGCCAGGCCAATCTGAAGGTCGTTGAAGACTGGGTCGCCAAGACCGACTGGATTGAATTTCTGGCCGCCGATCCGGGTGTCCGCTCGAATACATCGGTTTGCCTGTCTGTCACGCATCCGAAAGTCGCGGCGCTGGACGCTGACGCCAAAAGCAAATTCTTAAAGAGCATCGCGTCGGATCTGAGCAAGAAAAATGTCGCCCACGACATCAACTCATACAAAGACGCGCCCGCAGGGTATCGCTTCTGGTGCGGCCCGACCATTGAAGCCTCCGATCTCAAAGTCGCACTGGCCGAACTGGAAAAAGTGTTCACTGAAAAGGTTAAAAGCCTTTAACATCAAGTTAGCGCAGGACAGGTTATGAAGCGAGTGCTCGTCAGCGATGCCATGGCGCCTGAAGTTTCTGAAATTCTGGGAAACTCCCCGGGCATCAAGGTAGATGTCAAAACCGGCATGACGCCGGACGAATTAAAAGCCGTCATTAAAGATTATGACGCGCTCATCGTCCGTTCAGCCACAAAAGTCACGGCGGATGTGATCGGGGCGGCCACGAAACTGGCCGCCATCGGTCGCGCCGGCGCGGGCGTCGATAATATCGACATCGGCGCCGCCAGCAAACGCGGCATCGTCGTCATGAACACGCCCGGCGGCAACACCATCACCACCGCCGAGCATGCCATCGCCATGATGCTGTCGCTTGCGCGTAAAATCCCGCAGGCCACAGCCTCCATGAAAGCGGGCCTGTGGGAAAAATCCCGCTTTATGGGCAACGAGTATTGCAACAAAACGCTGGGCGTCATCGGTCTGGGCAAAGTCGGCGCCGTGGTGGCGGATCGCGCCATCGGCCTGAAGATGAATGTCATCGCCCACGACCCGTTTATTTCGCCGGATGTCGCCGAAAAACTGGGCGTGACCATGGTCGGCCTGGATGAACTTTACGCCAATGCCGATTTTATCACAGTGCATTCACCGTTGACACAGGACACAAAACATCTGATCAACGACAAAGCATTCGCCAAAATGAAACCCGGTGTATTTCTGATTCACTGTGCGCGTGGCGGCATCGTCAACGAAAAAGCGCTTTACGAGGCGCTTCAATCCGGAAGAGTCGCAGGCGCCGCCATTGACGTTTTTGAAGACGAACCCACTAAAAATATGGCGCTCATCGGTTTGGATAACGTCATCTGTACGCCGCATCTGGGCGCTTCCACCGACGAGGCTCAAACCAGCGTCGCCATTGCCATTGCCCATCAGATTGCCGCCTATTTCGCTACCGGCGAAATCAAGGGCGCGGTGAACTTCCCGTCCGTCAGCGCCGATGTCATGCCCCTGATCCGTCCCTATCTGGAACTGGCCGAAAAAATGGGTTCCTTCCAGGTGCAGCTTTTAACCGGTGCGCTTCAGGACGTGCTGATTGAATACAGCGGCGAACTCGCCAATTTCAACGTCGCCCCCATCACCGTTTCGCTGATCAAGGGGCTTTTGGACCCGATCCTGACCGAAACGGTCAATTATATCAACGCGCCGGTCATTGCCAGGGAAAGAGGCATCAAGGTGGTGGAATCCAAAAGCACGGAGACCAAGGATTTTACCAATATGATTTCCCTGACGGTGAGAACATCCAAAGAAACCAGCATCACCGCCGGCACGGTCTTTGGCCGCAGCGATTCCCGCATTGTGCGGATCAATGAATTCTCTGTGGAAATCGCGCCGGAAGGCTATATGCTGGCCGTCTCCAATGAAGACATGCCGGGGGTGATCGGAAATCTGGGCATTACACTGGGCAACCATAAAGTCAATATTGCGCGTCTGCATTTAAGCCGCAACGCCCAGGCCAAAAAAGCACTGGTCATTTTGAATACGGATTCACCCATAGGATCAGATATCCTTGATAAACTTCGGAAATTGCCACATGTAATTTCCATTCTACCGATAAAAATGCAGGAAAGACTATAAACATGGCCAATATTGCAGTTGTAGGCACTCAATGGGGTGATGAGGGAAAAGGGAAAATCGTTGACCTCTACACCGAAGAGGCGGACATTGTCGCGCGCTTTCAGGGCGGAAACAACGCCGGTCACACGCTGGTCGTTCAGGGCAGAAAAACCATTCTGCATCTGATTCCGTCAGGTATTTTGCATCAGAACAAAATCTGCGTCATCGGCAATGGCGTTGTATTTGATCCGGCGGTGTTTCTGACGGAAATCGCAGAGCTGACGCAGGCGGGTATTCTGCCTTCCTCGACAAAGCTTTATATCAGTGAAAAAGCGCATGTGATCATGCCGTATCATCGCCTGCTCGATCAGGCGCGCGAAGCGCGCTCATGCGGCAAAAAGATCGGCACGACCGGACGGGGCATCGGCCCCGCCTATGAAGACAAGGTTAACCGCACCGGCATCCGGGTCTGCGATCTTTTCGAAAAAGATTTTTTTCGGGAAAAGCTCTCTTTGGCGCTTGCAGAAAAGAACTTCCTGTTTAAAAACTTTTTCGGTGTGGAACCGCTCGATGCTTCAAAGATTGAAGGGGAATATCTGGCTTACGCCGAAAGCATCGCGCCTTATGTCGCGGATACGTCCCTGATTCTGGATGAGGAAATACGCCGGGGCAGGAAGGTTCTTTTTGAAGGGGCGCAGGGCATGCATCTGGACATCGATCATGGAACCTACCCTTACGTCACCTCTTCGAACACGGCCTCCGGTTACGCCTCCTGCGGCAGCGGCATCGGCCCGGGCGCCATTACGACTGTGGTGGGCATTGTCAAAGCCTATACCACCCGTGTGGGCGAAGGCCCTTTTCCGACCGAGCTTCAGGACGCGATCGGCAACCATATGCAGCAGGTGGGGCAGGAATTTGGCGCCACCACCGGCCGCAAACGCCGCTGCGGCTGGCTGGACATGGTTTTGGTACGTCACGCCGTGCGCGTCTCGGGCATTACCAAACTGGCCATCACAAAGCTGGATGTGCTCACCGGACTCGATAAGCTCAAAATCTGTGTCGGTTATCGTTTGAACGGCCAGCTTCTTACGCATGCCACGCCGGCCAGCCTGAAAGCCCTGGCCGCCTGTGTTCCGGTTTATGAAGAGCTGGACGGTTGGCAGGAAAACATCGCCCAAGCTTTAAATATAAACGATCTGCCGGTAAACGCGCGGAAATATCTGAATCGAATGGAAGAGCTCTCCGGGGCTAAAATCGCTCTGGTTTCCGTAGGCGCAGGGCGCGAGGAAACCATTCAGCTGGTCAATCCGTTTCAAGATTGAAAATTTTCGAGTTTCTGCTTGACATCCGATACCCCAGCTGCTAGAAGCCGTTGTTCTCAAACGAACACACATGGGCCGTTAGCTCAGCGGTAGAGCAGCGGACTTTTAATCCGTTGGCCGCGGGTTCAATCCCCGCACGGCCCACCAACAAAATTAAGGGTTTAGGTGATTATCACTTAAACCCTTTTTCTTTTGATCTGCAAAAAATCCCACTATAGTCCCACTTTTGGAAAAATGTCTCAGATACAAAAAACGCCCCGAAGGGCGTCTTGCTGCCGGAAAGCCGAAAAAGCGTCGCGTTTAAATGACCTGTGAGCCGCGTTCTCCGGCGGGTGCGGGTGATTGCATGCGCCAATTAATGGGCTCTCGCCGCAATATCCGTGAAAAGTCGGTCAACTACGGGTTCGCCTGCCGCCAGATACGCCTCATAGTCCCTTTCGCTGGCATGCGCGCCTAAACGTTTCAGGTGTTCGCCATAAACCTGATCTTCCGTTTGTGGCGTCCGATTGTAAATCTTCGCAAATAGCGGTTCGACATTTTTGCACCACCATTCGGCGAAGGATCGCGCCCGGCGCTCTCTCCACGCAGGATCACGGGAGCCGGATAACTGGTTTTCAATTTTTGAAACTCTGTTGTCTAAATTCATTTTGGGTTCCTTTCCCGGCAAGTAGCCGTTCAATAGTGTCAAGCCTCTGTTCAATATCATTTTCCCTAATCAGGCCTTGCAAGACAGTTGCGCCATAAAAAAGCGTCCGCGCTTTTGCCACGTCCAGCTTATCGCTTTGCACCTCTCGCAAGATATGACTGACGAAAAGTCGAAGGTCAGTCATGTTCCGCAAGGCCCGCCGGTCACCTCGTTTGTTGTCGCCACAATCGGGCTTTTTCTCTTTTTTATCAGATGGTTCCACTTATACCCCCCCCTTATCGGGAAAGGGGCGGGTCACCCCGCCCCCTGCCGGATTATTCAACGTCTTCCCATGCGCCGTTTTTCCATGTCTGCGTTGATTCGCCGTCAGTTCTGGTGGTGCCTTCTTTAAATGTTTCCGTTGATAAGGTGTCTGATAATTCCCGCGGTGTTTCATGGGAAAGATCGCTGTTCGGGTCTGTGTAAGTCCAAGTCATTTTTCATTCCTCCTTTTAAGCTGCCTGTTTTTCTTTCGCCGCCTCGCGTGCGGCCCACAATTCGCGCACCTCGCGCCGCCGGATCGCGGAGATGTCTTCACCGATGGGCGATAAATATGCCTCCAGATCGCGGAAGATGCCTTCGTAAAGCCCCGGAAAGCGATAGACGGCCAAGTCCCGGCGCTTTTCAAGATCAACGCCATAGGCCTTTTCTGCCGCGTGTCCGGCGTTCTCGAAGGAAACGCAAATCCGTAAGACTTCAAGCATGGCGTTTTCAATCAATGCCTGAACAGGCGCGCGAAGTCCGTCAATTTCAGAGCCAAGGCCGATAGAAAGCCGCTCATTGGCCGTTCTCAGGGCAATGACGTTTTCCACCTCAGCGTCGGTCAGGCGCTGAATCTGGCGGTTGTAGGCCTCCACCTCGGCACGCTTCGCGGAGAGCTTGGCCAGAAGGTCATCGGCACTTTTCCCGCCGATAATCCGCGCATCGATCTGCCCTTCAAGGTCAGTGATGATTTTTCCCGCCGCTTC
>CAZSQS010000109.1:0-7120 GCA_964608995.1 uncultured Smithella sp. | reverse complement strand
AACTGGAAAATAAGATATTCATCATCGTCGCCGATCACGGGACGACGCAGATGCCCGAAGCATCGCAAATGCAATATGTTCAGATCAGGAAAGATGAGAATGGAAATATAACAGGCCAGAAGAAATGGCCCGGTTATGATGCCTGTAGCCTTGTGGTTGATAAATTTAACAAGGATAGCGTCAAGTACCCGGAACTTGCCAACAACAACCTGCATATCTGGGAACTGGGGGCGGTGCTGAAAGCCGCAGGCGTAAATGGTTGGGGTTCCTATTCCATACTGGCACCGCCAGAGATTGCAGCGCTGAATAGAACTTTAAATGAAAAGAAGGAACTTTTAGAACCTGAATATGGAGCAACTGCTTCCATAACGAAGGCAAATGTTATAGCGGCATTGAATGGCCCAATGGCGCATATTTATTTAAAAGGTGATGATAATGATTGGAAGACTGCGCCGCGTGCAGAGAATTTGGCTGATCTTGCTTTAATATTTAAACGCATGTTTCAGGAATCTGGTGCAAACATAGACAAGGATATTAAAAATCAATTCCCGAAGCTGTTATCGTCGGTAGATAAAATTCTAATCAGAGATAACGGAATATATAAAGTATTCAACGGATATAATCAACCTCTGGAAGCATTATCAGACAATTTAGGTGATGCAAGCGCAGATTATGTGAATGCAAAATTAAGAATAGACGGGTTGAATGATCTTAATCGTAGCGGCGACATTGTACTGGTTATGAAAGACAAAACAGAAGGTGATGCAGTTAAAAGATATACAACAGGCGTCGCCTGCAAAGCTTGGCATGGTTCGTTGAATCCATCTGACTCTTACGTGCCTTTAATTGTCGCGTATCCGGGCGGCACTAAATCAACCATAGAAACCTTATTGCAGAGAGAAACAGTTTGTAGGGGCGATTACAGTAATTGCAAAGGCAACTGGAATTTGACGGACATCGTAAAAGAACTTGTGAAAGAACAATACAAATAAAATAGTTATAGGAGGCAATAATGAAACAGATAAAACTAATTATAATAGTTATTGGATTTTTAATCTTACCAAATATGCTTTGGGCGCAAAATATTTCAGATTATTTAATCCTGCAAGATATAGGCAGTTACATACGTAAAGTACAAACAAAAGATTTTAGAACGCTGCAACTAAAAACCATACAAGGTTATACAATAACAAAAAATGCTGGTGTGCTTATGGGTGCAGATCATTTTCTTTTGGATCATGACGATAAAAACAATGAAACAGTTTACGATAGTGATGTTACAGATCTGAGCGTAAAAGTCCAAGTCACCCAGCACGCCGGGGCGGATTCGGACCGCTGGCTGATGCATGAGGTGGAGGATAATTATAGAGATGGCGATGATGAAGATGGACGGTTAGGGTTGCCGACTGATGGGGCCGTTGTGCGAAAAATAGAAAACAATAGAGTCTTGTGGCTCGGCATTGGCGGCGGCTCATTTAGATGGATGAGCAACAATGTGGTGATTCATATTTCCTATACCGATTTGCAAGGCGCCAAACCCGAACCCATAGCAGTCGTTCAGGCGTATCTTGCCAAATTTCCGTCAACGATCACCGTTACGGATGCTGAATTCAAAAGCAATGCCTACAACATCAAATGGATCAAAGACGAGATGGAACGCCGTTTGAGGTTGTGCGACAAATGGAACATTCAGAATCAGGCGGGCAAGGTCACGCCCAAAGACATGATCTATTCTCTTTCCCGCAGCCTGGAGGTTTTTATCCATTACCGCCAGAAATACTACGGCGTATCGGCGGATACCGAGCTCAAAGCCCTGCGGAGCTACAAAATGGATTCCGACCTGCCCGGCCTGCAGACCAAGCTGACCCAGTACAAAACCTGGTGGAACGCCAACAAGGGCAAGAGCATTTCGTTGCCGTAAAGCGCAGAAGCGGCGCGTTTGGAAAACGCGCCCTACAACACAATGCAGGGGCTGATCCCCGATCAGCCCGAAAACCGAGCACCGAGGGTAAGCACCGAGGGGGACGCCCGAGCACCGAGGGGGACGCCCGTAAAATAATAAGTTTCTCGGGGGAGAAGCGCGAGAATACTGAATTCCAACCTTCGTATCCTGAAGGGCACAAGCGGGAATGACGAATAAGCTGGGGAACCGAGGGGGACGCCCGTAAAATAATAAGTTTCTCGATTTGAGGAAGAGATAGAAGCGTTATGAAGCGAAAGAGATCAGACATAAACAATACGCGCAGCAGAGGAACAACCACAATTGTTCAACTGCCGGATAACGATTGCTTGAAAAAAGAACAAGGGGTTGCAACCCCTTGTTCTGGCGTTGCTGATGGACACCGACAGGAGGCGCCACAGAGGGACGTGTTAGCTGATTAACTTTCTCAACGGGGAGAGGTAAAAAATAAACCTGGATTCCCGATCAAGTTGGGAATGACAGATTGGAGAAGGCAGAGAGTGCCGCCCCGGTCTTCGCTGGGGCGGGAACCACCCGCGGGGCTGCTCATAGTGATAAGAAAAATCCCCCTTAATCCCCCTTTAGCAAAGGGGGAAAGGACAGGGAAATATTGGGGACGGTTTTATTTAATTAAAAAGCTGGATTCCCGATCAAGCCGGGAATGACAGATTGGAGAAGAAAAGATTGCCACGCCGACTGAGAGTCGGCTCGCAATGACAAGAAATGGATTTCTACCGCATGCGCCGGACAGTTTGCATGAGATGAGAGATGAGAGACTGAGAGACGGTAGGCTGAGAGACGGTAGGGGACGCCCGTAAAATACTAAGTTTCTCGATTTGAGAAAGAGATAGAAGCGTTAATCAGGGGAGAGCAGATGCCAAGATCAGCAAGATTGGACGCGCCTGGCGTGTTGCATCACATCATGATCAGAGGGATAGAACGTCGAAAGATATTTCTGGACGATACCGATCGTGATGATTTTCTGGCTCGTCTGGAAAGACTTCTTCCGGTTACAAAGACGTCTTGCTTTGCGTGGGCGTTTATGCCGAATCACGCGCATTTTCTTTTCCGGACCGGCAGCACACCGATTGCAAAATTGATGAGCCGGCTTTTAACGGGCTATGCTGTTTATTTTAATTTCAGACACAAGCGAAGCGGGAGGTTATTTCAGAACAGATATAAATCGATTCTTTGTCAGGAAGACGCGTATTTGACGGAACTCGTCCGGTATATTCATTTAAATCCGGTTCGAGCCGGTCTGGTAAAGGGACTGGACGAATTAAGCAGGTATGCTTACAGCGGACACAGCGTTCTGATGGGACACCGAAAGAGAGAATGGCAGGACGCGGATTACGTTTTGAATTATTTTGGAAAGCAAAGATATTCGGCCAGAAAGCAATATGAAGCCTTTGTAGCAGCAGGTCTTCAACAAGGACGAAGAGAGGATCTGGCTGGAGGCGGACTGATTCGAAGCCTCGGCGGTTGGAAGGAAATAAAAGCAAGCGCTCTTAAGGGCACATTCATCAATAGCGATGAAAGGATTCTCGGGGACGGCGATTTTGTGGAAGAAATGTTGTCCGAGGCGAAGGAAGCGTTTGAAAGGAAATATGCGATCAAGCGTCAGGGATATGATTTGGACACAGTGGCCAGACGGGCGGCAACGATATGTGCCGTCGATGTGGAAGATATCTTTTCCAGGCAAAAGCACCCGACCAAGGTCAAGGCAAGGAGTTTATTTTGCTACTGGGCGACAAGCGCTTTGGGGATTTCCCATGCTGAAATATCGAAACGCATCGGGATCAGCGCTCCTGGGGTTGGTTACAGCGTTGAAAGAGGCAAATTCATAGTGCGAGAAAACGGTTATCAGTTACTGGAATGAAGAGAAACTTAGTATTTTACGGGCGTCCCCTTACGCTGTAAAAGCAATCATGAGAATAGATGGCTTAAACGATTTGAAACGCAGTGGCGACATCGTGCTATACACAGCGTCATAAATAATTGCCGAAATAATTAATTCATGCTATACTTTTAGCATGACAATACGAATTGAGGATAAAAACGCGATATATGTTTTGCAGGATGAGATTCAACGCTCTGAGCAAGCACGATATGACCATCGGCTTCATGCCGTCTTACTTATTGCGAAAGGGATAACCTGTCCTGCCGTAGCGGAAATGCTCGGCGATCCCGAACGAACCATTCGATACTGGGTTCAAAGATATGTAAGCGATGGTCTGCAAGGATTAATTGAAAACGAGCGCAGTGGGAGGCCATCACGCCTTGAGCCAAAACATATAGATAAAATAGGGAAAGTTCTTCGACGTTCGCCAGAGTCGGTTGGTTTGCGTGGTGCCATATGGGATGGTAGAACCTTATCGGCGTATATTCAAAATGAATTTGGCATTAAATTAGGGGTGCGACAATGCCAGAGACTTTTTGGAGACTTAGGTTTTCGCTTGAGAAAGCCACGCTCTTTGATTGCTCACGCCGATGAAGAGGCCCAAAAAGTCTTCAAAAAAAAGTCCGACAACTGATGGCCAATAACAATGTTGATATTTGGTCTTTGGATGAAGTTCATTTTCAGCAATACGGGTCTCGGTGCCAAATGTGGGTAGCGCCTGAAATTAAAGAACCGGTTTTACGACATCATCCCACCCGGAAAAGCGTCGGTTATTTTGGAGCGGTTAGGATTCGCGATGGTAAATTTGTATATCAAAGACAGGAAAAGCGGTTTAATGGCGAATCCTTTTGGACTTTTCTTAAACAGCTTCGAAAAGCCAGCTGCCACGCAAAAAGAAAGGTTTATGTGATTCTGGATAACGCAACATATCATCATTCACGGTTTCATAAACAGTGGCGCGAGCTTTGTTCGAAGAATTTTGTGTTGTTGTTTTTGCCCGCATATAGTCCCGATCTGAATCCGATTGAACGTGTATGGAAATTGACACGGCGCTTGAGTGTTCACAATCGGTACTTTCCTGAGTTAAGTGATGTTGTCAAGTCAGTGGAGTTTCAATTTGATCAATGGTCAACAAAAAATGACGACCTCAGGCGTTTGTGTGTTATTTGAACACATAAAACGGCAATATATTATGACGCTGTGTATAATAATGAAAGACAAGACGCATATCAATGCCTCTGCAGGAGAGACCATTGAAAACAGCAGGTACACAACAGGCGTGGCTTGTAAGGCATGGCACGGGAGCTTAAACCCTTCCGACTCATACGTGCCCCTCATCGTTGCATATCCGGGCGGAACTAAAAAAGTTCTCGAACAAATAATCGACAATACAACCGGCTGTAAAGTGGCTACAGGTTGTGACGGCAATTGGCGGGTTACGGACTTGATCAAAAAATTAATCGAGAATCAATATAAAGCGAAATAAGGAGAGCTCACATGCGAAAAAGAAGTTTTATCTTATTATCAGTAATCTTGTTGTTAAGCGTTCCTAATGTCATGTTATTTGCTGAAGATGTTTCCAGTTACATAATTATGGGAAACATCGCACCATATGAGAGATATACAAAAGAAAGAGATCCTGACACTTTGGAGTTAAAAACAATCCCCGGATACTGGATATATAGAAATTCCGGTGTGCTTATGGGAACGGATCATTTCCTGGCAGACCATACCGATGTAACCTATAAAGCAGAATATCAGAGTAAGACAATTGGAATAGGTATTGTCGTCCAAGTCACCCAGCACGCCGGGGCGGATTCGGACCGATGGCTGGCGCATGAGGTGGATGCAGCTTTTAGAACTTCTTTAGGCATTCCTGGTGACCAGTATATCATGCGTGTTGTAAATGGTAATAACGTTATGACATTTGGTTCAGCAGGGTGGGTGTATAGATGGATTAGTAATAACAAGGTTATTTCCATAGAGTATGAAGATGGACAAATGAACAAACCCGAACCTCTGGAAGTCGTCCAGGCCTATTTGGCAAAATTTCCTTCAACACTGCCAGCATTAACCTCTGCTGATTTACGAACCAGCGATAATCAAATCAAATGGATCAAAGACGAGATGGAACGCCGTTTGTGGTTGTGCGACAAATGGAACATTCAGAATCAGGCGGGCAAGGTCACGCCCAAAGACATGATCTATTCTCTTTCCCGCAGCCTGGAGGTTTTTATCCATTACCGCCAGAAATACTACGGCGTATCGGCGGATACCGAGCTCAAAGCCCTGCGGAGCTACAAAATGGATTCCGACCTGCCCGGCCTGCAGACCAAGCTGACCCAGTACAAAACCTGGTGGAACGCCAACAAGGGCAAGAGCATTTCGTTGCCGTAAAGCGCAGAAGCGGCGCGTTTGGAAAACGCGCCCTACAACACAATGTAGGGGCTGATCCCCGATCAGCCCGAAAACCGGATTGCCGATCAGATCGGCAATGACTCCTCTTTCGTCATTCCGTCGAAGGACGGAATCCAGGAACAGAAATGAACAGAAGGCAGAGAATAATTTGAGAAACAGAGCCGCCATCATCCAACGCAGAAAGGCGTATTTGCAAATGATGCACATACGACAGGCAGTCTTGCTGTGCTATCTGCAATGGCTTAAACAATATTACAATTACGCCTACGTCTCGACCATTGCCGTCGGCCTGCAGATCGTGGACGTCGAGAAAGCGCGGCTCATGTACAAAAAGCCGCGAGAGGCCGTCATCGGTGGCTACGACACGGTCAATAACCGCTGCGGCGATATTGTCTGCGGCCAGCCGGTGGATGTCGTCGCCTATCGCAGCGGCTATGTCCTCATGACCACCATGCGCGGAAACGTCCTCATCTTCAACGTCAACATGCCCAACATGCCGACGCTCGCCAGCTACACCAAGCTCACCGACACCCACTGGCGCGCAGGCGCCGTGTCCGATTACACCTACATCGATTCAAACGGCATGACCCAAACCATTGATCTGGCCATTGTCGGCGGCGTATCGGGCCGTCCCATCCTTCTGGACATTACCGACCCTGTCAACCCCAGGCAAATCGGCCAGGTAAACGATTTCACCGTCGGTATGGCCGGTGTCGCCATCAGCAAATCCGCCAAACTGGCCTACATCACCGGGCCCTCGGCGGTGTATGTCGTGGACATCAAAGACCCGGCACATCCGGTTTTATTAAACCAGGTCGGCGCCGAGACGTATGCCGACGGCA
>CAZSQS010000108.1:0-7344 GCA_964608995.1 uncultured Smithella sp. | reverse complement strand
ATGGGGTTCAGAGGGCCGGTGGTTCAAATCCACTCGCCCCGACCATTTTATTTGATTTCCCAAAGGCCTTCTTTTGCCGGTCTAAAACAGTCTGGATTATTCACAAATCGTTTAATGATTCAACAGCGTAAAAAAATCTTAATCCTTGCATTAAAAATGATTATCCATTACAGGCAGTTGAAGAAAGCGATGGGCCTATCTGGTTTATCTTTGGGCATTGGGGTGATAATCCGCGTTGACATTTGAGGAAGGAAATATATAATCCCGCAATTCATAATCGGCGAGAGTGGCGGAATTGGCAGACGCACTGGACTTAGAATCCAGCCCGCCTAAGCGGTTAGGGGTTCAAGTCCCCTCTCTCGCACCAGTGCAAATATATAAAAAATTAAATAAACAAGGAGAACTAAAGGAGTGGGTGAGTTAACCGTAAAAGTGGAAGATATCAGCCAGGTGAAGAAAAAAATGTCTTTTGAAATTCCCTGGGATTTCGTGAAAGATGAGCTCGATTCTGTTTATCGTGACATCGGCAAAAAAGCAAAGATCAAAGGTTTCAGGCCGGGGAAGGTTCCCAGACAAGTTCTGGTAAATTTTTTCAAATCAGATGCGGAAGGCGAAGCGATTACCAATATCGTCAATAAATACTACTGGCAGGCTGTTGATGACAAAGGCCTTGTGACCCTGTCACGTCCGGAGATCGAGCAAAACGGTTTAACGGAAAATGCTGATTTCAGCTTCAGCGCCGTTTTTGAAACGGAACCGGACTTTGAGCCGCAGAGTTACAAAGGGATGGAACTGGAAAAAACGGTTTATGTCGTTGCAGATGACGATTTGCAAAAGCGGCTGCAGGAGATTCGCAAGATGTTTGCAACCATGGAAGATGTGGTTGACGACAGGCCTGCGGCCATGGGGGATTTCGTCACAATTGATTTTGCAGGGACGCTCGAGGGTGAAGCCTTACCCGAACTCAAATCAGATAATTATTTGCTTGAACTGGGATCGAATCGATTCGTACCCGGCTACGAAGAACAGATTGTCGGAATGAAGGCGGGTGAAACCAAGGATGTTCAGGTGACGTTTCCGGAGGATTACCATGAGAAAAAAATGGCCGGTAAGGATGTCGTTTTTCAGGTGACCCTCAAAGGCATTAAAGAACAAAAACTTCCTGAAATCGACGAGGAATTTATCAAAAATTTCGATAAATACAATTCACTCGACGATTTGAAAAATGATGTCAGACAATCCATGGCAGATCAGGGTAAACGTCAGAGTGAGTCACTGTTTCATGAAAAAATCATCGAATCGCTTCTCAAGGCAAACGAATTTGAAGCGCCTTTATCTCTGGTCGAGAGGCAAATATACTATCTGATCAGCGATACACAAAAAAGAATGCGTCAGGCGGGAATGGACGAAAAGAACGCCATGGAGCTAAGTATCAGCATGCATGACCAGTTTAAAAACGATGCTGAGAAAACCGTGAAGTCCTTTCTGATTCTAAAGAAAATAGGCGAAAAAGAAGCAATCTCGGTGACGGATGAGGATATCGATCAACATTTCAAGGAATTGGCCTCTATGCATCACACGGATTACGAAGTGGTTAAAAGCGCCTACGACACGGACGAGAGAATGAACAGCCTGAAATCCGAATTGATTCATAAAAAGGTGTTTGACTTTATAGAAAGAGAAGCCAATATAAAGCTTGTTGAGAAAGTTGGCATGGAGGAGGTGCCCCGTTGAGTTTAATACCCATGGTGGTCGAACAGGATGGCAGGGGTGAAAGGGCGTTTGACATTTACTCCAGACTTTTGAAAGACAGAATTGTCTTTCTGGGGACGGCCATTGACGATAATGTGGCCAATGTTGTCGTTGCGCAAATGCTCTATCTGGAGGCGGAAGATCCGGATAAAGAGATTTTTTTCTATCTCAATTCGCCGGGGGGGCACGTCAGTTCCGGTATGGCAATTTACGACACAATGCAGTATATTAAACCACCGATTTCAACCGTCTGCATGGGACAGGCAGCCAGCATGGCCGCCATACTTCTGGCTGCCGGTGAAAAAGGAAAGCGTTACGCGCTGCCGCATGCAAGAATTCTGATTCATCAGCCGCTGGGGGGATTTCAGGGTCAGGCAACGGATATTGACATTCAGGCCAGAGAGATTCTTCGCTTAAAGGATGAATTAAATCAAATTTTATCGGATTTGACGACGCAGCCTTTGGGAAAGATAAAAAACGACACCGAGCGCGATTATTTCATGACCAGTGATCAGGCTAAAGAATATGGCCTGATTGACGAAATAGTAGTAAGGAAGCCGACGACGTCCGGAGGTCAATAAAGGAGACAATACGTGATCAAACGAAGTAAAGACAACCGAATGGGGCAAGGCATGCTTTTTTGTTCATTCTGTGGAAAAATGCAAAGTGAAGTCCGTAAGTTAGTCGCAGGTCCGACGGCTTACATTTGCGATGAATGCATCGAATTATGCCGCTGCATCGTCGAAGAAGAAGAAAAGACCGTTGAAAAAAGCCCCAAAAATGTCTTGCCGGAACCCAAAGAAATTAAGAAATTTCTCGATTCCTATGTAATTGGGCAGGAAAAAACAAAAAAAATACTCTCTGTTGCCGTTTATAACCACTATAAAAGGCTTTTTTCAAACGTCAGTTCCACTGATGGCGTTGAGATCCAGAAAAGCAACGTTTTGCTGGTGGGGCCTACCGGTTCAGGAAAGACGCTCTTGGCCAAGACACTGGCTAAGTTTCTCAATGTTCCCTTTACGATAGCGGATGCAACCACCCTCACCGAGGCAGGTTATGTCGGAGAAGATGTTGAAAATATTATTTTAAGTCTTCTGCAAAATGCGGACTATGATGTGGCGCGTGCGTCAAAGGGTATTGTTTATATTGACGAAATAGATAAAATTGCCAAAAAATCCGGCAATCCCTCCATTACGCGCGATGTTTCCGGCGAGGGTGTTCAGCAGGCCTTGCTGAAAATTATGGAAGGCACCATGGCCAACATTCCGCCAAAAGGAGGACGCAAGCATCCTCAGCAGGAATTTATCCAGGTGGATACGACCAATATCCTGTTTATTTGTGGCGGCGCCTTCAATGATCTCGAATCAATTATTTCCAAGCGCATTGGAACCAATACCATGGGATTTGGGGCGGAAATCAAGAGCAAAAAAGAGAAGCGCGTCGGTGAGCTTCTGTCTGAAGTCCGCTCGGAAGACCTCCTGAAATTTGGTCTGATTCCGGAATTTATCGGGCGTCTTCCGGTCATCGCCACGCTTGATGATCTTGATGAAAGCGCGCTGGTTCGGATTCTCGTGGAACCCAAGGACTCTATCATCAAGCAGTATAAAAAGCTCTTCGAGCTGGAGAATGTAACCCTGAAATTCACGGACGGCGCCTTGCGCTGTGTGGCGAAACTTTCCATGGAAAGAAAATCAGGGGCCCGCGGTCTGCGCTCCATTCTGGAAAATACGATGCTTGAGGTCATGTACGATATTCCGTCACAGCGTGATATTAAAGAATGTGTGATTAGTGAAGAGGTTGTGATCAACAAGGAAAAGCCGATTTTAATTTACGATACAAAATCTGAATCTGCATAAATTAAAAACATTAGGAAAAATGAATGTCTGAAGAATTGAATCAGAGTCTGCCTGATCGAACGAATATTATTCCGCTTTTGCCGCTGCGCGACGTGGTCGTTTTCCCGCACATGATTGTTCCTTTGTTTGTCGGCAGAGAAAAATCCATTGCCGCTCTGGAATCCGCCATGAAATACGAAAAAGGTATTTTTATGGTGGCCCAAAAAAACGCCAAAAAGGATGATCCGTTAGAAGATGATATCTATCGCGTGGGGACCGTCGGCATTATCATTCAATTACTTCGGCTGCCGGATGGTACGGTAAAAGTGCTTGTCGAAGGAAAGACAAGGGGGGAGATCCGAGAATACCTGAAAAATGATGATTATTTTCTGGTTAGAATCAATGAAATCGAAGATGTCAATGATGATCCCAACGATGTCCGCAAGCAGGCGCTCATGCGCAGCATCAAGGAATCTTTTGAACTCTATTTAAAACTCAGTAAAAAAGTTCACGTCGAAATGATGGGAACGATTATCGCCATTGAAGATCCATCGAAATTGGCGGACGTGATCATCACGCATTTGAACGTCAAACTCGAAGACAAGCAGAAGATTATGGAAATCTTCAATGTGGGTGAACGTCTTGAAGCCATTTATTCAATGATGCTCTCTGAGATCGAAATATTACAGGTTGAAGAAAAGATCAAACGGCGTGTCAAAAAGCAGATGGAGAAAACCCAGAAGGATTACTATCTGAATGAACAGATGCGGGCCATCCAGAAAGAAATGGGCGAGAAGGATGATTTCCGCAATGAAATAGCTGAGTTAGAAAAAAGACTTAAGCAGAAAAAGCTTTCCGAGGAGGCCACCAAGAAAGTTCGGCAGGAAATCAAAAAGCTTCAAATGATGGCGCCGATGTCCGCGGAAGCCACCGTTGTCCGAAACTACATCGACTGGCTTCTGGATATGCCCTGGTCGGACGTTACCGAGAATAAATACACCCTGAAAGAATCTGAAGCCATACTGGACGAGGATCATTACGGCTTGAAAAAGGTCAAGGAACGCATCATTGAATATCTGGCCGTACAAACCCTTGTTAAGAAAAACAAGGGACCGATTCTGTGTCTGGTTGGACCTCCCGGCGTCGGAAAAACATCGATTGCCAAATCTGTTGCGCGGGCGACCAATCGGAAATTTATCCGGATTTCGCTCGGTGGCGTGCGTGACGAAGCCGAAATTCGTGGACATCGACGGACCTATATCGGCGCCATGCCCGGAAAGATTATTCAGTCTCTGAAAAAAGCGGGATCGAACAACCCTGTCTTTTGTCTGGATGAAGTCGATAAGCTCAGTTCGGATTTTCGGGGCGATCCTTCTTCGGCCCTGCTGGAAGTGCTTGATCCCGAACAAAATTTCGCTTTCAACGACAATTATCTGGATGTTGATTATGACCTCTCCGATATTATGTTTATTACAACCGCCAACGTGTTGCAGACCATTCCGGCCCCGTTGCAGGACAGAATGGAAGTCATCCGCATTGCCGGCTATACCGAGCAGGAAAAGTTAAGCATCGCTCAGAAATATCTCGTCACAAAAGAAATGGAAGCCAACGGTCTCGTCCCTGAAAACATTGAAATGACCAAAGGAGCGCTTTTGCGCATTATCCGCCAATACACGCGTGAAGCGGGCGTGCGAAATCTGGAGCGTGAAGTGGCGTCGATTTGCAGAAAGGTTGCCAAAGAAATTGTCAGCAACAACGGTTCAAAAAAACGGATTGTCATCACTTCAAAAAACGTTCAGAAATACCTGGGCGTCCCACAATACCGTCATGGAGAAACCGAAGGGAAAAATCAGATTGGATTAACGATTGGTTTGGCCTGGACGGAGGTCGGCGGCGAACTGCTTTCCATCGAGTCGTCGATTATGGAAGGTACGGGGCGCATGGTGATGACCGGGAAGCTGGGCGATGTGATGCAGGAATCCGTTCAGGCGGCGCTGACCTACATTCGCGCGCGCGCTGAGAAGTTTGGATTGCCCAAAAACTTTTACAGAAAAATTGATATTCACGTTCACGTGCCGGAAGGCGCGATTCCCAAGGATGGCCCCTCGGCTGGCATTGCCATGGCCATTTCCATTGCTTCCGCGCTGATGAAAAAACCGGTCAGAGCGGATATGGCAATGACCGGCGAGATTACATTGCGCGGCAGGGTGCTGCCCATTGGCGGACTGAAAGAAAAAATACTGGCCGCGCATCGCGGAAACATTAAGATGGTCATTGTTCCCAAGGATAATGAAAAAGATATTGCGGAGGTTCCGCAGAATGTTCAAAATGCGCTGAAAATTGTTTTTGTCGAGCATGTGGATGAGGTGCTGGATATCGCTTTTGTTAAGGAAGAAGCGCCTTATACAAACGCCATTTCGCCGGATATGCAAAGCGGGTGTTTACCGGTAAATTAGTTTGGAGTTTTATATTATTATTGCTTGACAATGAAAATGAATGTTGCTAGAAGCCACCGAGCTTTAACAGGCGAGAGGGCGGGTAGCTCAGCTGGAAGAGCGCCACGCTTACACCGTGGATGTCACAGGTTCGAGCCCTGTCCCGCCTACCAGATAAAAAAGCAATATTGCGGGGTCGTAGTTAAGTTGGTTATAACGCCGGCCTGTCACGCCGGAGGGCGTGGGTTCAAGTCCCATCGGCCCCGCCAGAAAATGAAGGGAGTCAGCATATGCGGCTCCCTTTTTTTGTTGCAGTCAATACAACGATGATTGACATCTGTATCCGCGCATGTTTAATAAAGACGAAATTGAATAGAAAAAGGGGTTTAAACGAAAAGTGGATTACGAAGGATTGATTATCCGTCCGCCCAGTGAAGCCAGGAGCCTGCTTCTGCAAGTCACTGTCGGCTGTTCGCATAACCGATGCGAATTTTGTGGCACATACCGTCAAAAGAAATTTAAAATCAAACCGATTGAACGCATTGAGAATGATCTTCAGGAAGCAAGGTCTTACGGTTACATCGATAAACTGTTTTTATGCGATGGAGACGCCCTGATCATTCCACAGCCCCGCCTGGAAGAAATCCTTGCGCTCGTTAACCGCTATCTGCCCGGACTCGAACGTATCGGCAGCTACGCCAATACGAAAAGCATTTTGAGAAAACCTGTCGATGAGCTTAAACGCCTCAAAGCGCTCGGTTTGAAAATTGTGTATCTGGGTGTGGAAACCGGTAATGAAGCACTGCTTACGAAGATTCAAAAGGGCGCAACGCGCGATCAGATGGTGGAAGCGGCAAGAAGGGTGAAGGCGGCCGGTATTGAGCTTTCTGTGACCGTGATATTGGGAATCGGGGGGATTGAAAAAAGTGTTGAACATGCTCTCGATACGGCAAGCCTTCTGACACAGATGGACCCGGACTATGTCGGAGCGCTGACGCTGATGCTCGTACCGGGGACGCCTCTGTATGACGACTATCGGGCGGGACGATTCGTGTTGCCTGATAAACTGGTATATATTCGCGAACTCCACGATATGATCGCCCATGCGGATTTTACGGATTGTTATTTCACGTCCAATCACGCCTCCAACTATCTGCCGATTAAAGCGAGGCTGCCGAGGCAGAAGGAAAAAGTGCTAAAAACGATAGCTGCGGTGATCGATCAAAAAGATGAAAGCCGCATGCGGCCGGAATATCTGCGCGGTTTGTAATTTCTTCTGAGTAAACCCCCGGCTTTGCCGGGGGACTCCCAGAGTTTGACAA
>CAZSQS010000107.1:0-7398 GCA_964608995.1 uncultured Smithella sp. | reverse complement strand
CTTCTATAACAAATTAATCCTTCTCGTCTTTTAGGCGAGAATAAAATCACCCTGGGCCGGCCATCTATTTCCCTTGACAGGGTCTGGAAAAATATCGAATATGCGCGCATGAGATGGGTCTATAATATTATTTTAATCCTGCTGGCCGTTCCGGGCGTGCTGTTTTTCTTGTTCAAAATGCTTATCACGGGGAAATACCGCCAAAGTTTTTTGCAAAAGCTGGGCTTTAAGCAAAAACATCTTTTGAAAAACATTCCTCCGGGGCGCCGCGTTTGGATTCACGCCGTCTCCGTGGGTGAAGTGACGGCCGCCCAGCCGGTGGTTCGGGCGATCAAAGCGCTTTGCCCCGAGACACGGATTATCTTTTCCACGTCAACGGAAACAGGGCAGGGGATGGCTCAAAGGCTGGTGGGAGAGGTCGACGCCTTTATTTATTTTCCGCTGGATCTTCCGTTTGCCGTTCATCGCCTGCTCGATGCCGCTTCTCCGGATGTTTTTATTTTAGTAGAGACGGAGCTCTGGCCGAATTTTCTGGTGGCCTGCCGCAAACGGGGCATTAAGGTGGCCCTGGTCAATGGCCGGATATCGCCTCGGTCTTTCGACACCTACCGCCGTACCCGAATTTTTTGGAAGCGGGTGCTGGAAAATATTGACGCAGCGGGAATGATTTCGGAGGTGGACGCTTCGCGCATCCGCCAGATGGGCATGATCGATTCCCGGATTCAGACGCTAGGCAACGCCAAGTATGACGCACTGGCCGCGATGGCTTCGTCCGCGCTGCACGACGAGGTGATCCAACGCTTCGGCGTCTCCCCGGATGAGAAGTATTTCGTGGCTGGCAGTACGCATCCGGGCGAGGAGGACATCGTTGTATCGGTCTATCGCGCGCTTCTTGAGAGCGATCCGGCGTTTAAGTTGATTATCGTGCCGCGTCACATTGAACGAACGCCGGACGTGATGGCGCTGCTTTCGCGCGCAGGTTTTACGGATGTCATTTCAGTCACCCAGATCAACGCCGGTCGGGCGCGCCGGAAGGAGAGAATCCTCGTGGTGGATGTAATCGGCGAGCTCTTCAAGATTTATTCTCTGGCCACGATTGTTTATTGCGGAGGTTCGCTGGTTCCCCGGGGTGGTCAGAATATTCTCGAGGCGGCCGCCTGGGGCAATGTGATTTTTTACGGCCCGTCCATGGAAGATTTTACACGTGAGGCAGAGCTTCTGGAAGCAGCCGGCGCGGGTATCCGCGTTGCAGGCGAGCAGGAACTCCTTGCGGGCATTCTGGGCGTCTTGTCGAATCCGGACGACTTGCGCGCACGGGGCGAGCGAGGCAGAGCCATCGTGATTCAAAACGCCGGCGCGGCAAAACGGTATGCGCAGATGGTTCTGAAGCTTACGTAGCGGTTGAAATCAGTGTTTGCAGGCAAAATGCCTGTCAGGTCAGTCGCCGGTAAATCCAGCAATGCAGATAAAATAAAAACGATTCGAGACCGCCCAGACGAAGCAGGGTTTTGGCAACGGTTTGGACGTCTTTTTGCCCCGAGACTTTCACGTCCGACAGATAGATGCTCAAAAGCCCGCGATTGATCAGATGATGAAACTTCGCCTCGGGGAGCTTCGCGACGCTTTTTTGCGCCTGAGTGTAGAAATGGCCGATCTTTGCCGCCATCTCGTCGGGGCCGCCATAAAAGGCGCAGAAGTTCAGATCTTCGCCTTTGCGGTCTTCTTCCTGATCAATCAGATAATCCAGCAGAATGTGCAGCCCCTGCACCCAGGGGAAATACGTCTCCTGGATGGAATCGATGAGCGCCCGAGTTGTTGACGGATGGAACAGTTGCGAAACGATGCAGAAAATACCCAGCGTTGAACCGGTTGAGGCGGCAAATTCATACCAGGTCATGGGCGGCAGATGAGGCTCATGTTGGGCAAACCAGGCTTGAAGCCTGGGCAGCCGCTCATCTTTTCGCACATGTTTATGCACCTGCAAATCGATATACAGGGCGGCCAGCTTTTGCGCCGCGTCCGCTCCGCGGGAATAATCGGGAAGTTTTGACAAAACGGACTGGCAGGTTTGCGCCAGTGCCGCGAGATAGCCCCCGTCATTTTGCTCGGACCGGAAACGGTAATAGGCGGTAGCGGGCGCGCCCGGCGAAAGCGCCTGGCGCATGGCCTCGTGCAGGGCGCTAAAGTCGTCGGGATCCTGCGAGGTGCTGCGGTCGCAAAGATTGTCCAGATAATCGCTTATGGTCTGGTAGGCGACGATGAAGCGGATGGCGTCCTCATAGTGATCGCCCGCCAAAAGACTGTAGAGCGCGCCGCCTTCACAGTGGAACTTTTTGGCCGCAAGGCTTGCGAGCGCCTGACGCCTCAGCTCCGGATCGGGAATGGTTTGCGCGTGCGCTTCCCACTGCCTCAAAGAGCGATGCGTCAGAGGCTGTACGCGCAACATCACTTGCGTGGTCAGGGATATCAGATGTGTGGGTACCCGCAAATGCCGCTCCTTTGCAAAAAATATTATCGGCAAGACTCCTAACATATCAACGCCCCAATCACAAGACCGGCCCGACTGAGACCCACACACGCATTGACCGGCGCTATCGATTTGTGGTAGCGGCTTGCCATGGACACGATGCAAAGCGAGGCGATGAAAGTTGATGCGGACGTGATTGTAGCAGGCGCAGGCGCGGCGGGGCTGATGGCGGCCGGACGCGCCGCCGAGAAAGGCGCGCGCGTGTTACTGCTGGAAAAAACAGACGCGCCGGGCAAAAAGCTTCTGGTGAGCGGCAAAACGCGCTGCAATGTGACCAACGCGGCCGATCTGGAGGCTTTTCTGGCCATGTATGGCCCAAACGGCCGGTTTCTGCGCGGTGTATTTTCCCGCTTCTTCCGGTCCGAGTTGCTTGCATTTTTCGAACGATACGGCGTTTCAACCAAACTCGAGCGAGGCGGAAGGATTTTTCCCGTTTCCGACGATGCCCGAGATGTTGTCCGGGCGCTCAGCGCCTATGCGGCGGATCATCGTGTTCGCACAATCTTTAATGCGGGCGTTTCCTCAATTCGGCGCGACGCGCAGGGGATGTTTGTCGTGGAAACAAAATCCGCGCGCTTCCGGGCGCGTGCCGTCATTTTGGCCACCGGTGGGGCGTCCTGGCCGCAGACCGGATCGACCGGCGACGGTTATACGCTAAGCGCCGCGCAGGGACATTCGGTTGTCGATCCCAAGGCTGCGCTTGTGCCGCTGATCGTTCGCGAACA
Organism: uncultured Smithella sp.; assembly: GCA_964608995.1. Taxonomy (GTDB): domain Bacteria; phylum Desulfobacterota; class Syntrophia; order Syntrophales; family Smithellaceae; genus UBA8904. The sequence goes on along the minus strand of CAZSQS010000107.1, from coordinate 4,146 downwards.
GGCGCTGGCCAAGTCCATGCAGGGCGTGTCTTTGCGCAATGTCCGCGCCACGGCGTTTCGCGGCGAGGCCTCTGCGATCGATTCCGCACTGATTCCCGCCTGCGATTACGGCCGGGGTGAAAAGAAACGTCCGCGTCCGCCCGTTCTGGAAAGCCGTTTCGGCGAGATGCTCTTTACCCACTTCGGCCTGGGCGGCCCGATTATTCTGTTGATGAGCCTTTCCGTGGTGGCGGCGCTTGAGGACGGCCCTGTTTCCATCCTCATTGATTTAAAACCCGCCGTGACAAAAGAACAACTGCGAAAACGATTGCAGACGGATTTTAATCTTTTTGGCAAAAGAAGACTGACGAGTATTCTCAAGGAGTATCTGCCGGCGAAAATGATTGAACCGCTGATCGGGTTGACCCGGATCGATCCCGATAAACCCGCCAATCAGCTAAGCGCCGCCGAGCGTGAGAAAATTCTCGACGTGTTCAAGGCGCTTCGCTTCAATATGACGTCCGCGCTGCCGGTCAGCAAAGCCATTGTCACGGCGGGAGGCATCAGCCTTCGCGAAATTGATCCGCGCACGATGGCGTCGAAAATCGTTCCCGGTCTTTTTTTCTGTGGAGAAGTGATGGATATTGACGCGGATACCGGCGGCTATAATTTGCAGGCCGCTTTTTCCACCGGACACATCGCAGGCGAACACGCCGCAGACTTTGCGCGGCACATGGTTTTATCCGCCTAATGCTTTGAGCCTGCCAGTTTTTCCGTAATCCAGATCGTCAAAATGCCCGCCAGCATTATGCCTATTGCCACAAACATTTCTGTATCCGGTGCGGGAAGGTGCAGCGTGTAACCTTCGATGAGCGCTTTGCCTTTGCGCAGGATTGGGTTTCCCGCCGCATCCAGTCGGAAAATGGCCTGTTTCCAGGGCCACAGAATCATCAGTGAGCCTAAGATAAACCCGGTCAGCGTCGCCAGCGTTTCGTCCCGGAATTTATTAAAAATCCAGGATAAAAAGTGTGAAAACGCCAGAAGCCCTGCCACTGCGCCGATGGCGACCGGAAAAAGAATCCGGAAGTTCAGCGTGCTCACTGCGTCAATGACGATCAGTTCGTAATTGCCCATCAGAATCAGGACGAAAGACCCGGAAATCCCCGGCAGAATCATGCTGCAAATGGCGACCACGCCGCAGAGGATCAGATAGAAAAATGAATCGTTTTGCGATGCCGGACTCAAAAGCGAAATAGCCACGGCAATGCCGGTTCCAACGGCGAAAGACAGGATCACAATAACGTTCCATTTTCCGATGGTTTTGCCGACAAAAAAAACAGACGCCAGAATCAGACCGAAAAAATAAGACCAGATAAAGACGGGATAGGAGTCAAACGCCAGACGCAGCAGTTTGGCCAGAGACAAAATAGAAAGGGCCGCGCCCAGAAATACGGCGATCAAAAAGTAAAGATCCGTATGTTTGATAAAATCTTGCAGGCGGCCCCGGAAAAGAAGTTTGATCGCCGTGAGATTGAAGGATTTCAGGCTGTCCATCAGCCGCTGAAAAATTCCCGTGATGAGCGCGAGCGTTCCGCCGGAAACACCGGGGATGACATTGGCCGCCCCCATCGCCATGCCTTTGACTATGAAAATCAGATAACGTCTGATCATACAGAAAATACCGCCTCTCCCGCTTGGCCGATGAAATGTGCGGGCTCCATATCATTGATGGCCATTTTCTGCAATTTTTCGTTTTGAAGGCTTGCGCCGCATCTGCCCGTGTTGAGACTTATTGCCCGGGCATGTGCTTGATGTGTACATCTCGCTGCGGAAAAGGAATTTCAATCCCTTTTTCCCGGAAGCGTTTGGCGATTTCATAATACAGCTGGCTTTTGAGCACGCCGGGCCGGTTGATGTATTCGCGCGTCCAGACCCGCAGATTGAACAGCATGGCGGAGTCGGCGTATTCAGAAAAAAGCACGTCGGGTTTGGGGTTTTTCAAGACGCCGGGATTGTCCAGCGCGATGTCCAGCAGAACCTGACGCACGGTTTCCGGATCTTCCCGATACGAGACGCCCACGGGAAAATTGAATCGGACGCTGCGGTCGGTATGGCTCCAGTTGATGACCGTCTCGGAGATGAACTGTGAATTGGGAACGATGATGGAGATGTTGTCATTCGTGACGATAGTCGTGGCGCGCATCGAAATGTCCACGACGTCGCCCGAAACTCCCGCTACTTCAATCCGGTCTCCGACCTTAATGGGCCGCTCAAATAAAATGATGATGCCGCTGACGAAATTGTTGGTGATGTTCTGCAAACCGAAACCGATGCCGACGCCCAGGGCGCCCAGAAGAATGGTGATGCTGCTGAGATTGATGCCGGCGGTTTGCAGGATGATGACAAAGCCGATCACCAGCGTGAGGTATTTGACAATGGTGCCCACGGCGATGCGGACACCCAGTTCAATGCGGCTTCTGGCCAAAAGCCGGTGAGAAATAATTTTATTGAGCGCGGAGGCCGCAAAGGCCAGAAGCAGTGTTGCCAGAATCAAATAGATGAGGATCCAGAGGGTAAAAGCGGAGTTGCCCATGGTGAAAAGCGGAGCGCTGAAGGCATCCAGGATTTTTTTTGCCCAGTCGGTCAAGTTGTCCATACGTACTCCTAAAAGGGAAAAAAGTAAGGAATCAGGAGGGTCGCCAGAATCCAGAACATCAGGTTCAGAGGCGTCCCCACTCTAAGAAAATCGGCAAAACGGTAGCGGCCAACGCCGTAAATCATGGTGTTGGTCTGATACCCCACAGGCGTCATGAAGCTTGCGGAGGCGGCAAAGGCAATCGCCATCAGGAAGGGGGTCGGGCTCACCCTCATTGCCGCGGCTGCCGCAATGGCAATCGGCGCCAGCAAGACGGCCGTCGCGTTGTTGGACATGGTTTCGGTTAAAAGTGATGTCATCAGGTACAGCGCTGCCACAATCGCCACCGGCCCCAGATCGCCCAGCACAGAAATCATCTGGTTGGACAGGTAAGCGGCTGTCCCGGTTTTTTCCAGCGCCACGCCCAGGGAGATAATGCCCCCCAGTAAAAAGATGACTTTCCAATCGATGGTGTCGTAGGCTTCTTCCAGTGTGATGCATCCGAAGATGACCAAAAGAATTGATCCTATAATCGCGCCCACCATGATCGGCATCATGCCCGTTGCCGCCGTTACAATAACGGCGGTGATGATCGCAAGGGCGGGCAGAATTTTATCCTTGCGATACTGCGGTGTCTCAATATCCGACACCACAACGAAATTATTATTGTTTCTAAGCGTTGTATAATTTTCTTTGCGGGTTTCCACTAAAATGGCATCGCCTGCCCGAAGCGGCGTATCGGCAAAACCGGTATTGTAAAGCTGTCCGCCGTGGCGCAGCGCCAGGGCGGTGGCGCGGAAAACATTGCAGAAATAGGCGGATTTGATCGTCTTGCCGATCAGCCGGGAATTCGGGGCGATGACCACTTCCGTTAGCGACAGATTGTCACAGCGGAAATCCTCATCCTGGAGTTGGCAGTCGGATTTCATCTGAATGCCCATGCGTTCTTTGAGTGTCTGAAGCTGCTTGATATCGCAGCGGACGCGCAAGAGATCGTTTTCCTTCAAAACGATGTCGGAGACCGGCACTAAGATGCGCTGGCCGTTGCGGATGACTTCCAGCACGTCGATTTCCAGCTCCTTGACCAGTGGGGAGTCCGCCACGCGCATGCCGACGGATTTGGCGTCTTCGGCGAGAACAATATCCGTCAGATAATCGTGCATCCGGTATTTGTCGGTCAGGTTTTCTTCCGCTTCTCTTACGGGAATCAGCCGCACGCCGAAGGCAATCATATAAACAAGGCCGGCGCCGAAGAAAACCAGCCCCATTTTCGTGAATTCAAACATGCCCAGCGCAGGCAGGCCGTGCTGGACGGCAATGGCGCTCACCAGAATGTTGGTGGACGTGCCGATGAGCGTGCAGACGCCGCCGAACATCGAGGCAAACGAAATCGGCATCAGGAGTCTCGAGGGGCTCAGTTTGTTAGTCGCCGCCACGCCCAGCAGAATCGGGATAAACACGGCGACAACCGGCGTATTGTGTTGGCTAAAAATTAAAAGTGAACTCTTTAAGAATTAAAAGTGAACACTTTC
>CAZSQS010000106.1:0-7687 GCA_964608995.1 uncultured Smithella sp. | reverse complement strand
AATTATCTGTTTTTTTCCCGCCTAAAGCAAAATTGCCTAGCTCAACAATGAGAAGAGCCTTTTCTGCGTCTGTCATATTCTGTTCGATTTGCGATTGAAGCAGCACCGTCGTATTGCCCGTGGCAACACTGGCGGAAACAGCGCCAAAAGATTGTTTGGCAGCCTTAGCGATTGCAGGCATCTGCAAGAACGGTCTCTCCCCATATAGCCAGAAACAATCTTTCTTCTCTTCCAAATAAGCCAACGCCTTTAAGGCCACCCCCTTTGCGCCCACACGTTTCCAGTCCTCATCATCCGCCGGGGTGTAAGCGGCCTGGGCAAGCGCGAGTAACAACTTCGTAAGTGCAATTTTCTGGATCGGATTGCCGCCCAGGGCCGTGAAGTGCGATTGCGAAAAAATATCCGCAAGACTTGCCAAGCCGTGGTTAGCAATGGGTATCCATTTCTCGTCCACCAGATTAAACCGATTTGAAACCTTTTCTACCATAGTTATTCTCCTTGCGTTTCACCATAAGTCATTCGGTGTTTCGTCATTCTTTGTTTTTCGGGCGCCGTACCCATATGTCAACGTGTATGTTAACGCATAGCCATGTAATGCATTCCCCTGGTCTATTCCACAAAGAGTCCCGTCCTCTCTTACTATTGCCACGCGAAAGGGGCTTTCATCTCTATCACCCAGATAGGCAAAATCTTTGAGCCATTGAATCTGATGAGGTGAAGTACTCGGCGCGAGATGCACGGGCACAATCACGATATTTTGCTGCAGCTCTGCGGCTAGGCTGCGCCACTCTCTCCGGTCTTTGCGTTTAATACCTTGCGGGAGTAACAATTTTTGCCAGTTTAGCAAAATGAGCGTTGTTCCCGTTTCATCGGTATATTTTTTGCGAATGAGTAATACTTCGCAGCTTTCCTTCTCGCTGTAACGCGTGGTCGCCTTGCTTTCCGGAAGGGTTTTGCCGCCAGTTGAAATCCCAATACGCGCCAGTCCTGCAAGTTTCACCCGATTGGTTTCGACATCAGCCTTGCATTTGTTGAGAATGCCCAATTCCACCTGCTCCGCATAGGTGGCCTCCAGCATGGGGCGAATATCTTGCGGTAAAGCGACTTTTTGCTTTTGTTGCCAAACGGCAAGACTACGATATAGAACGTAGGGCAGGTAAACCTTGCCGATCTTGCCCCATACACCTGCTGTGTTTCGGCTATCTTCCAGAGGCGGGGCCAATATCCACACTTCGCGTTTTGCTGGTTCGGGGCGCAATTTATCAGCTTCCCGATGTCGCCACAGGCGACCGATGCGTTGAAAGAGCATGTCAGTCGGGCAAATGCGCGTAATCAGGAAATCCGCATCGATGTCCAGCGATTGTTCCAACACCTGTGTTCCGACCAGTATTCGGCCACATTCGCTACGTTTAGCATGCCCCTCTTGGCCAAAGGCATTAACCCATTTTTCTTCATTGCATTGACGGTCGGTGCGAAGAAAGCGGGAATGCAGCAGACCGCATTCTATTTTTACGCCACACGCCTGAGCACGCGCCGCGATTATCTTAAAGCGGTCTTGTGATTCTGTGACGATGTTTTCGATCCACAATACCTGTTCGCCACGTTCGGCGCGAAGTATCGCTTCTTCAAGAGCTTCCTTGTCATCGTTTTTTACAGAGACAGATACGGTGGCAGAATCTGTTTGAGGCACAGGGAAATATAAAGCGGCGCTCCCCTTCTGTGAACAAGATACCAATGGATAGGATGCCTCATTGCTCTTTTGCCCGAGCAAGTCTGCACGTCTTTCTGCTGTAAGTGTGGCGCTCAGGATGATCACTGTACATTGGAGCTCCTGCAATGTCTGGACTAGTTTGTCCATAATGGTACCTGTGTAGCTGTCGTAACTATGGACTTCGTCAAGTATCACGATTTTACCGGCCAGGCCAAAGGTGCGCACAAACCCATACTTGACATTCATCACGCCCATCAAAGCCTGGTCAATGGTGCCCACGGCAAAGGGTGCAAGAAGGCCTCGCTTGCTGCTGTTGAACCATCCCTTGCCCGGCATGCCCTCTTCGCCAAGTTCCGTATCCCGCAGCCAGGCGGAACTGTGGAGGAGCAAAGACCGAAATTTACAATCCTCGGCAAGCACCTTTGCAAGAAAGGTATTCATTCTGTCGTAAATTTTGTCAGATGTTAGCTGCGTGGGAAGTGCAAAATAGATACCAGTGGCAGTGCCTAGCGATAGGCATCTATAGGCGGCATACAATGCTGCCTCCGTTTTACCCATGCCCATCGGTGCTTCAAGGATATAAACGCCTTGCCCATTAGTAGCCTGAATAAGTTTCGTTTGAGCCTCATGCGGTTGAAAGGAAAAAATATCTTCAAAACTTAAATCTGGACGAACTTTGAATCCAACAAATCCAGCCCGGTCCACTGCATCACTGATCAGGTATTGCCATGGCTTAGTATCAGGCTGACCATCTGGAAGCACACCGTCAAAAAGTGAACCTGAACCAATCCAGTCTGCTACACAGGTAAGTCCGGAGAGCGCATTTGCCTGATTATCATCGCGGACAGCAGGCCAGTCGCAGCCAAAGCAAGTCTTGAGATCAGCAAGCAGTTTCATCCGGTTTTGTTGCCATACCTGTCCGCCATAAACATTATCGTTCGGGCATCCCTCGCCGTTTGGTGACACGCCATGATGCTTTCCAAGAATTTGAGAGATGAGTTTGGGCGCGCTGTCCTTCAGGCATGCCTGACTGATAGTGGCATGGCCGCCAAGTGTAGTGTCCAGATCTGCCTTGCCAATACCCAATCGCGTGCATGCTGCAGAATGAATCTTTTCCTGAAAATGAGGGCTGACTTTGCCAAGGTCATGAGCTGCGGCAACAAGTTCACTACCCTTTGGAAATAGTGAATCACGCAACCATTGGGGTTGCCGACGAATAAGCTCCCGCGCCACATGTCCTACAATCTGGCAATGTGTGGCGACGGTGACGCCTTTGATTACGGTACCGTCCGAAAGCTTAACGGTTTTTGCCAGGCACTCATCAAGCGTTAGTACCCTTTTCTCTGCCGACGAGATATTTTGCGGTTTAATCATTTCGTTTCTCTTGTCTTGTCATTGGTAATAGATCATTTTGATCTGCGCCTGAAAAAATGGACACATCATTAACCCATATGGGTTTTCGCCGCCATCGCCATCCAGATAGCCGCCACCATGCGGGCGTCGTCCAGTGCGCGGTGTTTTCTTGCGTCAGCGGGTTGTTCTCCAACAAGATGCCTGTAAATCGTACTCAATTTATAATTCAGCAGGCGCGGGTAGCGCCTTCGGGTTAATTCGAGTGTGCAAATACTTTGGTTGGTGATGCTTTGATTCAGTCTTTTAAATTCAGACCGCAAGAACTCTATATCAAATTTGGCGTTATGCGCAATCAGTAAACTGTCGGAAATGAAATCTTTGAATTCCGGATAGATTTGTGCCGGTGTCGATTGTCCGGCAAGCATGTCATTGGTGATGCCGTGAATTTTGGATACATGCTGGGGGATGGGGTAGCTGACTTGGACAAGACTCTGGAATTCGCTGATCATTTGGTTGTTTTCCATGGCGATGGCCCCGATTTCAATAATCCTGTGCCCTCTGGCCGGGTCAAGCCCGGTGGTTTCGACATCAATAAAAACAAGCCTGTTGTGCTGAGGACAGACGCGGGGTCGCATCTTTATTATTGACATTTGCCTCATCTCTTTCCTCTTTCATCCGAAATCATCCACGCATTCTTTTATGAGCTTGCGGCAAATTCAGCCGTCACCCGTTTAAACAACATTCCCGCCTTTGCGGGAATAACGATGGTTTTAGTTGTATGGCGCATTCGATTCAACGGTTATTACCTAATTCATTACCTAATTAAATAGGTATTACCTAATTGGGCCTGATCTGGCATTTTTGCCACCCCAGCTACCCCCGGTGCGTTTCGGGGGTACGCCAGTCGGTTTAGGGAACGGTTTAAAACCGTTCCCTGCAAATAATCGTCATATGGGAACGGTCACGACCGTTCCCTACGCTTTTTTGGAACGGTTAGAAACCGTTCCCTACAGTTTCACCATCCATATTCCACACCCCACAAGCCATCGGCCACCACCTTTTTTAAAATCATGTTTTCTTCTTTTCAAACTCCATGTACTTTTTTATCTCCCGATCAAAGTCGGAAACATAACGTTTGTCCTGAATGACCCGATATTTTTCATATTCACTTTCCGCTAATGCCACAGCCACCTCATGGCTGATCTTGCCGCCGTCCTGCAAAATGTCCCTTTCATTGAACTTCAAAAAGGCATCAAGTTTTTCAACCCAGTCTTTCATGGTCATGACAATGCCTTTTTGCGCCTGCATTTCGGCGTAGTCCAGGTACATGGTGACAATCCGGTTGAGCAGGTTCAGTTCTTTTTCATCCAGATAATTTTTGGCGATGATTACGTCGGTTTTCCGAATAGCGCCCGCCGGAGCGTTTTTCCATGTGGTCAGGCCCATGTTGGGTTTTTCGCTTCCAACTCTTGAATGAATAATCTCCGCTGCGGTCTGACCGCTGATGGCAAAATGCATTTTATTTTGAACCGTGGCGAAAAACTGTTTCGTGATGTCCGTATTGGGGTCATAATCGGCGCTGCACTGGGCGTAGATATCGGTGATCTTCTGATAAAACCTGCGTGCGCTGGATCGAATATCGCGAATGCGCGCCAGTTGTTCTTCAAAATAATCATGCCCAAATATCTGATTCGGATTTTTGAGCCGTTCATCATCCATAGCAAAGCCTTTGATGATGTATTCTTTGAGCACTTGTGTCGCCCATATCCGGAAATGGGTGGCTTGCGCGGAATTGACCCGATATCCCACGGAAATAATCGCATCCAGGTTATAGAATTTTGTGGAATATTTTTTGCCATCGTCGGCAGTTATTTCCAAAATGGAAATAACTGAATCTTCCTGTAACTCGCCGCTTTCAAATATGTTTTTAAGGTGTTTATTGATGGCCGGGATGCCGACGCCGAAAAGATCCGCCATGCGCTTTTGCGTGAGCCATACGGTTTCATTGCGCAAAAAGATTTCCACTTTCACATTGCCATTTGGTGTGGTGTAAAGCAAAAACTCCGTGAATCTGTTTTGGGGGACAATATGTTTGCCATTTTTCATGGCGATGCTCCTTTGCGCCGTTTGTTCCGATACTGTTTGGTTTAAAAGGCTGCTGAAAAATACAGCCGCATTATATGCGCGGCTCTTAATAAATCAATTCATTTCGCCCATTGCCGGGAGTATTGTGCCCCGAGTGTGGAATGACGATGATTTTGGTTGTATAGGGCATTCGATTCAACGGTTATTACCTAATTCAGTACCTAATTAAATAGGTATTACCTAATTGAGCCTGATCTGGCATTTTTGCCACCCAGCTAGCCCCGGTGCGTTCGGGGGTACACCCGTCGGTGTAGGGAACGGTTTAAAACCGTTCCCTACAAATAATCGTCATATGGGAACGGTCACGACCGTTCCCTACGCTTTTTTGGAACGGTTAGAAACCGTTCCCTACATTTTCACCATCTGCCATCTACTACGAGCTATTCTCTTCCACCTCCGTCACTTCGTGACACCCCCGCCTGCGGGGGACAATGAACGGTTGACATTTACCTGTGTCGTGTTGCCGGTTGCGCCGCACGCGGCTTCCGGCAGACCCGTCATACGCGGGGGAAGCGGCTGGATCATCACACGTCAAGATCACTGTCTGTTCCGCCATCCTATGCCTCCATGAGAAAAACGTGCAGTTCTCCGTTGGTGCATGAATCATAAAAGCTGATCTCCAGTTCCTCTTCAGAAAAATCGTAGCGCAGGTCGTAGGTCACCTGTGCTTCGAGGTCTGCCTTTTCTTTAGCGGTCAGCTTTTTTCCGTCCGTTCGCGAAATCAGGATTTCTCCATAGCCGTCTGTATTAAATTCAGACCACGGATGATTGTAAAGATCGGCCAGGTCCAGATACTGCTTTTTCTTTGGCGTGAGAATGCGCGCCAGAAAATGATTCGGGCCGCGAAGGGTATAGGCGTACTTCATTTCCGGGGCCTGGGCGGGATTGTATTTTTGTGTGTTCAGGAATTTTTCATACGACCGTCCGTCCATGCTTTCATAGGCACAGCAGGCTACAACGGCCAAAAGGGTTCCCCTCAGCAGGTCTTTGGCTTTGGGGCGTTCCGGAAAATCATGTTGTTTCAGATAAGCTTCAAACAAAGCCAGATGGTCTGTCTTTGCCGCGTTTCGGAATTCGCGTATCCATTCATGTAGCGGATTTTTCGGCATGGCGCCTCCTTAGAATGCAAAGGGTTTGTATTTTATGACCGGGTCATCGCGCATACCGCCAGCGATCCGCAGAAAAGAACAACCGTCAGGGCGGTTATGAAAACGATCAGCTCCATCATGTAAATCACCTCCTTAAAAGTATCTTGAACGGTTTGCGCGCCTGGCGCTTTATCCTTTTGTCGGGTTTGACTTTAGCACCCGCCTTCTGCTATTTTCAAAGGCAAGACGACAAGGGGAAGTCGCATTATTTTGACGCCACGCTTTTTTTTCACCATTTGCACGGGTAAACGTTCATCAACGATCAAAGGAGGGACAGGCGGCTATGGCGCATGATAAAAAAGTACAGTCGAAGTTGATCCGGCTGGGGCAGATGCTGCGGCTGTTCATGGAGAAGGAAAAGATTGCAAGCGCGTGGCTTGCGGATTATTTCCGGACGACGCCCCGGACGATTCAGCGCGATCTGCTGCTTTTAAAGGAATCCGGCTTTCCACTGCACGAGGAAAAGAAGGGCACCTACCGCCTGAGCCGGGATCTGGTGAAAAATCTGGAGGTCTTTGATGACACGGAGCTGGCGCTGATGGTGGCGATGAAGAATATCGTCGGCCAGTTGGGCCAGCCCTTCCAGAAAGCGGCGGACGGTGTTCTGGATCGCCTGTATGACAGTGTGACTTCAATGCCAGTGTTCGTGAAGATTGATGACGCGATTCCGATGGACACTTCCTGTATTAACCGTCTGGTCAAGGCCATCCGTGAGAAAAGGCAGGTGGAATTTCGCTACTCGGGAAAAAAGGGCGCTCATGCCGTCTTGTTGGAGCCCTATCGGGTGGTCTATTACAATGGATTTTGGTATCTGATCGGCAACGAACCGGCCACGGGCCTTCTCAAGCGCTATGCCCTGGACAATATCCGGGACATCCGGCTTTCGAAATCGGGCTTCAAATCGATTCCGGAGAATCTGGATATGGTTCTGCGAGGTAGCGCGAATATCTGGTTTGCCGAAAAGACAAGCCTGACGGTAGAAGTTTTAATTGACAGTCAGGTCAGCCATTATTTCAAACGCAGGAAGATGTTTCCGACACAGGAGATCACAGAAGAAAAGCCGGACGGTTCGCTGGTTGTCGTCTTCCGGGTGGGCCACTTCGAGGCCATCCGCGATATTCTGAAATCATGGATACCGCATATTACGATTCTGGAACCGCAGGCATTCCGGCAAAAACTGCTTGCGGAAGTGAAAGACTGGGTGAAAATGCAGGAAAAGCAAACATCCCTTTAACCTTATATCTTTTGCCTTTAGCCTTTACCCCTCACCTCTTACCCTTCTTTGTCTCCAGTCCAGCCACAGCACATACATAATCATGACCACGCTGTA
>CAZSQS010000105.1:0-7839 GCA_964608995.1 uncultured Smithella sp. | reverse complement strand
ACATCGTGGTCACCAATCCCGACATGCTGCACGCGGGCATTTTGCCGCACCACACGAAATGGCAGAAGCTTTTCGTAAACCTCAAATACGTCGTCATCGACGAGCTGCACACCTACCGGGGCATCTTCGGCTCGCACTTCGCCAACGTCATCCGCCGGCTGATCCGCATCTGCCGTTTCTATGGCGCAAACCCCGTGTTTATCTGCTGCTCGGCCACGGTCGCCAATCCACGCGAGCACGCGGAGAAAATTCTGGAGCGTCCTGTGGCGCTCTTGGATAAAAGCGGCGCGCCCACAGCGGCGAAAACCTTTGTGCTGTACAACCCGCCCATCGTCAACCGCGAGCTCGGCATCCGCCAAAGCGCGATGACGCCTGCGCGAAAATTTGCCACCGATCTGATCGACAATAATATTCAAACCATCGTTTTTGCCACGAGCCGCTTAAACGTCGAGGTGCTGACGAAATATCTCAAGGATAAATTCGTTCGATCCAAACCCAAAGACGATCATTTTGTGACCGGCTATCGCGGCGGGTATCTGCCGAACCTGCGCCGTGAAATCGAAAGCGGTTTGCGTTCGCGCGAGGTGATGGGCGTCATCAGCACCAACGCCCTCGAGCTGGGCATCGACATCGGTAATCTGGAGGCCTGCATTATGGCGGGTTACCCGGGCTCTATTGCCAGCACGTGGCAGCAGGCAGGACGCGCGGGCCGGCGCGCGGGGCAAAGCTTGGCGATTTTGATTGCCAAGAGCAATCCGCTGGATCAGTTCATCATGGAAAATCCGGATTATTTCTTTGCGCTCTCGCCGGAGCATTGCCGCATTCATCCCGACAATCTGCTCATCTTGTTGCATCACATCAAAAGCGCGGCGTTTGAACTGCCGTTTGAAAAAGGCGAAAAGTTCGGCGGCGAAAATCTTGAGGAATTTTTGCAATACCTCGAAGATAAGGGCGTGCTGCATCAAACCTCCGACCGCTGGCACTGGGCGGCGGAGAGCTACCCGGCTGACGAGGTGAGCCTGCGCGCGATCAATCCGGAAAACGTCGTCGTGGTCGATACCACCGACGCGGGCAACCACAAGGTGATTGCCGAAGTCGATTGGGACAGCGCCTTTACCGCCGTCCATGATGAAGCCATCTATATGCTGGCCTCCGAGCAGTACCATGTCGATAAACTGGATCTGGAGCGAAAGAAGGCCTACGTCCGTAAAGTGGATTCGGACTATTACACCGACGCCATGACCTACACCAATGTGCGCGTAATCGATTCATTTGAAAATAGCCGTACGGGCGGCGCGATTGTCGAACACGGCGAAGTGCAGGTCGTGCGCAAGGTGGTGGGTTACAAGAAGATCAAGTTCTACACGTCTGAAAATCTGGGCTACGGCGATGTGAATCTGCCGGAAAAAGACATGCACACCACCAGCTACTGCTTCACCATTCCGCGTGACCGTCTGCGGACGCTGGCTTTCACGCCTGCTGAAGTCATCGACGGGCTTTCGGCGCTGGCCTATACGCTGCAGCATCTGTCGGCCATGTTTTTGATGGCCGATACGCATGATATCGACCGGGCCCTGGGCGATAAGTCCGGCGAATGGTTTGTCAGTCAGGGAAAGACCGGCCGCGTGATCACCTCTTTTGCCAACGGGCGGCCGCAGTCGGTGGCCGGCCCGGAAGGCCCGCGCATCGACGAGTTCGACCCGACCATTTTTATCTTCGATGCCTACCCCGGCGGCATCGGGTTTTCTGAGCTCCTTTACCGGGAACACGCCAATTTGCTTGCCGCCGCCAAGAGCCTGATCAACAAATGTCCGTGTGCTTACGGTTGCCCCTCGTGTGTGGGGCCGACGCTGGAAGTGGGCAAGACGGCCAAGGAAATTGTCCCGGCAATGATTGATTTGATTATCGGAAAATGACTCAAAGCAGCGCTCGTGGGACCCACCCGGTAAAATTCCCTGCGGGGATGACACAAGAGGAGATGAAAAAAGATGATGGATGTGATTCTGTTTGATTTCGGTGGGGTGTTGTCGCAGGAGGGCTGGAAAAAAGGGCTTGCCGCCATTGCCGAAGCCCATGGCCTCTCGGCCGAGGGCCTCATTTCGACGGCGGCCGACACTATTTATGAAACAGGCTATATTCTGGGCAAATGTTCCGAGGATGATTTCTGGCAGGCGCTAAAGCGCAAAACGGGCATCCGGGGCGACAATCACGCTTTAAAGGCCGAGCTGATGTCGCGCTTTATTCTGGATGAGCGAATGATAGCGCTTGTCAAAAAGCTCAAGACGAAGAAAATGACCCTCGGCATTTTGAGCGATCAGACGGACTGGCTCGATTCGATCAATGCCCGCTTCGATTTCTTCAGGCATTTTGACTTCGTTTTCAACAGCTACCACTTGGGAAAGGGGAAGCGCGACCCCTGCCTGTTTGATGACATTGCCGCACGGTTAAAAACACCCCCTGAAAAAATTTTGTTTATCGATGACGATCCCGGCAATGTGGCGCGCGCCCGGCAAAAGGGCTGGAACGCGATGCTTTATGTCGATTTCGATGCCTTCAAAACAGAGCTTGCCGAGATGCTCGGCTCAGGGATATTTAAATGAATGGGGACAGCCAAAGCAGAATTCCCACACGCCGCGAATGCGATGCGCTCATGGCCCGCTATGCCATGCTGCCGAATATTGTCGCGCATTCGTATCAGGTCATGCGCGTGGCGCTGGCGATCACGGATTCCGTAAAAGACGGCCTGTCCATCCATCGCGATAAAGTGATTGCGGGCGCGCTTTTGCACGACATTACCAAAACACGCTCGCTTGAAACCAAAGAACACCACGACGCCTCCGGCGGGGCGCTGTTGCGCGAGCTCGGATTTCTGGGAATTGCGGAAATGGTCGAGCAGCACGTTCGGCTTCATACTCTGGATCTCGACGGAGCGCTGAACGAGACGGAAATTGTCTATTACGCCGACAAACGGGTGATGCACGATACGATTGTGACCCTCGATAAACGCATGAGCGATCTGATCGTCCGCTATGGCCGGGATGAAGAAACGATTCGCCGGATTGTGCAAAACAAAGAACAGGTGCTGGCCGTGGAGAAAAAAATTGAAAGATTTTTGAAAACAGATATTCACCATGCTATAAAAACAGGGAGCCAATCTTTATGCTTGACAAATGCAGTCGGAAACCCGAAATGACACACAGGCAAAAATTTAATCAGCAAAAAACATCCAAGTTAAAGGAGGTCGTGAGAATATGTGCGCAGATATAGACAGATCAAAGGCGGTGGAATTAGCCATCACGCAGATTGAAAGGCAGTTTGGCAAGGGATCGATCATGAAACTGGGAAGCCACGACCGGGTGGCGGATGTGCCCGCCATTTCGACGGGCTCGCTCAGTCTCGATATTGCACTGGGGACGTTTGGCGTGCCGCGCGGCCGCGTGGTGGAAATCTACGGGCCGGAATCCGGCGGAAAAACGACGCTGGCCCTGCATGTAGTGGCCGAAGCACAAAAAAAGGGCGGTATCTGCGCTTACATTGACGCAGAGCACGCCCTTGATGTCGTGTATGCGCAAAAAATCGGGGTCAACACGGACGAACTCCTGATCTCCCAGCCGGACACGGGCGAGCAGGCGCTCGAAATCGCCGAAACGCTGGTGCGCAGCGGCGCGCTGGACGTGCTGGTCGTCGATTCGGTGGCGGCACTCGTCCCCAAGGCAGAGCTCGAAGGTGAAATGGGCGACGCGCAGATGGGTCTTCAAGCCAGACTCATGTCGCAGGCGCTTCGCAAGCTGACCGGATCGATCAGTAAATCCAAAACCACCGTCATTTTCATCAACCAGTTACGCATGAAGATCGGTGTTTTCTTTGGCAATCCCGAAACGACCACGGGCGGCAACGCCCTGAAATTCTATTCGTCGCAGCGCCTCGACATCCGCAAGATGACGTCGATTAAAAACGGTCAGGATGTGGTGGGCTTCCGTACGAAGGTCAAAGTGGTCAAAAACAAGCTGGCCCCACCCTTCCGCGAGGCGGAATTTGACATTATCTTCGGCGAGGGCATCTCGCGCGAGGGCGACGTACTGGATCTGGCGGCGCAAAACGGCATTATCGAGAAAAGCGGCGCGTGGTATTCCTACAAGGGCGACCGGCTGGGCCAGGGGCGAGACAATTCCCGCATCTTCCTTAAGGAAAATCCCGACATTATGGAAGCGGTCGAAAATGACGTGCGCGCAAAATTGGGCATTGCCCCCAGGGAGCTGGAACCTTCATCGTGAAAACGCTGGATCTCGCTTCTGCAAAACAAAAAGCCTACCGCCTGCTGGCCATGCGCCCCCATTCGGAGCATGAGCTGAAAGTCAAGCTCCGCGACAAGGGGTTTTCAGAGGCGGTCATTCAAGAGACGCTGGAAAAACTGCACGATTTGAAGTATCTGAGCGACGCGTCTTTTGCCACGCAGTGGGCGCGTAATCTCGCTTCCAACAAGCTCTGGGGGAACCGGAAAATTTCGTTAAGCCTGAAGGAAAAAGGCGTGGCCGCCAGACTGATCGAGGAGGCCATCACTTCGGTCCGTCAGGAATTGCCCGAAGAAGACGCGATTGCGATGCTGATCCGGAAAAAGACGGCAAAAAAAAACCCGGCAGCACTCGAGATTAAAGAAAAGCAAAGAATATTCACAAGCCTGATGGGACGAGGATTCCCGCCCGGCTTGATTTTAAATGCATTGGGAAAACGAGCGGAGGACGATATTGATGACGACGACAGGTAACGCGATACGGGAAAGTTTTTTAAAATTTTTTGAAAGCAAGGGGCACACGCGGGTGGGCAGCTCATCGCTTATCCCGAAAGACGACCCCACGCTGCTTTTTACCAACGCAGGCATGGTGCAGTTTAAAAACGCCTTTCTGGGTCTGGAAAACCGTGGCTACACGCGCGCGGCCACCTGCCAGAAGTGCGCCCGTGCCGGCGGCAAGCACAATGACCTGGAAAACGTCGGCGTCACCGCGCGTCACCACACTTTTTTTGAAATGCTCGGGAACTTCTCATTCGGCGATTACTTCAAGGAGGAGGCCATCGCCTGGGCCTGGGAATTCTTAATCGATGTCGTGAAACTCCCGAAAGACAAACTCTGGATCACGATTTTTGAAAACGACGATGAAGCCTTTAAAATCTGGCATGAGAAAATGAAAGTGCCTGCGGAGCGCATCGTCCGCATGGGTGAAAAGAGCAACTTCTGGATGATGGGCGAAACCGGTCCCTGCGGGCCCTGCTCGGAAATTCTCTATGATCAGGGCAAAGAGACGGGCTGCGGACGGCCCGAATGCGACGTCTTTTGCGACTGCGACCGGCACCTGGAAATCTGGAACAACGTCTTTACGCAGTATGACCGAGACGAAACCGGAAAGCTGACCCCGCTTGCCAAACCGAGCATTGACACGGGCATGGGGCTGGAGCGCCTCACCGCCGTCATCCAGGGCGTTAAAAGCAACTACGATACTGATTTATTTACACCCATCATCCGTTTTGTCGAAAAAATCTCCGGAAAAACGTACGGAAAAACCCCTGATCAGGATGTTTCCATCCGTGTAATCGCCGACCACAGCCGCGCCGTTACTTTTTTGATTGGCGACGGCATTCTGCCCTCCAATGAAGGGCGGGGCTACGTGCTGAGGCGCATCCTGCGCCGCGCGGCGCGCCATGGCAAGATGCTGGGCATTGACAAGCCGTTTTTAAACGAAACCGCAAGAGTCGTCATCGACATGATGAAATACACATATCCGGATCTGGCCGAAAAAGCGCCCTACATCACCAAAGTCATCTTAAACGAAGAACAGCGTTTCATGGAAACGCTCGACGCGGGTCTGCGCATCCTGCAGGAAGAGACTCAGGCGCTCAAGTCATCCGGCCAGAGTGTTTTGCCCGGATCTGTCATTTTCAAACTGTACGACACCTATGGGTTCCCGACGGATCTCACGGCGGACATCGTCAAACACGACGGTCTCACGCTCGACGCGGAAGGCTTCGACGCCGAAATGGAGCGCCAGCGCGAGCGCGCGCGAGGGGCCTGGAAAGGAAGCGGCGAAGAGGCTGTGTCCGCCTGCTATCTCAAGGCGTCAAGCTCGGGAGTGCTAAGCGCGTTTTGCGGCTATGACAGTGCCGAGAAAGACTCGGCCTCGGTTACCGCTATTTTTATTGACGCAAACCCGGTGCAGGCCGTACAGGTTGGACAAAAGGCTGAAATCGTTCTGGACACGACGCCGTTTTACGGCGAATCCGGCGGACAGATGGGCGATACAGGCTATTTCGAAGGAGAGGGCTTCAGCTTCGTTGTCGAGGACACGAAAAAGCCGGTTGAAAATTTTATTGTGCATCGGGGTGTCGTTCGGGCAGGAAAAATTCAAATCGGTTCAAAAGGGCGGCTGGTCGTCGATCTTGAGCGAAGAGCCGCCATTGCCGCCAATCACTCCGGCACACACCTGTTGCAGGCGGCACTCAAGGCCGTTTTGGGCGATCACATCAAACAGTCCGGCTCACAGGTAACGGCCGAACGGCTGCGCTTTGACTTCACACATTTTTCCAAAATCACCGACGAAGAGCTTAGGCGCGTGGAGACCATCGTCAACGACATGATCCGCAAAAACGCGTCTGTGCAGACTGAGGTCTGTGCGCTCGAAGACGCGCTTAAAACCGGCGCGACGGCCGTCTTTGATGAAAAATACGGCGCAACCGTGCGCATCGTGAAGATGGGCGAAATGAGCAGCGAGCTCTGCGGCGGCACGCATGTGTCGCGCACCGGCGACATCGGTCTTTTGAAGATTCTCCACGAATCGGCTATCGCCGCCGGAGTGCGCCGAATCGAAGCCGTGACCGGCCGCGAGGCGCTTTTGCAGGTTCAAAAAGCGGAAGGAGAACTTCAGCGCACGGCGGGGCTTTTCAAAGCCGGGCAGATGGAGGTTTACGACCGCGCAGACAAGCTGATGAAACAGGTTCGCGATCTTGAAAAAGAAATTGAATCCCTCAAAGGAAAACTCGCCGCCAAAGATTCCGGCGACCTGATGGGTCAGATCAAAGACATCGCAGGCGTCAAGGTGCTCGCCACGGAAGTGGCCATACCCGATGCCAAGACGCTTCGTGACTTCGGCGACAAACTGAGCGACAAGCTCGGCTCCGGCGTCATTTTGTTGGGCAGTAAGGCCGACGACGGCAAAGCCATGCTTTTGTGCATGGTTACTAAAGATCTCGCTGATCGCTTCCATGCTGGTAACATCATCAAGGAACTCGCCCCCCTCGTCGGAGGCAAGGGCGGGGGACGCCCCGACATGGCCCAGGCGGGCGGCAGCGACCCGGCCAATCTCACCAGGGTCTTTGCCGAGCTGGAGAAACTCCTGGCAAATAAATAAATTCCATATGTATTGATGAGAATCGGCAGAGGCTTTCTATTTGCGATGCTTCCGAATTTGCCTGTCGATTTTTATCTATGAGGATAGCTCACAATATTTAATAAACGTCTTTAAGACCGGTGCATTTACCTCTTAAATAGGGTTTGACCGGATCTCCACGGGTATGACGCACAGACATCTTCACGCTTATGCCTGTCGGATTAACGTCACAGCGTTTTGTGCAAGTATCGGGCTTTGACGATAATTGCCGCCTTACCCAGCTGCAACGCCTCTTATCCGCTCCCTGTTCGTCAGGCCAGCGCTTTGCCTTCGGCTTCCTCCAGATTTCGCAGTCACCCGCGACACCCTTGCTGTTTAGCAAACCCTTCCCCTTGCCGGGTGAGTAGTGGACTTTCACCACCAAGTCTGTGCGCCCTGCCGGGCGCACCAATAAAAAAGCCCC
>CAZSQS010000104.1:0-7878 GCA_964608995.1 uncultured Smithella sp. | reverse complement strand
GACTAAAAATACTTGCGCATCATGGACATGATATGGAGAACAAATTTACCGTGACGCCATTCTAATTTAATTATTCTTTCATGACCATAAATGTTAAGATGGCCGCGCACCATTTTGGCACGGGTCTTACAGCACCACAAAAAAAGTGAGGAGGCGTTTATGCGTACAATTAAAATATCCTTTATGATTTCGGCTTTTTTATGCAGTGTCATTTTATTCTCGCCCTTTTGTGCTGCATCGGACAGCGAGAAGCCCCCTGCTGCTGCGCAAAAAGTCTGCGGGGTCATCCAGAACCACCTCGACGATCTGACCAAGACCATCCATGACCTTGCCGGCAAGATGGCGGGAAAGCCCCTTGACGGCGAAGACACCCAACAGCTCCTGTTGCAGGCCTATGAATCGAATCCATCGCTGTTTTCCGTAGTCACGATTGATCAGAAGTTAAGACTGGCTGCTGTGGCGCCCGAGCGTTTTCGCCCTGCCATCGGACAGAAAACAGGAACCCCGCAGTCTGTAGAGAAGGCTTTTAAAAGCGGCCGCGTCGCGTTGAGCGACTCCTTTAGCGCCGCCGAGGAATTCTCTTGCTGCGCCATTACCAAGGCCATCCATGGGGGGCAGGGTGCGGTATCGGCTACCTTCAACCCCGCCGATGTCTTTGCAAATGCCATCCCCGCCGAGTTCAAACTGGCCGTCTTCATCCTGAGGGTGGAGGACGGCGTGATGGAATTCAGCAATCATGCGGAAAACATGAACCGGCCCGTTCTTAGCGACCCGAAATTCGGCAGACACTATGCTGATTTTCAACGGCTCTGCCGCATAATGCTCAAAGAGAAGAAGGGCACCGGCGCCTACCACTACAAAAAATTCCCCACAACTGACATTGTGTTAAAAACATGCTCATGGGATACCGTGACCTGCGGCGAGCGGTCCTGGCGGGTTGTAGTGTTTCATGAAAAATAGGGGAACGTCAGAAAAAGGCGTCCCGAAGGACGCCTTTTTGATGGGATAACGGTTATTTTATAAAATCCTCAATGAGCGCGTTGACCCGCTGGGCCTCTTCATGCTGAATCCAGTGGGTCACACCCGGCATCTTGATCAGGCGCCCCTGCTTGCAGTAGGGCATGCTCTCATCGGCCATCTCGGGAATCATCGCGATGTCTTCTTCGCCCCACAGAAAAAGCAGAGGGACCGTCACATCGAGGCTCTGAGGCGTCTCGGACTTGGTCTGAACCAGCGCCCGATACCAGTTGACCATAGCGGAAAACGCGCCGGGCTTTGCAAACGCCGTGCGATATTTTTCCAGATCGTCGGGCGTAAAGGCGCCCGGCCTGGCGTTTGAGGTAATGAGATTCAGAACAAAATCATAGTTCGTCGATGCGGCCAGACGCTCAACGGCGAAGGGCAACTGAAAGTAAAAGATGTACCAGCTTTTGGGCATCTGCTGGGGGTTGGTGAACATATGTTTGGCCATCACCTTGGGATGCGGCACGTTGAGGACGACCATTTTCGAGATGCGCTCGGGATATTTGAGCGCCAGCCACCAGGCCACCGACGCGCCCCAGTCATGGCCGACGAGCCTGACCTGCTTTTGCCCGTAAGTGTCGAGGAGGCCCACCATGTCTTTAGCCAGTTCGTCGATTTTGTAAGCGGCAATGCCTTCGGGCTTGTCGCTTAGGTTGTAGCCACGCTGATCCGGCGCAACCACCCGATAGCCGCGCTCGGCAAAATAGGGGATCTGCTTTCGCCAGGCATACCAGAACTCCGGAAAGCCATGCAGAAACAAAATCATCGGACCGTCTTCGGGCCCCGCTTCCATGACGTGAAGCTTCACACCGTTGGTTTCAATGTAGCGTTCGCGTAAATCCATGGCAATCTCCTTGGTAAACGTAATACGTTTTAAGTATTTTGGAAGCGCTTCGCGCCACCAATGTTTTTAACATAAAACCTATAGACGTAAAACTTAAAACAATTATTCTTTTAAAAACTGATTCAACAATTCGGCGACTTCCTTCGGTTTTTCCTCCTGAACAAAATGTCCCGCTTCGATCGATTCAATCCTGAGCGAGGTAAAACACGCTTCAGCATGATTGAGATTTTCCGGGATGATCACAGGGTCCAGGCTTCCGTGGATATACAAAGACTCCATGGAATACTTCGCGCCGCCCAGGCCCTCCCAACGTTTCTGATCGGCGCGCATCGCGCGATAATAGGATGCGGCGGTCGCGGGCGTGTTTTCAATGCGGTAACAGCGAACATATTCGTCGATGGCTTCAAGCGGGATGGGAATGTCTTTGCCTGACTTGCCGAAAAAATGGCGGACCCAGAGATCTTCGTTGCCCTTAATCATGGCTTCCGGAAGATTCGGCTGCTGCTGAAAATATTGATACCAGAAAGGCACCGCGCCGCGGCTGTAGATCTTTTGCATCGCTTCGCCATAGCCTTGCGTGTTGGTGATGATGGGAATATTCATCAGTGCCAGTTTTTTCACCCGCCCCGGAATCGCAAGCGCCACCTCCTGGGCCACAATGCCGCCCCAGTCATGCCCGACCAGAAAAAAGTCCTTCACGTTCAGGGCGTCAATCACTTCCACGATATCTTTGGCCAGTTCCACCTTCTGATAAATGGAAACATCGCCCAGCGTACGCTCGCTGTCGCCCAGCCCCCGAAGGTCGGGTGCAATGACGCGCAAACTCGGATCGAGAAATCCGGCGACGCCCTCCCAGCAATACGAGCTTTCCGGCCAGCCGTGAATCATGACCACGGGAGCACCATCCGTATTCCCCCGGTCACGGACATTAAATGTTCCTCTTGGCACCGTAATCTTGTAAGTATTCATGGACGCACCTCACATATACGACTGTAGGGAACGGTTTGAAACCGTTCCCTACACCATTCACCATTCACCATCCACCATCCACTAAATCTCCCAGGCCGCTTGCGCGCCATCCGTCGTCGCTTCGATGATACGACGGGGCGCCACAGCGTCGCCCACGATAAAGTGGCGGATGCCTTTTTTCGCAAGCGCGTCTTTGAGCTCGGATCGCGGCGTCACACCGATGGCGACGATCACCTGATTGACCGGCGAGAGTTTCTTCTCACCGTCCTTGCCTTCGATAATGACTGCGTCTTCTTCGATCTTCTTCACTTTGGTTCCAAACATCAGCTTGATGCCTTCACCATAGAGCCGCCGATAAAGCATCTGACCGTGCGCGGCCTGTGGGAGCACCGGAGGCCGGGCAAGCATTTCCACAACCGTGATGTTTTTGACGCCTTTTTCGCGCAGGAAATCCGCCGTCTCCATGCCCACGAGCCCTGCGCCGATAACGACGACATTGTCCTTGGGCTTTGTTGATCCATCGAGAATCTCCCAGGCGTCGCAAACCACTTTAGCGTTTGCCCCTTCGGCCGGGCAGGCGGTTTTATCCGCGCCAATCGCTAAAACAACCGCTTCGGGCTTGCCTTCATCGAGCATAGCCTCAGTGACATTCGTGTTCAGACGAATATCGACACCCTGCTTTCGGCATTTAGCCGTGAGCGTTTGAATATAACGTTCGTAGATGTCTTTGTGCGGCGAAAGCGCGGCGTAGTGAACGTTTCCGCCGGTCTGATTTTCGCGCTCATAGAGCGTGACGCTATGGCCAAGACGCGCGGCTTCGA
Source organism: uncultured Smithella sp. (assembly GCA_964608995.1). Taxonomy (GTDB): domain Bacteria; phylum Desulfobacterota; class Syntrophia; order Syntrophales; family Smithellaceae; genus UBA8904. Next base: position 4,221 of record CAZSQS010000104.1, on the reverse strand, counting down.
GAGCCGCCGTAAGGCCAGCAGGACCACCGCCCACCACCCAGACGTTTTGCTTTGTTTTGGCCGGACCTTCGGGACGAATCAATTCCTGACCGGTCTGCGGATTGATCGCGCAGCGAACGGGCTTGAGCTCGAGCGCTTCGCGTTCAATGCAGCCCTGGTTGCAGGCCAGACATTCCAGCGTGTCTTCAGGATGACCGGCCATGGCGTTTTTAAGAAAGTCCGGATCGGCCAGATTCTGGCGTCCCACGGCAATTAAATCCGCGTCGCCCCGGGCGATCACCTCATCCATGAAAAACGGATCGGTGTAACGTCCGACGGAAATCACGGGCACGGTGGCCACGCTTTTGACCTTGCGCGCGAGATACGATTTAAAGCCGGGCGCATATTCAATGGGGGCGCTGGCATTGGGCGTATCGATATTGACCTCGGGCGAGCCATGCGTGCTGAACGACACGTTGATCATATCCGCGCCTGCCGCCTCCAGATCGGGGACGATGGTCAGCAGATCGTCAATGCCGTAGCCGTCTTTCACGCCTTCTTCGCCGGAGACGCGAATGGAAATGGGGAAGTCGGGGCCTACCGCTTTGCGCACGGAAGCGATGCATTCGATCATAAACCGTGCGCGTCCCTTAAAATCGCCACCGTACTGATCAGTTCGTTTGTTGGCGTGTCCCGACAGAAACTGCATCAGCAGATAACCATGCGCGCCGTGGAGCTCGACCATGTCAAAACCCGCGGCTTTCGCGCGCTTGGCGCCCGCGCCGAATGCGGCGATGATCTCGGCAATTTCATCGAGCGTCATCTCTCGGGGCAGGCCGACCGCGCCGAAAATAAAGCTGGGAACCGCCGACGGCCCAATGGCCTTGCCCCGCTTGAGAAACAGATAATTTTCTCGGCCGCAGTGGTGCAGCTGCATGCAGGCTTTGGCGCCTTCGGCATGGATGGTCCGGGCCAATTTGGTCAGACCCGGAATAAATTTATCATCCCAGACGCCCAGCGCGTGAGACGCGACCAGACCGGACGGATGCACGCAGGTGATCTCGGTAATGAAGAGCCCCACGCCGCTTTGCGCCCGGCGCTTGATATAGGCCAGGTTCGCGTCGCTGACGGTGGAGTCGTCGTTTCCCAAGCCGGTGCCCATCGGCGGCAACACCAGGCGGTTGGGAATTTTCAGGGAACGGATTTGAATTGGGGATAACAAATGTTCGAGCGTTTTCATCGAACGGTCTCCTTTATGGAAGATGGACAACATGCGCCGCCCGAACCGGAAGTCCGTGGCGGCGCATGTTGTCAGGGAAGAAAAAACCGCCGGCAACAGCGGTTGATCATTTTACAGATGTGCGCCGCCTAAAAGCAGGCCGCCGTCGATAACGATTTCCGTGCCGGTGGTATAGCTCGACGCATCAGAGGCCAGATAGATCGCGGCTCCGGCGATTTCATCCGGCTCGCCGATCCGGCAGGTGGGCAAATGCGCGCACAATTTTTCACGCTCTTTGGCCGCTTCTTCCGGAGTCAGATGGAACCAGTGGGACTGCATCATTTTGGTTTCGATCGGTCCGGGCAGAATCGTGTTGACCTGGATGTTGTCGCGGGCCAGTTCCATGGCAAACGCGCGCGTGATGTGGCGGCAACCGGCTTTGGAGATGGAATAAACGCTGACGCCCGGTTCGGGATTGACGCCGTCGATGGAGGCAACGTTGATAATTTTGCCGCCGCCCTGCTTTTTCATGACCTTCGCCACAGCCTGGCTCATGAAATAGACAGTTTTGAGGTTGAGATTCATGATGGTGTCCCACAGGCGTTCGTCCGAATCCAGAACCGATGCTATGGCGGGGCTTGCGCCGGCGTTATTGACCAGAATGTCGATCCGGCCAAACTTCTGCAGCACCGTATCCACCACTCTCTGGATTTCCTCGATTTTGCCCAGATGGGCGGGAATGACCAGCACATCGCAGCCGACGTCCGTCATCTGGCAGGCGGTGGCTTCCAGGTCTTCGGCCTTGCGGCTGGTGATGGCGACTTTTGCGCCAGCCTTGGCAAAACCATAGGCGATCCCTTGACCGATACCGCGGCTTCCGCCGGTGACAATGGCGACTTTCCCCTTCAACGAAAACTTTGAAAGATCAAACATGGCAAATATTCTCCTTACGTATTTTTTTAACCAGACAAAACGATTTGCAGGGTTTTTGCAACCATTTTTGTAAGAGGCGCCGGATGCCGGAGGTAAACCATTCTCCGACATCCGGCGTTTAAAGGGGTTGATTATTTCTTCGCCGCTTTGGGCGCCAGCGCCTCGCGGTCGCCGCCGCTCATGCCGGCGATGTATTTCACCAGCTTCTTGCGGGACTCAATGTCATACTGCGTGGTAATGGCAATCTGCTCCATGATCGGAGAACCGCCGCCGTGGTAGTTGCCCACGTTGGCAATGCCGCCAGTGGCCGAGCAGAGCACATCGCCCAGATATCGCCAGAACTGCGCCTGATCTTCTGCGGACATTTTGGGATTACGCTTCGTGTATTTCAAAAGCGCTTCGCCGGTGGCCGGATTGGCAAAGTCCTTCTCATGCGGGAAGGTCGCCGTGACACCGCCGGAAATATCGCACAGAATTTCCGCTTCACGCCAGACCGCTTCACCGGACAAACAGCGACCGACATTGCAGTAAATGGAATGCGGAATGTAGGAGCCGGGTCCGTAAGGCACAAAGCCCATGCCGGGCATATAAACTTCCGGTTTTCCAAGATCGGAAGCGGTATAACCCGCGGCATAACCCAGTTCAATCGTCATGATGATTTCGGCCAGCTTCTCACGCACATGTTCGGCTTTGTGGATATTATTCACTTCCGCGGCCAAAGCAGCCGATCCCAGGATGACGTCGCCGATGGCCGGTTTGCAGCCGGAATAAGAATGACGGTGGAACAAAGCAAACAGCAGGGCCAGAACGCCGCCATGCTGATGTTCACCGGCCAAAAAGACGCGCTCCCAGGGTACGAAGCAGTTTTCAAAGATCATGTACGAATCGGTCGCGCCCGGAACGAAACCGCGTTTGTAATGTTCGCGGGGACGAAGGTTGTGAACGGTAACGACTTGCTTCAATCCCTCCCAGTCTCCAGGAACAGCGAAAGCCACCGCGTAGTCTTTATCTTCCTTACGCAGCGCCCGGGTAGGCAGAACCAGTACTTCGTCCGCTACGGAGGCTTCGGAAATATGGACCTTGCAGCCTTCGACAATAATACCGTCCTTGGTTCGCTCTTTGATGCGTACATAGGAGCCGGGATTCGGCTGTTCGGCGGGGCGCAGCATACGGTCGCCCTTGGTGTCTGTCTGGGCGCAGCAGCCAATCAGATCTTCCGTCTGAAAGCGGGTCAGCCACTTCTTGAAGTTCTCGTGATATTGCGTGGCGCCGTTGTTGAGTTTGTCCGCTTCGTAAGAAACATTGTAAATCGCGTTCGTGCCGTCGATGCCCATGCAGCGCTGAATACAGCCGCCGACTTTCTGGCAGAGCATGCGGGTCATATCCTGCTTTTTGTGCAGGTCTTCCTTGTTCTGATGGATGTGTGTGAAGCGGTTGATCTTCTGCCCCGTTAAATGGGAAGTCGCCGTCAACAGATATTCATTTTCCGGCTTGGCCGCCTCGTCATAGGTGGTTCCGATGGTATTGAGACAATCCATCTGCAATTCATCGTTCCGGTCGATCAATTGCCCGTCAAAATAAATGTTCCTTTTCATCTTGGAAAGGCCGTTGATGTAATCCTGCTTTGTTCTCATGGCTTCATCTTCCTTTCTATTTATAGGGCTGACTCAAATAAAAGAGGCCTGAAATATTTCAGGCCTCTTTCCTCCACTGCTATTTACGACTTTTCTTCGCCAGCGCGTCGCCGTCGCCGCCGCTCATGCCGGCAATGTGACGGATGACCTTTTTGCGGGATTCAATATCATACTGCGTGGTAATGGCAATCTGTTCCATGATGGGCGATCCGCCACCGTGATAGTTGCCGACGTTGGTGACGCCGCCCATGCCCGAGCACAGGTACTCGCCCAGGTAGCGCCAGAGCTGCGCCTGGTCTTCTGCGGGCATCTTCGGGTTGCGTTTGGTGTATCTCATTAAGAGTTCACCGGTTTCCGGATTGGCGAAATCTTTTTCGAAGGGGAAAGTGGCCACAACGCCACCGGCGATGTCGCACAGAATTTCCGCTTCTCTCCAGACCGCTTCACCGGAGAGGC
>CAZSQS010000103.1:0-7970 GCA_964608995.1 uncultured Smithella sp. | reverse complement strand
ACTGGCGAATCATGTATTCCCGCAGGAGATGGGGGCAGAAGCACTGAGTAATAAACGTGCCGCCGGGACGCATCAGTGAGGTTGTCAACGGCAAACGCGCCATCACAGCCGACACGGCGCTGCGTCTGGGCAAATATTTCGGCGTCGATCCCGAAACCTGGATGAACCTGCAAACGGATTACGATCTGCGCGTCGCCAAACGCACCACCTGGGCGGATATTGAAGCGCATATCAAAACGCGGGCGGCATAGGATTTTGATTTATTGAAGAACGTTTGTCCCCCGATGTGAGAAGGGCCGCCGCAGGAAACCCCGGCGCATGCCGGGCCTCCCTTTTAAAAGCATAAAACAAAAAAGGCGGTTGAAGAATTGAAAAATCATGCTTCAACCGCCTTGAATGTATGCTCGTCGCTGCGAGCGAAGCGGAGGCGGCAACCCCGCGAACGCAGACCTTGCGAAGCGCTTAAGCCCTTGCGGCTTGACGCCTTCAGGGCTTCGGCGCTTCGAGGCCTGCTTATTACGGCAGAACTCAGGGGCGCACAACCCGAAACCCCAGATAAAAGAGCGGCCTATGCGGGGATTGGATGACGCGATGGGCAACCGTCATCAGGGGGGCGGAATCGGTATTCATCAAACTGCCCCCGCGTACGACGCGGCGCGTTCCCGAAGCCGCGCCCCGATAATCTGTAAGTTCTCCAGCAGGATATCCGCCTATCCAGTCCCAGCACCACTCAGAGACATTGCCGCTCATATCATATAAGCCACGCTCGTTGGGCAGCTTTTCACCCACGGGGAGGGTTGGTGGTGAAACAGCCCCGTCCTCTGTGAACCAAGCATAGTCCCTGATGGCATTGCTGCCGTTGTTCCCTTCTGCGTTTGTGGCATTGCTCCCGGCAAAGGGCTTGGCATAGCCGGTTAAATACGTTGGGGCGATATAACCCAAAGCGCTGGTGGCACCCATGGCTGCCCACATCCATTCCATCTCCGTCGACAGGCGATAACCGTTAGCGGACCAGTCGGCAGTGACGGCATTCCAGTCTGCATTGCCACTTGTTGGAATGTCCGCAAACGTCAGTGTCGAAAAGTTCACGCCCGTTACGGTATAGACTGGTGTCAAACCCTCCAGAAGACTCAGCTTGTTGCAAAACGCAATGGTGTGGTACCAAGTGACCATCTGCACTGGATGATTGGTCCCAGGCGAGTAGTTTGTCCAGCTGGGATCAGCACCCATGACTGTCTCAAACTGCGCACGCGTGATCTCGTGTTGACTCATCCGGAAACCGGTTGAAATCACGCTGATGTTTCCCGCCGTGGCGTCGCGCTGAAACCTTCCGGGCGGGACGTACTTTAACGTCCCGATATTGGCGGAAGTATAATCACTCCCGCCCCCGCCACCACCACTTCCAACCACATTGCATGTTGCCACTGCCAGGTTTCCCCGCGTGTCTTTGGCAATCAGCGCGGGCGAGAAGGCATTGATGCCGTCATCATCATAGATGACATAGGCGGATTGATCATAATGAGATGTGAGCATAAACGAACCCGGATCAGATGGGCTACGGTACCAATTCAAGTCAGAAAGATCGTTGTCCGGGTCTGAAACGTTGGCAACCATATTCACCCGCCGTGGATTGTCGGGATCGATCGAACAATTCAGTGAGTTAATCACTGGCGGGTTTCCGCGGCCTACCTCTAATGTCGTTAATATTTCATGAGAATTTCCAAGCCCGTCATAAACAGTCAATCGGATATTTTTTAAACCGGCGTTTGCATAGGTGTGTGTGAAAATCATTCCACTCGGCGTACTGCCGTCGCCCACGCCCCACTCATAGCCGGGGTTGGCGGATGGATCAAAGGTGCTCGAGCTGGCGTCAAATGTTACGTTAAGTCCCTTCTCACCCGACGTGACAAAGGATGCTACCGGCATCCGAACGGTCGTTCCACCCTGTTGTGGCCTTCCGTTGGCCGGGCTGACCGACATTAACTGGTTGCCGGACCATGTTAAATCGTATGCTGCAAAATTGTTGCCCCAACCAACATAAGAGACGGCAAGAGGCGCGAACTCATTGGCGGCGCTTGCTACGATAAGAACCCAGCCTACAGGATTTGATAGTTTCGCGAGCATTTCCGCCGCCGCAACACCTATAATAGTAGTAATTTGATCTTTAATGAGCTCACCGGCTAATTCTTGGCCGATGGGTATAAGGCAGTCAGTAATAGCCGTTTCGGTAAAAGATGTTCCATTGTTTTTTATAAACGCCAGAAGCGAATTGGCCTCATTGCCCGGTTCACTGTCTTCGACATAGTAATCAAGTGTATTGGCAAGACGCAATGCACAGCTGCCGATGTTTTTTGCTGTTTCAGCCTGTTTCGTAATTTTGTGACACAGCTTGCCTGCGACGGATGAACCTAACGACACAATTGAACTGAGAAGGTGTAAGTTATTAAGAGCGGAAACCTGAGCGCCGCCATCATTAATACTGTTGAACTTAAAACGATACTTGTGAAATTCAACATAAGCGGTGCCCGTTGGAAGCTTTGAACCTGCGCTCAATATGCGCTGCGCCGCGCCGGAGTTGATTGTTTTCTGAATCGCTGTGCTGTTTCTGGGTGTCATAAGCCATTTTGGGTCAGCAAGACTTGATCCGTTGGCGTCAAATAACTGCATGGAATAGTTAACCATTGACGGGTTGGCCATGGCAGCCAGTGACCGTTTGTTCGTGGAAACGGCAAGAAAAGGCGGGTTCCACACATCCACCAAACTGGCGTTACCGTACCAGTCCCACGGCTGATCACTTCTCCATGGACTACCCCACCAGAAAGTATTGCCAAACGAGGTTGCTAGCTTTGTCTGAGCGGAATTCAAATGCCGCTGCACCTTCGCAACTTGCACTTGCTGTTCTTCCTGATACTGTTCCAAATATTGTTCAAACACAGCCTGTCCTATGGTTTTCAGGCGCTCGACGATTGATGTGTGAAGTCCAAGGCTTTCAAGAAAAAGGGCGTCCGCTTCAAAGCTTTCCGTCATATCAGCCACCAGGGCTTCGAAATCTGCATGCGCCAAAATGTATCCGGAAATCTGTGTCTGGCCTTCGCCATCGAGCCCACTTCCCGCCATCATCATGATAAGCGCATGCGCTGTGCTGCGAACGGATATTTCGGGATTACGCTCATTGGTCAGTTGCGCGCTACGCATCGCACTATTGGATAAAACGTTTTGTGCGACGTTCGGCATGGCATAACCGAGCAGGACGGTTTTGCCATCCGCGTCTTGCGCCATCAGAACTGTGCCGCGCTCACCTTCGATAATTTTTGCTTCGTCCGACGCAAACGAGCGAACTGTGACATCCGATGATACGATGCTTTGACGATTGACCGGAATGTCGAGAACAGGGGTTACGTCCTTAAGGGTCATATCCTGCGGCGGTTTGAGGCTATCGCCGAAATAGAGGTTGGAAAGCGTTCTGACGGCATCCACGTCCCCTTCATGAATAGCAGATGCTACGGCCGCTAAAACCAGCGGTTCGCTGATAAGTGCCTGCTGATGCGCAAGATATGAGGGGACGTAGGCCAGCATATCGCGATAATCCAATTCACCGCTTACAGAAAGACCGCTGGATAAAAGACCGCTGGCAATCCAGCGAAGCTTGGATTCGATATCCGACCTGTCGCCATTTCGGATATCGTTTTCAACTTCACGCCAGGCCAATTCCGTAAGAACGTTAATTTTTGCTCCCGCGCGCCAATCCCTGGCTTTGCCTAACGCGTGAATCGTTCCCTTGTTCTGGACAGCGGTTAAATCCACGACGCCGTCATCATTTGCATCGATGTCCCACCCGCCGGTTGCCGTAACCAGAATCCATTCATCATCGGGGATTCCTGATAAATTGAGTGTAAACGTACCGGCCTTGCTTAAATCCGTTCGGCTTTCATTGGCCGTTTTCGGTCCTTCGACCGGTGTGGATAAATTGGTCAAACGGTACGCTTGAATTTCCGCACCGGCCAGCGGCCCCAAAACGGCCTGATTCAGATTGGTCTGTGGCGCTGGTGGTGTTGGACCGCCCCCGCTGCCGCTGTCCCCTCCGCTTTCCCCGCCGCCTCCGCCGCAGGAAACCAGAAAGATCAGCGCGAGAATGATCAGGGCCGCCGCCATCATGATGGCTTCGCTTCGTTGAATGATCTGCCACTTCGTTTTGTTCATTGCTTCCGACTCCTTGGTGAATATTTTATAAGAAAATGCCTTCACTGATATAGACACCGAAAACCGGGATTTCTTACAAAAAAAGTTGGTCAATTTTAAAATAATTTATAATCCGATATTAAATCAATTATTTGGCGCGAATGATCCGAACGGGGCGGCGCGTGGAGTTTATAATGGTGGGGGATGGATTAGCCTCAAAAAGAGGTATCGGGGATGTAGCTTAGAAATATGCAGGAGGCTTTCCGGTGTGCTTCCAGCCAACCACTGAGATGTTCTTGCGCGGGTAGGAATCGTCGCCTGCGTAGATCAGAACCGGGGAGGCGGCCTTCGGGCCAGCCAGCGCAAGCCATTTTTCAAGACCCGCAAAGGATTCGTGCGTGAGTGTCCGGCCGGATTTGATTTCGATAGGGATCAGGGTTGATCCCTGTTCAAAAATGACATCGACTTCGTTTCCGTTGCTGTCGCGCCAGAAAAATAAGGACGGTTTTTCGCCGCGATTGAGCATGGTTTTGGCCAGTTCAGAGACGATAAATGTTTCAAACAGATGACCTCGCAGCGGGTGCGTTGTTATCTGCTCGGCCGTGCGAATGCCCAGAAGCCAGGCGGCCAGGCCTGCGTCGTAAAAGTATAGTTTCGGCATTTTAACCAATCGCTTGTTGAAATTTGCAGAATGTGGGCGAAGCAGAAAAACGACATAGCTTGCCGTCAGGACGGATATCCAGGCTTTGGCCGTATTGTGCGTGATGCCGCATTCCGTCGCCAGAGACGACAAATTGAGCAACTGACCGGTGCGTCCTGCGCAAAGCCTGACAAAACGCTGAAACGTTTCCAAATCCTGAACGTTGAGGATCTGGCGGACATCCCGTTCGACGTACGCGGTAACATACGCGCTAAGCCATATGGCCGGATCGAGGTTTCGATCGTAAATGGGCGGATAGCAGCCACTCAGGAGCATGGTGTCAATATCCTCAGGTAACTTGCCCGCGCTGGCGATTTCTGAAACGGAAAATGGTAGCAGTTCAACAAAGGCGCTGCGGCCGGCAAGCGATTGTGAAATGCCGGATAGAAGCCCGAACTGCTGCGAGCCGGTCAGAATAAATTGCCCCATCCGACGGTCTGCATCCACGCGCGTCTGGAGATAAGATAATATATCGGGGCAGCGTTGAACTTCATCCAGCACAGCACCAGCGGGAAAGCGGTTAAGAAAAGACCTTGGATCATCCATTGCCGCCTGACGGATATCCGGCTCTTCCAGTGAAACATATGGCCTGTTGGAAAAAACAGCCTTTGCAAGGGTGGTTTTACCGGATTGACGAGGGCCGGTGATCGTCACGACCGGAAAGCCGACAAGCATTCTTTTTAAAGTTTCTTCAGCAATTCTTCTAATCATGACGGAAATTTAGCAAGCATTATGCAAACTGTCAATGGTTTTTACATTTTGCATAAACTCAATGATTTGGCCATTTCTGCCGAAATAGTTTTTTTCCCATCCGAAGCTGGTTGACATTTTTTGTCAATCCATTTAAAAAAATGGCGTTGACTCAGTATTCTTCAAACGGAACGCATGCGGAAACGAGGATCATGATCGATTGTTCAGATGAGGTTTTTGCCCAAAGATGTGCCGATGATGTGCCTGGGTATCGCGAGTTACTGGTGACGCGATACCAAAGTCATTTAAAATCTGTGGTTACGGCGGTTTTCAAACGCCAGGCCAACGGCCGTCACGCGCCGTTGGCGCCGGAGGATCTGACCCAGGAGGTCTTCGCGGATCTGTTAGATAAAAGCGCGGCCAAGCTCCGAACATTTAAGACATAATGGCTGTCGGGGGATGAAAAATAGTACCTGCTCCTTTGAAGCGTGGGTTATAGTGTTGGAAAGGAAATTCAAACACTACAGAGCCAAAACAAAGGAGGCAGGCATGAAGAAGTATAACACATATGTTGGGTTGGATGTCCATAAAGAATCGATCAGCATCGCGATTGCGGAAGAAGGAAGGAACAGCGAAGTTCGATATTATGGGAGCATTAATGGGGAATCAGCTTCATTAGACAAAGCGGTGAAGAAATTGAGCAAGGATGGTGGAGAATTGCATTTTGTTTATGAAGCGGGTCCATGCGGCTATGAGATATACCGACATTTGGTGAAGGCGGGATATTCGTGTACGGTGGTTGCGCCTTCGTTAATACCAAAGCGATCAGGCGATCGAGTGAAGAACGATCGTCGTGACGCGGAGAGTTTGGCGCGTCTACATCGGTCAGGGGATTTGACAGCGATCTATGTGCCGCGTGAAGACGATGAAGCCATGCGTGATTTAACGCGGGGTCGAGAAGATGCAGTGAAGGCGCAAAGAGTCGTTCGACAAGAGTTAGGGGCATTTTTATTGCGTCACGGATTTCGTTATGGGGGACGGAGTCATTGGACGGCGGTTCACAGGCGATGGTTTGCGGAGTTGAAGATGGAACATCCCGGTCAACAAATCACGTTTCAAGAGTACATTGACGCTGAACGTGCCGCCGGTGAGCGTGTTGACCGCCTGACCGAGCAGATTAGGCGACTTGTGAGTGATTGGCGGATGGTGCCGGTGGTAAAAGCCTTGCAGGCGATGCGGGGGATATCGTTGATTGTTGCGGCGACCACCATTGCGGAGATAGGGGACATGAATCGTTTTGCGAATCCACGGGAGCTGATGGCTTATCTTGGGTTAAATCCCTCCGAGCATTCCAGTGGGGATAAGATCAAGCGAGGACGGATTACAAAAGCGGGCAATGGTCATGTTCGGCGTTCCTTGATAGAAGCAGCCCAGGCGTATGCGCATCCGGCGCGCATCAGTCGCCGTTTGGTTGGAAGACAGGAGTCATTGCCCAAAACGATTCGTGATCTTGCTTGGGGGGCTCAACTGCGATTGTGTAAAAGGTTCAGAGATTTGATCAAGCGGGGCAAGAACAGAAACACCGTGATTACGGCCATTGCCAGGGAGTTATGCGGTTTTATATGGGCGATCGCCAAAGAGATGCCCTTACAGCCCGCAACGTGAAGGTAGGGGGGGAAAGCAAGATATCGGTTGGCGGCGAGTTACCCACAGCCTCGCCTGCCATGCTCTATAGCAAGGCCGCAGGCAAGGCTGTGGGTAACTCTTAGGGTTGAAACAAAAAAGCAAGGCATAGGTGGAGGCATAATCAGGTTAGGAGAATCCTCGGTCCCCCTTAGGGATAAGGTTAAATCCGAACTCCCGTTTAAAGAGACAGGCAGCTCCGCGACGTAACCAAGTCAGGCGTTTTAAATACGCGGATATCAGAGTGATCAACCGTCGCAACAAAGATTATGTCTCCGCTTATGCCTTGCATATACAAAGCAACCACGCTTTGAAAAAAAGCGGCGGGGAAAGTATTCTCCCCTTGACAAAAGACAGCCATATCAGGGGGAAAATGGCTGTTCGCTTGCCACCTGGCTTTGCACCGTCGCGGCGCGTTTTGCCTGTAATGTCTTACGGCGTCCCGGCCTGTGTGTGCAGTCGCTCGACGAGCGGGCCGACCTTTACGCCGACGGGTTGATAAGAACTTCCTTTTTGTGTCGGTTGATAAGAACTTCCTTTTTGTGTCGTGAAGTTTATTAGGCCGTCTCTTGTATGTCAAGAAGATTTGGACCACAAGATATAGGAGATGGATGATTTAAACGGATCTGCGCTGTATTACGCGCATCATCTTTTTATGATTTTATCCCGTAAAGATGCCTGACAAGAGCCTTTGGACCGGCATTCAGGCACATCTACC
>CAZSQS010000102.1:0-8070 GCA_964608995.1 uncultured Smithella sp. | reverse complement strand
GGGAGACGCCGGCCATGCTGAAGGTAAAATTCGTCTGATCGCCGACACTACCGTGCCCCCTGCCGAAGCTCTCGGAGAATACCAGACCCATTTTCCTATCGAGGTCCTGTGTTTCAATGATCTCCGCTGATGATTCCTGCGCTATGCAGCCCATTGCGCCAGCCAGGGCTACTTCAGCGGGGCTAGAATGTAAAACAATGGTTTTCATAATATTCTCCTTTTGGTTGGTTATTTAAGTATTACTTAGCTGATTGCGCTACCCTTGTATGCTATCCATTTTCCAGTCATCTATCCATCCTTCCTGTTCCATCCGGACCCAAAATCCCACAGCATCGGGAGCCACCTCGTTGACATTGATTTTTACGCCGCCATACTGTCTCCTCAACCAAGCCAGCATTTGCCGGCCTGAAACAGTATCGCTATGGTCGCGGTAGATTCCCTGGACGGTTATTCTCCCGTCCGCGACGGTAAAACGCAGGTGAGACTCAGTGCAGAAAAAGGCACATAAGGTACCTGGAACCTCGCCGTCATCGTCAACCACCTCGACAGGACACGCATTCCTATCTGGTCTATGCAGCCGGTCATATAAATTCCTGAGCTGCTGTAATGATTTATCTCTGTATGGCCAGACAGTGGTTGAAAGATTCTCTTTATTTCCCGCAAATACCTTGACCCGAACCTCTCGAAGAAATCTTGCCTTGTCCATTCTCATCCCTTTTATTTGCTCCAGTGATAAAGGGCGGGCGATTGAATTGAATATATCCCCCATTGCGCCCTTCACCATCCCATTAACTCTTTTTCCCTGTGCCATTGAATATCTCCTATAAATCTCAAAACCACGCCTCAGTAACCGTGGTGTTTCGCCACTGATTGATCATATCAATTTCCTGCTGATTGGCCTCTAACTGAGACATCTCTTTGAGTGGCGTATCACAGGGAACATAACTGAGTCCGATCCACCCCTTTCCATCTTCAAAACGGGTATACACATAACGCCCCTTTGATTTAACTATGTCGGTAATTCTTTTAATGGGTACTTTCTTTTTAAACATACTATCCCGATATTCTTCTACCCGTTGAATATCCACACCGGCGCGAATTAAGTCATAAATGATTGTCGCCACAAGATCCGGGTTAATTGGAAAGGGCATCAACGGGTACAGAGCAACATCGCCGTCGATCGTAACTTCGCCGCCAAACACCGGCCACTGTACGTCTTTTCCCGCATCGCCGGCAATTCGTTTGACTGTTTTCCGTCTTGACATCAATACCTCTACGCCTTTTGGATTTGGAGGATTGCCCTCTGATTCCATCCGGTCCGCTCGCACGCCAGCGCAGTACACGTCCAGATCCCCTTGTCGCGGGTGTACATACTCGGCCCTTGCGCCCCGCACGTCCCGCAATACACGTATGTCGGCCAGCCTTCCGGCTCCTCTTTTGCGCCCCGCCCAATGCCAAGATCATTCTTCCCGCAGAAGGGGCAAGGGGAGCAAGACAATGCCCGGTATTTTTGATTCGCTTCACTCATTCCAAAAACTCGGACGCCTCAGTCATTTTGTTATCCCAGTGAAGGGAGGACGGGGGAGAGGACCGGAGGACGATCGGCTCTCTCCCCCTGGGAAATTGTTTGGCGATTTACTGGAAGTCATCAAGATACATTGCATCCATCAAGATCAAAGTGGGGGACTGTGTTTGCCACACGTAGCGCTATGTGATTTATTTTGTCGGCGGCGTCCATTCGCTCCACCGCATACTCAATACCTTCTCTGTCGATTCTCCCGCCGACAATATTCGCCCCAGATACAACCGCCAGATGCGCCCAGTATGACCCGTCACTACACCGCGAGACCTCAATATGGCCTCCGGGGAATTTAATAACTGCTGTCGCCGGCTCTGGATTCTTCTTGTTTCCGTTGAAAGTAATTTGGACAGCGTCTTCGCTATGTGTAACTTTTGCTTTTGCCACAATTTCCCTCCATCGTTTCTTTGGGTGCTTATAAGACAACTATATCAAGCGACGTTTTTGGCCAGCTCCTTCTTTCTCTGTACGCCTGTCCCGCGACAAACAGGGCAGATACTATCATCGTGCTCCATTCCAACTATTCTCACTACGCCCAAGCCAAGTTTAATAATCCTGATCGGGATATCCCTCTTGGAACAATATGCTACTAGCCATTTTGCGGCGGGCGCGTAAGTGATTGTTTCGTCCAACTTGTATCCCTGAAGTGTCCTTGATTCAATTTTAGAGATCCATTGTGGATTTATTTTTGCTGCCATTTTCACGCCCTCCCTTTCATCGTTTCGTTGGGCATATAGTAGCATATCGCTTTGAAGTCTTACCAAGTCCCTTGCCCATTTTAATCTCGCCGATTGTTCGTTGCCGCATGAACTTGGCGACAAACTCCTGCTCCGTCGTTTCCTGAATATCGGAAAAGGACACATTCGCGCCAAACTCGAAATGAACGGAAGTCGGTGACGTGACAACCATACCCGGATCATCTGGCTCTTCATTATCAACGTCATACCACGTCTTGGCCTGTCCAAGCGCCAGCTCCCGTGCTTCCGCCTCGTTTTTGGCGTGAATCAGAAACTCGTAATCATGCTCGTAACTCTGGTCGCCGTCATCCTTCGCGACATGAAAAATAGCCTCAAAGCATTTATTACCCATTTTTTTGTCCTCCTCTTTCAGGGGCAACAATCTCCGTGTAGCCATACACCATGTCCTCGCCGCAACAGCAGATCGGCGTACCGTTCTCTTCATACCATGCGGGGGAGACAGCAACAACGGAAGGTCCTTCCTCACAATCATCGCTATCCGCCTTTTTCCATATGTGCCGAATATGATTATCAGGAATCTTCATCCAATCAGATTTATTCGACTCATTCTTTTTTCTGCGAGATGCCATGCCTTTCCTCCTCAGCTTTTTTATTAAGCTCATTCTACCTAATCGCTTTGTTTTTGTCAAGTATTATCAACGCGGCGCATATATTAGTTGACTGTTTCTAAGCGCTTTGATATGATAGATTTCAGTATAAGATCATAACTCGTCATACATAGAGAGGAGGACTATGGAATCAATTCAGGCAAGATGGTTAAGCATAAATGACGCGGCGACTTATTCAAAGATAGGTCTCAAGCGCTTAGTCGAATTGGCTGAAAATCCCCAAAGCCCGGTTAAAGGATTCAAAGATCCCGACTCCAAAAGGCACGATTGGATTTTTGACCGGCTTTCATTGGATGCGTACCGGGAAGGACAGTTCAACCATGACCATGTTATGATTCGCGATAAAGCCAAGAATATTCTTATGAGAGCAGGGGTGCTAAAATGAGCATGAGACTTATTAAACGAGGAAACTGGTTTCACGTCCAGTTACGTAGAGGCAAGTCCCAAAGCCTCAAAACCCAGGATGCTTCAGAGGCCCAGGCTCTCTTTCGTGAAATAGAAAAAGAAGTTCTTCGTGGGCGCCTTCTTCACCTTGAAGACTGTGTAAAAATTACTCTCAGCGATTTTTTGCGCAAATACATCAATTCGCGTCCAGCGTATATTTCAAAATGGACCATAAAAAAAGATGAGTTGTCGCTGAAGCTTTTGGGCGACGTAATAGGCGACGTTCAGCTGCGCGCTATTACGCGTGCCAAGGTGGAGGATTTTAAGCGTGCATGCCTGGCACGGGGCACAGCTCCGATCACCGTGAATGGCTATCTCCGACATATAAAATCCGCATTGCGTTGGGCGCACGAAGAGGAATACCTGGACAAATTGCCCATCATAAAAATGTATCGCAAGCAGGAAGAAAAGCCACGAGTGCTTTCACCTCATGAAATCAAGAAGCTTTTACGGGCGTCGTTCAAATATGACAAAGATTTGGGCCGGCGCTTTTTCGTCCATTGTTACACCGGTGCGAGGCGCCGGGAGCTCGCTAACCTAAAGTGGCAAGATATTGATTGGCAATCCGGTAAAATACAGCTGAGGGGTAAAGGAAATAAGACGCGGACTGTGCCGCTACTTGCCCAAGTCGAAAAAATCCTTTTGCCGGTCAAAAAAGACATCGGACCAGTGTTTAAGGATCTTCATGTGGATACAATTTCCCACCGTTTTGAAACAGTTGCTCGAACGTGCGGAATCACGGCCAGGCTGCATGATCTGCGGCATACCTGCGCAACATATCTTATGAAATCGGGCGTTGATTTGCCAACCGTTCAGGCGATTTTGGGTCATGCTGCAATATCGACCACTCAGATTTACGCGAAGGTGCTCGATGATCAAAAGAAATCGCAAATGAGTCGGCTTAGATTCGCATGATAATGGAAGAGCAAATCTGTACAGAAGTAATATGATTCATAGCGTCACCATTTAATACTGATCTAAACTGAAGTTAAAATGATCGATTTGCGACAGCACAACAGGCTTGTTTTTATAGATGTCGAAACGACCGGTCTTGATCCGGCCGAAGGACATAGAATTATTGAAATCGGGGCAATTGCCATGGAACGCGGACATTTAGTTAAAGAATTTCAGAGTCTTGTTCAAGTCAGTTACCCGATTTCCCAGCATGTTTCCAAAATCCACGACATTACAAATGATATGCTTACCGGTCATCCGACACCGGAGGAAATCTATCCCAAAGTAAAAGATTTCATATCCGATAGCATACTGGTTGCACATAATGCCAAGTTTGATATAGGGTTTTTGCGGTCGGAATTTAAAAGACTGAATCAAAGCATCACCAACCAAAGTATTTGCACCCTCGAATTGACCCGCAGGCGTTACCCGCGCCTGCCGAATTACAAATTGAGCACGGTTTACGAGCATCTTGTTGGCAAACAACCCGCTGAGGCAAGAAATCACCGCGCATTGGACGACGCCCGCATGGTAGCAGCTCTCTGGAGGGCGATGGCGGAGAAAACATTTGTAGTTTAAAAGAGTATCCGTTTTTTCGGACGCTGATCATAACAAATTGTTACCCATAATAAGAGAAACGAATTGATTAAACCGCAAAATATTTCCTCGGCGCCGCAAAGAGTACTGCCTCTCGATGAGTGCTTGGCAAAAACGGTTAAGCTTTCCGACGGTACCGTCATCAAAGGTGTTTCTGTTGCAGCGCATTGCCAGATCGTAGGACATGTGGCACGGGAGCTTATTCGTCGGCAACCCCAATGGTTGCGTGATTCACTATTTCCAAAGGGTAGTGAACTTGTTGCCGCAGCTCATGACCTTGGCAAAGTCAGCCCTCATTTTCAGGAAAAGATTCATTCTGCAGCATGCACGCGATTGGGTATTGGCAAGGCAGATCTGGACACTACACTTGGCGGCCATGCCACTATCAGTCAGGCATGCCTGAAGGACAGCGCGCCCAAACTCATCTCTCAAATTCTTGGAAAGCATCATGGCGTGTCACCAAACGGCGAGGGATGCCCGAACGATAATGTTTATGGCGGACAGGTATGGCAACAAAACCGGATGAAACTGCTTGCTGATCTCAAGACTTGCTTTGGCTGCGACTGGCCTGCTGTCCGCGATGATAATCAGGCAAATGCGCTCTCCGGACTTACCTGTGTAGCAGACTGGATTGGTTCAGGTTCACTTTTTGACGGTGTGCTTCCAGATGGTCAGCCTGATACTAAGCCATGGCAATACCTGATCAGTGATGCAGTGGACCGGGCTGGATTTGTTGGATTCAAAGTTCGTCCAGATTTAAGTTTTGAAGATATTTTTTCCTTTCAACCGCATGAGGCTCAAACGAAACTTATTCAGGCTGCTGATGGGCAAGGCGTCTATATCCTTGAAGCCCCAATGGGCATGGGTAAAACTGAGGCAGCCTTGTTTGCAGCCTATAAAGCCCTGTCGCAAGGCGCTGCCACAGGTATTTATTTTGCACTCCCCACGCAGCTAACCTCAGACAAAATATACGACAGAATGAATACCTTTCTTGCAAATGTGCTTGCCGATGATTGTAAATTTCGATCTTTGCTTCTCCATAGTTCCGCTTGGCTGCGGGATACGGAACTTGGCGAAGAGGGCATGCCGGGCAAGGGATGGTTCAACAGCAGCAAGCGAGGCCTTCTTGCGCCTTTTGCCGTGGGCACGATTGATCAGGCTTTGATGGGCGTGATGAATGTCAAGCATGGATTTGTGCGCACCTTTGGCCTGGCCGGCAAAATCGTGATACTTGACGAAGTCCATAGTTACGACAGCTACACAGGCACCATTATGGACAAATTAGTCCAGACATTGCAGGAACTCCAATGTACAGTGATCATCCTGAGCGCCACCCTTACAGCAGAAAGACGTGCAGACTTGCTCGGGCAAAAGAGCAACGAGGTATCCTATCCCTTGGTATCTTGTTCACAGAAGGGGAGCGCCGCTTTATATTTCCCTGTGCCTCAAACAGATTCTGCCACCGTATCTGTCTCTGTAAAAAACGATGACAAGGAAGCTCTTGAAGAAGCGATACTTCGCGCCGAACGCGGTGAACAGGTATTGTGGATCGAAAACATCGTCACAGAAGCACAAGACCGCTTTAAGATAATCGCGGCGCGAGCTCAAGCGTGTGGCGTAAAAATCGAATGTGGACTGCTGCATTCCCGTTTTCTTCGCACCGACCGTCAATGCAATGAAGAAAAATGGGTCAACGCCTTTGGCAAAGAGGGGCATGCTCAACGTAGCGAATGTGGCCGAATACTGGTCGGAACACAGGTACTGGAACAATCGCTGGACATTGATGCAGATTTCCTGATTACGCGCATTAGCCCGACCGATATGCTCTTTCAACGCATCGGTCGCCTGTGGCGACATCGCGAAGCTGACAAATTGCGCCCCGAACCAGCAAAACGCGAAGTGTGGATATTGGCCCCGCCTCTGGAAGATAGCCGAAACACAGCAGGTGTATGGGGCAAGATCGGCAAGGTTTACTTGCCCTACGTCCTGTATCGTAGCCTTGCTGTTTGGCAACAAAAGCAACAAGTCGCTTTGCCGCAAGATATTCGGCCCATGTTGGAAACAACCTATGCGGAGCAAGAGGAATTGGGCATTCTCAATAAATGCAAGGCCGATGTCGAAGCCAATCGGATGAAACTTGCAGGACTAGCACGCATTGGGATTTCTACCGGTGGCAAAACGCTTCCGGAAAGCAAGGCGTCCACGCGCTACAGTGAGACAGAAAGCTGCGAAGTATTGCTCATTCGAAAAAAATCTTCCGATGAAGCGGGAACAACGCTCATTTTGTTGAACGGCAAGAAAATACTTCTGCCTCATAATATTAAACGTAAAGACCGGAGAGAATGGCGCAACCTTGCCGCAGAGCTACAGCAAAATATCGTGCTTGTGCCTGTGCATCTTGCACCGAGTACTTCACCGCATCAGATTCAATGGCTTAAAGATTTTGTTTATTTGGAAGACAGAGATGAAAGCCCCTTTCGCGTGGCGATAGTAAAAGAGGACGGAACCCTTTGCGGGATTGACCAAGGGAATGCATTACAGGGCTATGCGCTAACATACACGTTGACATATGGGTACGGCGCCCGAAAAACAAAGAATGACGATACACCGAACGACTTATGGTGAGACTCAA
This sequence comes from uncultured Smithella sp., assembly GCA_964608995.1. Lineage (GTDB taxonomy): Bacteria > Desulfobacterota > Syntrophia > Syntrophales > Smithellaceae > UBA8904. The sequence goes on along the minus strand of CAZSQS010000102.1, from coordinate 498 downwards.
GGAGAATGACTATGGCAGAAAAGGTTTCAAATCGATTTAATCTGGTGGATGAGAAATGGATACCCATCGCTAACCACGGTTTGGCAAGTCTTGCGGATATTTTTTCGCAATCGCACTTCACAGCCCTGGGCGGCAATCCGATCCAGAAAATTGCTCTTACAAAGTTGTTGCTCGCGATTGCCCAGGCCGCTTACACCCCGGCGGATGACGAGGACTGGAAACGGTTGAGCGCAAAGGGGATGGCCTTAAAAGCATTGGCTTATTTGGAAGAGAAAAAAGATTGTTTTTGGCTATATGGTGAGAAGCCGTTCTTACAGATGCCTGCAATCGCTAAGGCTGCCAAACAATCTTTTGGCGCTGTTTCGGCCAGTGTTGCTACGGGCAATACGACTGTGCTGCTGCAATCGCAAATCGAACAGAATTTAACAGATACAGAGAAGGCCCTTCTCATTGTTGAGCTAGGCAATTTTGCTTTAGGCGGGAAAAAAACAGATAATT
>CAZSQS010000101.1:0-8138 GCA_964608995.1 uncultured Smithella sp. | reverse complement strand
AGCTTCAGCTCCAGCGGATGCGGGCTCAGATAGACCTGTTCTTTCAGATACGGCTGATCGTATTTTCGCACGTAATGGTTCAGTAGCGTGACCGGTACAACCAGCGGCACAAAGCCCGCCTGATACTGCCCGATGACCTCCAGCAGTTCCTGCTTTTCGGCGGCGGATAAGTCCTTTTTGAAATAGCCCATCATGTGCTCAAGCACATTGACATGCTTGGCGGGCGTGGTTTTAAGCGCGAGCGCCGTGAGCAGAAGTTTTTCATAGTCGGCACGCAGATCACCTGCGGATAAATCTTTTTGTCCGGCGACCAGTTTGCCCATCAGCGTGTAGTGCTTGGGGCTGTGCGCCATCAAAAGCAGCTTGTGGCGCGTGTGGAAATTCACCACGGCGCTTCGCAGCTTGCCGGACGCCAGCGCTTCACGCCAGCGTTTGAGGGTAAAAATCCGCTCAATAAAATTTTCACGAAGCCCCGGATCATGCAGACGCCCTTCGTCTTCCACGGGCAGGAGCGCAAAGTGCTCCATAAAGCTCTGCGCAAAAAGGCCCACGCCGGTTTTTACGGGCATGCCCTGGTCGTTGTAAACTTTAACGCGTTCCATGCCGGAAGACGGCGAGTCGCTCTTGAAAATAAAGCCGCACAGATTCTCCGCCTCCAGTTCCTTGACGCGTTTTTTAGCCCAGGAAAGCATCGTTTCGGTCAGATCAATGCGCGTCTTATGGGTCATGAGCCGCGGGGTGTCCGGATTTCCCTCCAGGCGCATCGCCTCGCGCGGAATGCCCAGGCCGCATTCCGCTTCCGGACAAACGGGAACATACGTCACATAGCGTCCGAGCGTGTCGCGCAAAAAGCGGTCCAGCTTGTGCCCGCCGTCGTAGCGGACAGGATTCCCCAGCAGACAGGAACTGATCCCGATGGTCATCTTTTCCATTCTTCATCCCTCCGGAAACGGTTTTATTGGCTGTCTAAAAAATTTTTGTAGATCCGGTAATGCTCCGTGTCTTTGTAAGCCACAGGTTTGACCGGCGAGGCGCTGAAATTATAGATCAATGCGTCTGGGCAGGCCAGAAGAATCGGTGAATGCGTGGCAACGATAAACTGCGCGCCTCCGGCCTTCGATGCTTTCGTCAGCAACTCCAGAAGCCGAATCTGATTTCCGGGGGAGAGCGCCGTTTCCGGCTCATCGAGCAGGTGGAGACCCCGGATCGCATAGCGGGAGGTAAAAAACGACATGAGCGACTCGCCGTGAGACTGCGTCATCAGGGATTTCCCGCCGAAATAATTAAGCTGGCCGGGATCGGCGGCGGACCACTCATCCAGAATCAGGCGAAAGTGCTGAAAACTCTCAGAGCCGAAAAAGGACCCCGGAACCCTGCCGTTTGTCCATTCGACAGAAATATATTGGCCAAGCCGGTCTTCGTAAGGATTATTCGTAAAGCGCGTCCGGCCCGACTCCTGCCAGATGTGGATACCGCAGGCTTGCGCCATGGCGTAAAGCAGCGTGGATTTTCCGGAACCGTTTTCGCCGGCAAACAGCGTCACCGGCTTGTCGAAATCCAGGCGTGGCGTGCTTTGAAAAACAGGCAGCCCAAAGGGATAGAGCGTCACGGATGGAAATTTGTCGGATAATATTTTCAACCCCTTCACATGCATGCAGCCACTCAATAACAGGAGACGGAATTTGTCAATGAGTTGATGAGGCATTGTCTGCGCAGGGAGGCCGTGTGTTTTGTTTCAGCGCCCAGTCACCATCGTTTGTCCGGGCTTGCTGCACAACCCTAAAAGTCACTTTATTTTTCGGCGCGCAAAACGTATGATGCCGTAAATTTCTTTTCGGGAGGTTCATCATGGAAAGTGCCATAGCCAAAGCCATTCACCTTGCCCATCAACCCGTCGCGCTTTTGTGGTCCGAGGAAAAACCCGCGGGCGCCATGCAGTTTGCCCCCGGCAAGTGGGGCTGCGTCATGTGGCTGGCCATTTCCGCGGCCAAGGGGAAACCGGCGGTGGCGGATGCTCAGACGTTTGGCTGTGTGGGCGGCGGCGTCGGACTGGGTTTCGGCAATCAGTATCAGAATTTTCCCGGCGGCGAAGAGGGCTTTTGCCACTTTTTGTCATCCGGAAACGCGACGCGTCCGGGCGGACAGGAACTGGCCTCGCAAATTCAGCCGTTTATGACCAAGGAAAGCTTCGATGATTTTTTGCATGGTGAGCGCTATATTCAAAACCCCGATGGTGTCCGCCGCTTTATCAACGCGCTGCCGATCATCGACATTCCCACCCCATACGTCGTGTTCAAGCCACTCTCCGACGTTGACACCGGAAAAGTAAAGCCCAGGGCGATCATCTTCTTTGTCAATCCCGATCAGCTCTCCGCGTTGACGGTGCTGGCCAACTATGGCCGGGGCGATAATGAAAACGTGATTATTCCCTATGCGGCCGGCTGCCAGACCATCGGCATCTATCCCTACCGGGAGGCCGCAGCGGCAAGGCCGCGGGCCGTGGTCGGGCTGACGGATCTGTCCGCCCGGGTGTATGCGAAAAAACAGCTCGGCGGGCCGCACTACATGACCTTTACTGCCCCCTTTGACCTGTACGAAGAAATGGAACAAAACGTTCCCGGCTCTTTTTTGGAAAGGCCCACCTGGCAAAACCTGCTCCGGGAGGAAACCTGACATCATTCATTTCAGCCGCTGGAAATGATAGGGCACACACCGGTTGGCGTTGAAATTGCGAGGATGATCAAGACGTCCAATTCTTCCGTTTCGATCGGCGTGGGAACGACGAACCTCCGGGTTTGATCAATCACCTTGGCAAGCTTGCGGTATTCATCCGCCTGCCCGCAGTCGGTTCATAAAGGCGGTCCTCTTTCTTTTTTCAGCACGTATTTCGCGCTTCATTATTTGGCGATATTTTCATTGACTTCGCCATTAAGTCCTTGTATCGGACTTGAAATCCTAAATGCCTTGAAAGGATAACACTATGTCGGAATTTACGAATGTCACGATCACCAAAAAAGCGAATGTCTATTTTGACGGCAAGGTCACCAGCCGCGCCATCATTTTCCCGGACGGGTCCAGAAAAACACTGGGCATCATGGCACCCGGCGACTATGAATTCGGCACGGCGGAGAAAGAAATCATGGAGATTCTCGCCGGCAGCCTCGATGTTTTGTTGCCCGGTCGTGCAGAATGGATTACGATCAGCGCGGGAGAATCGTTCGTCGTGCCGGCACAGTCAAAATTTAAGTTAAAGGTTAAAAACCTTACGGACTATTGTTGTTCGTACATGAAGTAGGCAAGCCGGATCCAATCCATCCACCTGAATAGTTTTAAGGAGTAACGTATGCCCAGATTTCTGATCGCGATTCTTATATCCCTTGGCACGGCGGGTTTGCTTTATGCTTCGGACGGGACCGCACCCCCAACGGATACGAACGTGAAAACGCTGTATCTGCATTCCCACAAAATATCTAATCAATATGATAAGGATATCAGCGCCAATAATCATCTGGTGGTGTTCAATCGGGACAACAAGGAAATGAGCTTTATGCTCACAATGCTGGCTGACGAGAATCATGAATGCGTTCTGGAGGGTAAGGCAACTCGGGGCCCCGATGCGCGCTATACGTATCAGGAAAATAAATGCGTGCTGTCTTTTGCGGTTGGCCCGGAACAGGTGGATCTTGACGTGAAAGGGTCCGGCGGCAAGGCCTGTCGCGTGTTCGATCTGCGAGAGGGACACGGCTGCGGGTATAACACGAAGATTGATCCGGGAATTTATAAAAAGGCGAAGAAAGTCGGACCCGCTCAGACCCGGTGAATAGCGACCGGAAGGGGCATCAGGAGGATTTTCTTAAAGACCTCCTGCCTTCTTTTCGCAGCCGCCGTATCGTTTTTCCGGAGCCGCTCGTTAAGCCAGCCCACATAGACGCCCTTTGAAAAAAAAATTAGCGTCACCGGCGGTGAGAACCAGCGATTTGCAGGATGCATCCGCCCAAACCTCATTCAAGATATTCAGCATTTCCTCAGCAAATTGAAGATCCATTGTATCCCCCTTGTTCTTATTGTTTTTTACCGAAATACCCAAGCCCCTCTCAAAGATGGCTTTGCCGTTTTGCAGAAAAGGATCGACGTCCCCGTCGGAACGGGTCAGCACAGCTATATAACCGGGCCGGATGATATAAGCTTCAGCTGGATGGCCACGGCTTGAAGAATGTCGTGGCCCATGAGGGTTCCATAGGCAAGGTCATTTCGCATAACATCTCCTTCAGAGGTCTTTCGGATGAATGCCAAATCTGGCGATTCTCAGCCCCATGACGCGCTCGGTGACGCCCAGAGCGCGCGCGGCGCGGGCCCTGTTTCCGGCGCATTCCGAGAGCGCCTCCACAATCAGGCTTCGCTCCACCGTGTCGAGCGCATCAGCAAGCGCGCCCCGGTCGTTAAGGGCAGGTGCGGTGCAGAGCTTCTGCAAAGACGTGGGAGGATGGTGGCGGTGGATAACACCGTCGGCGGAAAGGACGATGGCGCGCTCGATACAGTTTTCCAACTCACGCACATTGCTTGGCCAATCGTAACGTCTGAGCAGTTCCCGGGCGGCCTCCGAGACGCTGATGCCGTCCTTACCCATTTCCCGGCTGTATTTCTGAACAAAATGTGCCGTCAAAAGTAAAATGTCCGCCCGGCGCTCGCGAAGCGGTGGAACAGTGATCGGAAAGATATTGAGCCCGTAATAAAGATCTTCGCGAAACAGGCCGTCTCCCACGCGCGCTTCCAGATTACGGTTGGTTGCGGCAATGACGCGGACATTGGCCTTTTGCGTCCGGCCGCCGCCGATGCGCTCGAATTCCTTTTCCTGCAACACGCGCAAAAGCTTGGCCTGAAGCGAAAGCGACAACTCGCCGATTTCATCAAGAAAGATCGTGCCGCCCTGGGCCATTTCAAAGCGGCCCTTGCGCTGGGAGATTGCGCCGGTGAACGCGCCCTTTTCATGCCCGAACAATTCACTCTCGATGAGATTTTCCGGCAGCGCCGCGCAGTTGACGGTGATGCAGGGATGGTCCGCAAGATGAGACGTACAAAGAGGGATATCCTTCACTTCGGCCACAGACTGTAAGGATGCGCGCAGAGGTTGGCGTTGAAATAGCGCGGATCATGCGTGACCTCTTTACCCACCCACTCGGGAAGTTCAATGGGTTGATCCTCCCGGTCCAGCTCCACCTCCGCGACGATCAGGCCCAGATTATCGCCCAGAAACGCATCGACTTCCCAGGTCAGGCCGCCCCAGTCCAGGATGTAGCGCATCTTGTCGATGATGGGTCCTTCGCATAACTTAAGCATCTCCTGAGCGTGCGACACGGGTATTTCATATTCGTACTCGGCGCGCGCCGCGCCGCTTTTCATTCCCTTGACGGTCAGATAGGCCTTGTCGCCAGCGAGGCGCACCCGAACCATCCTTGCCTTATGGCGGCTTAAATATCCCTGCTGAATGCGAATGGTTTTACCCTGACGCCACGCGTCGCCTGTCACCAGAAATTTGCGTTCAATTTCAATCGGCATAAATAACATTTCTCCTTTGCGCTTTCGCCCGAGGTCTTGCTTAGCCTGATGCCTCTTGCGGTTGGCGCTTGGGTGGATTTTATCGGATATGCTTTTTTCCTTCCAGTAACATTTTTCTCATCAATCCATCCACCAATCCCGACAAATTGGTTTGTCCTTTTTCGTAAATGAACAAATTTGTTTGATCACCATTTGGCGCAAGTCGTATATTTAATAGCATAATCATATACTTATCATCATACTCATATCTGGCATCATCTTTGCCATTATAAATTGCGAAAAGCAAATTCGATGAGGAGGTGAAAAACATGTTCCTGGATGCCAGAAGCTTTTATTTGCGGAGCCAGAACCAGGATGGCCTGGTTAGCCAGTTTTGGAACGGCGCTTCAAACCGGAGCGCTTCGGCCTGCGGGCAGGCCGGTGCGTCTTATATCGATACGCAGTGAGAGGTTCATCTATGGATAACGACAAAACCTGTATCCAGAAAAATGCGTTGGAGCGTTGCATCTGGGACTGCGAAAGAACCGTGATTCTTCACGCCCTGAGGCGAACCAACGGGGATACCGCAGGTGCCGCGCGCATCCTGGGAACTTCAAAACGAATTTTGACGGGAAAAATCCATAAATATGAAATCGACTGCACACAGTTTAAACAACCCTAGAAAAGGAGAAAAGATAAAATGAAAACCCGTAAAATCGAAACAGGAACAGAAGCATTATCTTTGAAATCCCCTGCGGATCACGCAGATCATCGCCCCTCTGCCGGGCAGAGTCCCATCGGCAAAGCCCCGGCAAAACCGCGCTGGGGAATGTTGATCGCCCTTTTGGTCTTGTCCGCCGTACTTCTGAGCGGTCCTTTAACCGTCCAGGCAGCCGATGAGGCCAAGCCCGCCGAAGCCGCCACCACACAGAAGGAAGATGCCGTCACGGGCGACGCAACGCTCAGCGTGCTTAGCGCCTACATCTGGAGAGGTCAGGAGCTGTCGCGCCACAGCGCGGTGATTCAGCCATCGATCACGGCCAGCTATAAAGGTTTCAGCGCAAATCTCTGGGGCAATATCGATACGCGTCCCTATGCAAGCGGCGATGACAAGTATGCGTCAAACTTTACCGAGACGGATGCGACGCTGTCCTACACGCATGCCTTCGGCATGGTCTCGGTTGGCGCAGGCTATATCTATTATGGCCTGGCGGGCGCGGCGGCCGGCGGGGCGGATTTGATGGACTCGCAGGAAATTTTCGCTACGGTCAGCGTCGATACGATTTTGGCCCCGACGCTGACGGTGTATAAAGAAATTGATCACTACCATCAATGGTACGCAACTCTGGGCGTCTCCCACACCTTCGCCCTGCATGAGAAGGTCGGCCTGAAACTGGCCGGCACCCTGAGCTATCTCAAAAGCGAAGACGAAGGCACCTATCCGAAATTCGACAGCGATTCAGTGGCCACTGGGGATAAGTTCAACAACTTCCATGACGCCGTGGTGTCCGTGGCCGTTCCGATCCATGTCATCAACGGACTCAGTGTCACGCCGACACTGACGTATGTCTTCGCGCTTTCCGACGACGCGAAATACGAAATGAGAGGTCGTGGCCTTCAGGGAGCGGCCAATCCCGCTGACCGCGATTGCGCTTACCTCTACGGTGGAATCGCCCTGAGCTATTCCTTCTAAAATGCACCCTCAATAATAAACCGCCGCATCCTGAATGCATCAGCATGCGGCGGTTTTTTTACCTGTCGAATGGGCCTTGGGTCTGTGCGTCACTCCTCAAACAAACAGCTTCAGGGCCTCAAGCAACGGCCGGTCTTCGGTTTCCATGACATCGATAATCTGTTGATTCATCCTTCTTTTAAGCTCGCCAAAAATTTGTCTTCCCTTGTCAAACGTATCGGCAAAACAAAGCGCGTCTTCCATGAGCTCCCGGCTGTCGGCGCTGGCTTTTTCAATCACGCCGTGCTCGGCCAGCTCGGAGGCGGTCACCTGCCTGCCGCTTAGCGCCATGTTGTTAAACAGCGCATGCGGGATGGCCCGGCGAAGCCACAGCAGCATCGACGGCAGAAACGGGATGTTGATATCCACCTCCGGAAAACCGAAGTAGCCCCGGTCTTTCCGCATAAACCGGAAATCACAGGCGCAGCAGATAATGGACCCGTTGCCAAAGGCATGGCCATTGATGGCGGCAATCACCGGCACCGGCATCAGGAGGATTTTCTTGAAAACCTCCTGCATCGAGAAGAGAAACTGCTTCGCTGATGCCGTGTCGTTTTCCCGGAGCCGCTCGTTAAGCCACTCCACATTCACCCCCATGGAGAAAAATTTTGCGTCATTGGAGGTCAAAACGAGTGATTTCAAGGACGCATCCGCCCAAACCTCGTTCAAGATATTCAGCATTTCTTCAGCGAAGACAATATCCATCTTGTTTTGCTGATTGATCATTTTTACAATCGCTATTTTCCCGGCTTTTTCCAGTTCGATAAGTGCCATCCGTCTCTCCCGTATTTTTATTTGTGTCCGCAAACCCGTGGCGATATAGGATAGAAATCCTATTTTGTCAAAGCGATTGAAACAAACGCCTTTGGCT
>CAZSQS010000100.1:0-8250 GCA_964608995.1 uncultured Smithella sp. | reverse complement strand
GTCCGACATTTTACGTTGACTTTATAATGTTTTTTGTTTAATGATTTACAAAACAAACACGTTTGTTTGGCAAATTGAAAAACAAGGATGTTTTATTATGAAAATCAGTTTCTTTCAGCCATTTAAGAAAAACGAAAAAGGGTTCACTCTTATCGAAATCATCGTCGTCATGGTGATGATTGTGCTTCTGGCGTCGCTGGTCGGCCCCAAGCTTTTTCCCAAACTGGGCAAAGGCAAGCAGTCGGCAGCCAAGGCGCAGATTTCCATGATTGAACAGGCGCTGGATCATTTCCGCCTGGACGTGGGCCGTTATCCCACCACGCAGGAAGGTCTCAAGGCGCTGGTTGAGAATCCGGGTTCCCCCAAATGGGAAGGCAGCTATCTGAAAAAAGGCCTCCCCATGGACCCCTGGGATCAGCCCTATCAATACATCGCCCCCGGAAAAAACGGCGAGTACGACCTTTTTTCCTATGGAAGGGACGGCAAACAAGACGGTGAAGGAGAAGATGCGGATGTTGTCAACTGGAAATGAACGTCCCGCCCCTCTCATTGTATTTGGGCAACCTAATGAACACCGTAAAATGACAATTGGATAATATGCTAAGAAAATTCATTCGGACGATATTCTTGACGCTGCTGGTTTTTTCTTTTTGTGCAAACGCTTTCGCCGAGCCGGCATCGCCGTCGGCAGATCCCGAAGAGGACACTCAAAGTATTGAGGCCCAGGATTCATCTTCTTCAGAAGACCATCCGGCCGCCAAAAGCGCCCCCAAAACAAAATCATCAACGTCGAAAAAAGCAAAATTCCCCAGGGGGCAGATCAGTCTGAACTTTGACGACGCGGACATCAACGCCGTCATGCAGACCGTTTTGGGCAATCTTCTCAAGGTCAATTATCTTATCGATCCTCGCGTTAAAGGAACGGTCACCTTCCGCTCGATTGCGCCTGTGCCCTACCGTGATATTTTACCGATCATGGAAGTCATTTTGCGCGCCAACGGCATCGCGATTGTCGAAAGCAGCGGAATCTATCGGGTGATTCCCATTGGCGACATTCCCAAAGAATCCGGTTCTGTTCACTTCGGAAGAAGCCCCGAAAGCGTGGAGATGACCGGTAAGGGGCTCATTCAAGTCGTCCAGATCCATTACGGTTCGTCCACGGAAATCACGCGCGTTATCACCCCTTTTATTTCCAGCAGCGCAATCATTGTTGATGTGCCTAAAAACAATCAGATTGTTTTAGTGGACACGCCGGGTAACATCAAACGCCTGCTCAACCTGATCAACATTTTCGACAATGAAGACATGCGCAAAAAATCGCCGCAGGTCTTTGTCTATAACGTCCAAAACAGCAAGGCCAAAGACATCGCCTTTCTGCTGCACCAGATTTTTATCGGGAAAGACGATGCCATGGGCGACCAGCTTGCCCACCGCATGGTTGAAGAGCAGCAGCAGCAACAACAAAACATACAGAACCAGGAAGGCGGAGAACAGCTGCGGATGATGGTGGAATCCAATCTGCGATCCCCTGGATCGGCGATGGTTTCAAAATCGACAAAGATTTTTTTCGATGAACTCACCAACACCATTATTATTCTGGGCACGCCGGAAGATTACAAGGTTATTGAGTCCACCATTAAAACCATCGATATCGTTCCGCGCCAGGTGGTTATTGAAGGGGCGGTTGCGCAGATCCTGCTCACCGACGATATGAGCATGGGCCTGTCCTGGGCAATTACAACCAATCATACCAGCATGGGCATTTTCAATATCGGTTTAAATACCAAAGGCCTGGATCTCACCACGAATAAATCAGTAGGCCAGGGATTTAATGTCATCGGCACGGACAAATCCGGTGTCGTAAAAGCCGTGATTTCCGCTCTGGCTTCGGATTCCAAAGCCAAACTTCTGGCCTCACCCCATATCCTCGTCTCGGATAACCGCGAAGCCCGCATTCAGGTCGGCCAATCCGTGCCCATCCAGACCTCTGAAACGATTGCTTCGGTGGGCATTCCGGCGCAAAGAACCATCCAGTACAAAGACATCGGTATCATCCTGAAAGTTAAACCGCGCATCAGCGACAGCGGCCTGGTCTCCATGGACATTACACAGGAAATCTCCAGCTATACGACGCAGACCCTTTATAAAGACGAAGAACAGATTATTCTCAATAAGACGGAAGCCAAAACCAGCCTGGTCGTTCAGGACGGTCAAACCATTGTCATCGGCGGTCTGATTCAGGAGGATAACAAAGATACCAAAAGCGGTATCCCGTTTTTAAGCAAAATCCCTATTATCGGTTATTTATTCGGGACCTCCGGTAAGAAAAAAGAACGCACAGAAATTATCGTCCTTCTGACGCCGCATGTGTTGAAAAATCAGCAAAACGCCGCTGATGTGACCAACCGGTTCGTTGAAAAATTCACTGGAAAAGGCACGAGTCAGGACATTAAAAAAGAAGATCTGATCCTCAACATTGACCCGCTGAAAGATTCTTCAAAAGATTAACATTCAAAGATGTTCAGGGGGCTTCGTGAAATTTTCTGATCATCGTATCAATATCGGGTAAGGCACTGGAAGAGTCCGTGGGAACCTTGGGGAATGAAGGCAGATCAACACCCGGTGACGAGGCAGGCGCATTCGGCACATCTTTCTTTTTATTCATGACAACCCAGATTTTTTCATTGCCCTTCGACAGAAGCACTTTGTCCGGCAGGATCTCTTCAAGAACAAAGCCGCTGATTCTGTCGTCTTTTTTCATCACTTGCTGACGGCTGGCGCCCGTATTTGAAATTTGCGGGTTCATGCTGTCTTCCAGATAGGCCAATTGGAAATCAGGGGTAATAAAGGTTCCATAAAGAACAATTTGCGGGTCTCCCGCCAATGAAAGCGCCCGGCGTTTGGCTACTTTCCTTTCCGGATGAAACAGATTTTTTTCTATCTCGGCCACTTCGCTTTTGGGATTGAACCTTCCCGCTTCAAAACTTTGCCGCACCTGATCTTCGATGAACGTAGCGGAAACGCGAGGCAGGGAAACATCCTGAATCAGCTGCGCCAGATAATAAAACGTGTAAAACAGACCGGCCAATACAGCCAGCAATAATATGATATTCAGCGGCGTTATCGATTTCTTTATAAAGGACCAATCATTCATATCGTTGTCATCGCCCGGCGCCCAGCGCCTCAATTTTCATTTTTGCCGTTAATTCACGGGGATTGTCCTGATCCAGAACATCTGTTTCCATTTCCCGCACAACCAGATACAGATTATGCGCTTCAATGCCATGAACAATCTCATATAAAGCGCGCGCGTCAGGCAACATCAGTTCAACCTCTTGCTGCAATATCCAATAGGAACCTGTTTTAACCGGTTCTCCAAGGCTGTCATTCACAATCTGACCGCCGGCTTTTGAAACGATTTCCGCAATAACGCCTTTGAGCACCTCTCCGGCCTGCGCCGGATCCTCCGTGACAATAAAACCCTGATCGTTTGTGCTCTTGGCCGGCCGCAAAAAAGTCAGGGTGTTGACAATGTGCTGCCTCTGAGAAATGGTCGCCGTATATTTGTAAAGCATTTTTTCTTTTTGATCGCGCTCTTCGCGCATCTGTTCCACGGCAGAGTCGAGATACAGATACCCATATTCATATCCGGCCCAGGCCAGAAGAATAATCGTCAGGGGCAAAATAATGATCAACAATTTACTCTTCCCCATTACCGTCCCCCCTGCTCACTTTCTTCAGGATGATTTTCAATCTCCATTTGCACAACAATCGCATTTGCCGCGAACTGATTTTCCTGGAGCTCTGCGCCTTGACCTTCCTCAACCTCCACATAGGGCTGGTCCGCCTGGCTCACATTTTTGAAATAGGGCGATTTTTCGAGAAGGGGCGAAATATCAATATTGGGATCTCGCGATTGAACTGTCAGTTCAACCAAATCGTCAGTTACGGTCATGCGAGAAACCCAGTGCGACGCCGGCAGAATATTGGCCAACTCGGCCAACAGCAGAATTCTGGGCGGTTTGGCGTTCTTGAATTCGTTGATGGTGCGGACCTGAAAAAGAATATCATCGAGCTCATTCTTCATCGGTTCAATTTGACGATACTCCTCCCGAAGAGCGTTGATGCGGCTTTCAATTTCAAACAGTTTTGCTTTTTCCAGAGCAAATGGAGCAAAAATACTCAATATTCCCAGAACAGCCGCCGCTATCGCCAGTCGGATACTGACGAAATGTGTCTTTGCCGTCTGATTTGAATTGCTGCGCGACAGCAGATTAAAACTTTCGCTGTCAGCCGACATGAGTTCCAGGCATCCCGCAGCCGACAAAGAATCCGATTCATACATCTGGCCAGTCAGGCGAACGGCTACGTTTGACCGGTGCATCATTTCCGCCGGCAGGGCCGTCAGCTCTTTTCCGGCATCATCGGCGTCACTGCTGATCACAATTTGCGCGTTATATCCCAAAGCGTTGAGATCACCTTGCAAAGTTTTTACATCATCAATCATCGCCTGTGTGCTCTCAGGCGATGGGCCGCCAACAACCTTTTGCTTGTGCGCGAAAAAAACAGCGCCTTCTTTTATCGCTGACACTTCATATTCATCTTTATAGACATCAACGAGAAGGAAACAGTTTTTACCGTATAAATGGTTCAGCAGGCTTCCGGCGACAGAGAGGCTGGTGGTGATCTTCTCCACGATCAACCCTTTTTCTTCAATCAGCCGGATATAGTTGTCGATGAGGTCTTTTCTGGCCGCCGCAATGGATACTTTCAGGGTTTCTTCCGTCTGATGGACAATTTTAAAATCATAGTAGGCGTTTTCAGGCGTCAGGGAAACCAGACGGTCGAGCTCATAGAAAATGACGTTATCGATATTTTCCAGGACCGCCACCGGAAATTCAACGGTGCGATAAATCGTCCAGGCCTTGGGAATGGAAAGCACGACTTTCGCATGCTCCGCTTCAAATTCACCGATAAAAAATTCAAGCGTGGAGGCGAGAACTTCGGGCTTGGGAAGCTGGCCATCCTGATAAATATATTTCCGGCTGACATTTTCCTGCGGTTTGCGCTCGTAGGCGTATCTGCGGCAAACCTTGATGCTGGATTTTCCAAACGACCGAATCCCGTAAACGACCGCCAGACTGTCTTTATCCAGAGCGATAAACACCCTGCGGCGCGGCGTCAGAATATTTTCCACCAGATCATAATTCAAAAGCGACCATACCGATTGGCCCCCTTTGGCAAAAAGAGCCTTTACGGAAGAATAAACAGATTCCAGCTGAGCGCCCGACGCTTGCAGATTCATGGTTTTACATATCCCGGACTTTTATAATATCGATAAACGTACTGGCCATTATCCTTCAAGACCACCGTCGCCACAACCGGAAACCCTTTTTTTTCATTATCCTTATACCCCACGGCGTTGATGGTGTAAATATTGGCCTCTTCGGCGCCCAGGTAGGGCATGATGGCCTGATACTTGTTGGCAATGATATTTTGATATTCCCGGATGGCATCCAGATCGTTAAATTTTCGCGCAGACACAATGCCGTCGAGGATTTCAGGCGTCATCCCCGGAATGGCTCTCAACACGTCAACCGGCGCCGCTCCCATATTGAGCTGTGGCGTCTTGTGGTAAATGGTCAGATAGTGGATAATGCCTTTTTTTTCAGCATCGCCATAGAGCAAATCCGGATCAATGCCCTTCACCAAAGCCAACTCCTCCAGCGCCTCGAATGCGCCGTTTCTGGCTTTATAGGGAGACGGCAAAGACATGTAGTAATCATTTTCCGCTCCTTTGAGGCGCACGTCGTTGTCTTCATCTTTCCAGTCAAGAATCGCATCCACAATGCCGTCGGCCCGCTCCCGATCCACCCCCATATTCATCAGCAAATTATGCAGGAAGATGCCGGTTGAATCGGAAAGCGTATTGAGATTGATTTTCCCCCCCTCTTCGGAAATCGACACCCGGTAAAACCCGTCGCCGATTTTTTCGACATAGGAGGCGCCATCCACCCGGAAGAGCGCATCCTTCTCTTCAACAGGCTCGGGGATGATATTGACTTTAACCGCCATGCGGTAAAATAATTCAGAAATGCCCCGGGCGATGCCGGCCTCGGCATAGTATTTCATCTCCATGCCTTCTTTGAAAGCGAGGGCCGAATGCGTTTCAGTCCGGACAAGCGATGAAAAAGAAAAAGCCATGACACTCAGGACAACCATCAACCACATGGTCATAAGCAGAGCCACGCCGCGGCTGGAATACACAATACGTCGCCCCGCTTTCATGCCATCCGTGCAATGTCTTTTTCTTGAGTCCATACAGCGTCAAAACATATCTTTATTTTTTTTAGTCCTTACTTGAAAACGTCAAAAAAAGCAATGAAATTATTGCTGAATTTGCCTGTTGCCGCTTATTGCTCGTCGGTTTGCGCTCGAAGTTGAAAAAAATAAGTGTATTTCCCCCCGCGATATGAAAGATCCAGCCGGATCTGCTCCGGAATATGTTTTTTTTCGTCCCAGTCATCCGTCCATTGCCCCATGCCGGTCAGGTCTGTTTTTTTGCTGAAATACTGAAACGATAGGCTATCGAGACCATCAAACAAAATCGTTTCGCGTTTCAACGTCTGTCCGATACTGACTTCAGAGGCCTTCAAGCACAGCTTTCCCTTTTTTCCCGGCGCCACTGCATAATCGACAATCACGAACCCGCTTCGGCCATTCCATATCGAATAGCCGCTGGGCATCGTCATCGTCGTCTTCGTCCCCTTGAAAATCACTTGCGGCTCAACGCCTGCCTGATCACTATCATTCAGCGCCAGCGGCATCTGCGAACTGATCTGCGACGAAACAATAAAAACGGAAGAACGAAATCTTTCCAGCGCTTCTATTTTTTTTTCACCCGCGTCAACTGACCGGATGCTCATGCGCATGGCGGTTGCAACCAGTGCGACAACCACCATTAAAAGCGTCATCGCAATCAGGACTTCCAGCAGCGTAAAACCGCGGGATCGCGTCTGTCGCTTTGTGCGCGCATCCATGAATAGCGTGTCACATCCGGGCATTTTCATCTTCCGATTCCTCTTCTGCGGCGGGCGGTTCCTCTTGCTGGGCTGGCGTTTCCCCTTCCTCGGCGGAAGACGGCTCAACCCCTTCAAGCCAAAACGCCTTATACGTGTGAAGACGAAATACTTTTTCTTTTTGATCCACCGTCCAGTTCAGAGTCAGTTGAACCTCCATAAGTCTAAGCGGAACGTTTTTCGTTCTCTTGCCAAAGACTTCGGAGATTTCGATATTCACGACATATCCTTCATCGGTTTTCAGGCTGATTTTCTTTTCTTCGAGCGTATCGGCGGCCAGCACCTCACTCATTTTTGCTTCCGCCGCAATAATAGCCGGGATATAATCCTGAGATCTCGCAATATTTCTTAGATTCATCGAAAAAAGCTGCACCAGAACCGTGATGGAAATGGCCATCAACGTCATCGCCACGAGTATTTCCAGAAGCGTGAAGCCCGCCTGCGTGCGTGTGTTCTTTCGTTTCTCAATCAAAGGGCACTTCCATCATTTGTCTTTTTTCGACTATGGATAACGAGACGAATCTTGTCAAGACCCTAATTGGCCCCGGTGCACTTTCACCTGGCCTGCGTTACAGCGTTTATGGAAAGAAATTCTCTGGCGGATTGACATTTTCAAGAGGATTCACCTATAATGCGGCTTAAAAAATAAGGATGACAGCAATGGAAACTTTACGGACGAAGATGATAGCGGCGTTTTTCATTTTCCTGCTTTCCTTCACAGCAACACTTGCCGGCGCCGCGGACCGGCCGGCCAACCTGCCCTCTTTCGGCAAAGGCGCCTGGGAGCTTTTTGTCTTTACAAATTATTTTTGCGGCCCCTGTCAATCCGTAGAAAATGAGCTGGAACCGGAGCTTGCCAGACTGGCCGATAGAGGCGATGTTCGAATCATCTTTGTGGATTTACCCAGTCATAAAACCAGCGTGCTTTACGCAAAATATTTTCTTTACGCCGTAGCGGCAAAACAAGACTTTGGCAAAATTCTCAAAGCCAGAAATAGGTTGTTTTCTCTGGCCGCCAAAAAAACAGACCGGGAAGAGGATTTGGCCGCAGCCTTCAAAGCGGAAAACATCGCCTACGAGATCGTTGATCCCAAACCCGTTTTCGAGGAATGGACGGGGTAGTGTCAACAATCTTTCGCACTTTTTAATTTAGCAGCCCAACAATCCGGTA
>CAZSQS010000099.1:0-8496 GCA_964608995.1 uncultured Smithella sp. | reverse complement strand
GACTAAAAATACTTGCGCATCATGGACATGATATGGAGAACAAATTTACCGTGTGTCAAACGGGGAAAGACAGCCGGGCGCCCTATGACGGGCCTGATGTGCGGAAGACATCCTTAAAGTGTTTATTGCTGTCTAATGCAATGGATTTGCTGACCTGTTTTTGATATGATCTCACCGCTTCCCCGGCGACACAGTGAAAAGTCCCAATAAAGGAACAATACAGCATGGCCTCTGAAAAAACAAAAAAATGGGTTGCAATCGCTTTGGTTCTTGGATTTTGTCTGGTGGCGCTGGTGGTGGTGTGTTACTGGTTCCAGCATAAGACGCTGCGGGTGGGAGACTACGAAGTGGTGTATTTTAAAAACCGCTGCGACATCGACGAGGGCGCAATGCCTGCGGATCTTGAATCTCTCAAGGCGCTGCCGTGCCTGATTCGGATAAGCTGGCGCGAACGCACGGGCGAAGACCTCTACCAGGAATATTGCTATACGCCGGGCAAAGGCGTTGAGAAGAGCCGGCGTATCCATACCAAAAATTAGCGGAGAATCATGCTTGCCTCTCTGACGACGATTTTCGTGTCATCTTTCGTGATTGCCTTGTCCGGAGCGCTGATGCCGGGTCCCCTTTTAACCGCAACCATCAGCGAAAGTTCGCGGCGCGGTTTTGTCGCCGGACCCCTGATGATCGCCGGGCATGCCGTTTTGGAGTTGGGGCTGGTCGTTTTGCTTCTTTTAGGACTGGCGCCGTTTTTTCAGCTGCCCGTTGTGTTTATTGCCAGCGCGCTGGCGGGCGCCGTTATTTTATTATGGATGGCCTGTGGCATGTTGCGCTCCCTGCCGTCGTTGCGCCTGTCGTTTGAAGGCGATTCGCGGCGGCGAAACCACCCCGTGCTAAGCGGCGTTCTGATGAGCGTGTCCAACCCCTACTGGCTGATCTGGTGGGCCACGATCGGCGTCGGATATATCCTGTATTCCGTACAGTTCGGCCTCTGGGGCGTCGTCTTTTTCTTCGTGGGCCATATTTTAGCGGACCTGGCCTGGTATTCCTTTATTTCCGGCGCGGTGGCCGGAGGCAGGCATTTTTTGACGGACAGACTCTATCGCGGTCTGATCGGCTTTTGCGGGTTTTTTTTGATTGGATTTGCCGGCTACTTTGCCTATGCGGGGCTGAACAAACTTCAAGACCTCTTTTTCTAGAGGCGGTTAAAAAACGTTTAAAATTCGTTATACGGGCAACGGCTCAGGGCGTTTTGCGCTGAAACACCATGGCGCGATTTCGTCCGGACGCTTTCGCTGAATACAGGGCCTGGTCGGCTTCTTTGATGAGTTGCTCCGGCGTGTCCGCCTCGGAAGGTGCGAGAGTCGCTACGCCCAGACTGAGCGTGACATGATCCGCTACGGAAGAGTGGCTGTGCTTAATGGCCAGATGCTCCACGGCCTCGCGGATTTTTTCCGCCACATGCAGGGCGCCGTTTTGGGGCGTTTGCGGCAGGACGACGGTAAATTCTTCTCCGCCGTAGCGCGCGACAAAATCCCCACCGCGCCTGGCCGTCGCCGCGAGGGCCGCTGCAATCATCTTCAGACAATCGTCGCCGCCCTGATGCCCGTAAGTGTCGTTAAAGAACTTGAAAAAATCCACATCGCACATAATGAGCGACAAAGGCTCGCCGGTGCGGCGATGGCGATTGAATTCCCGCGCCAGCGTCTGGTCGAAAGAGCGGCGGTTGGCCACCTGCGTCAGACCGTCGAGTGCGGAAAGGCGCTCAAGACTGGCATTGGCTTCCCAGAGCATTTGTTCGGCCTGCTTGCGTTCTGTAATATCTTTGAAGCGGGCCACAATCCCGATGATCGTGCCGTCAATCCCCCGAAACGGCGTTGCCGAAAAAATAAAGGGAATGCTGAGACCGTCTTTGCGCGGGCGTTCAATATCAATCTCAATAGGGGCTTGCCCCTTGAGTAACCGTTCGAGGGGACACTCCGGCGTATGACACCAGGGCGAGGGCATCACATCGAAACATTTTTTCCCCAGTGCCTCGTTTTCGCGCATACCGAGGAAGGCCAGCAGGGAGGAATTGATCCGCTTGATGGTAAAGTCTTCATAGACCAGATACATGCCGTCCACGGCCGTGTTGATGATCTGGCGCAACTCCACATTGGCCACTTCGGCTTTCATGGCCATGGCATTGGCCCGCTCGATGGCCTCTTCCAGGTCGTTGCGGATTTTTTCCTGGTCGCGCCGGGCCGCTTCGAGTTCTTTGATCAGATCCCGGTCATGGGGGAAATCGTCGTTTGCGCTTTGAGGTTGTGCTTTGGAACCATCCATAGTTTTTCTTCATCCTTTTTTCATTCAATGCCATACGCGGATAAATCGACATTCTGACGGGAAAGCGCGCTTAAGACTCTCTTGGGGGATTGCTTATAAAGCGAAGTGATCAGGGCAACAAGGCTTTCGGCATCGGCGCCGTCGGCAAACGGATAGCCGGACACCAGCTTGTTTAATGCCAGATCATTGAGTTTTTCCAGATCATATCCGGCAAATCGCGCCAGTTGATCCGAAAGGGGCGAGGAGGCGCAAAGATAACGGGAGTGATCGCGCGGCGTATTCCAGAGGTCCACCTGCGCTTCGCCCTCGGGATACAAGTGGATAAAGGCTTCGATATATTTAAACTCGTTGGTTCGGCTGGCCAGAACATAGGCCAGATGGAGCTTTTTGACCCCATGGGTCTCTTTTTCATAAAGCTGATTTAATTTTTCGATGTCAGCATCCACTAAGACCATGTGCGCGAGCAAAAACAGGGCCGTGTAAGCTTGCGTCTCCTCGCCGGATACAATTTGACCGATCAGCGTTTCGGAGACGGAGGCTTTTTTCGAAGGCGAAGACCCGTTGCATGCCAAAAGGGATAAAAGGGAAAAAAAGAGAATGAGCGCGATGATATGCGCCTTGCAGCTGTTTTGCGTCATGAGGTGCCTCCCTTCAAAAGTGTTTTGCAACCTGTCGTCCAACGCCGGTTAAATCAGCAATTGGGAATGGCCGCTTCCTGATCGACCGGCAGCAGTTCAAACGTGTCCTTGACGTCTTTCGGAATGGAACGGAGCGTTCCTTTGGCCGCGTCAACGAAAACCCAGTCAGTTTCGCCTTCGGCCAGAAGGGCCGAATCCGCCGGACGGACCACACGGTATTTGCGAAGCGATAAAACCCGGCGAAAGTTGGACACCCAGGTCAGCACCGCCACGCGCTCACCGGCAAAGGCGGGTTTGAGATATTCAATGCGGTGGGTCCGGATGACCCAGGTTGCCGCCGCGGCGGCCGTCGCGGCGGTGCAGCCGGCGGCCTCGGAGTGCCTGAGCGCCGCATCCTGCATCCAGCGCAGATATTCGATGTTATTGACGTGCCCGTTTTGATCCTGAGCGTCTTTCGGAACGACAAGTTCATAGCGGTAAATGGGTGTCATGGTTGAAGGGAAGTCCTGAATCGGACCGTGTAATGGATTCGCCATAGCGGTCAGCCGCCGGAGGACAGAAAACTCAGATAATGCGTGGCCGTTTCCTGGGGCCTTTCCGTCATGGGCAGATGGCCGCAATCCTGCATGATGACCACGCGGCTGGTCGGAACCTTCTGCTCGATCACCTTCGCAAACGAAGGGGGGAAAATGCGGTCGGTATCGCCCCAGATCACGAGCGTGGGCACCTTGATTTTCGGCAAAAGCGGCTCCAGCTGATCGCCGGGCAGGAGCTCATCAAAGACTTTTAAATTGAAGGCATTATTGGCAATGGCTGTTTCCAGAAGATGTTTTTCGACAAACCGGGAATAGGAGGGTTTTTGAACAAACACAAAATCAATGCGGCGCTGATAGTCTTCTTTTGATTTCACGATCAGCGGGTTAAAGCCGCGGACGATCTCCTTGGCGATGCCCTGGATGTTCACATCGATAATGCCGGCCGTGTCAATCAGGCACAGTGTTAAAATCTGTTCGGGATGTTTGACGGTATAGACACCGGCAATGGCGCCGCCCATGGAATTGCCCGCGACATGAAATTTTTTAAGGCCCAGTTTTTGGGCAAAATCGTGCATCCGGGCCACCTGGGAGTCCACATCATATTTTACTTCCCAGATTCTGTCGCTGTCGCCAAACCCCGGAAGATCGGGAATGATGACGTGATATTTTTTGGTCAGCAGTCGGGCAAACCTCACCCAGCTGTCCTTGCGGTCGCCAAATCCATGTAAAAGAAGAATGGTTTCACCCTGGCCGCCCTCGAGATACACGATCCGGTGATCGCCCGCATCGACGGATTTTACGGAAAGGCCGGCTCTGGTTCTTTCCACCCAGCGCAACGTATCGACTACCGTTGAAGAACAGCCTGAAAGGAAAATAAGAGCAATGAGCAGCAGAAGGGACAGATGGAAAATTCTTTTAGCAGACATCGGAATTCCTCGAGTTTCAGTTTGCGTTGTCCTACCATGAATGGCGGCTTTGGTCAATTCCTGTCCCTGGGCCCCGCCTCGCGCATCAGGACTTGGGGCGTGCGGTTGGACAAAGAAAAGCCCCTACATTTTCCGAAGCTCCGTTTTTAAAATTTTCCCCACCAGGCTTTTGGGCATGGCGGAAAGAAAAACGACTTCCCTGGGAAGCAAAAAGCGTGTGAGCCTCTGTGCGCAAAACGCCACAATCTCATCGGCGGTTAATGTCGCGTCCGGCTCCAAAACGACAAAGGCTTTGATATCCTCGCCATATTTTTCATCTTTCATGCCGATGACGGCCGCTTCCGATACCCCGGGGCACAGATAGAGCACTTCTTCAATCGTGCGCGGTGAAATGTTTTCTCCACCCTTGATGATCAGGTCTTTTTTCCGGTCGGTAATCCAGAAATAGCCGTCGGAATCCACATACCCGACATCGCCGGTATAAAGCCATCCGTCTCTGAGCGCCTGGGCGGTTTCCTCGGGACGCCCCCAGTATCCTTTCATCACCTGCGGGCCGCGGATGACGATTTCCCCCTTTTCGCCGTCAGGCTGAGGCTGGCCTGTGTCATCGACAATCCGCATCTGAGTACCTTTCATGGGCTGTCCGATGGAGCCGATTTTTTTTGCCCCGAGCCATGGATTGGTGGCGTTGTTGGCGCCGGCTTCCGTGAGGCCCCAGCCTTCAATGATCTCAAAGCCATAGATCTGTTTGAACTTGTTCCAGGTGTGGGCAGCCAGGGGCGCGGAGCCGCATGCCCAGTATTTCATGGAGCTCAGGTTGTATCGCTTCGGATCCGGATACAAAAGCATATAGACATACATGGTTGGGACGGCGGCGCATATATGGCCGGCATATTTTTCAATGGCGGAAAAGATGACATCCACGTCAAAGGTATTGAGTAAAACCGTGGTGTTCATGCGAAACAGGCCTAAATTCGACGAGGCAATGCCGTAGGCGTGGCAAAGTGGCAGAATACTGATGTAGGTCATGCCGTCGGTGGGAGGATAGGTCTGGTGCTGCATGAAGGCGTTGGCGTAAAGCGTGCCGTGCGTATGGATGACGCCCTTGGCCTTGCCGGTGGTGCCGGCCGTGTAAATCAGTGCGGCAATGTCGTCGTCAAGCGTCTCGGCAATGGCGGTTTCTTCCGGCGCCGCATCCACCAGCGCGCGGTAGGCGTAAGTGCCTTCCGAGGCGTCGCCATCGACGAGGATCACGGTGGTCACCCCGGGCGCCTGAGCCTGGCAGGCCTTAATTTTCGGTAAAAATATTTTGCTGCTGATGACGATGGTTGCGCCGGAGTCCCGATAGATATGGGCGGTTTCCTCCACGCCGATCAGATAGTTGACCGGAACAATCACCGCGCCCAGGCGCCATGCCGCTGAAAAACTTAAGAACACTTCCGGGCAGTTGAACATCTGGACGAGAATGCGATCCCCGCGCTTCACGCCTAATTTTTTGAGGGCAGAGGCGAGCTTTCGCGCTTCGCGGATCATGTCGCCATTGGAGAGGGCGCGGTCTTCATAAATAATTCTTGTGTGATGGGTGTGCTGAAGGGCGAACGTCTCGTTGATTCTGGCAATATTCATCGTCCATTCCTCCTTAACGGTCCATGTTGAAGTATGGCCTCAAACGACTGTCAAATAACGTCAACGCACCAATAATCACTGTCTTCGATTGGCGATCATCCTAACATAAAAACCCGTCGAATCAAAGCGCCGTATGGAAAAGCGTTGAACCTCCGGAAGAAATTTTCTTGACCCGCAGCAGGGTTGTTTGTATAAACGCGGCAACCTTAAATAAGGAAGAGTAAAAGATGCAAGTCATCCCTCAGAACAGAAACGCCCGAAAGAAGGAGATAACCGTCCCGTGTTCGCGATCTTCAAGGCGAATACAGGTGCGTGCCTCCGGCGTCCATGGCAGGGGGGTTTATGCCGCGTGCCCGATCCGGGAAGGCGAAAAAGTACTGGAATACAAAGGCGAAGTCATTACCTGGAAAAAGGCGCTCGCGCGGCATCCGCACGATCCGAACCAGCCGCACCATACATTTTATTTTCATCTGGATGACGGCCATGTCATTGATGCGAAATCCAGCCGGGCGCCGGCCAAGTGGGTCAATCATTCATGCAGCCCCAATCTTCAGGCCGTTCAGGAGGGCTTGCGGGTTTTTCTGACGGCCCTTCGCGATATTGAACCCGGAGAAGAGCTTTTCTACGACTACGCCCTGATCATCGAGGGTCGTAAAACCGCGCGGGATAAAAAAAATCACGCCTGCCTGTGCCAGTCGCCCAATTGCCGCAAAACAATGCTGGCGTGAAAAAAAACCATGTTACCAAAAGCGTTGCAACCATGATCGCCATTATTGACTACAATGCAGGCAATATTACCTCCGTAGCCCGGGCGCTTAGCCACATCGGACAGGATTTTGTCATCACGGACGATACGCAAACACTCGATGCAGCCTCCCATGTGATTTTTCCGGGGGTGGGCGCGGCAGGCGAGGCGATGGCGTATCTTCGGCAAAAAAACCTCCACACCTGGCTTGCCCGCTGGCTGGCCACCGGAAAGCCGCTGATGGGCATCTGTCTGGGAACGCAGATTATTCTGGAGTATTCCGAAGAAAACGATACGGCCTGCGTAGGCCTGGTGGCCGGTTCCACCCGGCGCTTTCCCGAAGAACTGAGGGAAGGAGACGTTGCGTTGAAAATCCCGCATATGGGATGGAACCTTGTGTCCTTCAGGCGATCTCACCCGGTCTTTGCGGATATTCCGGAAGAAGCGGAGTTCTATTTCGTCCATTCCTACTATCCTGCGCCCTCCGACGAAAGCGCTGTTTTGGCTACAACGGATTACGGCATAACGTTTTGTTCAGTGCTGGCGTGCCGCAACCTGGTGGCCACGCAGTTCCATCCGGAAAAAAGCGGCCGGCCCGGCCTGAAAATCCTTGAGAATTTTTGCGCGTGGAGCGGCCGATGATGTCCAAACGGATCATTCCCTGCCTGGATGTGCGTGACGGCAAACTCACCAAAGGCATCAAGTTCAAAGGCAATGTGGACATCGGTGACCCGGTCGAAGCGGCGCGAAAGTATTATGAGCAGGGCGCGGATGAAATTGTCTTTTACGACATCACCGCCTCCTCTGACCGGCGAAGCATCATGATCGATGTCGTGAGGCGCGTGGCGGAAACGATTTTTATCCCCTTTTCCGTGGGCGGCGGCATCCGTTGTCTCGACGACATGCGCGAGGTCATCGGCGCGGGGGCGGAAAAGGTCAGTGTGAACTCGGCGGCGGTCCGGGAGCCGCAAATTATCGAGCAGGGCGCGAAGGCTTTCGGCAGCCAGTGCATCGTTTTGGGCATGGACGTCAAAAAAGTCGAACCCAGCCGTCAGACGCCGTCGGGATACGAAATCGTCATTGAAGGTGGACGGGTTTACACCGGCATCGACGCGCTGGGGTGGGCCAGACAAGCCGAGCGCCTGGGCGCAGGCGAAATCTGCCTCAACTCCATCGACGCAGACGGGGTTCAGGACGGCTACGAGCTCAATTTAACGGCGCTTATTTCCGAAAACGTCCGCATTCCGGTCATCGCCTCCGGCGGGGCGGGCACGCCTGAACATCTGGCGGATGTCCTGACAAAGGGCAAAGCGGATGCGGCGCTCATCGCGTCGATGGTGCATTACCAGACCTGCACGATTTTACAAATCAAAGAGTATCTGCAAGACAAAAACATACCCACACGGATGCTGTGGTAGCCGTCAATGATAATACTTGACGAAAAATCATTTGTATTCTTAATATCCACAAAAATAATTTGACTGGCTGACGGGATCCATCCGGGAAAGCTGTTTTTCAAAAATTCAGGAGGCGAATGAAAGTGGATGCAAAACGATATGAATTAAATGTCCAACTGGCGCAAATGCTTAAAGGCGGCGTCATCATGGATGTCACCAATGTGGAGCAGGCGAAAATTGCGGAAGAGGCAGGCGCGGTCGCCGTTATGGCGCTGGAGCGCGTGCCGTCCGATATTCGCAAACAGG
>CAZSQS010000098.1:0-8704 GCA_964608995.1 uncultured Smithella sp. | reverse complement strand
CATACGGCTCATATCCGTAGTGTCCCTGGTTCAAATCCAGGCACCGCCACCATAAAAATAACGTGATTCGGAAAACAAAAACCTGCCTTTGGGCGGGTTTTTTGTTGTGAATCGCCCGGCCTTGTGGCATGAAAAACACATGACCCCGGGAATTTCCGCTCAATCATTTCAGCCGCGTATCTTTTTGAAAAATCGCCATGTGCAATCCGTTCTGGCGAGTGTCAAAGGGATTGTCCCGTCTTCGCGCGCGCTGATCGAAAATTCCCGAAACGTCATTTTGACGTCGCGCGGTGGCGCAAAGCTTCTGGCATGCGTCTGCGATGCACCAAATCCCAGAGGCATAATTATTCTCTTGCATGGCTGGGAAGGGTCATCAGAGTCCGCTTATATGCTGGCGGCCGGGGCGTATTTTCATGCGCGCGGCCTTTCAATTTGCCGCCTGAACTTGAGGGATCACGGCGAGTCGCATCATCTTAACGTTGGTCTTTTTCATGGTGCGCTTCTGGATGAAGTATTCGACGCTGTGGCTTCTTTGGCCAACGAGGCCAAGGGGCTGCCCGTTTATCTGATGGGATTTTCTCTGGGGGCGAACTTTGCGCTTCGCATTGCGCTGAAACATGCGCAAACGCCGATTGACCCCCTCAAGCAGGTGTTTGCCGTCAGTCCGCCTTTTGATCCCTACAAGACGACACTGACGATTGACAACGGGCCGCCATTTTACCGACAATATTTTTTGAAAAAATGGAAACGATCGCTTCAGAAGAAACAGGCATTATTCCCGGACAAATACGATTTTTCCGGCATGCTGTCCGCCCGGACGTGTCTGGCGCTGACGGCGGATATTTTAAAATATTATCCTGAATTTCCTTCATACCGCGAATACTTTCAATTCTATACGCTCAGCGCCGAGTCGTTTGCGAGGCTCACTGTGCCGGTCGTCATCTTTATCGCGTTGGATGATCCGGTTATCGCTTTGGAGGATATGGAATCGTTGCGGGAAACGGAGTTGATGCAAATATCCAGACAGCCGTTTGGCGGCCACTGCGGTTTTATTGATTTGTTTCCGTATCGCCGCTGGTATCATGACGAAATATTCAAGAGGATGGGATTGCAGGACCCTTAAATGGAACCCAAATTTTTTCGAGAATCGGATCATTTCCCGCGTATCGTGCAGAGCCGGCTCGACCGTCTGCCGGTGGATTTTTTCGACAGACACAACTCTATCGTAAAGACCCGCGCCGAAGGCGCCCCGCACTCTGAGGCGGGGGTGGCAGTCTTGTTGCTTTACAAAGAAAACGAATTTGTCTTTCAGTTGATAAGGCGTTCCAGTTCCGTTGCGCAAGGGGGAGATATCAGTTGTCCCGGAGGGCTGATGGATACGTCAACAGATGACCTGTTGCGCCACCTCCTGAATAAAACTGGAATGATTAGCGGATACGATGGCCGCTCCCTCGCCCGGCTTCCCGGCCAGAATGACGAAACGTCCGATCTGATCCGGCTTTTTCTGATGAATGCGTTGCGCGAGTCCTGGGAGGAAATCGGTCTGTCTCCGCTCAATGTGAATTTTCTGGGTGTGCTGCCAAGCTATTCGCTGACCTATTTCGCCCGGACAATATTTCCCGTGGTCTGCCTGGTCCGCGAAGCCTACGCGTTTCGCTTAAGTTCGGAAGTGGAAAAGGTGCTCGAAGTGCCGCTGAGCTTCTTCTTTGACAGCTCCTTTTATGCTCAGGTTGAAATCGACTCGGCGCTGTCGGGCGACATGCCGCAATACAGCGCAAAATTTCCCTGTCTGGTGATTACGGGCCAGGGGCCCGATGAGGATATCTTATGGGGGGCGACCTTTAAAATTCTGACGCATTTTCTGGAGATCATTTCGGATGGCGCTTTTGCCGTGCCTTCCGGCGTCTCCCGTGTGGTTCGAAAGACGCTTCAATCCAATTATGCGCCGGGGAAATCATCACGTCTATGACGGATTTGTTTTTGAACGGTAAAATCATAAAGACGATTATTTTCGATTTTGACGGCACGCTCGCGAGGCTCAACATTGACTTCGGGAAGATGCGTCAAGAAGTTGATGCGCTGATTTCCGGATATGGCATGGACCCCCTGCGCCTGCATAACGGCTTCATTCTGGAAAAAATGAACGAAGCGGCGCTGATTCTGAAAAGACAGGCGCCGGATCTCTCCGAGACATTCCTTGCGGAGGCTTACGCCCGGATCGAAACTCTTGAAATTGAAGCGGCTCGGACAGGGGAGCTGTTTGCCATGACTCGGCCCCTGCTTGAAACACTTCAAAAAAATGAAATCCGCACGGGAATCATCACTCGAAATTGTGCCCGCGCCGTTTATACCGTTTTCCCGGACATTTTATCCTGCTGTCCGGTCGTGGTTTGCCGCGATGATGTCCGCCAGGTCAAACCCCATCCGGAACACATTCTTGCCGCGCTCAATCGGCTCGGCGCTGATCCGGAAACCGCTTTGATGATCGGCGATCATCCGCTGGACATCGACACGGGACGAAATGCCAAAACACGGGCTGCGGGCGTTTTGTCCGGAAACTACGCCCAGAGCGATTTTCTGCGCGCTGGTGCGGATGCTGTTTTTTTCAATGCCTCCGATGTGCTGATGCATCTGCGGTCATGAGAAAAAACAAAGGGATGCACGGTTTACCGGTGGGGGTTGACTTATGATGGCCAATCCGGTACGAGCCTGTTCGAATTGAATTTCAATGTGAGGGAATTAAAATGAATCCACATGTATTTCGGGAATATGATGTTCGGGGCGTGGTCAATGAAGATCTGTACGAAGAGTTCATTATCCATCTGGGGCGGGCCATTGGAACGAAGGCGGCAGCCCAGAAAATTAAAACGCTGACGGTGGGGCATGACTGCCGGCTGAGTTCATCGGACTTTCATCGCTACCTCATCGCCGGGCTCAATGCCGCAGGCATCGACACGATCGACATCGGCCTGTGCGCAACGCCGATGCTGTATTACTCCATCCGTTCGCTAAACGCCGGTGGCGGTGTCATGGTGACAGGCAGCCACAATCCGCCCGAATTCAACGGGTTTAAAATCTGTCTGGGATTCAGTTCGATTTACGGCGACGAGATTCAGGACTTAAGACGCATTATTGAGGCCGAAAGCTACGCCACAGGCGATGGAAAATCTGTACAAAAAGATATTACCGACGATTACCAGAATTATCTGGCCAATGCCGTGACCGTAACGAAAAAGTTGAAGGTGGTGGTGGATGGCGGAAACGGTGTGGGTGGAAAGTTTGCCGTACCTGTGTTGAAACGCCTTGGGTGTGATGTTATTGAACTGTATTGCGAGCCGGACGGGCGCTTTCCAAACCATTTTCCCGATCCGACCGTTGAAGACAACCTCATCGATTTGATTGACCGGGTGCGCAAAGAAGGAGCGGATCTGGGCATTTCCTTTGACGGAGATGCAGACCGCCTGGGCGTGGTCAGCAATTCAGGCCAGATCATCTGGGGTGACAAGCTGCTGCTTTTATTTGCACGTGACATTTTGGAGCAAAACCCGGGCGCGTCGATCATTGGCGAGGTCAAGTGCTCTCAGGTGCTCTACGACGGGATCAAAAAATGTGGCGGAAGACCCATTATGTGGAAAGCCGGGCATTCGCTGATCAAAGCCAAAATGAAGGAAGAAAAATCGCTTTTAGGCGGTGAAATGAGCGGCCACTTGTTTTTTGCCGACCGCTATTTCGGCTATGATGATGCCCCTTACGCCGCAGTGCGCCTGCTTGAAATATTATCGAAAACTGGCAAGAGCGTGGATGAACTTCTGGCCGATGTTCCGGAAACCTTCGCCACGCCGGAGATCCGCATGGATTGTACGGACGACAAAAAAGCGGCGGTGGTTGAAAAGATTAAAAGCCACTACCGGCATGTTCCCGATCTGATCGATATTGACGGTGTGCGGATTCCATTTGAGGGAGGCTGGGCGCTGGTGCGCTGTTCAAACACCCAGCCGGTTGTCGTGCTGCGCTTTGAGGCGGATACGCCTGAACGACTGATTGGCATCCGCCGGGAAGTTGAAGGCCTTCTCGCGGATTAGGGCGCAGACAGAATATCCCGGACGAGCGCATCGAGTTGTCCAAGCGCTTGTTCCACTGAAGCGGTGTTGAGGATATAGGCGTCGGACAGGGCAATGCAGACGGACACGCCGTATTCAATTTCGCGCCAGTCGCGCAGGTCAAAATGCGCGGCGGAATCGTCTTCTCTGCCACGCGCAACAATCCGCTGAAGCCGCATCTGGCGGGGCGCCAAAACGCTGATCAGCGTGCAGGGGATTTTGCTGCGGATCAGCTCCACTTCCTGCCAGGAACGAATGCCTTCCAGAAAAACCAGTTGAGCCGTCTGCTTCAGCGCTTCTTCGATGGCCAGACGTGTTACGCCCAAGCCGTCCTGGCCTCTCATTTCGGTGGACACTCTGGCCGATGTCTTCGGATCGCCCCCACAACCTCGCCTGCGAATTTCCGCGCGGACAAAATCGCCTGTCGAAAAATATGGATACGAATGATCTTTTGCATACTGTGCGGCAATATTTTTCCCGGCTGCCGGCATGCCGGTGATAAGAACAAGTTTCATAAGCCTCCAACGTCAGAAAATAGTCGCCCATCATACCGATAATTTTTTAAAAACCAAGCTTAAAAAACTTATTTACGGTTTCTCATCACAAACCTCTTGACACAGATGCAGCATTTTTTATATCCATCAATGTAAATACAAAAACTCACGTGGCGCAGGAGAACCCTATGAAAAAAATATCTGTTCTGACGGTGGAGATACTGATTCTCTTAACGTTTTGTGTTGCCCATGCCCAGACCTCCGCGGAGGCTTACCTGGATCAACTGCCGGCTGCGCCTGGAGGCGCATGTATCCTGCCGCAGGCGGATGCGAAACTGTATGTCAAACAGGTCTCCGACCTCAAGGATAATATGGACAGGGATATCCTGCAAAGACAAGAAGACATGCAGGTTTACATGAACGCCAACCGGGAAAGGATAGCGGCCCGCGTTGCGCGGCAGGCCGGTTCAGGGGCAAGACTCTCCACTAAAGCGCAGGATCCGGCCATTCAGGACATGCTGGTCGAACAAAAACTTCTGACCGAAAGGATCGAGGCCAGAAAGTCGCCCATTTTAAAAAAATTAAAAGCCATCGATGCAAATGCGGCAGCCGAAAAAGTCAAGATTATTGACCCGCTGCACCGACAGTTATCCTCCATGGGGGGGCTGGTCGCCACAAAATCACAATCCGCCCAGATGGACGAGATGGCCCGAAAATTAAAAGAGGCGATCGACAACTACTGTGAAATATACACAGCCCAGTATATCGCCCAGCTCAAGGATTACTTCGACGCTGTCAAGGCATCACTGCCCGACTACAGGCGGCTTGAGGAAATCAACGCCAAAGTTCAGATGGGGCTTGATAAACCAATAGACGCAGGCAATGGTCTGATGGGGCTTGAAGCGGTTCGGGATTATGCGATCCTGCTTTCAAAAAGCTTCAAATACAATTTACCATACGAGTATTAAAAGGGTTTCAGGCGCCGGTTGTTATGCCGGGTCAATATACTCAGACTGTTTATGGCTGGGTAGCGTCCGCCACAACGCCGCTCAATTCAGCACCGTTTATTCTTTCCATAAGCTTGTCGCGCTCCGCAAGAACAGGTGTTCCGTTGTAGGTTTTGCCGTCTTTGTTGGTCACCCAGAGGATATGGTTGACCAGCACAGCGTTGGCCTGCCCGGAAGCATTAAGACGTTTCATTTCTGATGCAATGAGATTTTGATACCGGTCAATCAGTTCTTCGCAGGCTAAACGAAGCGTCGCATGAGCCCTGTTAAACGGTTGATAGGCCTTTAACACCGCATAATCCTCCGGTTGTTTATCCCGCATACGCCGCAAATACACCCTCATGTAAAATTCAAACTCAGAAAGGGATGCCATCGTGCTTTGCGTATTGCGCACCCATTCCAGAAAACCGATGACATCGGAATTTTCCGCTTCCTTATAGACGTCGAGCATGTCGGCGTAAAAGCGCGCCATGAGGTAATGGGCATGATATTCCTCGAAAAGCCCGATGATGCCGTATTTCTGCGCAATCGCACTTATTTGAATGCAACTTTCAAACAGCGGGGTGTGCTGATCTTTGGGCAATGCGTCCGCTAGTTCGGAGGCGGGAAACAGGGGCTTGAAGGGGAAGCTGATGTCATAATATTGGTGATCAGGAAAGAAGATTTGGACTTCGGCATTGGTCCAGTCCATTAATGTATTTTGTTGATTGGCCTGGAGAAAAACATGATAGCGTTGCAGGGCAAGCGTAATGACGCGAATATTCATAGCCATGAAATCAATTTGTTCCAATTTGGAGTTGCCTTGGGCCAGGTATTCAAACGTTGCCACGGGTTTTTTCATTGAAACCATCCATCCGCCCTTTCGAGCGGCTTCAATGATTTCCGGGTAGCTGTCATACCGCAAAAGCATGTCCCAGGAAGTGGGAGAATATTTTTGAGTAGCCGCTTTGATCCAGTCCATATTGTTTGTTTGAGGTGGCGCGGTGTCATTGGCTTTAGAAATATCTCGTTCCCCGGCGCCTGCCGCCGCCAGATAAAAAACGGATATCATCAATGCAAGTGTCCACAACTTTATGGTTTTTTTCATATTCTCCCCGAGCCCCCGGATGCGCTCCATTAAAACTGATTCAGTTGATCCAATGCGCTAAACAGGCCGGTTTTCTTTTGGGTCTGTGTCTGATTCTATCGGCAATTTACCCGGAAAAATTTAATGGTCAAAGCAATTTATAAGGAAGGCAGGGCCGGAGAATAATTAATTGACAGCATCTTGCTTCCTTTATAAGATGCGCCCGCTTGATGCGCTGAGTGTTGGAAATCATTCCTCGTTATGATCGAAACTATGAAAGGTTAAAAATATGAAAAAAGCGACACTGAACTATGAAGGAAAATATTTCGATCTGCCGGTGGTGGAAGGCAGCGAAGGTGAAAAAGCCATTGATATAACGAAGCTTCGACAGGAAACCGGGTTGATTACGCTGGATGTCGGTTATCAGAACACGGGATCGTGCACCTCTGCCATTACGTTTATCAATGGCGATGAGGGAATATTACGATATCGCGGCATTCCCATTGAGGAACTGGCCGAAAAAGCCAGCTTTTCGGAAGTGGCTTATCTGCTTATTTACGGCAATCTTCCCAATAAAACCGAACAACAGTTGTTTTCGCAACGTCTGACGCAGAATTCGATGATTCATGAGGAAATGCTTCGATTCTTTGACGGCTTTCCACCGACGGCTCATCCGATGGCAATCTTAGGCACCATGGTTAACGCCCTGTCCGTTTATTATACCGATTATTTTACGCAGGATTTTCAGGAGGACACATTTGATCTGATGGCGGCCTCGCTGATTTCGCGCATCCGGACGATCGCGGCTTATTCCTACAAACACAGCATTGGTGAGCCGCACGTCTATCCCAAGCGGGATCTGAAATACGCATCTAATTTCCTTTATATGATGTTCGATTCTCCGGTGAATCCCTACGTGCCCGATCCCGATATCGAACGAGCGCTTTCCACGCTTTTGATTCTGCATGCCGATCATGAGCAGAACTGTTCCACCTCGACGGTTCGTCTGGTGGGCAGCAGCATGGTCAATCTCTACTCCTCCATTTGTTCGGGCATTTGTGCGCTGTGGGGGCCGCTCCATGGCGGCGCCAATCAGAAAGTGATCGAAATGCTGGAAGAAATACGGAACAACAATCTGTCTATTGCTTCCTGCATCGAATCGGCCAAGGATAAAAACAGCAAGTTTCGCCTGTTTGGCTTCGGGCACCGGGTGTATAAAAATTATGATCCACGGGCGAGGATTCTTAAAAAATACTGCGAAACAATCTTTAAAAAGTATAATTACTCCGATCCGCTCATCAATATTGCCATGGAACTCGAAGAGGCGGCGCTTAAAGACGAATTCTTTGTTGATCGGAAACTTTACCCCAATGTCGATTTTTACAGCGGCATCCTGTATCGGATGATCGGCATTCCAACCAATATGTTCACGG
This sequence comes from uncultured Smithella sp., assembly GCA_964608995.1. Lineage (GTDB taxonomy): Bacteria > Desulfobacterota > Syntrophia > Syntrophales > Smithellaceae > UBA8904. The sequence goes on along the minus strand of CAZSQS010000098.1, from coordinate 604 downwards.
TCATGTTTGCCATCGGGCGATTGCCTGGCATGATTGCCCAGTGGAAAGAGATGCATGACGATGTTCCACTCAAAATTGGACGGCCGCGGCAGATTTATACCGGAAGCGTTTTAAGGCATTATGTGCCGCCTGGAGAAAGGGCATAGCCATATCGTTTCATCCGGGCCAGGCAACACAAGGCATCAGGAAAATCTTTATTGATGACATTTCAGCATCGGTTGTCTGATTACGCTTATGCGTTCAAGACGGTGCTCATTTTCAGCCAGATAATTAAATGGCAACACGTCTTACCCAGCATCAAAAATTGAAAAGAACTTTCAAAGCGGCAAAAACAGAATTGTGAGCTGTTTCCAAAAACGGCACAGGGCAGATAAAGAAAATGGATTTTCTTGCTGGTTGATATAAGCAATTTCAAAAAATTCATTTCTTAAAAAAATCTCATATGGCAAGGTGTGCGCATGTTTAAAGTGAACACGCATGTATGAGTTCACATTTCTTTGATTAACTGAAGATTGGGAAGTGCAGATCTAAAAGGTTAAACGGGATATTAGGCAGATGAAAATAAACAGTGATATTGGACAAAAGAAGGGCAAAGTTAATAAGT
>CAZSQS010000097.1:4573-8905 GCA_964608995.1 uncultured Smithella sp. | reverse complement strand
TGTCGCCGGAAATGGGTTTGTAGCAGACCGGGTCGTCGGCAAACACCATGACGTGCTTGTCTTTGAATTGCAATGATTATGATCGACGATAACTTAGCTATTTAAGGGCGTACCGCTTGACTATATGAGAAAATAGAACCGTCCCCTTTTATTCCATAGAAACTTAGAACTCTTGGGTTTTTCCGTTGGTATTCCCTGCTCCCTCATGTGGGAGTCAAATGTCAAGAATAAAGATTTGACCCCGTTTTTCGACCCCCCGTTTTTCGACCCGGATGCGACGCTCGCGGCCCGGTTTGTCAAAAGCGGAAAATTTTACTGGAACAGCGGCATGTTCATCTGGAAGGCCTCGGTCATTCTGGAAGAAATCCATAGGCACCTGCCCGGACTTCATGACGGACTCGCGGAAATCCGCGAGTCGTTTAACACCCCCGCCGCCACACGCGTTCTCGATCGGGTTTACCGGCGTCTGCCATCGGTTTCCATCGATTACGGCGTGATGGAAAAAGCCCAAAACGTGCTGGTCATCCCCGCTGAATTCGGCTGGAGCGACGTGGGCAGCTGGGACGCTCTATGGGACCTGGCCCCAAAAGATCCGCAGGGCAACACATTACGGGGAGAGGAGATTCTACTTCAGGACACAACGGGCTCGCTGGTTTACTCTCCGAAGAAGCTCGTGGCCCTGGTGGGCATGAAAGACGTGATCGTGGTCGACACCAAAGACGCGCTTTTGATCTGCAAAAGGGGCAAATCGCAGAAGGTGAAAGATGTGGTCGATGCCCTCGAAGCCGCCAATCGGAAACGGTTCCTTTAATTTTCCTCGATCGGTTCGGGATAGGTTTTCAGCCAGACCGGTTTCCCTTTGACGTAGAAGGTACCCTGTTTGAGTCTATCACTAATCTCGTCCAGATCGGTTTTTTGATCGTCAAAAGCGATGATCAGCAGATTCGGCGGCCGCGTCTGATGTTTCAAAACACCTCTCGTTTTATTGAGGATAGTCCCTATCCTCCGGCTGGCCCCTCAGTAAAAGCACCCGGGAACGGTCAGCTGGACGATTTTCGTGGCCGCCCAGGCGACATCGGCAAAAAGGACGACCGCGGCAATCAAGCCTATTGCAACCCATCTTTTTTTCATGGACTTCACCTCGCTTCGCCGTTTTTATGGCCTAAATGCCTGAAAGTTTCAACACCAATTTGAATTGACAGCCCCGGGGGAATCTGGAATAAGGCCCGCATGACTATCAATATCGGAATACCCTTATGATTATGGTTCAATCCGCTCCGCTTATCCTGGCCTCAGCCTCACCCCGCCGCAAGGAACTTCTGAAATCGGCGGGGTTGAAATTCAAAACGATACCCGCTTGCGTGGACGAAACGTCCCTTGAAGGGGAAACACCGCGCGCGCATGTTCGCAGACTCGCCCGCGACAAGGCCCTAGCTGTCGCCGAACGTTATCCCCGGGCCTGGGTTCTGGGAGCGGACACCATTGTCGTGATCGACTCGCTGATTCTGGGAAAACCGAAAAACAAGCGCCAGGCGGAAAACATGCTGCAGAGACTGAGCGGACGGGAACATCTCGTCTTCACCGGCTTTACCCTCGCCCGGACGACGGATCGGGTTTCATTCAACCGGGTGATTCGCTCGGCCGTTCGCTTTAAAAACATTCCGCCCGAAGAAATGGCCTGGTATGTCGACTGCAACGAGCCTTACGATAAAGCCGGCGGCTACGCCATCCAGGGCCGGGGCGCGTCTTTCATTCAAGCCATCCGGGGCTCCTTCACCAACGTCATGGGGCTGCCGCTTTGCGAAACGATTGAGGCCATGCGCGCGCTCAATATTCTTCATTTCAGGTAACCCGATGACCAACGACATCGCCGAAAATATCGAGAAAGTCCGTGAGCAAATCCGTCGCGCGGCCGGACGCGCCGGACGCCTCCCCGAAAGTGTCCGTCTGATGGCGGTCAGTAAAACCGTCGAGCCGGCACGGATCCGGCAGGCTGTATTGGCGGGCGTCACTCTGCTCGGGGAAAATTACGTCCAGGAAGCCCGAGAAAAGATTCCCGCTTTGGGATTGCCCGCCGAGTGGCACATGATCGGTCATCTGCAGACCAACAAGGCCAAATACGTGGCGCATCTTTTCGACTGGATCCACTCGGTGGATCGCCTGGAGCTGGCCCTGGAACTCGACCGTCGCGCCGGCCAGGCCGGCCGCAAGCTCAATATCCTGATTGAAGTCAATGTCGGCGGTGAATCGTCCAAAAGCGGCGCAAATCCAAAAGATGTGACGGAGCTGGTCCGCCGGATCTCTCCCCTGCCGAACCTGTCTATCCGGGGCCTGATGACGATGCCGCCCTTCGGCGACGACCCGGAGCAGTCACGGCCTTATTTCACCGCGCTTCGCCGTCTGCGCGATGACATCGCGGGAGAGTCCATTCCGGGCGTCGGGATGGACGAACTGTCGATGGGCATGACCAATGATCTTGAAATCGCCGTTGAAGAGGGCGCGACCATCATTCGCGTCGGCCGGGCCATTTTCGGAGCGCGTCCCCATTCACATTAAAAATCCAAAACACGGCAGACGCGGGGTGAAAAAGGCCTGTTTTGTTTTGTTTTGTTCCGTTCACCCACGGCTAGCTCTCTAAGTCGCTCAGCCCCTTTGTCCGCCAGCAAGCAACTCTTTGATCCTGCACATGCGGACCCGACGCGGTTAAGTTGCGTAAATGTGACTGTCTATTAATCATTTCTCTCTTGCGGGTAAACGCAGGGCCTTTGCCTTTGCTTTTTCAAGTTTGTCGCGCGGTGGAACTTCATGGCCCACTGAACTGATGCCGAGTTTTTTGCCGCAAATTTCCTGGATCGATACGAGTATGCAGTTCATTACAAAATCATCATTTTCGGCTTCAAGGGCATTTTTTAAAATATCCAGCAGGCGGTCTTTGTGTTCTTTAACAGCATCATTATTGAAGAATAGCTGCATTAAAGCTGTTGCAGTCCAGCCCCTGGTCTCTGTATCTTTTTCATTCACAATTCTTTTCGCAAGAATATCAATGTCGGATACATCGCCGACCCAGCCTGTGACTATGGCGGCCCTGTTTCTCAAAAAAACATCTTTGGAGATGATTAGACTTCTCGCCATTTCAGCTGTTTTGCCACAGTGCTTTCCGCCATAATACTTATAGCCCCCGAGCATCTGGAGAATTATCCCCTTCAGGTGCGTATCTTTTTCCCTGCTGATCTTACTCAGTAAAAACAATTCACCGGCTTCCCCATGGCGGTGAAAAGCCCGGCACAGGAATGCATAAAATTCGTCGCTGCAATTCTTTTGCGCAAGGAGGCAATAATGATAGTCAAGACGCCCGTCATCATGTACAGAGCAAAGCCCGTTCATGAATTTCGTAATTTCAATTATATCCACGGATTTTTTCACGCGCACAAGGGCTTTATCAAGTTCGGATTTTTCCATTATAAACCATACTCCTTAAACAGGATCAATGCACGGCAGCCTACCTCTATTTCTCCAGCAGCCCTGCGTAATTGCTGTCTTTTTAGCAGCCAGATTAACATTGCTTAATGGATCATCATCATTCACAGGTCATGTGTGAACAAGCAGACATATCACGTCTGGCTGTATTCAAAAATGCACTTATTAAAGTCCCTGCGTGCGAGGTCTCTCTCATTAATATAAACGATCATAACGCCCTGTTCCATAAAATCGCTGCCTATCTGCAAAAGAAGGACGCGACCTTTCATCATCTTTTCTATGTCTTCTTCATCAAGCTGTACGTTTGTGAATATGCCGAACAGCTTGGAAACATCCGAATACGCGAAAGGGTCCCATTGCCTTGTCCCTTCTTCATCCATGTAATATCTCAAGGCCTTATATTCTGTCTCAGCTTTCGGCCTGCCAATAAGCCTTCCCGCAAAGGGCGATTCTGCATCATCCTCCCTGATAACTCGCTGCAATTCCCCTGCATCACAGTCTGAATATATCACTATGCCGCGATCTTCGATGCCGCCATCATCGTTCTCTTTTACGAAAAAATAAAGATGCCCCTGCACGGGCAGTAGACCGGCTCTGTCGTATGTGCTGAATACTTCAAGGTTTAATTGCGCAAGAAAACAGTATCCCCGGGGATATTTTGTTCCTACAGGCAAATCCACCACTGGACCGCCAATCCTTGACACGCCCATCGGTATGTTCATTGTCCGAAAGTCAACGTATTTTACTTTCATCTCATTTTTTATCTGGCAAGCATTACGTAACGCCTCGTCATCACTAATTCGGTATGTTCATTGTCCGAAAGTCAACGTATTTTACTTTCATCTCATTTTTTAT
>CAZSQS010000097.1:0-4473 GCA_964608995.1 uncultured Smithella sp. | reverse complement strand
CCGGTAAGCATCACGTAACGCCTCGTCATCACTTATAAGGTCCATTGCTTTTTGATAATCCTTTTCATCAATAAATTGCTTCATGAAAACAGCAAGCTCCTTATCATTGCGCACATCGGCATTTATTTTTTGTATATATCCTTCCATGTCCTTAAAGTAATCTTCGGTAAAGGCATGACGATAGGGTTTACCTCTGGGCTTGATTCGGATAATATTATACTCATCATCCATTATTTTTTACCCTCCGCGCCTGCCCATTGCGCGAATATTTTGTCCAGTTTTTTAGCCGCACGGTCAACATTGGCCCATGAATCATCATCAAGCACAGGTTCAAAGTGACTGTACTCATCTTCCCTGCTGCCGAAAACACTTATCAGGTCTTTGATGATAAAGCGGCCATTAATGTTGTGAAACCAGTCATAGGCGAATTCGCGCAGCCCCGGAAGCGGCCTGAGGTGCCTGTCCCACAGTCCCCGCGCCAGCGCTGTGATAATGAGTTCACTGCCCGCTGCCTGGCGGTTTTTTATTCTGCGGATCAACTCCGCATACTGCGGCAGGCAGTCTGTGTCAAAAAGTCCACGGGATATGGCGTAGGCAACAAAAAGCCCCTGCATGGGATTTTTTTTAGCTCCGGGAGGAGACAATTCACGGGCCTCGTCTATGCGAAGGGAATACTGTACCCCGCGGCTTCCCAGGTGCGCGTGAAACACGATTCCCCGGCCTGTGTCAATGGGTACGGCCCAGTTCCTGTATTCATCTTCTTCTCCCATTGATTCGGGAGCGCCCAGAATTGCCTCCAGATCGCTGCCTGTCATGCCCGTGTTAACGCCGAAGGGCAGAGGCCCCCTGTATCCATCACGAAAAAACACGCCTGACACATAGGGAATAAAGGACGTCCTGCTTCTGGGGATTTCAGGATACGCATTGTGCAGCACATGGTTTGACAGAAGTATGTCAAATCCGTGTTTTTTCTCCGCATCTATCCAGTCATCATTGTTTGTCCACGACAGCGAGGCGGGGACTTTCTTCTTTAGTTCTTCTGTGACAAAGGTGATAAACTCCGGATCATCGGCCCTGCGGCCCACGAAAAGGGCCAGACGGCGCAATGCAGGGTCAAGCCTTTTATAACCTTCTCCTGAAGGAGGCGGCGGGAGGTCCGGAACAGCAGGGTTTTTTTGCGCCCTTGATTTATCGGCACAGCCGTTTTTTTCAAAATACTCACCCAGGTCAAAAGAGGGGACCTTCGGCGCTTTTACTTTTTTCTTTAACAGCCACCCCCTGAGGGCTTTACGGTCCGATGCGTCCTCATCGTCCAGTTCATTCACTCCTGTTTCTCCGCGCCCCAGAAGGAGTAGAAACTCTTCCGGGCTTGCGGCGATTGTCTGCCATCCGCCCTCTGAGTCAAGGTACACCACTGCCTGCGGCAGGCCGCCCCCGCGGTCCACGAGGGCGATCAGAGAGCCGTCGCCTGTGCGCGCAAAGGGACGCGCGATCTTCTCAAAGAGGGCCTTTTCTTTTTCAGTTTCAAAGAGTCCCGCAGCGTCAAGCTCATCTGTAAGCTCAAAATAACCCGCAGCGAATTCATCCTGTTTTTTTAACCAGGCCTTAAATTCGTCCATTATGCCGGAATGGCCTGATCCGGGACCGGCCTTTTTTGCAGAGGATGCAGTATTGGCGGACTGGCCAGGGGCATCCTTTTTGCCTGGCCTGCCCGGCTCCCTGTAACCCTTTTTCAGTTTTTCCGCAACGAGCCTGTCCGCTTCCTTTCGGCACTTTTCCTCGCTGTCGAATTTTTTCTCCTGGGACTGGCCATTCGTCCCGGTCTTACCGAAAGCAACAATGAAGGATTTGCCTTTCACCTCAATGTTCCAGAACTTGTCTGATTTTTCGTCTTTGTAGATTAATTGCTTTTTCATGAATCCCTCGCGCTATCCATAAATTTAATTTTTTCTCCCTTATCCTATAATAACTTCATCAACCCTGGATCAATTATATCTTTATAAAGTCTGATTAAGCGTAAAGCAGGTCGCTTCAGAAGCACCCGAATGTTTTAATTTGCTCAGAATAATCCGGCTCCGCAGGATTATTCAAGCTTCTTATAGGTAGAAAATCCAGTAAAGCGCATAGCAAAACGATATCGAATAACGCCAACGGTTCCTTGAATCACAAAAACATCAAACAATAAAATGATGGTGCGGATATAATTATTCAAAGGGTGCCATGCCGATTAAATATTTGAGGCCATAACTGTGTCATTGTCCGAGACAATAGACACAGTATTTGGCCATTGCCGCCTCTTTACATCTAAGACATACTGTAGCAGTATAGCGGGCAGCGATGCAAAGGAATAAATATGAAGATCCAACTTTATACCGACAAACTCATTTACAGCTTCAACGATACAATTAAATGCACCGTCGCGAGCGATGACGGCCCCTCGCTTACAGACGACCATGGCCGTTTTTATTTCGCGTTTAAGATCAACGGCAGGACTGTGTATTATGAAGACTGGAGCGGTACCGGTTCCAATATGCTTCAATTTCAGCAATTGCTCTGGGATTATAAAGACCGCATCGGGCAGATGTGCGAGATTGATTTTCAAGTCGAGATTCGCCTGGGGTATTCTCCGGACAAGATTTGCGCATTGAGTCCGCCGGTACGCCTGACCATCGACCTGACGGACATTGAATTTTTGCGGACATCCAGCAAAGAGCCGTCCTGTTATATCCGGCACAAAAACAAAATCTATTTTATCTGGCCCGGCAGCAGAGGGCATGCGAAACATCACCGTGTCGTATCAGCTGATCCTGCGACCGCGCGCCCTGCAGGGGATCAGGATCATTTCCCTTATTATCTTGTGGATACGAAAAACGTTTTCCGCGACGGAGTCCTGATAAAAGGCATCCATGCGGAAAGCTTCCGAATTTATAATCGCGTTTTTGCGGGCGATAAGCAGATAATTTTTACCCCGTATGGGAATGCAAAAGTCCTGCATCCGGAATTTTTTGAAGCTCTTGATGATGGAAATTGCTATTACTTAAAAACAAACGGTGAACCTTCCGTTTTCGGCGCGGGGTATGGACGCGATGATGTGCACGTATACTGGTTTGACGGAAGCAACAGCACACCGCATGCCGTTGTTGTCAGGGCCTGTAAAACCCCCCGGTCTTTTGTTTCACTTGACCATGGATATGGCCGAGACGAGGATAGTGTGTATTTTGAAGGCCGCCGGATTAAAGGTGCCGACCCGGTAAGCTGGGAGATGCTAAACCGCCTGTATTCACGCGATAATGCCCATGTTTATTATTTTACAGAAAAAGTGGAAAGCGCCGATGTTGATACTTTTGAGATTGTCGAAGAACAAAACAAACGTGATTTATTTGATTCCACGAAGGGCCGCGACCGGGAGCATGTTTTCGATGCCGGGCAAAAAATAAAATGACGGAATGATTCTGTCCGGCTACACTCTCGGGGTAGAAGAAGGAGTTCAGAGAAGGCCGTAAGGAGTTTTATGTTCTTAGAAACGGGGGGAGTTTACGCCCCAAGAATTGTCACTGATCGGTACTATAGAGCCATTCGGTGATTGGCGCAATGCGGAGCCAATCAAAGAACAGGTAATTTGGGCTTATGTTTATATGGCTTAAATTCTTCCATGTCGTCATCCCATCTACCCTTTATAAAAGCTACAATGTTCTTTTCACTCACTTCACTGTCGTGCATGAATCCACCTATTGTAATTCCCAATTTTGGCAAAAGATGAAGTGGCATAGTAATAGCGGACACCTCGAAAAGCATGATATAAAGATAAAACAATTTGAGGTGAGCCATGACAAAAGAAAGAAAGAGCTATTCAAAGCAGTTTAAAATTGATGCCGTGAGACTTGTGACCGATGGCGGATACAAGATTTCAGAAGCTGCCCGTAACCTCGAGATTCATCCGAACTTATTGGGGAAATGGAAAAACCAGTTTGCGTCAGAAGACAACCATGCCTTTCCCGGCAAAGGCCATATGACACCGGAGAAAGAAGAACTTCATCGGCTTCGCAAGGAAAATCAGCGTCTTCGCATGGAGCATGAAATCTTAAAAAAAGCCGCGGCCTTCTTTGCGAAAGAGTCCATGTAATCTATGACTTTATCCGGCAGCAACAGAAGGCATATCCCATCGCTGTTTTATGTGCGGTGATGGACGTCAGCCGGAGTGGCTATTATCAATATATAAAAACAGGCCATACGATGAATATCGACAAGGATTTTGAATTGTTATCGGAAGTTCGGCAGATCCATAGAGAAACCAGGGGTTCCTATGGTTCTCGCAGAACAGCTGAAAGACTGCGGATGAAAGGCTATCCTGTAGGGCGGTATCGCGCGGGAAGTCTGATGAAGAAAGCCGGCGTGTCTTCTATGCAACGTAAAAAGTTGGGTCTTCTGGGTTTGTTGTGCATAGATTCTAACCTAAATCATGCTCTTTGATAA
>CAZSQS010000096.1:0-8962 GCA_964608995.1 uncultured Smithella sp. | reverse complement strand
CCTGTCACGCGCTCTAACCCCTTCATTGTCCTGCTGATTCCCGGTGTGAAAAAACACGCCGGGAATCAGCGCTGCTTTCGGCAGCATCTGTTTAATCATGGCCTTGAACTTAAAACCGCGGACACAATGCTTGCCATTTCGCCACGCATTTTGTCACGCGTTTTTTCAAGGCCTGTTCGATGCTATTGTTCAGCGGTTAACATCCGCCTTTCTCCCCGCCTTTTTTCGGGCCGGCTGGTTTACTTGTGTCTTTGCCCTTGCCTTTTCCCTTGCCGTGTCCATCTCTCGGCCCTTGGCCTTTTGGCCCTTTTCCATCTTTATTTGGCATTCGGTATCACCTCCTTTATTCGTATGATTAAAATGATCACACAAATATAACAGCAATTAGCCTGCCAACAGCCGAAAAAAAGTGGAAATTCTAGATTAATGATTTAATAACAAATTGTTAGCTTGACAAGAGAAAACGGGTCCGAAAGCTGGAATGATTTCTTTGTCCCTCCATATGCGGTGGAACCTCAGTATGTTGAGGAAGATTATACGAGAAGGCAGGCAACCCCTTGATGTTGCTTTTGACTGACTTGGACAATACACCCCCTGAATAGGATTTTAAGCATTCATCGAATAAACCCTTTTTGCATGTTTCATCTTTACACAAGCCGGGGATTTTTTATTGATCCCTGCCCTTCATCTGAATAACCCGCTGTGGCGCCGGGTCGAAATGGAGCACAAGACGGCCAAACGGTTTGAGCCGCAGGCGCGTTTTTGGCCAAAGGTCCGGCTCTGTTTTCATTATTCCATTGAACAGGATTCAGACTGGTGATACGAGAGCAATCGAGCCAAAAACAAATCGCCGTAACTGATCCTGCCGCAGCGGCTGGCAACCAACCCCGGAGCCTGTTTAAAATGTCCGCCACTATCATCCCCGTCAAAAAACTCAGCGCTGAAGCCTTGAAGGGGGTCATCAACGAATTCATTTCCAGAGCAGGAACGGATTACGGCGAGACGGAGGCTTCCGCTGATGCCAATTTCCGGCAGGTCAAACAAATGCTGATAAGCGGGCAGGCCGTGCTTATTTATGACGACGAGACCGAAACCACCCATATCTTCCTCAAAGACGACCCGCTCTTAAAAAAGATGGATGAATTCAATGAATAAAATAAATCACGGACAGAATCCCCGAAGCCAAACCACAAAGCCGCGCGTCAAAAAACAGGGGAAGGCCCTCCCTTCTGCTGTGCAGGATCGCACAAGACGCCCATCCCAACGCGCCTTGCTTTCGAAACCCGCGTCTGAGCCCAAAAAAGATTTGCCGCAAAACGTTTTGCGCGTTGGGCGCCCCTGCACGCTTCTGGCGTTTCTGTGCGAATCATTTCCCGAGCGGTCTCGAAAATCCGTAAAGGCGCTCATTGAACAAAAGCAGCTCATGATCCGCGATCAGTTTATCACCGGGTTCAATTACGCACTGACGCCGGGGATGGAGGTCATCGTCCTGAAAAAGAAAACCTCGCAGAACCTGACGCTTCGCAAAATGAATTTGATTTATGAAGATGAGCACCTGATCGTGATTGAAAAGTCGGCAGGGCTTCTTAGTGTCGCCAGCGATAAGGGAACGGAGGAAACGGCCTTCAGCATTTTGAAAAGCGCTGGAAAAAAAAACCATCGCGACGCTGAGCTGCATGTTGTTCACCGCCTCGACCGGGATACATCAGGCATCATGATGTTTGCCAAAAGCAAAGAGATTCAGCAGAAATTGCAGGACAACTGGGATGCCCTCGTGACGAAGCGGATCTACTATGCGGTGGTCGAAGGGTGTGTCAAAAACGTGAAGGGTGAAATTGTATCCTCGCTCAAAGAAGATAAATCCCTGAAAGTGTATTCGTCACCTACGCCGGGAGATGGGCAACAAGCCATTACCCGTTACCGCGTTTTAAAAACGAATCCCCGATATTCCATGCTGGAAGTTGAATTAAAGACGGGCAGAAAAAATCAGATCCGCGTTCATTTGCAGGACATCGGCCACAGCATTGCCGGGGATAGAAAATACGGCGCCAAAACCAATCCGCTTCACCGCCTTGCGCTGCATGCGGGAATTCTGGCATTCACCCATCCGGCAACCGGCAAGCGCATGCATTTTGAAACACCGATTCCGGCCATTCTGGAAACGGTGTTTCGCTAGACAGAGCAGAACATACAAACCCACTCCCGCTCACAAACACTTCTTGTTTTTGAGCGCGTGAACAACCAGAAAAGTATTCCATTCTGAATCGCGCCGGCCCCACGAGCCGTCTTTCTTCTGCGACTCGGTCAAAAGCGGAAGCGCTTTGAGCCACTGACGGTGCGCCGATTCACCCTCCAGATGCGCCAGGGCGTTGAGCGTCAGGAAAAAAGGGATGGGCGCGGGCCACAGTCCTGAGGGTTTCTGGATTTCGGCCAGATCAGTCACCAGTTTGAGCGAAGCGGGATTTGCCGCATACCCGGGATGGACAATCAACGCCCGCAAAATATTGCTTTTGTCCGCCCAGACGTCTGCATTGTCCGCGTTTTCGTCAAGCCAGCGGGTGAGTAGGTATAATGCGCCACGACCGGCCCTTCGTTTTCCAGCCCGAATACGCAGGCCAGAAAAAGCGTCGCGCAGGTCAGCGTGATCTGATCCTGCGCCGGGATAAAAGGCAATTCCCGGAAAGCCTCTGGCGGCAATGCGTCATTGAGCGCCTCTGAAAGATTATATTTTAATGTTTCTTTGATCAACCCTCCCAGGGCCTTGTCGATACTTTCATTCCTGTCCCGAACCGTCAGATGCAGGCCAAACAAGCGCCGGACGGTTTCGGCCGGGCTCTGAGACCATGACCCGTCGGCGGATTGTCCCGACATCAGCAAAGAGACGGCTGAATCAAAATCGTTTCGCCAGGCGGATGCATCGGCCTCATTCAGCCACTTTTTGCGCGCATAAAGCCCGGCGGGTGATGAAGAGCCCTTGAAGATGTGCAATGGATCAAAACGCATGGCCACTCTCCCGATGTCTGTTTTTTCTGTATTGAAATACGCTGCGGCCGTCCATCATTCAGGGCGCCTCCTGAGGGGTTTTGGATCGGGTGACGATCAGCAACACGGCGCAAAGCGCGAAATAGGCAAAGGCCGTCATGATGGGCACGGTGGATGCCGCCTGCCACGGAAGGTACAGCGCGCCTGTCGGCAAAATCGAATGGATGGCGCCGAAAAGCGTCAGCACACCGCAAATCGCTGCGCACAAGGCGGCCTGACGCGTTTTGCGATCGATCAGAAAAGCCATGAGGCTGCCCCACAAAAGCCCCGTCAGAACAAATCCGTTGGACAGCATGGTGAGCGACGTATGCATGGCCTGCAAGTGCGGCGGCAATCGATCCATCGTCAGGCCGGAAGCGCTCAGAAACTGGCCGAGAATAATCATCACCAGGCTTGCAATCACAGGCAGAAAACTGAAGCTCACAGCCGGGGAATGCTCCGGCGGCGATTCGCGGTAAGCCTGATGCACAATTTCAAAACCGATAAAAATCAAAATCGGCGCAATCACCGCGCGCGGAATGATGCCGACAAAAAGCGCCAGCAGGCCCACCATTGAACCCAAACCCACGCATAATCCCGTCGCGAGCGTGTATCCCCATCTTGCACCCATTTTTTTATAGGCCGGATGCCCGATGTAGGGCGTGGTTTGCGCCACGCCGCCGAAGAAAGACGCCACAAGCGACGTGAACGCCTCGGTGAGCAGAATATCGCGCGTGCGGTAGTTGTCACCCGCAAGCCTCGCGCTTTCGGTATTGTTGATGCCGCCGATGATCGTCAGAATACCGAACGGGACGGCCAGCGTCAGATACTGGATGCTTTGCGGCAGTGCTTGTAAAAAGGCGAGAGAAAAGACAGGCAGGCTAAAGTGCAGCGCAAGCGACGGGTGCTGAAATTCCGAAAGCAGCCCCATATAGCCCATCAGAAAGTGAATCGCCGTGCAGAAGATTACGGCCGTGAGCACCCCGTTTAACCGTCCCGCCGGATGCATCCTTGCAAAAAGCGCCGCGAAGATCAGCCCCAGCGCCGTCATGCCGACCAGCGGGGCGCTGAATATTTCAATGAGCGGCAGAAAACCCAAAAGCACAAGCCCCACACCGGCAATCGATCCCAGAAGCCCTGCGGTTGGAATCATCCGCTGAATCCAGTTTCCGAAAAATGAGGCGAATATTTTGACCACACTCATCATAAAGAGCGTGGCCATGCCGATGTGCCAGGTGAGAATGGCGTCCTGCGTGGCCACGTAGGCGGGGCCCAGCACCGCGTAAGCAATGCCGATGGTTGAGGGGGTGTCGATGCCCAGCGGCATCGCGGTGACATCCGAACGCCCCGTTTTCTTCATCAGGCGGATCGCCATCCAGGTGTAAACCATATCGCCTAAAAAAATGCCGATCGCCGTTCCGGGAATCATGCGGGTGAGGATAATGTCCGCTGGATAATTGAACGTGAAAATCAAAATGGCGGAAAAAAAGATCATCGTGCCGACATTGTCGAAAAACAGCGCCAGAAACGCCGTGACCTCGCCCCAAATCCCGGACTGCCCGATTGCTTTTTGCACTTCACTCATAGCGTCGCCTTAACATCGATCCGGCTTTGCGTTTCGTCTCATTCCTGAAAGGTGCAACTGACGGTTTAACGCAAAAGAGAACTCTCCCTTTTGACCATCCCTTTTGTTAACAGGCCGGCCATCATCCGGCGACCTATAGCATTGAATTACGTTGCATATCTACAATAAGTTTATTCGCAAACAGCCCTCTGTGGCGCTTGGGTCACCTTACCCCTGTCAATCCTAAAAAAGCTTGACAATGTATAGTGTGCGCACTTATACTGTGCGCGAGGTGACTTATGAAAAACATTACACTTTCTATTGATGAACATATTTTACAAGCGGGCAGGGATTACGCCCGCACTCACAATGTATCATTTAACGTCCTTGTTAGAAGACTGATTGAGCAAACAGTTGTTTCCGGAAAAGAGCATTGGCTTGAAGAAACATTTTCATTGATGGATAAAGTCCAAGTCGCATCGGGCAGGCAAAAATGGACAAGGGAAGAATTATATCGTGTCTAAAATTTTTATCGATACCAACTTGTTCGTGTACGCGCTTGACCAAAAAGACGAACAGAAAAAAGAGCAGGCAAGAATCATTATCAGAAAGATTGTCGAGGCTCATCAGCCGGTCATTTCAACGCAAGTCATCAAGGAGTTTTATGTCGTTGCGACAAATAAACTTAAAGCAGATCCGATCATTGTGAAAAATATCATACACAATTTCCGGAATATGGAAATTATAAACAATGATTTGGACCTCATTGAACAGGCAATCGATGTGAGTGTTTTATTTCAATTATCATTTTGGGATTCATTGATCATTGCCGCAGCAGAGAAAGCCAAGTGTGAATTCGTTTTTTCTGAAGACTTAAACACCGGACAAACTTGTCGGGGCGTGCAACTCGTTAATCCATTCACTAAAGAAGATTTCTAATTCATCTCATCAGACATTGAACTGGGACGCAAATGCGGGCAATGGGAACGATTTATAGGATGCCCCAATGTCCCTCACCTTGACAGGAAGCCTTTTAAAGGGTGCCCCCGCGATTCGTTGGATGATATCTATTTTAGCGGAAGTTAAAATTGTCCATCTGGGTTCATTTAAGAACCTCTTGACATAGTGTATCCTATATACTACACATATTTACATGATAGAAATCCTGCAGACGGAAAATTATCGAAACTGGTTTGATAAACTTAAAGATCGAAATGCTCGTGCGAGAATCGATATTCGTCTTCGAAGGTTGTCTCTGAAAAATTACGGAGATGTGAAGTCTGTCGGCGAGGGGGTGTCTGAATTAAGGATAGATTATGGCCCGGGATACCGCGTTTACTTTACAAAAAAGGGAGCCCAATTGATCATCCTTCTCGCAGGTGGAGATAAAAAGACGCAAGCTGGTGATATTGAGAAAGCAAAAAGACTTGTTCATGAAATAGAGGTATGAAAAATGAAGAAAGAAAAACTTAGCGTCTGGGATGCTGCTGATCACTTAAAAACGGAAGCCGACATGGAAGCTTACCTGGAGGCAGCTCTGGAAGAAAATGATCCCGCATTGATAGCCGCTGCACTTGGCGATGTTGCCAGAGCCAAGGGCATGACTCAGGTCGCCAAAAAGGCGGGGCTGGGTCGTGAAAGTTTGTATAAATCCTTATCTGCGCAGGGCAACCCCGAATTATCAACGGTGCTTAAAGTGATCCATGCGCTGGGGTTGAAGTTGCAGGTTAGATCCGAGAAAACGCGAAAAGCAGCTTAGAGACGGCAATTAGGCGTTATGTCCCCTGAATTTATGCGCAGATGATCAGAATACTTATATTTCAAGACCTGCCCCCCCTTTTTTATTATGCTTTGTGTGACACTTCCAAAGCTGGAGTTTGGGAACCAGTAACTAACCAGTTAACTCCCCTCCCTCGATGGGAGGGGTTAGGGGAGGGTGAAAGCAAATGATGTTCCCTTTTCCTTCACCCCTAATAACTTAATTTTAGGCCGCTCCACTGGCTTCGGCATTTTGTCGCCGCAGTTCTTTGCGAAGAATCTTGCCCATGGGATTTCTGGGCAGGGCGTTTACGAATTCAATGAATTTGGGCCACTTGTTTTTCGCCAGCTGCTCCCGGCAGTATTGATGGATGTCTTCCGCGGACGCCCCAACACCTTCCTTCAATACCACATACACTTTAATCTCCTCGCCCATTACCGGATCGGGCACGCCAATGGCGACGGCGTCCTGGACCGCCGGATGCTGATAGAGTATTTCCTCGAGATCACGGGGGTAGATATTGAAGCCGCCGCGAATGATCAAATCTTTTTTCCTCTCCACAATATACAGGTAGCCGTCTTCGTCCATTCTGGCCATGTCTCCCGTATATAACCAGCCGTTTCGGAAAGTTCGGGCTGTTTCTTCTGGCAGTTTATAATAACCGGCGGAGACATTCGGACCTTTAACCAGAAGTTCACCTACCTTTCCGCAGGAAACCTCCTGATCCTGATCATCCACGATCCGGACTTCCACTTCCGGGATAGGCTGTCCGATCGATCCAGGCTTGGTTGGACGATGATGATAATTGGTGCTCACCGCGGGTGAGGCTTCGGACAGACCATAAGCCTCATAAACGATGCAGTGAAATTTCTTTTGAAAAGCCAGGAGGCTCGCGACCGGGAAAGGCGCGGCTCCGGAGAGGCAGCTTTGCAGGGAAGAAAGATCATACTTTTGCGATTCAGGGCTGTTGAGCATGGCAATGAACATGGCCGGTGAACCGGGAAAATCGGTGACCTTATGCTTTTCAATCAGACGGAAGGCCTCTTCGGCCTGAAACTTACGCATCAGAACGTGCCGGTTGCCGTACTGGTAGGCTTTATTCATGGAGGTGAGTCCAAAGGAATGAGAAAGCGGCAGGGCAACCAGCGTAATGTCCGTGGATTGGGTATCGTGAGCGCGCGCGGCATTGACAGCATTGGAATAAAGGTTCTTGTGCGTCAGCATCACGCCTTTGGGCGACGAGGTCGTGCCCGCCGTATATAAAATCACGGCCAGATCATTCTCGTCGATGGCGGGAGGCGCAAACGATTTTGGGGCATTCCGAACAAGATGAGCAAAGGACAGCACACCGGGCAACGCTTCGTCACCGAGCACAATGACGTGCTTCACTGTTTTGTGATTGCAAAGCAGGTTTTCATTTTTCAAAAAAATCTCACGGATGGTAATCATGGCCACCGCTTCGCAGTTGTCAAGAATGTACAGAAGCTCTTTTTCATTCATCAGCGGAATGAGGGGAACGATCACACCGCCGCTTCGAAGGATGCCCTGATAGCTGATAATGACCTCCGGACCATTCGGCAGCATGACCACGACTCTGTCTCCCTTTTTCAGACCGAGTTCCTGAAGCGATGAAGCCAGATGGTCCGCCTCGCGAATAATTTGCTTGTTGGTGTAACTGCGATCATCAAAAATCAAAAAGGGGTATTCGCCAAATGTTTTGAGGGTTTCATCGGCAAGCGAAACTAAATTCATCGTCTTTTCTCCATGCTTTTATGGTGAGGTGATCTGCATCATTCATCAGCCGTTTCAGGCAATTTCTGCGGGATCTCCATTGATACCGCAGAGCGCTACTCGGGCAAGGTCGCGGCTTCTTTAATCAGACCCGTGCCGATCAGATGTTTATTGATGACTTTCCACTGGACCTTCAAAAAAGCGTCCAGTTCTTTGCTGTTGTATTGGACCGGTATCATATCGAGCTTATCGATCATCTCAAGATATTCTTTGCTTTGAACGGCTTGAAACAGCGCCGCCTCCAGCTTGCTTAGCACATCCTGCGGCATATCGGCGGGCGCTGCTATGGAAAAGACGGCATCGTTGACAAAATCATAACCGAGTTCACGCATCGTCGGCACATCCGGAAATTTGGGCACTCTCTTTTCCGTCATGGTTGCCAAAAGCCGGGTTTGCCCCGCTTTGACCGTAGGAACAAATTCCGACGTTAAAGAGGCAAAATCAACATGCCCACCGAGAAGTTACGCAATCACTTCGGCGCTTCCCTTGTAAGGAACATGGATCATCTGCAACTTTTCGATAGCCGCAATTTCATCAACGGCAGCCTGTGTTGTGCTGCCGACGCCGATGGTGGCAAATTTCAGTTTGCCGGGATTGGCCTTTGCCTCTTTGACCAGATCCTTCATGCTTTTCCATGGCGCATCGCTCTTAACAATAATTCCCAGTTGTGGCTCGGCGTAGCCAATGACCAGCTTAAAGCTGGAAAAGGGCTTAAAGGGCACTTTCTGCATTTGCGAGACGCGAATTAAAACGGATGTCGGCGTGGCGCAAAGTGGGGTGGTCTGGTTTCTTAGGACAGGAAACAGGGCTTCATAAGTGTGAAGATG
>CAZSQS010000095.1:0-9132 GCA_964608995.1 uncultured Smithella sp. | reverse complement strand
ACTTTTAAATTTTAAATCCGTAAAAAACGGTTCACTTTTAATTCTTAATTAACATAAATTAAAGATTGGTTGACAAGCCCCCTCAATTCATATAACAAAAAGGCCTCAATTGAGGAAAGAAAATACTTTATGAAACACAATAGTATTATCGCTCTTGAAGGTCTTCCCTTTATCATTATTTCCCTGACCCTTACTGTTATTGCAGCTTTTTTCGGCATCGTGTGGCTGAGTGTCATTTTGGCGGTTATTTTTATTTTTATAACCTGTTTTTTTCGAAATCCGGAGCGATCATTTGAAGATCAGGATAAACTGGTCATCAGTCCTGCCGATGGAAAAGTTATCCGAATCGAAGAGGTGGACGTTGAAGGCGACATTTCCGGGAAATTTAGGAAAATAAGCATTTTTATGAATGTTTTCAATGTTCATGTTAACCGGACGCCTTATAACGGCGTGGTTCAGGACATTGTATATTCTCCCGGGAAATTCCTTTCGGCCAATTTGGATAAGGCTTCACTGGAAAATGAGAGAAATGCCATTGCGATCACGACGCCGGATGGGCGAGTGGTCTGGGTGGTTCAAATTGCCGGGTTGATTGCACGTAGAATTGTCTGCTGGACGCATAAAGGAATGAGCCTCGCCAAAGGCGAAAGAATTGGCCTGATCCGTTTTGGCTCACGTGTAGAGGTATTTTTGCCGATTGATTCCCGCATTACGGTGGCACTGGGCGAAAAAGTTCGCGCGGGGAAGACAACGCTTGGATACCTCTCATGAACAAAGAAACACGTTTGCGTAGAATACGCATCAAAAAAGGCATCTATGTGCTGCCAAACCTTTTTACGACGGGCAGTCTGTTTGCCGGTTTTTATTCAATTGTCTGCTCTATTCAAGAGAATTTTTTTGTTGCCGCCGTGGCCATCCTGGGGTCTTTAATTCTCGATGGTCTCGATGGCAGAATCGCGCGCATCACAAACACGACCAGTCGCTTCGGTGCCGAGTATGATTCGCTGGCCGACCTGGTGGCTTTCGGTATGGCGCCGGCGCTTTTGGCCTATATGTGGTCCATGTCGTTTTATGACAAGGGCTGGATGGTTGGCTTTTTGTTTGTCGCCTGTGGCGCACTTCGCCTTGCCCGCTACAACATTCAGATCGGCATCATTGACAGTAAGGTCTTCAATGGTCTCCCCATTCCGGCTGCCGCCGCCGTGATTGCAACGACGGTGATATTTTTCGATCATATCGGCGTGGAAGGGACATTTCAAAATCCTTACGTCATGGTGCTGACGATTATGCTGTCGCTGCTGATGGTCAGTAACATCAAGTATTACAGCGGCAAGGATATGAAGCTTTTTATCCGCATGCCCTTCATGACTTTTCTGATCGTTGTTGGTATATTACTGGTCATTATTTTTGAGCCGAGAGTGACGATTTTCGTTATTATGGTCTGTTATGCGATATCCGGTCCGGTGTGGTGGGTCTTCAAATTCGTGAGGAAGCTCTCGAAGACAGAGACGCAAAAGAAGTGATGTATCCAGGCATACGCCTCAAAAGAGGCGACGTTCTTATTTCCAGATGACCTTATGAGACTTACCGGAGGCGAATCCAAAGGAAGGACGGTTCATTTTCCCAAACAGTCAACTTCAAGGCCGACATCCGATTTTTTGAGGGAAGCGCTTTACAATATCCTGGGAAATCTGTTCGAGCAGTGTCTTTTGGATTTATACGCCGGATCAGGATCCGTAGGGCTGGAGGCGTTGAGTCGTGGCGCAAAAGAAGTTGTTTTTGTGGAGAAAGACAAAAAGCTTGCCGGCATTATTCAAAGTAATATAACGATGTGCGGTTATTCGGAAAAAAGCCTGATCGTTGCATCGGATGTTCACGTTGCCCTTCGGGATCTCTCTGCCGGGGGGCGGCGGTTTGATATCATTTTTGCCGATCCTCCCTACCATCAGGGCTTGATTTCAGAAACGTTGAGCCTGCTTGGCAAATATCGGGTTTTGCGATCAGACGGGACCGTTATTCTTCAACATTTTTTTAAGGAACCCCTCCGGGACCTTCCGGAAGGCATGCATTTGGAGGATCAGCGAAAATATGGCGAAAACATTTTATCTTTTTTAAAGGATGGCGGTACATGACACAGGAAGCATTTGAAAAGAAAGTGGCGATTTATCCGGGGTCGTTCGATCCGATTACCAATGGTCATGTGGATATCATCAAAAGAGGAAGCAGGATCTTTGATGAAATCATCGTCCTGGTGGCCAACAATTACAGCAAGACGTCGCTGTTTACCGTCGAAGAACGATGCCAGTTTATCCGCGAGATATTTGCCGATTCCACGAGCATTCGCGTGGACAGCCATGCCGGGTTGCTTATCGACTATCTCAAACTTTCCGGCGCGAGCACCATCTTACGCGGGATGAGGGCGCTTTCCGATTTTGAATATGAATTTCAGATGGCGCTCATGAATCGCCGCCAGACAAAAAATATTGAAACGGTATTTTTGATGAGCGGGTATCGCTGGTTTTATACCAGCTCCAAACTGATTAAAGAAGTGGCCTCTCTGGGGGGATCCGTCCGGGGATTGGTTCCGGAGAATGTGTATCAGAAACTGATGGAAAAATTTAATAAAAATCACAAGAGGTGAATGGGGACATGGGTGGTCTTTTTGGCGTGGTATCAGAAGACAATTGCGTACAGACGCTTTTTTACGGCACGGATTATCATTCTCATCTGGGTACAGAGCACGGCGGCATGGCTGTGTTTGGCGACAGGGGATTCTATAATACGATTCACGGCATTTCTCAGGCGCAGTTCAAATCGCGTTTTGTTGATGACTATAAGAAAATGGATGGGGTTTCAGGCATCGGCGCCATTGATGACGAATCCCCTCAGCCGTTGATTTTCCGTTCCAAGTTCGGCTTGTATGCCGTTGTCGCCACGGGACTCATTACCAACAAAAACGAGCTGGTCAGCGAACTGCTCAACGAAGGCGCTTCCTTTACGGAAATGGCCGGAGGCGGTGTGAATAATGCGGAAATTGTCGCTTCGCTGATTAATCGGGGGAATAATATTGTCGAAGGCATTGCGTCCATGCGCGGCATTATTGAAGGGTCCATTTGTGTTTTGGTTCTGGCACCGGAAGGCATTTATGCCGCGCGCGACAAGTTTGGGCGGTTTCCGCTGGCGCTCGGGAAGAGTCGTGACCCGAAAAAGAAATCCCATGTCGTGGCGACAGAGGCCAGCTCCTTTGAAAATCTTGGCTATGAGCTCGTGCGCTTTGTCGGTCCCGGAGAGATTGTTTTATTGAAACCGGAAGAAGTCATCCCCTTAAAACCGGAGGGGGCAACCAAGAAAATCTGCTCATTTTTGTGGATTTATACGGGATCGCCATCTTCCATCTACGATGGCATCGGCGTAGAGGGCACGCGCGAGCGGTGCGGGCGCTATCTGGCCAGGCGCGACAATGTCGAGGCGGATTTTGTAACCGGTGTTCCGGATTCCGGAGTGGGGCACGCCATAGGCTATGCCATGGAATCCGGGATTCCCTATCGACGGCCATTGGTGAAATACACGCCTGGCTATGGACGAAGCTACACCCCTCCCACACAGGAAATTCGGGATCTGGTCGCCCAGATGAAACTCTCGGCTGTTCGTTCCGTCATTGATGGCAATCGAATGATTTTATGCGACGACTCCATCGTTCGCGGCACGCAGCTTAAGAACCTGACCGTAAAAAAACTCTGGGACAACGGCGCGCGCGAAATCCATGTCCGCCCCGCCTGTCCGCCTCTGATGTTTCCATGTATCTATGCCTCATCCACCCGGACAACCTCAGAGTTGGCCTGTCGCAAGGCGATCCAGGCGCTGGAGGGAGTGGCGCCACAGAATCTTTCGGCGTATCTCGATGTTGAATCTTCAAAATACAAGGCCATGGTCGAGTGGATCCGGCGCGATATCAACGTCACGTCGCTTAAATACATGACGATTGAAGATATGATTTCAGCCATTGGTTTGCCGGCGGAACAGCTTTGCCTGCACTGCTGGCTGGGACGATGAAGCAATAAGGACGGGCAATGATGGAACAGGCGCGAAAAAGAAGAAAAACCAGACAGATTGCGGTGGGTGATGTCAACATTGGTGGGGATGCGCCGATTGTTGTGCAGTCCATGACGAATACAGACACCCGGGACGTTAAGGCCACCGTCCGGCAGATTCAGGCGCTCGCGGAGGCCGGCTGTGAGATCATTCGGGTTGCTGTGCTGGATGCTCAAGCCGTGGAATCCATTTCTCAAATAAAAAAGCAGATTCGCATCCCGCTGATTGCCGATATCCATTTCCACTATCAGCTGGCCATTGATGCCATGAAAGCAGGTGCGGACGCCATCCGGATCAATCCCGGCAATATCGTCAAGGACAAAATCGCTGAAGTGGTTAAAGTGGCCAAAGAGCGGGAAGTTGTCATTCGCATCGGCGTGAACGCCGGGTCGTTGCAAAAGGATATGGTGCTGGAGCATGGCGGCGTGACGCCGGAGGCGATTGTGGCCAGCGCGCTTCGCAATATCGAGATGTTTGAACACTTGGGCTTTGACCGGATCAAGCTGTCGCTGAAATCGTCCGACGTGCCGGTCATGATTGGGGCTTACCGCTTGATCGCCGACAAAACGGATTACCCGTTGCACCTTGGGGTAACGGAAGCCGGAACCCTGGTGGATGCCGCCGTTAAGTCCGCCATTGGCATTGGAACACTTTTGCATGACGGCATTGGCGATACGATTCGCGTGTCGGTCACCGGCGATCCGCTTCAGGAAATCCCCGTGGCCTACTCAATCCTGCGGGCGCTTAAAATCCGCAAAGTCGGTCCGGAAATCATCTCCTGCCCAACCTGCGGGCGTTGTCAGATTGATCTGGTGGGCCTGGTTGGACGTGTGGAAAAGGCACTTGCCGGAAGAAAAGACTACGTCAAGGTAGCCCTCATGGGATGCGTGGTGAATGGCCCAGGGGAAGCGGCGGATGCGGACATCGGCATTGCGGGAGGCCATAGTTTCGGCATGATGTTTAAAAAAGGCGTGGCTTACAAAAAAGTGGAAGAAAAAGATTTTGTCCCGGTATTGCTCGAAGAAATCGCCAGCCTGGACAATGAAAGAAAATAAGGAGGCTCCATGCGTTACTCGGAAATGCATCTGCCCACAGGACGGGAAGTGCCGTCGGATGCGGAAGTCGTCAGCAACCAACTCATGATTCGCGCGGGAATGATCCGCAAGCTCACCAGTGGAATCTATTCGTATCTGCCTCTGGGGTATCGGGTGATTCGAAAAGTTGAAGACATTGTTCGCGAGGAAATGAACAAAGCCGGCGCGCAGGAGGTTCACCTGCCGATGGTTCAGCCCGCTGAGCTCTGGCAGGAATCCGGCCGCTGGACGTTTTACGGCAAAGAGCTTTTGCGCTTTCGCGACCGCAATGACCGCGACTATTGCCTCGGGCCCACGCACGAGGAAGTCATTACCGATCTGGTGAGAAATGATATCAAAACGTATCGCCAGCTGCCGCGCAATCTCTATCAGATCCAGACGAAATTCCGTGATGAGGTTCGTCCGCGTTTCGGCGTGATGCGCAGCCGCGAATTCAGCATGAAAGACGCCTACAGCTTTGATGCGGACGAAGCGGGGGCGGAAAAAAGCTATGAGAAAATGTTTGCGGCCTATTCTCGCATTTTCAGCCGTTGCGGATTGAAATTCCGCGCGGTGGAGGCGGATTCCGGCAGCATCGGCGGCAGCTTCTCGCACGAGTTCATGGTCATGGCGGAATCCGGCGAGGACGCGATTGTGGTGTGTGAAAAGTGCAACTACGCGGCCAATCTGGAAAAGGCCGAAATTGCTAAGCCCGAAATGACTGCCCCGTCGGATAAGGATATGCTTGCAGTGGAGCGCGTCGAGACGCCCAATGTCCGGACCATTGAAGAGGTCAGCGCCTTTTTGAATGTGCCTCCCGACAGGATTATCAAGACACTGATTTTCAACGCAGACTCAAAGCCGGTGGCCGTGCTGATTCGTGGAGATCAGGAAGTCAACGACATCAAGGTGAAAAATTATCTCGGGGCGGCCGAGTTGGAGCTGGCCGACGATGAGATGATTCTTCAAGCCACCGGCGCGCCGCGCGGATTTGCCGGTGTCGTAGGAATTAAATGCCGCGTGATTGCCGATTATTCCGTTGCCAATATCGTCAATGGTGTCACCGGCGCCAACCAGGCCGATTATCATTTGAAAAACGTTAATTCCGGCCGCGATTTTCAGGTGGAATCCTATGCCGATTTGCGTGTGGCCAGGCCGGGCGATGCCTGTCCGCGCTGCGCAGGCCAGGTTTCATTCGTGCGCGGCATTGAAGTCGGACATGTTTTCAAACTGGGGACCAAATACAGCAAGGCGATGAAGGCGGTTTATCTGGATCGTGACGGGAAGGAAAAAACGATGATCATGGGCTGCTACGGCATCGGCATTGGACGGACCGTTGCCGCCTGCATTGAACAGAATTACGACGCCAATGGCATTGTCTGGCCGATGCCGCTGGCGCCATATTCTGTGATCATCACGCCCGTGAACGTCAACGAAGCCGAGGTCATGAAGGCTGCCGAGAAAATTTATGCCGAGTTGCTGGCTTCAGGCATCGAAGTCATTCTGGATGATCGCGATGAACGGGCCGGGGTGAAATTCAAGGATGCGGATCTGATCGGCATCCCTGTCCGAATTGTGGTCGGCGCGAAAAATCTCGCGGTGGGAAACGTTGAACTGAAACTGCGCAAAACCGTTGAAAACCGCTTATGCCCGCTTTCGGATATCGTCTCCGAAGCGCAGCGAATTGTTCTGTCCGGATTGGAAGAAGCCGGGATATAATAGTTAACTAACGGCCGGATGGTTTCATGCTGAGAATTACCGACATTCTGGATAAGGGCCAGGCCTATTTGACCGCCGAAGAACTCGGGATGATCGAAAAGGCCTATATCTATTCCGCAACAGTGCATCAGGGGCAAGTGCGGCTCTCCGGCGAGCCCTATCTTACGCATCCGATGGAAGTGGCCGGTATGCTCACTGACATGAAGATGGATTCGGCCACCATTATCAGCGGGCTTCTGCACGATACGATCGAAGACACCCTCACCACCAAAGAACAAATCGAACAGGAATTCGGCAAGGATGTGGCCTTTCTCGTCAACGGACTGACCAAACTCAGCCGCATCTCCTTCGGGTCGCAGGAAGAGCGCCAGGCTGAAAATTTCCGGAAAATGATTCTGGCCATGTCGGCCGACATTCGCATCCTCATGGTGCGCCTGGCCGACCGGATTCACAATATGCGGACGCTTCAGTATCACAAACCGGATCGAAGGATATACATCGCTCGCGAAACGATGGATGTATATGCGCCGCTGGCCAACCGTCTGGGCATCAACTGGATGAAGATGGAGCTGGAGGATATGGCCTTTCAATACATCTCTCCGGACGCCTACAAAGAAATAGCCACCCGCGTTGCAAAATCCGATGAATCGAGAAACAAGTACACGCAAGAAGTCAAAACCATTATTTTTCAGGAGCTTGAAAAAGTCGGCGTTAAAGGAGAGGTCGAGGGCCGCGCCAAGCATCTTTACGGTATTTATAAAAAGATGCATGAGCAGCATATTAATTTTGACGAGGTCTATGACGTCATCGCTTTTCGCATCATCCTGGAGTCCAATGTTGAAAGAGCCTGCTATGAAGCGCTGAGCATTGTTCATGCCCTGTGGAAACCGGTGCCGGGGCGTTTCAAGGATTACATCGCCATGCCCAAGGCCAATAATTATCAGTCTCTGCATACGGCGGTGATCGGGCCTTACGGGGAGAGGGTTGAAATTCAAATCCGGACACAGGCCATGCACGAATGGGCGGAAAAAGGTATCGCCGCGCACTGGCGCTATAAAGAGGGGCGGGCCATTGAGGATAATGAAGACGATCAGATTCGCAAGTTGCGTGAAGCGCTGGAAATTCAAAAAGACATAAAAAATCCCAAAGAATTTATGTCTAATCTGAAAATGGCGCTTTTTCCCGAGGAGGTTTATGTTTTTACACCGCACGGCGACGTCAAGTCCTTCCCCAAAGGCGCCACGCCGATTGACTTTGCCTACAGCATTCATACGGATGTGGGCAATTCGTGCATTGGCGCCAAGATCAACCGCAATATCGTCCCGCTTCGGTATCAACTGCAAAATGGAGATATTATTGAAATCATCACGCAGGCCGGGCATCATCCGAGTAAGGACTGGCTGAAATATGTCGTGACCTCCCGCGCTATCTCCAAAATCCGCAACTGGATCAATTTGGAAGAGAAAGCAAGCTCACTGATTCTCGGAAAGGATTTGCTGGAACGCGAATTCAAACGGCATAACTTAAAGCTTGCCTCGTATATTAAAACTGATGAGATAAAAAAAGTGCTCAAGGAATATTCCCTGGCCACACTCGAAGATCTCGTCTCACAGGTGGGCTACGGCCGGATATCGCCTAAGCAGATTGTCAATTTTTATCTTGCGGCCGAGACGCCCAAAGAAGAAGACAAAATACCTGAGAAAGTCAGAAAGAAATGCGACGCCTCACCCTCGATGGGCATTTGTCTGACGGGGATCGATGACGTCATGGTCAAGTTTGCCAAGTGTTGCAACCCCATTCCCGGCGATGAGATATCCGGTTATATTTCAAGGGGACGCGGGATTACCGTTCATACGATCAACTGTTCGCATTTGAAAAAACTCGATGCGGAAAGGATTGTTGAGGTCACTTGGGATGTTCGGCAGAAACATGCCTATCCCGTCCACATCAAAGTCGTCTGCAACGATCGCAAGGGTGTTTTAACCGAAGTCAGTGCTGTTATTTCCTCGTTTGATGTCAATATCAGTTTTGCGCAAATCGAAACAATCGACATGATTGCCACCTGTGTTTTTGTTATCGACGTCTATGATCTCCAGCAGCTCAACGCCATCTTTTCGGCTATCCGGCAGCTGAAAATCGTCCGATCCATCGAACGGGTTCGCAAGTCCTGATCATCATGAATAACAGATTTGATGGTGTTGGCTAAAAATTAAAAGTGAACTCTTTAAGAATTAAAAGTGAACACTTT
>CAZSQS010000094.1:0-9309 GCA_964608995.1 uncultured Smithella sp. | reverse complement strand
CGTGCAGGCCCATCTTGTGTTCGACGCCCGTGCAGGCCATGTCGTTTCTTTCGCCTAATGATCCATCGTCATTGACCAGGAATTTGGGAACAATGAAGATGGAGATGCCCTTGGTGCCTTCCGGGTCGCCTTCGATGCGGGCCAGCACCGGGTGAATGATGTTGGTCACCATGTCCTGCTCGCCTTCGGAAATAAAGATCTTCGTGCCGGTGATGAGGTAGGAGCCGTCGGCCTGTTTGATGGCCTTCGACTTGAGCGCGCCCACGTCGGAGCCGGCGCACGCTTCGGTTAGACACATCGTGCCTCCCCAGGCGCCTTCGAGCATTTTGGGCAGATAGCGTTTTTTCATGTCTTCGGTGCCATAGGTCATGAGCAGGCGGGCCGTGCCGGAAAGCGACGCGCCATACATGCCCAGTGAAGTGTTGCCGGCGTTGAAGTATTCCTGAGACGAAAACGAAAGCGTCATGGGCATGCCCATGCCTCCGTCTTCGGCAGGCAAGGACAGGCTGTGGAAACCGGCTTCGACAAACGCTTTGTAGCCGGGGTGCAGCGCATCGGGCACATGCACTTCATTGGTTTTCGGGTCGAAGGTTAAACCGATTTTATCCCCTTCGGCGTTGGACGGGTAGAAGTGGGCCATGGCGATCTTTTCGGCCAGATTCAGGGTGTCTTCAAAGACTTCCTTATCCAGACCGGCAAAGTGCTCAAACCGGTTGATTTTGTCAAATCCGAGCATCTCGAACAGTACAAAACGGACATCGCGTGAATCAATTAACGGGTTTAACGACATATATGATCCTCCTTGAATTAAGTTATTTTCTATTGATTTGTTTCTATATGCGGAACGCTTGTCTCGCATGCGGAACAATTCTCAGAATTTGAGGGGAAGGTCAAGTAAAATAAGGTGAAAAAAAACGCGGCAGGAAGACGTCTTTTAAAACGCTTCTTCCTGCCGCGGATAAAACAGATAAACCTTTTTCCGGATTGAAATTTACGGCTTCTTTTCGATGGGCCGGATGACACCCGCCTCCGAGAGCTTTTGCAGATCCTCCCGCAGTTTTTGAACCTCTTCGCCATAGGCTGCCCAGTTGCCGTCCTTGAGCAGGCGCTGGGCCCGGTCATAGCGTTTCAGCGCGCTTGCGGCCAAATCGGTAACGGACCGATCCCGCGCGGGCGACGCCGCAGCGGCTTTTTCAACGCCTGGCCTGGGGGCCGGATGCGTCCGTCCTCCCAGAAGCGCATCGAGCGCCTCCTGAAGCCCCTCTTCCATGACGACGCGGTTGCCGTCGGAGGCCAGCACGCGGCGCAGTTCCGGCAGGCGTCCCTCGACGGCCCGCAGAAACAGCGGTTTAATATACAAGATGGAATTTTCAATGGGAATGACCAGCTGAGAGCCCCGAAGCACCCGGGTGCCGGCCTGATCCCACAGCGCCAGCTGCTGGGCGATATCTGCGGTCTGGTCGATACGCGCTTCAATCTGCATCGGGCCGAACACCAGCTCGCCGCGCGGGAAGCGAAACAGCAGGAGGTTGCCGTAGTTATCCCCGTCGGAGCGGCCCGAAAGCCATGCGATCATGTTGTCGCGTTTGGCCGGCGTGAAGGGGATCATCAGGATAAATTCCTCTTTTCGCTCTTCGGGGAAGCGCAAAATGGTGTAGTAGCTCTCCATGGTCTGAGCTGCGCCAAACACGCGCTCGCTGGGAATTTCCCAAACATCTTCGCGGTTATAGAACATGACCGCATCGCGCATGTGGTATGTTCTAAACATCGAGGCCTGGATATCGAAGATATCCTGGGGATAGCGCACCTGGGCGCGAAGGCCCTCGGGCATTTTAGCAATCGGTGTAAACAGATTCGGGAAAACCTTCGCGTAGGCGCGAATCAGCGGGTCATGCGCTTCGCCGATCGTGTAGAGGGTCGTCTGGCCGTTGTAGGCATCAATGACGATTTTGACCGTGTTTCGCAAATAGTTGACGCCCTTTTTGTAGGGTTTGGAATAGGGATACCGTGCCGTGCTGGTGTAGGCGTCATAAATCCAGTACAGGCGGCCGTCAACGACGGTGATATACGGATCCCGGTCGAAGGTCAGAAACGGCGCCAGCGCCCGGGCGCGCTCATGGATGTTGCGGTAATAGACAATCCGGCTTTCGGGCTGAATATACTCCGTAATCAGGTAATTGACCGTGCCGAAGTGGATCGAAAAGATCAGCCGTCGAAAAAGCGACGCAATCGAGACGCCCGTTTCTTCTTTGTACGTAGTAAAAACGTTTTTCTCACCGAATGGATAGTCAAACTCCTCGGTGCCGGCGCGAACCACAATGGGCTCATTGGCGCGCTCGCCGAAATAGATTTCCGGGCGGCCAAGCGCCAGCTGAACCGACGGCCTGGGCGGAATATCGCGGATATAGAGTTCCGGCAGGCCTTCTTCCGTAAAGACATTGACGGGGCTGGCCACGACGCCGTAGCCGTGCGTATAAATGAAGGTCGAATTGACCCACGTCTGGGAAACCGGCGGGAGCCGTTTGGGGTCGAACTCGCGCGCGGCCAGCATGATCTGACGGTAGTCGCCGTTGAAGTTGTAGCGCGCAATATCAATATCGTTGAAATCGTAATAGGGGCGGATGGCCTGAATCTGCGTGTAGGTCTCCAGCAGTGGCCGGTAATCCCAAAGGGGAATGTTTTCAATGGTCAGGCGGTTTTTTTTCAGATCCTCTCGCGTGAGGCTGTAGTCCACGGGATAGGGCTTTTCGACAATGTCGTGAAGCCGGTAGGCCTCGCGCGTGAAGGTGATGTGGTGATCCAGATAGGCGCGCTCGCGTTCCAGCTCGTTGGGGTCAACGGAGAAGCGCTGGATGGCGGCAGGCAAGAGCGAGCCAAACACGACGCCGGCTAAAACCAGAAGCCCCAGTCCCGCAAGGGGGGCGGTAAAAGAATGACGAATCAGTCCATAGACGACAAGCGCCAGCCCCACGAGGCAGACGATCATCCGGATGGTGTAACCCGGAACGCGGATTTTTTCGTCCACGTAGGTCATGCCATACACGAGGCCCTCCGGCGAGAACAGCAGTTCGAAGCGTCCCAGCCAGTAGCTGAAAATCTGGATAACGAAAAAGATCGCCAGTAAAACCAGGGCGTGTCTTTTGACGCTCGGCAACAGCACCACGGCTCGGGGCGTAAAGGCAATGGCCCGCCCGGCAAAATAGGCGCCGGCCGTGAGAAAGGCGGTAATGAATAAAACCGCCATGAAGAAATTTCGCAGCATCTCAAAAAAGGGCAGGGAAAACACGTAGAATGCCACGTCGCGCCCAAAGATCGGATCTGTGCGGTCAAAGGGAGACTGGTTGACATACATCAACACATCCAGCCAGTGCTGGGCGGGATAGGCGCTGATGGTCCAGGCCATCACGACAAGCACCAACGCCAGAATCCAGCGGCCGGCCCGCATGGGAATGGCCATCTGCGGAAGAGAAATGACGGCAGGAGATGAGGGCGTCAGCCGGTAGGCAAGGTACAGATTCAGCCCGCCGAAGAGCAGGAACATCAGGAAAAAAAGCGCCCGGATCATGTATTGCGTGGAAAAGTAGGTCCAGAAGACTGGCGCGAAATTCAGTGATTCAAAAAAGTAATAATCCACGAAAGCGGAAATGAAGATTTTGAATAAACCGGACAGGACCAGTAACACAAAAACACTCAATGCGACGTATTGCATTTTTTTGGACATGAAAACTCCTTTAAATATTCATAGGGTTACGTGTGATCAGGCGCAAAGGGGAATGCCTTCGGCCTGTGTACGGGAAATTTCCAGGAGCATGAGCTTCATGCCGGCAAGCCGCGCAAGCTTTTCGCGCACCTCGGGCGTGTCTTTTTCCTGGCTTAGGTCTTCGTCGGTGATCTGCTCGTAGAGGATATCCATCGTGTCGTCCACGTGCTGGATGAAACGCTCTGCGCCGATGTTGCCGCAGGCAACATGATAAACAGAAACATTGTCCGCAAGAAGCTTTTGCGCTTCTTTGCGGGCCAGTTTCAGCCACGCAAGCGTAATGCGGCAGATTTGCGGCGTGATGGCGGGAGCGAAATCCCAGAGGAGCACGGCGAACATGAATTTCATGAAAGGAATGTTGCTGCGACACAGCACCAGGTTCTCATACCGGGCGATCACGAGATTGATCGTTAAAAGAAGATTATGAAACGTTTTTTCCAGTTTCTGTTGCGACGGTGGCGCCTCGTTTCGAATCCATCCGATATTGCGGAAAACCGCCAGGCTGATGTCCCGAAAAATGGCTGCCACGTCATCCTGCGCGCTTGAGTCTTTACCGGTCAGTTTCTGATTGCTCTGAAGAAGCGCGAGAAAACATGAAGTATAGCCGAACATATACAGAGAGTTAAGCGCCTTGCCGGTGGCCGAGACGGTCATGCTTTTATGAAAGGCGCTTCGCGCTTTTTCCAGATGCCGTGCAACCTCGTCAAATCCGGCGACCGTGGGGGTTTTATCCATCTGCGCCTGGCGAAAACGCATGGCCTGGCGGAAATGCAGCACGCCGATTTCGTGCCAGATGTCGCTTTCCGGTTCGCAGTGCTTAACGATGAACTCACCTTCTGCCTCAGCCCGTTCAAAGGCCAGCCGCGCTGAGGCAAGATCCGATTGCGTCTGAGCGATGTAGGCATAAATCTGCATCCGCATCAGCCGGGCTACCAGATTTTGCGGACTCGATAAAAGCAGATTCGAAATCACACTGTCGGCTTCAAACGGCATGCCGCGCGCATAGAGCACCTTGGCGATTTCAATCAAAAGGAGCGAGCTCTGCGGGAAGCGGTGCATGGCCGAAATGGCGCCGAAGGAAACCTGACCGGCCTGTTCGGGAAAATGCAAAACGCGCTTGAAATCCTCGTAGGCCGTATCGGCCACCGAACGCGGGAGCATGTCGCCGTTAAGCAGGCTGGGAATATAGTCATAGTAGCTGTAAGACAGAAAGTAACTGACTGCCCACAGCAGGCCCGGATAGCCGGAAACGGGGTGCGCCGATTTGCCTCGTGGCTCAAAGCCTGCCTTGACGGAGGCGAAAAGCGCGCACAGATGGGCAAAATCCGTCAGGTAGATGCCGGATTCCGCGCCCAGCGGCATGTCGAGAATCCGCTGGATGGTGGGCGTGGCTTCGGTGAACGCTCCGGCGTGGATGATGATGATCAGTTTTTTCTGGGGGCTGCCGTAATCGGACAAGAGCCAGCGCGCGGCCATCTGATGCGCGATGGCCAGAACATTGCGCACCGCATCGCTGTATAAACGCGGCTCATCCACCGGGCCCGCTTTTTTCGGGGCTTTGAGGTTGAAGGTCGTGGCGCCGACCATTTCAATGACTCTTTTGGAGATGGCATGTTCCAGCCGAAGGTATTCAATGCATTCCGAGAGTTCATGTCTGAGCCAGGCCACATCCGGGGGCGCGATGATGTCCCCCTGTGATTGAAGGTGAAAGGTGATGGTGACGCCGGCTGTCTCCGCGGGAAGGTCCATGTGGGGGTCATCGGTTTCGGGCAAGGCCTTGAGCCGCTCGAAGTGCCAGTCGGTCTCCGGATACTTTTGACCGAGCTTGAAGGCCAGAAGGCGCAAAAGCGCGCGCTTTTTAGGCGTATTGACGACAAATCGCTGTTTGAGGCGCGTGATCATGGAGGCCTGGATGTCCGGAAAGGCCAGCTCTTTGGCGGTGATTTCAAGCTGGGCAATAAGCGCATTGACGGACAGATTTCCCGCCAGTTTGTCCAGAACCACCGGAAACGTCAGCCCCGGCGGCAGGCTTGCCTTAAGTTGCGCCGGTGTGTTTTTTTCCAGAAAACGGATAAAGGCCGCCTCGGTGGGCGCGTCGATGATGGCATGGCTGAAAGCGTATTTCATCAAGACGGGAATGACCCGCCTGGCGATTTCCCGGTCGTTTTCCTTGAAATCGTAAAAGCTTTCAAGGGACGGAAACGCGTTGAGCAGGGCTTTGATCAGGCTGTTGGAGTCCGTCATCGTTCAAACCTCTTTTCTGGAATGGTTTACCGGGCCGCCAAATAAAGCAGAAATAACAGACGAAAAAAGAAGGCGGCACTCCTGCCGTGTCCATCGGCGTCTCGTTCACCTTTAGGCATAAATTTCATTTCGTTTCAACCGGATTATTGTGCCAGCAGGGCTTTGGCCGCAAGGTAAATGCCGTTTTCATCGAGGCCGTACTTTGCCCGCAGCTCGGCCTGCGTGGCATGCCCGACAAATTCATCTGGTACGCCGAGGCGTTTCACGGTCACGCCGGTCAGGCCTTCTTCGGCCAACAGTTCCAGTACCGCGCTTCCGAATCCGCCGGCCAGGACGTTTTCTTCAACGGTCAGCATTTTTCCGGTGGTTTGGGCCGCCCGGACAATCAGTTCCTTGTCCAGAGGCTTGAGAAAACGGGCGTTGATGACCGAAATGCTTTTGCCGGAATCCTCCGCCAGTCTTTTCGCGGCGGCCAGCACCGGATGGACGGTTGAGCCAATGGCAACAAGGGTGAGGTCGCTGCCGTCTGACAGCAGTTCGCCTTTTCCAATCGGCAGCGCGACGGGATTGGCGTCAAGCGGTGCGCCGACGCCCTTGCCTCTCGGATAGCGGATGGCCACGGGGCCTTTGCACAGGGCGGCGGTGTGCAGCATATGGGTCAGTTCGTTTTCGTCTTTAGGCGCCATCATGATCAGGTTCGGCAGGTTTCTCAGGTAGGAATAATCGAAAAGTCCCTGATGCGTCGAGCCGTCTTCGCCGACGAATCCGGCCCGGTCAATGGCGAAAATGACGTGCAGGTTTTGCAGGCAGACGTCATGGAGCACCTGGTCATAGGCGCGTTGCAAAAAAGTGGAATAAATCGCGACGACCGGCAATAAGCCTTCAATGGCCAGTGGTGCGGAATAGGTGACGGCAAACTGTTCGGCAATGCCCACATCATAAAAGCGGGCGGGGAATTTCTGGCGGAACCCCTCCAGGCCGGTTCCCTCGCACATGGCGGCCGTTACGGCGACGATGCGCGGATTGGATTCGGCCATGCCGACAAGCGTCCGGCCGAAAATTTCCGTATAGGAGGGCGCTGCACCGGTTTGCGCAAGCGTCCGGCCCGTTTCCACGTCAAAAGGCGCAATCCCGTGGTAGGTTGGCGAATTTTCTTCGGCAAACCGGTAGCCCCGGCCTTTTTGGGTGACCACGTGCACCAGCACGGGACCTTTCAGTTTTTTCACGTTTTCGAAGTTGCTCAACAGATAATCCAGCCGATGCCCTTCCAGGGGGCCGACGTAAATGTAACCCAGTTCCTCGAAGATGGCGCCCGGCACAACAAATGTTTTCATCGATTCTTCAATTTGCTTGGAAAACTTGAAAATCTGCTCGCCGATGCCGGGGATGCCCTTGAGAAAAGTTTTGAGTTCACCGCGCAACTTGGTCACCCGATCGCCGGTCATGACGCGGTTTAAGTGAGCCGAAAGCGCGCCGACGTTGGGTGAGATGGACATTTCATTGTCGTTTAAAACAATGATGAGATCCTTATTCCGGCCGCCGGACCAGTTGAGCGCTTCAAACGCCATGCCGGTCGTCATCGAGCCGTCGCCGATCACGGCAATGGCCCGGGCCTGGCCGCCTTGAAGGTGCTGGCCTTCGGCAAAGCCTGTTGCGGCGGCAATCGATGTGCCGCTGTGCCCGACGTTAAAGGTGTCGAAGACGCTTTCTTCTCGTTTGGGAAAACCGCTTAAGCCGTCCGAACGACGAAGCGTGTCGAAGCGATCCTTGCGTCCGGTGAGAATTTTGTGCGCGTAGGTCTGATGACCGACATCCCAGACGATTTTATCAACGGGGGTATTGAAGACGTAGTGCAGCGCGAGCGTCAGCTCCACGGTGCCCAGCGATGAGGCCAGATGTCCGCCGGTGCGGGAAACAGTGGAAATGATCCGTTCGCGGATGTCGGACGCCAGACGGTTGAGCTCCGCCAGATTGAGCTTGCGAATGTCTTCGGGGGTGTTAACGTTTGCCAGGACGTTATAATCAACGGTTTCCATATTTTTCATGGCAGACTTTTGTCCTTTTAGGATTTTCGTTCCCGGATATAACGGGCAATCAGGCGAAGCGGGAGCGCGCGGGAATCAAAGCCGGTCAGGCAGGCCACTGCCGCTTCCACATGGTCGAAGAGCCTCTCTCTGGCCTCTTCGACGCCCAAAAGGGACGGATAGGTGATCTTGCCCAGAGCCGCGTCGCTGCCGGTTTTTTTGCCCATGACCGTGGCGTCTCCCTCCACGTTGAGGATGTCGTCGGCAATTTGAAACGCCAGACCGATATGGCCGGCATAGTCGGCCAGCGCCTGGAGCCTCTCGGCGTCGGCGCCCGCGAGGATCGCGCCGGCCTTCACGGAGGCGCAAATCAGCGCGCCGGTTTTGCGCCGGTGGATTTCTTCCAGGCCGTCAAAATCCGGCGTGATTTTGATCGCGTTCATGTCGAGGGCCTGGCCGCCCACCATGCCGGCAAGCCCCGCGGCGGCGGCAATTTCTGAAATCACGGCCAGCCGTCGCTCGGAGGGAATTCTCGGGTGATCACGGCCCGACAAAAGAACGAACGCTTCCGTTAAAAGCGCATCGCCCGCCAGAATCGCGATAGCGTCACCGAACACTTTGTGGCTGGTGGGTTTGCCGCGGCGGAAATCGTCATTGTCCATGGCCGGCAGATCGTCGTGAATCAACGAGTAGGTATGAATCAGCTCCAGTGCACAGGCGCTTGGCATGGCCGTGGCAATATCGCCACCACAGGATTCGCTTGCGGCCAGACACAAAATGGGGCGAAGCCGTTTGCCGCCGGCAAACACGCTGTAGTGGACGGCCGTGTGCAGCTCCTGAGGAGAGCTGTCCTCGTCGGGAAGATAGCTCTCCAGAGCCTCCTCCACCATTTTCTGACGGTCCTTCAGATACGCTTCGAGAAATTCATGATGTTGCATCGTCATTTTCATCCTGAAAGATTTGTGTTTGCAGCGACTGATCCCGGGCCAGAAGTGCTTCGACGCGCCGCTCGCTTTCTTCAAGTTTTAACGAGCACAGGCGGATCAGACGGATGCCTTCCTCGAAGGACTTCAGCGCGGCATCGAGCGGCATGTCGCCCGCTTCCATGTCGCGAACAATTTTTTCGAGCTTATCCAGCGCGTCTTCAAATTTTTCTTTAGCCATGTTGTTTTATTCTCCCGAAATCTGTTCAACCCGCGCCCAAAGGCGCCCTTCGGCCAGATCAATAGCGATTCTTTCGTTTAAAGTCAATCCTGAGGCGCGCTTGACGATTTGTCCGTC
>CAZSQS010000093.1:0-10312 GCA_964608995.1 uncultured Smithella sp. | reverse complement strand
TTTTATGCCAAGATATCATATTTACCATCTATACGAAAGAACTAATGTTACATGGTACTAGGGGACCCCAGCGCTTCAATGTTCCGAATCTTTACATGTCGGCTCAGATATTTTTCTTCTCGCCTGTAAGGGCCTTCGCCCCCTGTGATAATCTGCCGGGTGGTCCGCTTACATTTTCTTTTTTGCCTTATCGAGTAAATCGCCGAACGTGCCCATGGTTTTGGGGGATTTGGGCATATAGTCCTTATAGTTGTCCGCTTCTTCATCCGAGGCGGGTTTTTTGGCGTCGCCCTCCGTAAGAAGATTCAGCGATATTCTCTTGTTATCCCGATCGATTTTTTCAATCACGACGTCAATTTCGCGCCCCTCGGACAAAACATCGCGTGGGTGCTTGATGCGCTTTCCCTTGCCAAGCTTGGAGATGTGCAACAGGCCGTCCACGCCTCCCTCCAGTGTGATAAACGCGCCAAAGTCCGTGAGGCGAGAGACCTTGCCTTTGTGGGTGCTGCCTTCAAGATACTTGCCGACCACCAAATTCCATGGATCGGGCAGGGTATCTTTAAAAGACAACGTGATGCGGTCCTCTGCCCAGTCCAGATTGATAATGACGGCCTCGACGGTATCACCGATTTTGTATAGCGAACGAATGTCCTCGACGCGGCCCCAAGCCATTTCGGATATCGGCAAAAGCGCCTGTACACCGCCCAGATCCACAAACGCGCCGAATTCGCGCACGGAGGTGACCACGCCGGATACGGTCATGCCCTTCGCCAGCGAGGCTTTGAGTTTCTCCGCTTTCTCCTTCTCTACCTGTTCCAGCAGCGGGCGGCGCGACAGGATAATCTTGCGGCCCTTTTCGTCATATTCGACGAGGACAAAATCGAACTTCTTGCCGACATGCTCCGCCGTATTTTCAATCCGGCGCACATCCATTAGCGAAAAGGGGCAAAATCCTGACGTGCTGGCGCTGATTTTAACCATAAACCCGCCTTTGACTTCCTTTTCGACGGTCGCCGTCAGAGGGATTTGATTGGTATAGGCGTTAACCAGATATTCATCGACGCTCTTTTTGGCCAAAAGCTTGGTCGTGAAAAGTTTTTCACTATGGCGCGACGACAGAAAATAGGCGGTGATCGTGTCGCCTTCTTTAATGGTCAGATTGCCGTTTTCGTCGATAAACTCCTTGCGATCCAGATAGCCCTCGCTTTTTGCGCCCAGATCGATGAATATCCATTCGGATGAAATCTTGACCACCATCGCCTCTGTTTTTTCGCCCGGGGCAAAGTGTTTGGGTTTCAGACTTGATTCGTCCAGCATTTCAGCAAAACTTTTATCTTCTTCCATACATGTCTTCCTTCAGCTTTTTTTATGATGCTTTCCTGATTGGCTTGCCACCTAGATTTTCAGGCGTTGAGCCTCTTGAGCACGCGGGATTTTTATCATGAATTGCGATATTTGTCCCTTAGAATATTCTAAATTTATCGCCCCCGCGACAAATATTAAAAAGAAGTGGATATATTTATGAAGATGTAATATGCCATATTCAATATATATTCAAGGAGATTGACGACTTATGCGTTTCGAAATATCCCGCGGCGGAAGCGGGCTGACCTATGAAATCCGTAATATTGTGATGATTGCCAAAAAAATGCAGTCCCACGGCTTGAATATCGTCTGGGAAAATATCGGCGATCCGGTACAAAAAGGTGAAAAGATTCCGGATTGGATGAAAGAGGTCCTCATCGATATTCTCCGAGAGGATGCCTCCTACGCCTATTCGCCGACGAAGGGGATCGATTTAACGCGTCAGTTTATTGCCGATCGCACCAACGCGCGGGGTAAAACGCAAATTACACCAGAAGATGTCATCTTCTTCAACGGCCTGGGCGATGCGATTGCCCGCGCCTACAGCTCCATTCAGGTGGATGCGCGGATGATCATGCCGGAGCCCACCTACTCCACGCATCTGATGGCGGAAGTGCTCCACGCCTCTTTTCCGCCCAACACCTACCGGATGAACCCCTACAACAACTGGGCGCCGGATTTGCGTGAGCTGGAACACAAGGTGAAAAGCCACCGCGCGATTGTCGGCATTCTGATTATTAATCCCGATAATCCCACGGGTTTTGTTTATCCCGTGGAGATGCTCGAGCAGGTGGTTCGCATCGCGAGGGAAAATGATCTGTTCGTCATTGCCGATGAGACGTACATCAATATTGTTTATAACGGCAAGTCCACTGTGCCGATCAGCGATGTGATCGGCGAGGTTCCAGCGATTTCCATGAAGGGCATTTCCAAGGAGCTGCCGTGGCCCGGCGCGCGCTGCGGTTGGATGGAAGTCTATAACGCGGATAAAGACCCGATTTTTAATCGTTTCATCAATACCATTTTGCATCAGAAGATGTCCGAGGTCTGCTCCACCACACTGCCGCAGATGGCCATTCCCCGGATCATGGAGCATCCGGAATATACAAACTACCTGCGCCAGCGCACACAGCATTACGAAAAGCTCTCCGCCATTGCCTACGGCATTCTCAAGGATGTGCCGTTTGTCATTGCCAATAAAACCAACGGCGCTTTTTATATGACGGTGCTTTTCAATGAATCCGTGCTCAACGAGCGCCAGTATCTTCCCATTGCAGAGCCGGAAGTTCGCAGCTATGTTGAGGGGCTGACCCAGGGAATTGAATACGACAAGCGGTTTGTCTATTATCTGCTTGCCGCCACAGGCATTTGCGTAGTGCCGCTCACGTCATTTTTCTCGCCGCTTCTGGGATTTCGCATGACGCTTCTGGATAAGGATATTGATGAGTTTGAACACGTGGTCAAAACCATCGCGGCCAGGATTACGCAATATATCCAATCGAGCAAGTAATGGGGTAAATGGCGAAGAAGTCCCATAAATATTAGATGGGTCTGTATAAACTTTTCTAAAGCACTTCACGATATCTTTTTAAACTGGGCAATCTGGCGTGAAATCGCGGCAAGATTGCCCTCTTCGTCCCAGACTTCTCCGTCTGCCTCCAGCAGGCCGCAGGTCATAAAACGTGTGCGAAGAGAGCACTTGAGCCTGCCGGTTTTGGGCAGGTTCCGGATGTTGACGGAAAGCTCAAGCGTGGGCACCCACGCCGTGGCCCCCTGTGTGGCCATCGCGGCGGGCGGCATCGCGTCGATAATCAGAAAAAGCGCGTAAACATCGATGGGGCGGCCGTCGCGAAATGAAAAATAGCCCTTGTTCTGCGACAGGTTTGACAAGGGTCCCCCTGTCATCCATCCCGCGCAGGACGGATCGAGCCGAAGCTCGAGGTTATGAAACAGCGTGTATCCGGGCGTTTGTGGCATGGGGATACATGCGTCGATGGGCGCAAGCTCCGGGGGTGGCGCTTCGTAACGCTCCACCAGGGAAGAATCATTATTAGATGTGAAGGTGCCCAAAGCCCGGATTTTTTCCTCACCCTGCTGCACGAGCCGGGCCTCAAACCGCGTAAATTGACGGGACCGGGCCATTTGGAAAATCTGAATTTCCGCGGCGCCCGGAACACATCGGGACAGGTAATTCGCCGTGATCAATGGGGTGTTTTGTTTATCGCTTGCCCGCAACATCGCATCGGTGATCATCGCCATAAGATACCCACCGTTGGGATTGCCGTTGACGGACCAGTTGTCTGAAATGTCACAGCCGAAACGGGAATTTCCCAGATCATTTAATCGGATGTCGGAATCGAAGAGATACATAAGTGTCCTTTCTTTTCTGCTGTCTTGCAAGAGCGCCGTGAGGGTATGTTCTGGGATTGGATCAACCCTTCCGAAATCCTCGTGGCCGTCTCTTTAAACGGCATCCACCCGGCACGGCACGAAGCGATGCATCGGCGTGCCGAAGGCATCGCGGTTTGTGTTTTTGGTCAAGCGGTTGATATTGACGCCGTATGTGACGCCGTTATAAACCAGGCCGAAGCCGTGCGGAATGACGACATGCCCGAGCCGGGCCGTATCCGTGATTTCCAGTTCAACTTCTATTGCGCCCGCTTGGGTCGTCACGCGGACCGGTTGCCCGTCTTTTAAATTCAAAGCGGCCGCATCGTCCGGATGCATGGCCAGCGTGCAGGCGCGCTTGCCTTCGTTCCAGGTGGGGTCGCGCATCAAGGTGTTGGCGTTTTTGTCCATGTGACGCCCGGCCATGAGAACCAGCGGAAATTCTGCGGGCAGTTTAAGCGCCGCTTCTTCCTTTGCCGCTTCGATGGCTTGCAGTTCGTCGAGCAGTTCGGGGATGAGCAGATGAATTTTACCGTCTTCTGTCTTCACTTCCGCAAAATTATTTTCCGGATCGATCCGGCCCACCCAGACGCCTTCGGGATGATCGACAATCTCCTGGAATAATTCATTTCCCAGACCTGGGCCTGATTTGAAACCGGCCCGGACGGCGTTTTTGTAAAGAGATTTTGGTGCGACCTGCAGCATGCCCCACAGGGCCGCCAGATGGACGGACCCCATGGCTTTGCCCAGTGTCTTACCCAGAATAAACGGCATGGCCTTGAGCGCTTTAGGCTCCGTGACGGCATATTCCATCAGGGCTTTGGCAAAAGCCGGACGGCTCTCGTTGGCGGCTTTGTAAAGACCTTCCGGAATCGGCGGAATCAGTCCCAGCTTATCAGCGAGAAGCAGATCGATTTCACCCTGTTCTTTCGGCTCTCCCTCCGGTTCGACGATCGGCCGGCGCATCTGGAAATAAATGCCGGGGTAGGTTACGGGGAAGAAGGTGCCGTCCCAGGATTCATAGCCGGAGCGCGACGGCAGCACATAGTGGGAAAGGGCGGCCGTCTCCGTCATGGCCAGTTCCGCCGTCACCAGCAGATCCAGTTTTTGAAATGCTTTTTCATAAGCCGTGGTGTCCGCGTAGGAGCGCAGGGGGTTCAGGCCGGTTACGAAAACCGCGCGCAGACGATCGGGATGGTCGGAGAGAATTTCTTCCGGCATGACATTGGGCGGGAAGACACCGCAAACCGGGAAGGAATTTGTCGCTACGGTGCGCCAGACTTTCGGATCTCTCTCATCGGTGCTGGGGCCGATGGGCATCAGATGGCCGTTGATGACATTGCCGCCCGGAGCGCAAAGCCTGCCGCAGATCGCCATGAGAATCACGATCAGATAAGAGTTCAGGCCGCTGTGGCGTCCCATATAAATGCCCAGGTCATAGCGCAGAGCTGATTTACGCGTCGCGTAAAGTTTCGCGACTTCGCGGACCTGATCAAAGTCCAGATCACAGACTTTGACGGCGGCCCGCGCGTCGAAATTTTCAAAATAAGATCTGATTGAATCGAACCCCGATGTTCGGTTGGCCAGATAAGTTTTGTTGTCCCATCCTTCTTTCAAAATGATCGAAATCATGGCTTTGAGCAAGAGCGCGTCCGTGCCGGGACGGATGCGCAGGTGAATGTCGGCCAGTTTTGCGGTTTCCGTCAGGCGCGGGTCAACGACGATCAGCATTTTATCTTTATCTTTGGAGAGGCGCTGGAGCTGACGCGGAGCCTGCGGAATCTGATGGCTCTGCATGCCGTTCCAGCCGATCACCAGCAGGAGATCGGTGTCGTTTACATCCGGCTGGTCATGGAGGTATTGTTTGCCATGCGTGCGTCCGACCACCCAGAAGGCGCCGGAGAATTCCTGGCCCAGCGCGCTGTATTGATACTGGGAGCCCAGCCCCCGCATGAGGCGAACGCCGAAAGGCACTTCAAAATGGCAGCCCTGGCCGCCGCCGCCCATGTAGGCAAAGGAGCGCGGGCCATACTGGCCGATAATGCTTTTGAGTTTGGCCGCGATTTCATCGATGGCCTGATCCCAGGATAGCCGTTCGAATTTGTCCCCGACTTTTTTGAGCGGGTATTTCAGGCGGTCGGCGTTGTGCTGGTGATAGGCGACGTTCATGCCTTTACGGCAGAAGTAGCCCGCGCTTTTGGCATTGGATTTGTCCGGTTTGACTTTGATGATGCGGTTATTTTCCACCTCGATTTCCAGACCGCAGTTTTGCGCGCACAGGACACAGCCGGTTTTATGAATCGTTCCCATGATCGCTCCTTTTCCCCGGCGGCCCGTCCGGAGGTCTGATGTGCTTTATCCGCGCGGAGCGGACAAGCGCAGGGTTGAAATAATGCTGTGCAGATTACGCTTTTGCTCTTCGGTTAAAATCTGAAGAAACTCCTGATTGGCCTCGGCGATGACACGGGTTGCCTCCCGGGCCAGCGGTTTTCCTTTTTTGGTGAGATGAATGCGGATGGACCGTCTGTCGTCGGGATTGCCTTTACGTTCTATAAATCCCGCGGTTTCCAGACGATCCAGAATGCCCGTGAGCGTGGCGCTGTCGAGCTCCACCCGCATGCCCAGTTCACTGGAGGTGATCTGGTCTTGCTCAGCTAGAAATCCCAAAGTCATGGCCTGAACGGAGGTGAGGTTAAGTTCTGAAATTTTCCGGGTGAGAAACCGGCTGGAGAGCTGGTAGGTCTTAGCGAACTGGAAGAATATACAATCTTTTTCCTGCATAAGCTATCCGATTCATTCTTGTATGCAATTTACTTGTATGCGAGTATAAAGGAGAAATAAATACTTGTCAAATCGTTTATTCAGGTTTAATTGAGGCAAAAAAAGAGCAGAGGCCGGTTTACCCGACGCTCTGCTCGATGTTTGTCTGTAGATGGGCGAACTTAGTATCTGCCGCGCCCGCCGCCACCGCCACTGCGGTTTCCAAACCCGCCACCGCCGCCGCGGTTCCCATATCCACCGCCGCCACGGTTTCCGCCGCCCTGACCGAATTCTTTTTTCGGTCTGGCTTCGTTGACGGTAATCGCTTTGCCGTCGAGTGTGCCGCCATTGAATTTCTCAATGGCCTGAGCAGCGCCTTCTTCTGTTTTCATTTCCACAAAAGCGAAGCCCTTAGACTGGCCGGTAAATTTATCCTTGATGACCGATGCGGAAGCGACTTCGCCTGCTTCGGCGAAATTCGCCCGGAGGTCATCGTCGGTTATTTTGGCCGACAGATTGCCTACATATAAATTTTTATTCATTTTTTCTCCCTTTCCTTGCAATGCCGCTATCGGCTTGCATTAAACCATTATTTCCCCGATGGGGTGACACAAAGCATCAACATCACTCCCATCTTGCTCCGCATTGAGAAAGAAGGCTGAGGGGAGAGGGCTAAATGCCTCACTGGCGCACCGATACGACGATGCGATAATCGAATGGACATTGGGCACAACGGCGGATATTAGTCAAGCGGGATTTGTAAATTTTTGCTATAATCCCGTAAAATAATGAGAAACAAGCTGTCAAATCCGCAGGTCATGAAGTGAGGGTTTTATGTTTGAGCATCTATTATCAAAAGAGCAAATAAAAATTCGGAATGAAGTGCGAGAATTTGTCAAAGGCATTCCCCGTCAGATGATTCTGGATATGGACACGGATACCATTAAATTTCCGAAGGCGTTTTTGCAGGAAGCTGCGCAAAGACATCTCATGGGCTGCCGCTATCCGAAAAAATGGGGTGGCCGAGACATGGACTGGGTGACCACCTGCATGATCATGGAGGAGGTGGGCGTCATCGGTTACGAATTCGCGTGTATTTTCGGGGTGGGGGCGGAATTGGTCTGCGATGCGATTATCCTTCACGGCACAGATGAGCAAAAGGAAAAATATGTCA
Organism: uncultured Smithella sp.; assembly: GCA_964608995.1. Taxonomy (GTDB): domain Bacteria; phylum Desulfobacterota; class Syntrophia; order Syntrophales; family Smithellaceae; genus UBA8904. Next base: position 2,625 of record CAZSQS010000093.1, on the reverse strand, counting down.
AACCGCTTTTGCGTGGTGAGTTGTTCGCTGCTGAATGTCTGACTGAGCCTCGCGGCGGATCGGACTTCTTTGGCGCGACAACCCAAGCGGAGGATTGCGGAGATTACTTTCTGCTAAACGGCCAGAAACGCTTCATTGTCGGCGCGGAAGGTGCTGATTATTTTCTGGTTTATGCTCGCACGCACCCTGAGGCCAAACCTCAGGAGGCTATTACCTGTTTCATCGTTGATCGCACCGAGGGTGTCGAAGTGAAATATCTTTACGGCCTGATGGGCTGTCGTGGCGGCGGAACGGGGCGTATCATATTTAAGGATGTGAAAGTGCCCAAAAAGAATGTTGTCGGAAAAATTCAGGGGGCCAATGCCGTCTTTAACACGATGATGATTCCCGAGCGGCTCGGCACAGCGGCGATGACCATCGGCGCGGCCAGGCCTGCGCTGGAGATCGCCACAAACTACACCTCCCGCCGTAAGGCTTTCGGCCGGGTCATCAACACGTTCGAAGGGGTCAGTTTTCAAATTGCTGAAGGCATCATGCTGCTCGATGCGGCGCGGTCGATGGCCTACACGACGGCTCGCGCGGTGGATGCCGGCGCCGATATAAACTTGATTCGACGGATGGTTTCGGAAAGCAAGAAATTCATCACAGAGGCCTGTCAGAAAGTGGTTCACAATGCCATGCAGGTGATGGGTGGAATTGGGTACACGAATGTTTTTCCCATTGAACGCATTTACCGGGATGTTCGACTGGCGTCAATTTGGACCGGCACCAGTGAGGTGATGTCCATGATCACCGCCCATGAATGGTATCGGGAATATTTCCGTGAAAAAGCCAGACAAAAGACGCGGGACTGCGAATTCGACGCGCCGGAAGCCTCCGATGAAGAAAAAATCTATAATGATGACGACATGTGGCTCAAGGGCTGGTAGCAGATACGGTGCTTTTGTCCGGTAGTTATAATAATTATTTAATTATTCCGAGTGCTTGTGCATTAAGAGGCACCACTTATCGACAGGTGTCTCTCCAGATGCGTCAATGGGTCATTCCTTATAGTCTTTTTCATGCCGTCGCGGCCACGTTGGCATCATAAATTATCCATAACTCCCTTATTTTTATTGTTCTTCCAGCAGATAAAGATTTTTTTCCCCATACATAGCCTTTCTAAATATTTCTTGACAGGATGTTCGGATTAGGGTAGGGGAATCCCCAGAATATTTTGACTTGCGGTCAAACAATGACCTCATGCTCATAAATCTTTAAGATTCAACACTTTCGGACCTTTAGAAAGTGGCGCCCCTTGAAAATATCAATGTAGTGGGGCAAGTATTTAATTCAAAGATGAAAAAAGCAACGCAGGCGTTTTTTTTCAGGCGCTTGGCGGCTTAAGGTAAGATATATTTTATTTGTGTTCACGGATTACAGTGTACACCTCATTCTCCAGTGAGTTCGCTGACTCATTGCGCACCTTAAGAGAGCGTCCCGAAAGCGATCGCGTTGCAGGTTTGACCCCGGAGTAAAAAGCGTTGTTCTATGGTGAAACGTTAAAGAAACGTTGAAATAACACAAAACTTAAATGAGGAGGAATGGTTAACATGGCGGATGCAAAAGTTCAATTAAAGGAAATATACCCGATCCCGGAAAAGGCGAAAGCGAAAGCCTGGATCAGCGGCAGAGAGGCTTATGACAAGATGTGGAAGCGTTCAGTGGAAGAGCCGGAGAAATTCTGGGCGGAAATCGCTGAGCAGCAGGTGACCTGGTTCAAAAAGTGGGACAAAGTGATGGATTACAACTTTGATATTAAAAAAGGTCCCATCTATGTGAAATTCTTTGAAGGCGCGAAACTCAACGTCTCTTATAACTGCCTCGACCGTCACCTTGAAAAACGCGCCAATCAGGTTGCAATTCAGTGGGAAGGCAACGAACCGGGCGAAGCAAGAGCTATTACCTATAAGCAGCTGCATGAAGAAGTCTGCAAATTCGCCAATGTTCTGAAAGCTCAAGGCGTTCAGAAAGGCGACCGCGTCATTCTTTATATGCCCATGGTTCCCGAACTGGGCATCGCCGCTCTGGCCTGCTCGCGCATCGGCGCCATCCACGGCATCGTCTTCGGCGGATTCAGCGCCGACGCTCTGCGTGACCGAATTGTCAACTGCGACGGCAAAGTGCTGGTTGTTTGCGACGGAACCTTCCGCGGCAACAAGGCTGTTCCCCAGAAAGCCACTGCTGATGAAGCATTGAAATCCTGCCCCTCTATTAAAAGCGTGATCGTCGTCAACCGCGTTGGCGATAAGATTAAGTGCGATATGACTCCCGGCCGCGACAAATGGTACCATGAAGAAATGGCCAAAGCCTCTGCCGTATGCGAACCCGAATGGATGGATGCTGAAGATCCTCTGTTCATCCTTTATACATCAGGTTCCACCGGACAGCCCAAAGGCGTTATGCACACCACGGGCGGCTACCTGGTTTACGGCTCCTATACCCACAAGATCGTATTCGATTATCATGAGGGCGACATGTATTGGTGCACGGCCGACCTGGGCTGGGTCACCGGTCACACCTACATTCTTTACGGGCCTCTGTGCAACGGCGCCACCTCGATCATGTTCGAAGGCGTTCCCAACT
>CAZSQS010000092.1:0-10447 GCA_964608995.1 uncultured Smithella sp. | reverse complement strand
TGTATTCGCGCACTGGATTATCTGCCGCCGGTAGATGTGACCTTCTTTGAATATCTGCGCGCGCTGATTACGGCGGATTACGATTTAGTCAGAGACGATCGCCACAATTACCGGGTGGCGTTTATCGAAGCGTTTCGCCGCCGCGGCATTTATCCGGTCAATATTCATGATCCCTCTCCGGATACGCCGCGCACCCTTTCGGTGGATACGCTTCGCTGGCAGAAATTCGACCCCGCGCTTCTTTCCAAAGCCGCTCTGCGCAATATGCCGAAGTTTCTGGCCATCATCGATGGCCTGCGACAGTTTTCCGACGCCTGCTTTTACATGAAGGATCGTAAGATGCTCTTTGAGCAAACCAGGCTTCAGCGCATGAAGCTCTACCGGCAGTTCAAGACTGTCTTTAAAGAATCGCCCCAACTGGCCGCAGAGCTTGGGCTGGATCCGAAGCACAATTTCGAAGTTCACGAACTGAGGCGCGCCATGCGCATCAGTCCCGACGGCAGGCACATTCCACAGGTCTTTATTGCCCTGACGCAGACCAGACGGATTGCCATGGGCAAAAAAGCCACCGCCGGGGAATATCTGTTCCGAGGCGGCGCGACACTGGCGGTGGATCTGTCAATACCGGAGATTACATACTGTATTGTCAAAAACATGCGAAGTATCAGCCGCGAAGATAGAACCACGCGCTTCATCCGTGAAGCCGCGTCGGATCCCTTGCGCGCGTTGTACTTGTCGATCGGCGAAAGCGAGCCGTTTGCCGCGCTGCATGCACTGGCCAATGACGAACCATGACATTGCGCTGGCAAAACGATAGGCCCGGTCGAAAAGAATCGACGCCCCTCAAAACGGATAGGCGCTTATGAACAGTCTGGACATGAAAACCGTGTTAGTCGGCTACATGATCAGCAATGCAATTTGCATGATCGTGATGCTGTATTTGTGGTGGCACAACCGTCATAAATATCCGGCCACAGGGTATTGGCTTGCCGGATTTTTTTTGCAGTTTATAGGTGTTGCGTTTTTTGCCGTGCGGGGGATTCCGCCGGAGGCTCTTTTCATTATTGCAGGAAATTTATTGAGCGCAGCTGGCGCCTTGCTTATTTTTACCGGCGTTGAACGACATGCCGGTATTTCCAAAAGACCATATTTGGGCTTCCTGCTTCTGGCTGTATTTATTGTTGCGCAGATCTGGTTAACCTACGCGCAGCCGAGCTTGATCATCCGCAAAATCAACCTGTCTCTGATCATTGCCATTCTTGCTTTTTTAACCCTCTGGAGAGTTACACGCCACACCAACAGACACGCGAGAAAAGGTTTGGAGATGGCCTTAATCGTTGCGCTTTTATATGGCGTGTCAAGTCTTGTGCGTATTAGTATCGATCTTTTCATGGAAAAAGGGAGAGGCCTTCTGGAGGCCGGCCCGCTCGATACCACGATCGTTCTTGTCTATCAAATGCTGTATGTCGCCATGACCTTTTCTCTTATTCTGGCTGTTAACCGCAGACTCTTTGATGATCTGGAACAAGATCTGGTTCGACACACTATGGATGAAAGCAGACTCAATGAAAGCGAAGAGCGGCACCGACTGCTTGCGGATAATGCCACCGATGTGATCTGGACCATGAACTTTGAAGGCCGGTTTACCTACGTCAGCCCGTCGGTTGAGAAGCTTCGCGGTTACAGCGTTGAAGAAGTGATGCGGCAGTCCATTGACGAATCGCTCACACCGGAATCCGCAACAATCGCGATGAATGGCCTGAAACAGATTCTGGATGCTGTGTCCTCAGAAGCGCCACTGGAGACGTTTCGTGGCGAGCTGGAGCAGCCCTGCAAGGACGGTTCAACCGTCTGGACCGAGGCCACCGTCAGTATCATGCGCAACGAAGCGGGACAGCCCATTGGGATTCTGGGCGTCAGCCGGGATATCCGTCAGCGAAGACGCGCCGATACTCTGATCCATGCGCGGCTGGAACTTTTGGAATTTGCCGCATCGCACACGGTTGCGGAAGTCTTGCAGCGGACGCTCGACCTGGTGGAAAATCTCACGGGGAGCGTGGTGAGTTTTTATCATTTTGTGGAAAGCGATCAACGGACGCTTTCGCTTCAGGCCTGGTCAACGCGCACCCTCCAGGATTTTTGTCAAACCGATGGCTATGGCATGCACTACCCCATCGAACAGGCAGGGGTGTGGGTGGATTGCGTCGCGGCGAAAAAACCCGTCATTCATAATGATTATATGTCATTGGCGCATCGCAAGGGGTTGCCAAAAGGGCATGCGCCCGTCATCCGCGAGCTGGTCGTGCCGATTTTCCGGGAAGGCAAGATCGTATCCATTCTGGGTGTGGGAAACAAGCCTTCCGACTATCAGGAAGAGGACGCGAATCTGGTTGCTTTCTTTGCCGATGTGGCCTGGGAAGTCGCGCAGCGCAAGCGGACCGATGCAGCGCTCAAAGAAAGCGAGACGCGCTATTCAGAGACGCTGGCCGCCGTCAATGACGGACTTTGGGAGTGGCATATCCTTACCGGACGGGCTTTTTTCAGCCCGCAATATTACGCCATCCTGGGGTATGAAAACGATGAGTTTGTCGCATCCTATGCCATGTGGCGAAGCCTGATTCATCCCGACGACCTCGAACGAACGGAGCGGGATATCCAGAAAGCGGTTGAAGACGCCAGGGCGTTTTCCGTCGATTACCGGATGAAGATGAAATCCGGGCGATGGATATGGGTATCCTCGCGCGGGAAAGATGTTGAACGCGCCGCGAACGGCAAGGCCCTTCGAATGGCGGGAACCCTGAGCGATATCAGCCCCCGCAAACAGACGGAGCGTTACCGCACCCTGACGACAGATGCGCTCAAAATTCTCAATACCTCAACCGATTTTCAGACATCCGTTCGCGACATTCTGTCCGCCGTGAAACAGGCCACGGGCTATGACGCCATAGGCGTGCGCCTGGAACAAGGCGAGGATTACCCCTATTTTGACCAAAGCGGTTTTTCCGAAGATTTTCTCAAAACGGAAAACACGCTGGTTACCCGCGATCAGCAAGGTTGCGCCTGTCGATGGTCCGACGGCACTGTTATGCTGGAGTGCGCCTGCGGTGCGGTCCTCTCGGGAAGGACAGACCCGAGCTCTTCTTTGTTCACGCCGTCTGGCAGTTTCTGGACCAATAACGCGAAGGCGCTTTTGGAACTTCCGGCTAAAGCAGATCCGCGAACCCGACCGCGCAATTCATGCATCCATCAAGGATATGAATCATTTGCGCTGATTCCGATCAAGGCCGGCGAGAAGATCATCGGTCTTCTTCAGCTCAATGACCGAAGGAAGAACCAATTCAGTCTCGACGCCATCGTCGCGCTGGAGAGCCTTGCCAATCATCTCGGCGAAGCGTTTATCCGTCAAAGAACGGAAACTTCGCTCAAAGAAGAACGCATGCGTCTCGACAGCATTATCCAGGGAACCAACGTCGGCACCTGGGAATGGAATGTCCAGACCGGTGAAACGATTTTCAATGAACGCTGGGCGCAGATCATCGGCTATACCCTCGACGAGCTTCAGCCGGTCTCCATTGAAACCTGGGTCAAATACGCGCATCCGGATGACCTTGCCGTAAGCAATGCACTACTGGAGAAGCACTTCCGGGGCGAATTGCCCTACTATGAGCATGAAGGACGGCTCAGGCACAAAGACGGTCGTTGGGTTTGGGTGCTCGATCGGGGAAGTGTGGCCGGTTGGGATAAAGACGGCCAGCCGCTCATGATGTACGGTACGCATCAGGACATTACGACGCGCAAGCAGGCGGAAGATGAGCTGCGGGCTCAAAAAGAAAAAGCCGAGGAAGCCAACCTTGCCAAAAGTGAATTCCTGTCGGTGATGAGCCACGAAATCCGCACGCCGCTCAACGCCATTCTCGGCATGTCGGAACTTCTGGCCGATACGCGGCTTGACGATGATCAGCAAAATTACGTGCGGACCTTTAAAAACGCATCCGAAACCCTGATGGATCTCATCAATAATATCTTGGATTATTCAAAAATTGAGGCCGGAAAAATCGAATTTGAGTATAACCCTTTTGATCCGGTGGAGCTGGTTGAAAACGTAGCTCAAATCATGTCATTCCAGGCTCAAAAGAAAAATCTTGAGCTCATCGTTGATATCGTCCCGGATGTTCCCTTGTCTGTCCGAGGCGACAAACAGCGCCTCAGACAGGTGCTGATGAACCTCTTGGGCAATGCCATTAAATTTACAGATCAAGGCGAAGTAAAAATCACGCTCGAGCGGGTGAATTCGGATGAAACCTGGACGCAATGCAACCTGCATTTTGCAATTGAGGATACGGGCGTCGGCATTCCCGCGGATAAGTTGTCGGTTGTTTTTGAACGTTTTTCGCAAGCCGATTCTTCTGTCACGCGAAAATTCGGTGGTACGGGCCTTGGGCTTACGATATGCAAAAAACTGGTGGAAATGATGGGAGGCACCATATCCGTGGAAAGCCACCCGGGTACCGGAAGCCGATTTCTCTTTACGCTGCCTTTCGAATGCACAACAGAAAAAGACAGACGCCCTCCGGAGGGGCTTGAAGATTTAAAAGGTTTGCGCGCGCTGATCGTTGATGACAACGATACGCATCGACAGGTCATCCGCCGCCTGTTAACCCAATGGGGCATGGAAGTGGCTGAAGCGTCAAGCGGTAAAGAGGCGGCAGACACATTGAGAGTTCTGATCTCAAGTGACGCTACACCATTTGATCTGGTCATTCTTGACCGGAACATGCCCGGAATGGATGGTTTCGCACTGGCCGAGGTGATTCGAAACATTCCCCGGTTTAACAAGACAAAAATTATTCTGTTGACCTCGGATTCCGCAACAGGTGACAGGCAGATCGCCGGAAAGTCAGGCATCTGCGGTTATCTGGCCAAGCCGGTGAAACAATCCGAGCTCTCAGCCTGTATCCTTGGCGCGATCCGGCCGGAAGCGCCGCCAGCGCAAGTTGACGTTCGTACCGAAACGCCGAAGACACAGCGTCCGCTGACGGTTCTGCTGGTGGAAGACGCTGAAAACAACAGAATGCTGATTCGCTCCTATCTCAAAAAACTGCCGTTTGTCCTTGACGAAGCCGAAAACGGGCAGGCGGGTCTGGACAAATTTAAAGCAGACGTTTATGATCTTGTCTTGATGGACGTCCAAATGCCGGTAATGGACGGCTACACGGCGACCCGCGAAATTCGCAAGTGGGAAAATCAGAAGCAGGTTGCGCCGACACCGATTATTGCTTTAACAGCTCATGTCTTTAAGGAAGATATTGAAAGGAGTTTTGCGGCCGGCTGTAATGCGCATTTGACCAAACCGATCAAAAAAGAGGCGTTGCTTGAAGCCATTGACGCGCAGACGCGCTCAGGAGGGCTGAAATGAAAGATGAAGTGATTGTTACGGTTGATCCGGATCTGGAAGATCTCATTCCCCTTTTTATGGAAAACACACAAAAGGACATGGCAACCATTTCCCGTGCGTTGGCCGAAGGTGACCGGCAAACCGTCCGGAATATCGCACACAGCATGAAAAGTTACGGTGCGGGATATGGGTTTGACTATATCAGCATGGCGGGAAAAGCTATGGAAAAAGCCGCTCTGGAAGACAATGACGCCGTTATTTATGAATTTATTAATGGTCTTGAACAATATCTGGAAAAAGTGAAGGTGGTTTATGGCTGAAGAAAAATTACAAGCAGGCTTAGCGGACAAAACGGCCGCATTTGATGAGCAAAAAATTAAAATCCTGATGGTCGAAGACAGCCCCAATATCAATATGCTCTATAACCGGGGTTTGCCCGATGCGCTGTTTGAAAAGTCCTTTGCGCATAACGGACAGGAAGCGATGACGCTATACCATCAATGGCATCCGGACATCATTATTTTGGATATCATGCTGCCGGTCATGACGGGTTATTCTGTTCTCAAGGAAATCCGAGGCACCCTCAAAGATACCTCCACTGCGATTATCATGTCCACAAGCCTGTCCAAAAAAGAAGATGTCATGTCAATGATGAAGCTGGGAATTCAGGGGTATATTGTCAAGCCTTTCGGTGTGAGAGAAATCGGCGCCCGAATTCTGGCCTATTATAAAAAAATTGATCCACCAAGAGCAGCAAGCGCTCTGTCGATGCTGGAAGGCGCGCTGGACGAGGCCATCCATGAAGGCTTTAAGGAAGATGCGCCCGCTCAATCCCACGAAGAAAAGAAGGAATTATGAAAATCCATCCTGATAAGGACAATCCAATCTGTCAACCTCTTTCGGAACCATTACCTCTTCAAGATCCGGCGGCATCCATGCGTTTTTTGCTGGAGGTTATGCCCGATGCCTATTTCGAGACGGATGCGCGTGGAAATTTTACTTACGTAAACGGCTCTTTCTGCAACCTTCTGCTTTATGCCCCCGAAGAGCTCAAAGGAATCAATTTCATTGCGCTGACCGTGCCGGAGGCGCGAACGAACATCGGGAATACCCGTCAGAAAATTAAAGACAGCGGAGATTCGGGCGTTGAGATTAAGGCGGATGTCGTCTGTAAAGATGGCCGCATCCGACCCATGGAGTTTCAGATTGCAAAGATTCTGGGACCTTCCGGAAAATGGAAAGGGCTTCGCGGCGTCGGCCGGGAGCTTCCTCGGAACACGCCGGCGCCCGGTGTGTTGACCAGTGAACAGATGTATAAATTGCTGGCGGATAATTTAACGGATGTGGTCTGGATACTGGATCCGGATTTGAAATATGTTTATGTGAGTCCCTCCGTTGAAAAGCTTCGAGGCTACACCCCCGAAGAGGTGCTTATTCAACCCGTCGAGAAAACATTAACGCCGGAATCCTACCTGAGAGCCGTCGAAATGTTTGCCCGCGAAAACACGCTCGAACAGTCAGGCTGCAAGCACGGCAAAGATTGGGTCCACAAGCTGGAACTGGAAATGTACCGCAAAGATGGAACAACTGTCTGGACTGAGGTTAAGCTCAATATTCTGTATGACGAAGCGGGTCAGGGCATTGGCATTCTCGGCGTGACGCGCGACATTTCCGAACGTAAAATCATAGAACAGGAACTGCGGCAAAGCGAAGAACGATTCCGCGAAATGGCGAAATATCTTCCGGAAACGATTTTCGAAACGGATATGACCGGCAAAATTACTTACGTCAACGATATTTCCTTTAAGCGCTTCGGTTATTCGCCCGAAGACTTCGAGCGCGGAATTAACCTGACGGATGTGATCGCCAAGGAGGATATCGAAAGGGTGCTGGCGGATTTTCAAAGCGTCCTTAAAGATGAAAACCGGGGGCTGGACGAATATCTGGTTTGCCGCAAAGATGGCTCCACCTTTCCTGCACTGATACACAGTAACCTGATGGTCACGGGGGGTAAACATGCGGGCATTCGGGGATTTCTGGTGGATATGTCCGAAAAAAAAGCAATGGAAAACCAAATCCTGCGCGCACAGAAAATGGAAGCCATCGGCACGCTGGCGGGTGGCATCGCCCACGACTTCAACAATCTGCTGATGGGCATTCTGGGCAATGTTTCTCTGATGATGATGGATATGGATGAGAACCACGAATTTTATGAACGCCTGAACAACATGGAAGACTATGTCCGTCGGGGCGCGGAATTAACGAACCGTCTGCTCGGATTTGCCCGTGGCGGAAAATATGAGGTGCGGACAACCCACCTCGGAAAATTTATTTCCAAAAGTGCAGAAATGTTCGGACGCGCCAGAAAAGAAATCCGTATTTCAGAAAACGTTGAAGATGGGCTTTGGTATGTCGATGTCGATCGCGGACAGATGGATCAGGTGCTTTTGAATTTATTTGTCAATGCCTGGCAGGCCATGCCCGGTGGCGGCGATCTTTGTATTTCCGTGGAAAACGTTATATTGGAAGAACCCGCGGCGGCAACGCATGATGCAACACCCGGGCGATATGTTAAACTGACGGTGACGGATAGCGGCCACGGCATGGACGAAGCCACGAAAGCACGCATCTTCGAACCGTTCTTTTCAACAAAAGAGCGCGGGCATGGAACCGGCCTGGGACTGGCCTCCGTTTACGGCATGATTAAAAACCACGGCGGATTCATTGATGTGGTCAGCGCAAAAGGCAAAGGGTCTTCGTTTATCATTTATCTTCCGGCCGTCGATAAAACACCATCGGAAGACCCGCGAAAAGACAACAGGCTTCATCGGGGTAAAGAAAAGATTTTATTCATTGATGATGAAGACATGATTCTGGATGTCGGAAAGAAAATGCTTGAAGGGCTCGGCTTCGTGCCGCTTGTCGCCTGTGGGGGAAAACAGGGGGTTACTCTTTTCGAAGAACAGTCCGATCGCATCGATCTGGTCATTCTGGATATGATCATGCCGGACATGGGCGGGAAAGAGACGTATGACGCCTTGAAACGCATGAAGCCTTCCGTCAAGGTTCTGCTGGCCTCAGGCTACAGCCTCGACAGTCAGGCCAAAGCCATCATGGCGCAGGGCTGCAACGGTTTTATTCAAAAGCCGTTTAACGCAGCGGAGCTGTCCAATAAAATAAGAGACATTCTTGAGCAATAACTCTCCCGCCCCGGAGGCATACCGACTGAAAGAAATGCTTCAGCGCATTTCATTACAGCAACGCTCTGTCCCTTCCCCCGCAATAAACCATTGCATTGAGGATGCCGACGACAGCGGTAATGGCAATAGTCAGATAGAGGCTTGCAAAACTTCCGATCGCGGCGGAAACCGCAGGCGTGGTGAGGTGGTGCCAAAGTGTCATGATGTGCGCAAAAACCGACAGGGCGCAGACCCAAAAAATCAGCAGATGGACGGATCGCGTCTTCATCCGCACCATCCAGGCAAAAACGGAAACCGCCAAAAGCACCGCGCCATGTCCGCGGATAACGTTGTGCAGCATATCCACCGCGATGGGCGAGAAACCCAGTTTCTCATAGACCGCCTGGGGATTTGCAAAGAGGCTTTCATGAAAAGATTTAGGGGCAAAAGTCATCAATAGCCCCGTAAGCGTGTTAATGATTTGAAAGGACCAAAACGCAAGATGCTTTATAACGGTCATTGCCACAACCTCCTTTTCTAAGGTTTCTCTTTCTTGTTTGCAATCTGCATATACCATGAATAACGTGTGATCTCTTCAAATCCTAGGCGGTGGTATAGGGGTTCGCCAAAACGGGAGGCTTGCAGTGTGACAAAAGCGGCCCCGCGCCGGAAGGCTTCGTTGGTGACACGGCTTACGCAGATTTGGGCCAGGCCTTTTCGTCTGGCCGTCTCCAGGGTGCCCACCCAGTAAATGCCTGCGATGCTGTGGGAGAAGATCAGCATTGCGGCGGACACCGGCTTTTGCTCAAGATACGCGACCACGATATGATTACACGGTTGCAAAAGCCTTTCAGGCATTGAAAATATATTTTTGCTGATTTTCAAGGGCATCCCAAGACTCGTAAAGCTTTGTGACACCACCTCTGCAAAATCTTTTACGCCGTCTGCCGCATCGATTGTCCGAATGTCCAGTTGAGCGGGAACGTCGTAAGGCTCCAAAGGCGTGGTTGCAATCATGCCCGGCGCATCATTAACCGGAATCATCTGCTCCCGTTGACAGAGGGTTTCCAGGTTCTTATCCATATCTTTCCTCAGATGAATGCTGAAGGAGATCTGCCTTTCGCCATAAAAAGACCGGATTCGCTCAAAGATCATTTCCGCCGAATCCTTCGGGGAACGACTTAAACTCATCGCAACATTGGTGGTTGGATAATCCGCGCCGCTTAGCGTCAGAAGCAGATCATTTTGCTCATGGATCTCACCTGCGGCATTCCATCGCGTCACCTCACGATGGTATTCGGCCAGGTTTAAATTACAAAGCACAATTTGTTTGTCAGTATTCATTTCCTGATCCCCAGTTTCTTCATGCGGAAGGTTAAGGTGTTCGGGTGGATATCGAGTAGCTCTGCCGCGCCGCTTGGACCGGATATTTTGCCCGCGGTTTTCTTTAAAGCCCATTCAATATGACGGCGTTCATTATCGGCCAGTGTCACGACGGGTTTCCCGTGATGCGCCACTGGCGGATGGTGGGTTTCAATGAGGTCGATTATGCTTCCTTTTGATGAGGCGACATAACGCTCGACGCAATTTTTGAGTTCGCGCACATTGCCCGGCCAGTCGTATTTCAAAAGCTTTCCCATATCGTCTTTTGAAATAATCCGCGGGGTTTTTCCGGTTTTATCGGCTTGCCTTTTCACGAAGTGGTCCACCAGCAGGGGGATGTCGTCGAGACGCTCGCGCAGTGGCGGGATCACGATGGGAAAGACATTGATGCGGTAAAACAGGTCCGCACGAAAGATTTTCCTTTTCATGGCCGCCTCCAGGTTGCGGTTGGTGGCGCAGATTAAACGGAAATCGGAAAAGAGGGTTTCTT
>CAZSQS010000091.1:0-10617 GCA_964608995.1 uncultured Smithella sp. | reverse complement strand
TAGCGATTCTTTCGTTTAAAGTCAATCCTGAGGCGCGCTTGACGATTTGTCCGTCGGAGGCCCGACGGGTGATGCTGTAACCGCGCTTGAGCACAGACAAAGGACTGAGCGTCTCCAGCAGAGCGGTATTTTTTTCCACCTGCTTGTGACGTAAGTCGAGATAGTGGTGGAACGTTGCGGTTAAATCTTTTTGGAGCGCCGCGAGCCGAATCGTTTTTTCCCGGATGCTGCCGGCCGGCGCGCGGTTGGCCAGGCGAAGCTCCAGTTGCTTGAGCGTGCTTTGGCGGGTCTGAAGGCTTTGTCGCGCTGCGCGTTCCAGGCGTTCGCGAAGCTCGTCCAACGTCTGGGTGTAATCTCTCAAAAAGCGGCGCGGGTCTTTGAAGCGCTCTTTGACGCCCCTCAGGCGCTGCTGCTGATCGTCCAGGTATCTTAGTTTTGCAGCCACGAGCCTCTGTCTCAGATCATAAACGGTCTCGATCAGTTCAGCCCGAATGGGCAGGATCAGCTCCGCCGCCGCCGAAGGGGTGGGCGCGCGCAGATCCGCCACGAAATCGCAGATGGTAAAATCCGTTTCATGGCCGACGGCTGAAACGACGGGGATGGCGGAGCAAAATATTTCGCGCGCCAGGCCTTCGTCATTGAAAGGGGCCAGGTCTTCGAGCGATCCGCCGCCGCGCGCAATAATAATGACATCCACACCGCCATACGCCTGAAGATGTTGAAGTGCGTCAATCAGTTCGCGGGCCGCCTCCGTTCCCTGAACCCGGGCGGGCGCAAGAAGAATATCGACGGAAGGAAAGCGGCGGCGGGTGACCTGTAAAATATCGCGGATGACCGCACCAGTGGGCGAGGTGACCACGCCGATGCGCGACGGAAGATAAGGCAGAGGTTTTTTATGGACGGCGTCGAACAGGCCTTCCGCTTGAAGCCGGGCCTTGAGCTGCTCAAAGGCTTTCTGCAGGGCACCTGCGCCCAGGGGCTCCACCGATTCGACAATTAATTGATATTCGCCGCGCGGCACATAAGCGCCAAGCCGGGCGCGGCATAAAATCTTCATGCCATCTTCGAGCTCGAATGCCGAGGCGCGGTAGCGCGCAACACCGAATTGGCGAAAAAATACGGTGCGAATCTGGCTTTTGTCATCTTTAAGCGTGAAATACACATGGCCGGAGCCGGGACGTCGCAGGTTGGAAACTTCGCCCTCCACCCAAAGCGCGCCGAAGGCTTCCTCCAGCAGAGCTTTGATCGAATCATTCAATTGGGTGACGGTCAGAGTCTCTTTCATTCTAGAGGTGAACTACCAGATATTGGCGGGGATGACAAGTTGCAAAACCCGGAAGGTTAATCAGGCAAAAGTATTGATATTTCCACCGAGTTCCGGGGATTCGAAATCCTGCGACGGCTGTTTGGGCGTAAAGTGTGTTTCCGTTTTTCCACCCGCGACATAGATGCGTCCGCATTCGGGGCAAACCCCGTGGGAAATCGTCACGGTGGAATGGGCCTTCATGCCCTCCTGCCGGGCGCGCTCGGCGTTGTTGACGACGTGCTCCTGCTCGTGCGCGGCGACGGCCAGCGCCGCCTCGCCGGGCGCGAGCTTGGTCGGGGATTGAAAGGAGACGGACGAGTCGCTGGAGCGATCGACATAGCGGCGGGCCGCGCAAGTCTGGCAGGGCCCGGGGTTGAGCTCGGGCTTGTCCGGCGATGTGGCCGCACTAACGGGGCCTGCGGGCGCGACGGGCGCTAAGGGTGCGAATAAATTTGCACTATGTCCAACAGGAGGGATCGTCATCTTTTGCCCAAAAACTCCTTTTACTCTGATCCTGTTATCGGACGGTTGTCTCTCAAACTTTAATGCCGGCCCTCGCGGGGGATTTATGTTTGCCCAGCCTTTCCGGCTGTGCTAAAGGCGTTTTAACCCTGATGGAGGAACATATCATGTCCGATTCATACGATCTGGTGGTCATTGGCGGCGGGCCGGGAGGACTTACGGCCTCCGAGACGGCGGCGCGCGCAAAAAAACGCGTATTGCTCATTGAAAAAGATGGATGGGGAGGAACCTGCACCAACCGGGGTTGTATTCCCACCAAGGCGCTTTTGAGCTCCAGTAAAGTTTATACGGATTTAAAAAAGCTCAAGCGCCTGGGCATTACCATTACCTCCGCCACCGCCGATTTTATCGCCATGAAAAAGCATCGCGACCAGATTGTTAGGCTTGCGGCGGCAGGCGCACAAAAAATCCTCTCCGATGCTCAAGTCGAAGCCGTTTCGGGAGAGGCGCAAATCCTTTCGCCGCAGCGTGTGCGATACACGGATGCCGCAGGGATGAGCCGGACGGTTTCAGCCGACAAACTGCTGATTGCCTGGGGCTCTGAGCCTCAGCTGTTAAAGGGCATAACCTTGTCCGAGCGGATTCTGACCTCGGATGGCATTTTACAGATGACATCGTTGCCGAGTAGCATGATCATTGTCGGTGGCAGTTTTATCGGCATTGAATACGCCACCGTCTTTGCCGAGCTTGGCGTCAAAGTCATTCTGGTGGAGCTTCGAGATCGGATTTTGCCGCTGGAAGATGACGAGGCGGTAAGTTTTCTGCAGACGGAACTGACGCGTCTGGGCGTGGCCATCCATACCTCGGCCAGACTTGAAAGCCTTCGGGAATATGCAGGCGGCGTGGCCATGCAGGTGAAAAAAGATGGAGCGGTCATGGAGATGCGCGCGGAGTGCGCGCTTTTGTGCACGGGCCGCAAGCCGGTTTTGCACCGGGCCCAGCTGGATGCTTTAGGCGTGGCTTACGATGACACCGGCATTCGGGTGGATGAACGCATGCAAACGAGCGTGTCGGGCATTTACGCCGCAGGCGACGTCACGGGCGGCATGATGCTCGCCCATCGCGCAGCGCTTCAGGCCAGGGTGGCCGTTGCCGACATGTTCGGCGGTGCGTCGGTCGTCTATGATGAAAACGTCATTCCGTCCGTGGTTTACAGCCATCCGCCCATTGCCCGCGTGGGTTACACCGAGCAGCGCGCCCGCGCAGAAGGTCTGGCCGTTGACGTCATTAAATCCGACTACGCCGCAAACATTCTGGCCCGTACCGAACTCTCGGGGCCGGGCTTTGTGAAGGCGGTTTTTGCGGGCGATCTCCTCATCGGCGCATCTATTGTGGGCGACCATGCAGCCGACCTGATTGCGCCTCTGACGCTTGTCATATCGAGCAGGCTCTCAAGGCAACAGCTGCGAAACTGGATATTGCCGCACCCGTCGCTAAGTGAAATCTTTTTGCCGCTGACGATCTAAAACGCCTGCCGGTAAAGCGCCGCCACCTCTCCTGGGTCATTGACAGGCCGCCCATTGAAAATCGCGGCCGTGTCGCAGATGGCATGAAAAGCCGCCATATCCAGACTCTCTTCCTTCACACCCACGTCCCGGAGACGCAAGGGATGTCCGGCTTTTTCCATAAGGGCTTCCACCGCGTCGGCCGCGGCCAGCGCCGCCTCGCGCTCGGTCAGGCCCTGCGTGTTGACGCCCAGGGCCTGGGCGACTTGCACCAGCGCCGCAGTAGAATGATCGACGTTATAACGCATGACCTTGGGAATCATGATTCCGCAGGCTTCGCCGTGCGGCAGGTGAAAAAGTGTGCCCAGCGTATGCGCCATCGCGTGCGCCAGCCCCACCTGCGCCATCGTGAAGGCCCAGCCAGCCAGCGACGCGGCGATCTGCATATTGAGCCGCGCTTTTTCGTTTTTGCCATCTTTCGCCACCACCGGCAGATTTTCGGCGATAAGCCTGATGGCCTGGAGCGCCTGCGCGTCGCAGATGCGGTTGGCCATTGTGCTGGTCATGGCTTCGATGGCGTGCGTCAGCGCGTCCATGGCGCTGGCCACCGTCATGCGAGGCGGAAGCGTCAGCGTAAAGCGCGGATCTAAAATGGCCGCGTTGGGCATAATGTAGCGGTCAGCGATAAAGAGCTTGCGATCGGCGATGTGGCTCGTCAGCACCGCGATGTTGGTGACTTCCGAGCCGGTGCCGGACGTGGTGGGAATGGCAATGTGGAAGGTTTGCGGTTCGGTCAAAACCAGCAGGTTTAAATGATCGTTGGCCTTGCCGCCGTTTTTGAGCGTGACGGCTACGCCCTTGGCCGTGTCGATCACGCTGCCGCCTCCGACGCTGATGAGACAGTCGGCCTGCGCTTCCCGCGCAAAGTCGGTGGCCGCATCGACGGCTTCCAGATCGGGATCGGTGGGAATGCGGTCATACACGCCCACGCACAAATCCCCCAGCGCGTTTTGGGCAAGCTCGGCAAGCCCAGTCGCCTTGACACCCGGATCGGTCAGAACAATCGCCCGGCGGCAGCCATGCTCCGCGACGATCTTACTGACAGACGCCAGCGCCCCGTGACCCGCGGTAATGGCTGTGGGGCACAGGTAGGAAAAGCCGTCCACTTTTTTATAGTCCGACAGAATCTGCCAGGTCATGTTGGTTCTGGCGTCGGCCATGGCATTGATATGAATGCGTTTGACCTGCGTATAGCCGTGCAGGCACTCCATGCCGAAATCGCGGCCCATGCCGGATTGCTTGTAGCCGCCGAAGGGGCAGAAATCGGCAAAGATATGATAGTTGTTGATCCACAGCGTGCCGGTGCGGACGTTTCGCGCAATACGCTCGGCGCGGCCGGTGTTGGAAGAAAACACGCCGCCTGCCAGTCCGAAAAGCGAGTCGTTGGCGATGGCGATGGCTTCCTCGTCGCCGTCGTATTTGATGACGCTTACGACGGGACCAAAAATTTCTTCCTGCGCGATGCGCATGTCGTTTTTCACGTTGGCAAAGATGGTGGGCCGGTAGTAGCAGCCGTCGGGAAGTCCTTCCACCTCGACGCGCTTGCCGCCCGTAATCAGCGTTGCGCCTTCGTCGCGACCAATCTGCACATAGCGCTCAACCGTTTCGAGCTGTTCGCGGCTCACGAGCGGGCCTAAGTGTACGCTGGGATCGAGCTGATAGCCAATGCGCATCGCCTCGGCGCGCTTTTTCATTTTTTCGACAAATTCATCGTAAATTTTTGAAGGGACCAGCACGCGCGTACCGGAGGAGCAGACCTGCCCCTGATGGAAAAACGTGCCGAAGCAGGCGCCTTCCACGGCCAGATCGATATCCGCGTCATCGAGGATGATGTTGGCGGATTTTCCGCCCAGCTCGAGCGTGACTTTTTTAACCGTGTCGGCGGCCATTTTCATGATGTCGCGACCAACATCCGTCGAGCCGGTGAGCGAAATTTTATCCACATCTTTATGCGTGCACAAGACGCGCCCCAGTTCTGCGCCGGGGCCGGGAAGCACATTGAGCACGCCGTCGGGAATGCCTGCGGCCTTGGCGGCTTCGGCTAAGATAATGGCGGAAAGCGGTGTGAGCGACGCAGGTTTGAGCACCATCGTGTTGCCCATGATCAGCGCGGGCGCGATCTTCCAGATGGCGATATACATGGGGAAGTTCCAGGGGACAATGCCCACGCACACGCCCAGCGGTTCGCGACGCAGGTATTCGCGCGCGGGCGCGAAGACGTAGCCCGAGACGGGAATTTCTTCGTGCCAGGGAAACACGTTCGTTGCCGCGAGGCTCAGATTGCGCAAAAAAGAAATGCTCAAAAGCGGCCAGTATTTGGAAAGCCCCAGAAGCTGGCCCGAGTCCATGCTTTCGGTGGCCGCCAGACGAAGCCCCTCCCGGGCGATGTGATCGGCAAAATCCTGCATTTTGGCCATGCGTTGGGCAGGCGTGAGGTTGCTCCAGATGCCGCTGTCAAAGGCGCGGCGCGCGGCGGCAATGGCCGCCTCGGCGTCGGCGGCGCCAGCGCGCGCGACGGTGGCAATCGGCAGGCCGCTTCCGGGATCAAAGGTTTCAAACGTCCGACCGCTTTGCGCCTCGACGAACTGGCCGTCGATAAACAGTTTATAATGATCCATGCCCTGCCTCCTTTTGGGTAAGATGGGTTTGGAAAACTGATCTGTCCTGCAATTTGTGACGGAAGTTTAGATTAAAGAGGGGTCCGTGTCAAGAAGCGCTCGGGGACAGAAGCGCTTGGAGACACTTGCACAACGTTATTGATACTGTCATTCCCGTCTTCACGGGAATGACAGGGCGTCTTTTTCAAATGATGAGCGCATCACCCCAATTGTGTTTTTTTTCAACCCCGAAGGGGTTTAACGTTTATAGACAACCCTCTCCGATTGGCGTTCGACCCCGACGGGGTCGCACGTTTATGTGAAATACCGCCGCTATAAACGTGCCATCCCGTCGGGATGTTTGATCAATCCCTTTTTTGTGCGATTCCCGCGTAAGCGGGAATCGCACAAAAGACATTCTTCAAAGATCTCATGTTGAAGAAGTTTCTGTTTCAAGAAGCGCCCGGAGCACGTCGGAGACTGCGTCTTTGTGTTCAATCATAATAATTTTGACAACGCCGCTTTTACCGGTGAGAAACCTTCCCAGCGTCTGGCTGTCAATGTCGAGCCGGCAGCCCAGAATCCGAGGTGTATGCGCCAGCAGGGCCTGCTCGATATGACGGTAAAAGCGCTCCGCCCCATCGGTGGTAAACAACAGAAGCCTCGAGACGCGTCCGGCGGCAGCAGGGTCGGACGCGCCGTTGGCCATATCCAGGCCTCTTTTTTCGCCCGCAAGTTTTTCGTCAATATTTTCCAGTCCCGGGCGGACTCTGGCCTGCATTCTCGCCCGCCAGATCGCTTTTTTCAGCGGCTCCGTAAAGGCCAGCGTCGGGACATCAATGGCGCTTTCGGCCCAGAGCTTCTGCGTGCGCTCAGTCAGGCGTTCGCGAATTTTTTCGGCAGAGCCGTCCGCTTCCAATTGTCGTGGAAAATGCAGATCAGCGAGGTTCATCAGCTTTATCCTCTTACAGGTTTCAGTTTAATCCTCAGCGCATCCGGCTCTCAGGTTGAATATTTTTGCGCCATCTCCTCAAGCGCGTCCCAGCGTTCATAGGCCGCATCAAGTTCGGCCTCCAGATCAGCCAGACGGTCGTTGAGGTCAAGCAGACGTTTCGGATCATTGGTTTTATATAAATCCGGCGAATTCAAGCGCTCAAGAAGCTCCAATTTCGTTTTTTCCAGGCGTTCGATTGAAACCGGCAGCTCTTCGCGTTCGCGGATTTCCTTGAAGGATAATTTACTTTTTTCTTTGGGCGCTTTTTCTTTTTTGAGCCTGGCGTCTCCGGGTGTCGCTTTGCGCGTAGCGTCCGAGAGGCTTTTCTGCCTCACCCAGTCGTCATAGCCACCGATATATTCGCACCACCGTCCGTTACCTTCTTTCACCATGGTCGAGGTGACGACGTTATTGAGAAACGTACGGTCGTGGCTTACCAGCAAAATCGTGCCGGCATAGTCGGCCAGCCGCTCTTCAAGGAGCTCCAGCGTTTCCGCGTCCAGGTCGTTGGTCGGCTCATCCATCACCAAAACGTTGGACGGGATGGCAAAGAGCCTGGCCAGAAGCAGGCGGTTTTTCTCGCCGCCGGAAAGCGTGGAGACGGGTGCGGCAATCTGATCGGGCGAAAACAGAAAATCCTGAAGGTAGCCCACGACGTGCCGGGACAAGCCATTGATGACCAGCGTGTCATTGCCGGAGGCGACATTGTCGCGGATAGATTTGGTCTCATCGAATTGCGCGCGCAGCTGATCGAAATAGGCAATGGCGATATTCGTTCCGAGGCGGATCTGTCCGGATGAAACGGGCAGTTCGCCCAACAGCACCTTCAAGAGCGTGGTTTTGCCCGAGCCGTTGGGGCCGATGATTCCGATGCGATCGCCGCGCAGAATCCGCGTGGAGAAGTTGTCGATGATTTGCGTGTCGCCCCAGGCAAAACCGATGCCCGAGGCCTCCACCACCAGCTTGCCGCCGGCCTGAGCCTCCGAAACGGCCAGTTTGACGCTGCCTTCGCGCTCGCGTCTATCGGCGCGCTCACGGCGCAGGGCGACAAGCGCACGCACCCGGCCTTCGTTTCGCGTGCGCCGGGCCTTGATGCCCTGACGAATCCAGGCTTCCTCTTTGGCAAGCTTTTTATCAAACGTCTGCCACTGGCTTTCCTGGGCGTCCAGAAGGGCCTGACGCCGTTCCAGATACGTCGCGTAAGCGCAGGTAAAGGACAAGAGCTTGCCCCGGTCGATCTCCACAATGCGCGTGGCGATTTTTTGCAGAAATGTCCGGTCGTGCGTAACAAACATCAGGGTTTTATCGAAGTTTTGCAGAAAGTCTTCCAACCAGACAATCGCGTCGAGATCCAGATGGTTGGTGGGCTCATCCAGAAGCAGGATGTCGGGGTCCTTCACAAGCGCCCGCGCCAGAAGCACCCGGCGCTTGAGTCCCGCCGAAAGACTTTCAAAGCGCGCCTGTCCGTCAAGCCCCGTTCGGGACAGCACGGTTTCAATCTTTTGGGAAAAACCCCAAACGCCGGTGGCTTCCATCTGATGCTGAATCTTTTCGAGCGATTTCATGTCCCGGGGGGCGTTGCCGCCTTGCGCCTTCCCGGTCAGATCGGCATAGGCATGAAGCAGGTCCAGATGCTCCTTGCCGCCTGAGGCCACCACGTCATAAACCGTCGCGGTAATTTCCGGAACTTCCTGCGGCATCAGGCTCAGGCGCACATTTTTATCCCGCGCGATTTCGCCACTGTCCGGCAAAAGATCGCCTTGAAGCGCTTTGAGTAGCGTTGATTTGCCGGAGCCGTTTCGGCCCAGAAGGCCGATGCGCTCGCCTGCTTCAATTTGCAGCGACGCGCCGTCGAGCAAAAGCGGCCCGCCGAAACTGATGGAGAGGTTGTGAATCCTTAATAAAGCCATAAAATATATTCCTGAAAACATTGATGGTCTTGTAAAAAGTCTATTTGACTCCTCTTTTATGTCATTCCCGCCCGGCATGCGCCGGGTAAACATCCGGCGGGAATGACTATGCTGTGTAACTTTTTTACGAATTCGTCAAAATCGACTTCCGGGCGCAGACAATCCTATTGGCCTGGTTTTGTCCAGTTAAAAAGCAAAACGCGGTAAAAACACACACAACTTAGAGGGGGGTAAAAATCTTTTGTTCCTCAATTGACAAATTTTTACAATCATGCGCAAAAGCCACTCCGATCCGAAAAATTTAACTTCAGGGGAGGTTTACAGATCATATGGAAAGTTTGAAGGAATTGCAGTTGCGCTACGAAGCCCTCAAGGGACTGGGATTAAAACTCAACATCGAGCGCGGTCAGCCGGGCGACGAAAATTTCAACCTGTCCAACCCCATGCTCACCATCGTAACGGAAAAAGATATTAAGACGAAAAGCGGCTTTGATATCCGCAATTATCCCGGCGGCGTTTTGGGTCTGCCGGAAGCCCGCGAACTGTTTGCGGGCGTTTTGGGCGTCAAACCCGAAGAAATGATGGTGGGCAACAACGCAAGCCTCCAGATCCTCTCCACGGTGCTGCTCTGGGCAATGCTCAAGGGCCTTGTGGGAAGCCCCGCCCCTTGGAGCAAAACGGACAAGCCGAAAATGCTTGTCACTGTGCCGGGCTATGATCGGCATTTTACGCTGCTGGCGGAAATGGGCTATGAGATGGTTCAAGTGTCCATGACGAAAAACGGACCGGACATGGATGCGGTGGAAAAAGCGGTAGCCGATCCGTCCGTCAAGGGCATCGTTTTCGTGCCGACCTATTCCAACCCGACAGGCGATACCGTGTCCGATGAAACCGTCAAAAGACTTGCGTCCATGAAAACGGCTGCGCCGGATTTCACCATTTTTGCCGATGACGCCTATGTCGTCCATCATCTGGTCGATACCCCCGCGACACCCAAAAATCTCCTTCGCGCCTGCGAAGAGGCGGGCAACCCCAACCGGGTTTATCTGTTCAGCTCGACCTCCAAAATCACCTTCTCCAGCGCGGGCCTGGGTTTTATGGCCACAAGCAAGGATAATCTGGCCTGCATCTCCAAGCTTTTCGGCACGATGTTTATCGGCCCCAACAAGGCCGAACAGCTGCGCCATGTCAATTTTATAAACGCGTATCCCGGCGGCGTGGCGGGTCTCATGAAGGATCACGCCAAAATTTTAAAGCCGAAATTCGACATCACGAAGAAAGTGCTGGAAAAGGAACTGGGCGGCACAGGACTGGCCACCTGGAGCAACCCCGAAGGCGGTTATTTTATCAGCCTCGATACGGCCAAACCGGTGGCCAAACGGGCCGTGGCGCTTTGCAAGGAAGCAGGTGTGGCCATCACTCCCGCTGGCGCGACTTTTCCTTTTGGCAAAGATCCCAAAGATGCCAATATCCGCATCTCTCCCACGCGCCCGCCGGTGGCGGAGCTGGAAAAGGCAATTGAAGTGCTGGCGGTAAGCGTCAAGCTGGCCACGGCGGAGTTTTTGGCGAGGTAAGAGAAGAAGGTAAGGGGTACGGGGTAAGAGGTAAGAGGATAAAGCAAGAGGCCCGGCGGGTGTTACCCGACCGGGCTTTTTTGCGTTCACCCGTATAGTTGTTGAAAATGGGGAAAATCAAATGGTCATTGGGTGATGAATTGCCGGAGGTTGGGACAGGGTGATTTTATTCTCGCCTAAAAGACGAGAAGGATTAATTTGTTATAGAA
>CAZSQS010000090.1:0-11184 GCA_964608995.1 uncultured Smithella sp. | reverse complement strand
ACTTTTAAATTTTAAATCCGTAAAAAACGGTTCACTTTTAATTCTTAATTAACATGCAATATTTAAAGGATTGACAAATCCGGCGGTTGATAATAACATCCCGCGCCTTTGTCCCTAGGGAGCGAAGCTTTACGGGCCTGAGGCATCAGGTTAAAAGAGGGTTTTTATTCATGTCAAATCTGGTTTCAAAAAAGAGGGCTCTTGAAATTATAAACAATTTCGGGCGCTCCGGCGTAATGGTCGTAGGCGATGTCATGGTGGATCACTTTATCTGGGGCAAGGTCTCGCGCATTTCTCCCGAGGCGCCTGTTCCGGTGGTGGAGGTGCAGAAAGATTCCATGATGCTGGGCGGCTCAGCCAACGTCCTCAATACCATCCATACGATGGGCGCGCCCGTGTTTGTCGCAGGCGTGATCGGTGCCGACCATATCGGGAAGGATTTGCAATTACAGCTCAAGGAGCGCCGCATCGACACAGCCGGCATCATCGTCGAACCGGGGCGGCCCACGACGCTCAAAACGCGCATCGTGGCGCACGGGCAGCAGATTGTCCGCTTTGACCATGAGAACCGCAGGCTGATATCAGGTGAAAGCCGCGATTCGATTCTGTCCTATGTGAAGAAATTGCGCGACCGGATAGGGGCGGTGGTGATTTCTGATTACGGCAAGGGCGTTGTCTCGCGGGAATTGGTTGAAGACATCAAGACGATCATTGGAAAGAGAGATATTTTTCTTTGTGTCGATCCCAAACAAAATGACTTTTCCATCTATTCGGGTGCCCATGTGCTGACGCCAAATCATCACGAAGCCCAGCGCGCCGCCGGTATGGCCATTGAAACCGGCGATGATCTTCTGAAACTGGGCGAGACGCTTTTGAGTCAATTTGATATCGGGGCGCTCCTGGTGACGCGCGGTGAAGAGGGCATGAGCCTGTTTGAAAGAGGCCGAAACATCCGTCACACATTATTTGCCGCCCAGGCCAAAGAAGTCTATGACGTGACCGGCGCGGGGGACACCGTAATCGGGGTGCTGGCGCTGGCGCTGTCGGCGAAGGCCAAT
Organism: uncultured Smithella sp.; assembly: GCA_964608995.1. GTDB lineage: Bacteria > Desulfobacterota > Syntrophia > Syntrophales > Smithellaceae > UBA8904. The sequence goes on along the minus strand of CAZSQS010000090.1, from coordinate 10,126 downwards.
CTCAAAGAGGCGACGGCGCTGGCCAATTCCGCGGCAGGCATTGTTGTCGGCAAGGTCGGAACGTCAACCGTGTCGCGCGATGAGCTGATGGGTGGATTATGAGCAAACCGGCCCAGGCTTTGCCGGTCAAGCTGATCTTCAGTATTTTTGGCCCGGCAGGCGATGCCATCACCGGGGCGATTGAAAGACTTGCGGCGCTTTACGGTCCGCCGGATTACGTCAGTCCGCAGATGCCGTTTGACTACACGGATTACTATTCGCCGGAGATGGGGCCGCGGCTGATCCGGCGGTTTTTGTCGATGGAGACGCTGATCCGTCCGGAGTGCCTGCCGGATATTAAGCTTGCGACCAATGATCTTGAAATTGAAACCATGCAGGAGGGGCACAGGGTCATTAACATTGATCCCGGCTATTTGTCTCAGGCGCACCTGATTCTGGCCACCGGGAAGGGCTATTCGCACCGGCCCTACCTGCGCGACGGCATTTATGCGGATTTGACGCTGATCTATCAGGGAAAGAAATTCTGCCCCCTGCCCTGGACGTATCCGGATTACGCGGACGAAAAGCAAATGCAGATGCTTTATGCCATCCGGTCGAGATACCTTCTGCAATTGAAGATGACAGGTTCGGACACAAGGGAGGTCAAACCATGATTAAAAGTATGACCGGCTATGGCCGGGTGGAGTCGCTCTTTGAGGGGCGCAACATTGTCGTTGAGGCCAAATCCGTCAACCACCGGTTTCTGGAAATCGGGCTTCGAACGCCCGCGCTACTGTATCCGCTGGAGATGGACTACAAAAAGAAGATCGGCGAACGCTTCAAGCGCGGCCGCATTGATGTGTCGATCCGGCTCGAAGGCGAGGGAACGGACACGGGCCGGGTCAATCTGAACCTGGAGATTGCCCGGAATTATTTCGATGCGCTCAACCGGCTGCGCGAAGAATTTCACATTGCCGAGCCGGTACTGCTGACCAACCTTCTCGGTTTTCGCGACATCTTCACTCCGCCTGCGGAAACGACGCTTGACGACGCGTTTCTGGCGGAGGTGGAATGTGCGCTGATCGAAGCCCTGACGATTCTGTCCAATATGAGGCAGGAAGAAGGCATTGCCCTTTATGCCGACATGCGGATGCGGCTGGGGCTGATCGACGCGTTGATGAAAGAGATTTCCGCGCGCGCCCCGCAGGTGGTGCTGGATTACCAGAAGCGGCTGACGGAGCGCGTCAGCGATCTGATGAATGGTCTGGAAGTGGATGCGGCGCGTTTGGCGCAGGAGGTGGCGATGATGGCCGATCGATCGGACATCACGGAAGAAATTGTCCGGATGCAAAGCCACATCAGCCAGTTTGAGGCGCTTCTGGAAAGTGATGAGGCCCAGGGCCGCAAGATCGATTTCCTCTTGCAGGAAATGAACCGAGAAATCAATACGATTGGTTCAAAATCCAATGATGTGGATATTGCCCGTCAGGTCATTGAGGCCAAAAGCGAACTGGGTAAGCTGCGCGAACAGGCCCAGAATATTGAGTAAAACGATGGAAAAGGAAGGTCTGATCCTTGTGGTGTCCGCACCGTCCGGCGCAGGCAAAAGCAGTATCTGCCAGCGGGTGCTGGCTTCGTGCCCGACGCTGTCCTTTTGCGTTTCTCATACGTCGCGCGCGCCGCGCCCCGGAGAGGTGGATGGGAAAGATTACCACTTTATTCCGCCGGAGGAGTTTCGCAGGCGCATCGGTCAGGGAGAATTCGTAGAGTGGATCGAAAATTATGGAAATCTCTACGGGACGTCTTTTCGCGAGATGAAGAATGCCTTGCAGCGCGGTCAGGATGTGCTTTTGGATGTCGAACCGCGCGGCGCCAGGGCCATTCAAGAGAAGTTTCCCGGGGCGGTGTTTGTTTTTGTATTACCGCCGACGCTTGAGGAGCTGAAAAATCGCCTTGAAAAGCGAGGACATGAAAGCCCCGAGGCGATTCGCGCGCGTTTCGGTCAGGCAAAGCGTGAATTAGAAGAAGTTTTATGGTATGACTACACAATAATGAATGATGATCTGGATATCGCCGTCAATCAGATGATCGCCATCTACCGCGCCGAGACCTGTAAAACAATCCGTTTGCGCGATGCAATTGATCGGTTTTTAAAGCAATCATAAGAGTGAAAATGAGGAGGAGTACGTTGCCATGGCAAGAATTACCGTTGAAGATTCATTAAGAGTGGCCGAGACCCGTTTTGGCCTGGTGTCGCTGGCATCCAAACGCGCGCGTCAGCTGCTTAAAGGTTCCAAACCGCTGATGGAAAGCAAAAATCGTGAAATCGTTTTAGCGCTTCGCGAAATCGCGGCAGGGAAGGTCGTTTACGAGCATCCTGAATATCTGAAAGGTTCTCAGGAAGATTTCAAACCGATTCCGGACAGCATGGAGTTCATCGGCGATGAAGAATACATCGAGTAGCGCAAACCCGACAGAGAGGTTGATTTTTGCGCTGGATGCGCCGGGCTTTGATGAGGCGTGCGCCTGGATCGATCTTTTAACCGGCTCGGTGGGTATGTTTAAGGTGGGCAAGGAGCTGTTCACGGCCGCCGGGCCAAAAATTGTTGAAAGCATTAAAGAACGCGGCGGTCGCGTGTTTCTGGATCTCAAGTTTCATGACATCCCCAATACGGTGGCCCGCGCTGCCGAAGCGGCGGTGAACCTGAACGTCGATATGTTCAATGTGCATGTGGCAGGCGGCAGCCGGATGATCCGGGAAACGGTCGAGGCGGCGGGTGCTCGCGCTGAAAAGCTGGGCATAGCCAAACCGGTGGTTCTGGCTGTGACGGTGCTCACCAGTCTCAATAATGACGATCTTCGCGAGATTGGCTTCGAAAGGACTACGAATGAGATGGTGCTGCATCTGGCAAAGCTCGCAAGACAGGCGGGTGCTTCGGGTGTAGTCGCCTCGCCTCAGGATATTGTTGCGCTCAGGCGCGAGCTGGGCGAGGATTTTGTTATCGTGACACCCGGAATCCGAAGCTTGGCCGATCCGGTAAAAGACGATCAAAAACGTACGCTTAGCGCCTTTGAAGCCATTTCGGCGGGCGCGGACTATATTGTGGTCGGCCGGCCGATCCGCCAGGCGAAAGATCCTCTTGCGGCCTGCCGGGAGATCGGGCAGGAAATTGCCCGAGGCCTTGCCGCAAGACATCAGCGCTAACATTCCTTCAGATCCGGATAAGGTCATAAGGTCAGCCATGGAGACAGTTTACGGAATTAATCCTACCCGGGTGCTCCTGGACCAACCCCAACCCCCGATAAAAAAAATTCTCATCGCAGCGGGCCGAAGCGGCCCCTCCCTCAAGGCCATTGTGGATATGGCCCGCCAAAAGCGCATCCCTGTTGAGTTTAAGCCCCGGCATGATCTGGATGCATTAACCGGTACCGATGATCATCAGGGCATTGTCTGTCTTCGCGAGGCGTTTGTCTATGCCGACCTCGACGCTGTGATTGCAAATCGCCATCCGCTTCTGCGGCATGATCTGATCCTCCTGCTGGACAGCCTTGTTGATCCGCAGAATCTGGGATCGATTATCCGAAGCGCGTATGGCCTGGGTGCAAACGGCGTCGTCATTCCAACCGATCGAGCGGCGTCTGTGACGCCGGCCGTCCTAAAGGTTTCCGCGGGAAGTGCCGAAAAGCTTCCTGTGGCCCGCGTGACGAATCTGTCCCAGACGATCGATGAACTCAAGGCGAAAGGGTTCTGGGTTTTCGGCGCGGATTCGCATGGCGGAAAACCTGTTCATGAACAGGCTTTTGATTGTCCGGTGGCGCTGGTTTTGGGAAGTGAGTCCAAAGGCATCCGCCCGCTTCTGAAGAAGAAGTGTGATTTTTTAATCACGATCCCCATGGCGGGAAACTTCGATTCCTTCAATGTTGCCGTGGCTGCCGGTATCATTCAATACCAAATATTTCTGTACCGCTTGCGGGCAAACGTCTGAATGCCTGTAAACGTGCAACAGGTTTTCGGGAATTCTGAATTAACTTGTTGAAAATACATAGAGGATGTTTTATGATTCACCAGATTGAAATCTATTCCCCAAAAGAAAGGATTTTCAACTATGCCGGTATTTCTCTGGGAAGGAACAACGAAAAAAGATGAGGTCAAAAAAGGTCAGATAGAGTCAGCTGACGAAGCCACAGTGCGAATGATGCTTCGGCGTCAGGGGTTTAAATCCATTGATGTGCGGAAAAAGCCCAAAGACCTCGAAGAGTATATTCCTTTCCTTGCCGGACGGGTGAAGGAGAGAGACGTTGTTGTTTTTTGCCGAATCTTTTCAACCATGATCAATGCCGGTCTGCCACTGATTCAATGTCTGGATCTTCTGGCTCAACAGGAACAAAACAAAGCGTTCTCAAAAATCATCCGCGCGGTGAAGGAAGATATTGAAGGCGGCACGAGCCTCACGGATGCCCTGAGAAAGTATCCCAAGGTGTTTGATGACTTGTTTGTCAACCTAATTAACGCGGGCGAAGCCGGCGGTATTCTGGATGTCATTTTGCAGCGTCTTTCCGCGTATATGGAAAAAATGATGAAACTCAAGGCCAGGGTGAAAAGCGCCATGACCTACCCCATCGCGGTGCTGGTGATTTCTTTTGCCGTGGTGGCGCTTCTTTTAATTAAAGTTATTCCTGTCTTTAGGAAAATGTTTGAAGGGGTTGGAACCGAGCTGCCCGGGCCGACGATGATGCTGATTACGGCCAGTGACTTCGCGGGGAATTACTGGTGGATCATTCTGGCGATCGTTATCCTCCTCGGTTTTGCGTTCAACCGGTTTTATGCCACCCAGAAAGGCCGATGGATGGTCGATTCCGCTCTTTTGCGAATTCCAATTTTTGGCCCGTTGCTTAAAAAGGTGGCGGTGGCCAAATTTGCCCGGACGATGGCCACCATGATGAGCTCCGGTGTGCCGATTCTGGAGGGGCTCAATATCGTCAGCAAGACGTCCGGAAACGTGGTTGTGGAAGACGCGCTAATGAAAACACGCCAGAGCATCAGCGAGGGGCGCTCAATTGCCGAGCCTCTGTCGGAGACCGGCATCTTTCCGCCCATGGTGGTGCAGATGATTGCCGTTGGCGAAGCCACTGGCGCGCTGGATGCCATGCTCAACAAGATTGCCGATTTTTACGATGATGAAGTCGATACGGCGGTGGACTCGATGATGTCGCTTCTGGAACCGGCGATGATGGTCTTTCTGGGCGGTCTGGTCGGGGGGATGATTATTGCGATGTACCTGCCGATATTCAAACTGGCTGGTGCGGTCGGTTGATCGATCATTGAGCGTGCAGATAAAAAAATGGTCGGGATGGCGCGATTTGAACGCGCGACTCCTGCGTCCCGAACGCAGTGCCCTACCAAGCTGGGCCACATCCCGACACGGGGAGCGACGTTACATAATTTAAATTCAAATGTCCACATTTATTTGAGGCATTCACTCTTTTTTCAGGTTCAGACGGTGACGGATTCGTGATTATTTACGACATTAAATGTGAAAACGGCCATAAGTTTGAAGGGTGGTTCAAGGATCGTCAGGCCTGGATTGAGCAACAGACGAAACGGCTGGTGCTGTGCCCCGTCTGCAGCAGTGATCAGGTGGAAATCGCGCCATCCTCACCGGCGTATGTCACAAGCGCATCGCGCGCTCTGGCGCAAGGCGCAAATGCGCCCCCCGGTTCTGCGCAAACACTTTTGTCACTGCATCAGTTTATTGATCAGCATTTTGAAGATGTGGGAAACAAATTTGCCGATGTGGCGCTCAGGATTCATTACGGCGATGAAGAGAAAAGAAACATCAAGGGCACGACGACGCCTGAGGAAGAAGCGAATTTAAAACAAGAAGGTGTGCAATTCGTAAAAATTTCACTTCCTAAAATGGATAGTTGATTCTCATTTTCTCAAATCATTATTATCGGCGCGGAATGTAACGATATCGAAAAAGAAAGGTGTTTTGCGCCAAAAAATTACCATGAAAACCTATTCAAGTATAATCGAACGCATCGGGAATACCCCGCTTGTAGAAATTAAAAAGCTCAATCCCAACGCACGGGTCAAAATTTTCGCCAAGCTGGAATCCGCCAATCCGGGAGGCTCTATCAAGGACCGCACCGCCTTGTATATGATTGAAAGCGCAGAAAAAAGAGGATACCTGACGCGGGAAAAAGTCATCCTGGAAGCCACCAGCGGCAACACCGGCATCGGCCTGGCGATGATTGCCGCCGCTAAAGAATATAAACTCTGCCTGACGATGTCTGAAGCGGCCAGTGAGGAGCGCAAAAAGATTTTAAGAGCGCTGGGGGCTGAACTGGTTTTTACGCCTGCCTCCCAGGGGACAGACGGGGCCATTGAAGAGGCCTACCGCCTGCTTCGCGAACATCCGAAAAAATATTTCGGCACGGATCAGTTCAACAACGAGGACAATGTGAACGCGCATTACTATGGGACTGCGCCTGAGATCTGGACCCAGACGGAGGGGAAGCTTACCGCTGTTGTGGCGACGCTCGGGACAACCGGCACGGCGATGGGGCTTTCCAAGCGGCTCAAGGAATATGACAACCGGATCCGGATGATTGGTGTTGAGCCTTATTTGCAACATAAGATTCAGGGCCTTAAAAATATGCGGGAGTCCTATCGTCCGGGCATCTACGACAAAACGCGCCTTGATGAAAAAGTAAACATTCTGGATGAGGATGCCTTTGAAATGGCCCGACGGCTGGCTCGCGAGGAAGGCATCCTGGCGGGCATGAGTTCCGGGGCGGCAATGTTTGTCGCGGCGCAAAAGGCCCGTGAAATGGATGAGGGCCTCATCGTGGTGATTTTTCCGGACAGTGGCGAGCGCTATCTGAGCACCGAGTTGTTTGCGGTCAAAGAAGAGCTGGTTTCGTTGAGTCTCTACAATATCCTCAAACGCCGCAAAACTTTTTTCCGTCCGATTCGCGCTGATGAAGTTCTGATCCATACCTGCGGCCCTACGGTGCACGATGCCCCCCATCTGGGTAATTACCGCCGTCTGGTCGTGTCGGATCTGCTTTGCCGCTGGCTGGTCTTCAAAGGGGATCAGGTCAGGCATGTCATTGATATTGTAGATTCTTCAGATAAGTCCATCAAGGGGTCGGAAAAAACAGGCGTTTCTCTGGCGGAGTATTCCAACAAATACTTGCAGATTTTTCTCGATGATGCGCATTTTCTGGGGATCCGGCCGGAAAATATTTATATCAAAGCGTCAGAAAATATTGAACCGATGCTCAAGATTGTCGAGAAATTGGTCGATAAAGGCTATGCCTACGAAAAACTGCATTCTGTTTATTTCGATATTTCCAAACTGGCGGATTACGGATTATTGTCCAATGTGGATCTGACCCATACGCGTGCGGGCAGATCCATCGATAACGATGATTATGAAAAGGACAGCCCTGCCGATTTCGCCCTCTTGAAAAGGGCGGTGCTGGGTGAATTGAAGCGGGGAATTTACGTTAAGACAAGATGGGGAAGCGTGAGGCCGGGATGGCACCTGGAATGCGCCTCCATTGCGCAGGGCCATCTTGGGGTGCGCTATGACATTCATATCAGTGGTGTGGATGAAATGTTTCCACATGGTGAGAACATTGTTGCCATTAACAAGGCTTTATCCGGCCACAGCGGCGCCAATTACTGGATCGGATCGGAACTGATTTTGGTCGATGGACGTAAAATGTCACGCTCATTGAATAACGCGGTCACAATCGATCAATTGAAAACAAAAGGTTATTCAGGGCGCGACATCCGGTTTTTCCTTTTGGGGATGAATTACCGAAAACCGGTCAGTTTTTCCGACGAGGCCTTACGGATGGCAAAAAACACCATCAAGAAAATGGATCTGTTTGTTGAGCGGCTTGGGGCGATCGATCGGGAATGGAAGCCCTTTGGCGATCTGGATCAGATGATTTACGATCTTCACAACGGGTTTGAAAAAGCGCTCGACGATGATCTCAACGCTGCCTCCGCTCTGGCTGCGTTATTCGATTTCATCGGCAAGGTGAACAAACCCCTGGCCCGGGGGGGCTTGGGGAAAAAGGACGCTGAAAAAGTTATCGGTGTGCTGCAAAGCTTAAATAATATCCTGGGGATTCTCGATTTTACGCAAAGCGCTCTTGACAGTGAAGTAAAACATCTGATCCAAAAGCGCGAGGAAGCCAGGAAAACAGGGCTGTGGCAGGAAGCGGACGCGATCCGTGCTCAACTTGCACAAATGGGTGTCGACGTTCTGGACACGAAACAGGGGACCATTTGCCGATCGAACTGATGGACATATGGAAAGGTTAAGACGCTCTGTCATTGCCGGTAGTTGGTATCCGGGCGAGCCGGCCATTCTGAGAGACGAGATTAACGATTATCTGCGTCAGGTTCCGGATGCGGCGATGGAAGGCGAAATCATGGGAATGATTGCGCCACATGCCGGTTATCAATATTCCGGGCAGGTGGCCGCCTGCGCCTACAAACGGCTTTGTGGCAGAGCTTACGACGCAGTCATTCTTATTGCTCCCAGCCACAGGGTTGCATTTTCCGGCGTTTCCATATACGGTGATGGCGCTTATGAAACACCGCTGGGCAAGATTCCTGTCGATGAACGTCTGGCTCAAACATTAATAAAAGGCAGCACGATTATTCGCGATTATCCTGCCGCACACGCCCAGGAGCATTCTGTCGAAATCCATTTGCCTTTTTTACAGGTTGCTTTGGGCCGTTTTTCTTTTGTGCCTCTGATCATGGGGGATCAGGACGCACAGACCTGCCGGGAATTATCATCCGTTATTTCGAAGTCATCCAGCGGCAGGAAGGTGTTGATCGTCGGCAGTACGGATTTGTCCCATTTCCATAGCTATAAGCAGGCGATGGATCTTGATCGTATTGTGATCGGGCATATTCGGAATTTTGATGCGGAAGGCTTGCTTGACAGTCTGTCCGCTGGAAAAGTGGAGGCGTGCGGCGGGGGACCGATGGCCGTGACCATGCTGGCCGCAAAAAAGATGGGTGCTAAGCAGGCGCATCTTTTAAAATATGCAAATTCGGGAGACGTAACTGGGGATAAGCGGTCAGTTGTGGGTTATGTGTCCGCAGTTTTTTATTAAAAAAGAGGGGAAGATGGAATTATCAGATCAGGAAAAAAAGACACTTTTGGAGATTGCCAAAAGAGCCATTTTTGCGAAAGCCGGAAATAAAGAAATGCCCAAGTTAACGATGGACATGCCGATTCTCAATGAAAAAAGGGGCGTCTTTGTGACCTTGAAAAAGCGCGGACATTTGCGCGGCTGCATCGGTTATATCAAGGCGGTCAAGCCCCTGGGCGATACGGTCCAGGAAATGGCAGTCGCGGCGGCGTTTCATGATCCCCGTTTTCCTTCCGTCAAAGGGGATGAGATTCGGGATTTGAGCTTTGAAATCTCTGTTTTAAGTCCTCTGCAAAAAATTAAAAGTGTCGATGAAATTGAGGTCGGTGTCCATGGTCTTTACATCGTCCGGGGGTATAATTCCGGTCTTTTATTGCCCCAGGTGGCAATCGAGTATGGCTGGGATCGGGAAACTTTTCTAAAAGAAACCTGTTATAAGGCCGGCTTGCCGCCAAAGGCTTGGAAGGATAAGGAAACAGAAATTTACATTTTTTCGGCTGATTATTTTAATGATAAGAATTGATCCGGACGGTTTTTCTGTTCGCGGGAAGTTTAGTAAATAATTTAAAAATTTACTTGACAAAAATCATCATAAAAATTAGAGTCCACAATTCGCACGAAGCAGTGCCATGGTTTTGTTGCGTTTAAGTAAAAGGGTATATACAAAAAGGGTTTTAAAATTAAAGGTTTGCTGGCGTAGCTCAATCGGTAGAGCAGCTGATTTGTAATCAGCAGGTTGCGGGTTCAAGTCCCATCGCCAGCTCCAGTTTGAGTTTTGTGATTGGAGGGGTTCCCGAGCGGCCAAAGGGAGCAGACTGTAAATCTGCCGGCGGAGCCTACGGAGGTTCGAATCCTCCCCCCTCCACCAGTTTTTTGAATTAAGCGGGAGTAGCTCAGGGGCTAGAGCGTCAGCCTTCCAAGCTGAGGGTCGCGGGTTCGAATCCCGTTTCCCGCTCCA
>CAZSQS010000089.1:0-11399 GCA_964608995.1 uncultured Smithella sp. | reverse complement strand
CGCATTAAGTTAAAGCGCCTTTATCCGAACTTGTAAACGTTACATGGTACTAGATACCGGAGGTAAGGATTATGGGCACGGTTTTGAAGCAGGCAAATTTCCAACTTCCCGAAGATTTACTCAATGAACTGCGGGAAAACGTGGGAAAAGGCGAGTTGAGCCGGTTTGTCAGCAACGCGCTCCAGAGGGAGCTCCAGCGATTGCGTCAACAGAAGGTTCTCGATACGACGTTTGGCGCGTGGAAGAGCAGTAAGCACCCGGAACTGGCCGGGGGAATTGATCAATTCGTCAGAAATATTCGAAAATCCACGAGGGGGAAGCGCCTTGATGCGTCAGATCGTCGTTGATACGGATGTGCTGATCCTGATCTGCGGGGAATTGAAGCGGCCCGGCAAGCCATAAAGGAGGCGACCGCAGATGCATTGTTGTGTTGCTCCGCTATAACCATAGGCGAGATTTATGGTATGAAAGAGCAGGAGCGGAAAAAACGGAAAAGCTATTAGACAGCCTTGTGGTGATTGACGTGAGTAGAGAAATTGCGGCACTGGCCGGAAACTATCGGCGAACGATCAAAAGCCGCCAACTGGAATTGGACGAGTGTCTCATTGCCGCTACCTGCGCTTTGCGGAGGGCTGTGCTATTGACTTGCACCCCATGACAGATTTCGAAAAAAAGACGGTTAAAATATCATAGCCTCACGTCATAATATCGTTGTTGGATTGAAGGCCGGAATAACTTAAAATTACATTACTGATTTTATTGCATTTTTAAAAAATAAATTTTTCTCTTGACGGGAACATTATAGGATATCCCCAATGATCCCATAGGTCCTGCGTCCCCATTGGTACTGAAATAATCAGGGGGTTATCAGGTCTTGAAATATCAGTGCTCTCCCAGCAGCTTGAAATAATTCAATACCCCAGTTCTTTTAACGCTCCGAAGCTATGGGGAAAATGATTTGACGAACGCATAGACGTGCATTAAAGTACACATCAGGAGGTGCATTATGAGAACGAATGTTGTTTTAGACGATCATCTGATCGAAGAAGCATTTAAATATGCAGGGACGATCCACACGAAAAGAGAATTAATCGAAACGGCTTTAAAAGAATTTGTAAAAAACAAAAAAGTGAAAAATTTGCGTGATCTGAAAGGTAAGATACTTTTTGCAGACGATTATGATTATAAAAAAATGAGAGCAGGCAAATGATATTAGTCGATACGTCGGTGCTCATCGATTATTTAAGGGGCAGCGAAAACACAGCGGTTACTGCTTTCGATCAAATACTGGCAAAGGGTCTGCCTTACGGGATCTGCGAATTAATCTATCTGGAAATATTACAAGGCGCCCGAACGAAAGCACAATACAATCAACTCCGGGAATATTTTGAAACGATTCCCTTCTATGGTCTTAATCTTGGGAAAGAATCCTATGAAAGAGCTGCACAGGTGAATATCGCCTGCCGCCGATCCGGCATAACCATACGAAGCACTCTGGATTTACTTATCGCTGAAACAGCCATTGAGAATGATTTGTTTCTTCTTCATAACGATAGCGACTTTACGAACATGGCAAAAGCCATTAAAGAACTGAAGATATTTAAAATGATTAGATGAGCTTTCTCCATCATTCTTCGGAAACGAAACAGGCGGAAGACTTGTATTTCAAGACCCTGACGATGCCTCCCAAAAAAAGATGACACAAAATCTCAAACAGATTGTGGTGATCGGCGCAGGCCCTGCCGGTCTGTTTTCCGCAGAGTGCCTGCTCAAGGGCGGCTTTCGCGTATCGCTGTATGATCAGATGCCCAAACCGCTGTCCAAGTTTGTGCTGGCGGGTCGGCACGGCGGACTGAACATCACGCATAGCGCGCCGCCTGAGCTTTTCGCGTCAGCCTATGACGTCAATCAAAAACGCTTCGCCCGGTGGCTGTCGGGGTTTTCGCCCGAGAATCTGCAAGCCTGGCTGGGCTTGCTCGGCATCCATGTGGAAGTCGGCTCAAGCGGCAAAGTGTTCCCCAAAGACGCGACCGCCTCTGAGATCCGCAACCGTTGGCTCTCGGGTCTTTCCGTTTTTGACGGCTTTACCTTTTTTCCAAAGCACAAATTTTCCGGTATCAAGGATGCGCGTACTGTGGTCTTTGAAGCGCCCGATCAAACCGTGTGTATTGACGCGCCGGTTGCCCTGTTTGCGCTGGGCGGAGCAAGCTGGCCTGTCACCGGCTCCGACGGAGACTGGGTGAATATTTTTCAACGAAGCAAAATACAGATCCAATCCTTTGAGCCCGCAAACTGCGGGTTCGAGGCCGACTGGCCCCCCTTTCTGAAAGAGCGGTTCAACCATGTCCCATTGAAAAACGTCACCTTCACGCTCGGACACCAAAGCGTCCGGGGGGAGTTGCTGCTGACACCCTACGGCGTGGAAGGCGGCGTCATTTACGCGCTGGGGCCGTCGATACGCAAGTCCATCGCGAAAACCGGCGTCAGCACGGTGTGGCTGGATTTGATGCCGGATGTGTCGAAAGAAAAAATTATCACGCGGCTGGCCTGTGGCCCGCAAAAAGACACACTGTCGAATTTTTTCCGAAAGAAACTGAAACTTGCCCCTCCTGCGCTGTTGCTGATGCGGGAATGTGCGTCTCCTGAAGCCCTGCAAGAGGCGAGATCGGTCGCAAAGCTTATCAAGGGACTGCCCGTAAAGCTCTATCGGCCACGCCCGCTGGAAGAAGCCATCTCCAGCGCGGGAGGCGTTTGCTTTTGCGAACTTGACGACCATCTCATGCTCAAAGCGTTTCCGGGATGGTTTTGCGCGGGCGAAATGCTCGACTGGGAAGCCCCGACCGGCGGATTTCTCCTGCAGGGCTGCTTTTCCACCGCCCACCGCGCGGCGCAAGGAGCGGCCAACTGGTTGACTTCCCAGAAAACGAAAACCGACAACGGCTAACCTGGGGTGATGAATCACAGTTTCGATCCAGGTTCATAGAAATAACTTCAGTGAATGTTTTACGTGTCCGATATAGGAAGCACCAGTGATCATCCGCGGGGTGTCTTGATTCGCGCAAAAAAAACGGATCGATATTGAATGAATCGCCAGGGAGGAAAAAATGAAAAAACTATTTTTCGTGATTGCGGCAGGAGCTTTTTTTCTTTTTACAAATGGTTTTGCAGCTGAGCAGGCTTTAATGCCCCCCGAGTCTAAACCCATGAAAAGCGTGCTCAATACCGCTGCGGTGAGCCTCGATGATCTGATGATGAATACGCTGGCCTCTCTTGAATTGGCGGCCATGACGCCGGAGGCTAAAAGCGGCGACTGGAAAGGCATCAAGCCGTATCTGGCAAAGATGGAGCAGGGCCTGGCGGGGGCCTATTTTTATATTCTGCCGGATGGCAACTATTACAGCGTTGAAAAGGATTTTACTCATCTGAACCTCAGCGACCGAGGGTATTTCAAAGACTTGTTTGCCGGTAAGCCGATTAAAGGTTATCCCATTTACAGCCGCTCAACGGGTAAAAAGTCCGCATTTATGGCCACTCCGATATTGGTGGACGGAAAGGTTGTCGGCGCGTTGGGCGCTTCTGTTTTTTTAGATGATCTGCATGGGCGGCTAAACCGCGAAATGGCGCTGCCGGAGGGGCACACCTGGTTTGTCGTGAATGCGGACGGGCAAACCATGCTGGATAAGGACGCTGATTTCATCTTCATGAATGTGTTGACCCAGGCAAGCCAATCGCTAAAAGAGGGCATCAACAAGGCCCTGAAGACCAAAGAAGGCAGCATGCAGTATGAGTTGGGGGGCGTTGTGCGTCACGCCCAGTATCAACATCTGCCGAACATGAACTGGTGGATGATCCTGGCCCGGGTTGAACGCGGCGAAGTTAAACCGTCTCCAAGGCTTAAACTGTCGCTTAGGCAGTTTGTGCCGAAGCTCTCGAGCACGTTAACCAGAATCGACACAAACCTTTCCCGGGGGCTCGATACAAAACGGGGCAGGCTCAATACCGAAGGCGAAATCAGAAGTTTACTTAATGACATTCTCTGCCGGGATCCCGCCGTCATCACGGCTTCATACATCGATTCGAAGGGAATTTTGCGCTATATCGAGCCTCGTGAATACAAAAATGTAGAAGGCAGCAATATCAGCGCCCAGGAACACGTCATCGCCATGATGAAAAAACCCGAACCTGTTTTCAGCCCGGGTTTCAAAGCGGTGGAGGGGTTTACGGCCGTGGTGATTGCACACCCTGTTCCCGGTTCCAAGAAAGGCTACCACGGATCCATCAATCTTGTCCTGCGCACGGACTTTCTCGTTGAACCCCTGCTGAAAAACCTCAGCATTCCCCCCGAATATGAGCTGTGGATCATGCAGACGGATGGGCAAATTATCTACGACGCGGACAGCGATGAGATTGGCAGGATGCTGTTTGCCGATCCCCTTTATGCGGATTACGAAAGCCTTCGGCAACTGGGCAAAAAGATTGCCGCCAATCCCTCCGGGCAGGGCGAATACATCTTTGAAGCTCCCGGAAAAAAGGAAAAAGCCATTAAAACTGCATCGTGGGACACGGTTAAGCTGCACGGGCGCGAGTGGCGGGTGGTGCTGACTTATCGACCCTATGAAAAGTGACTAAGCTGAAACGATCATCCTTTCAGCTGGGCAAATTTAAATTTCAAGTCTGAGTCATTGTGCACATCAAGCCGCCCGCGGGCGGCCGAATTAACTGCGTCCCCGGCCTTTGGCCTGAGCGCTCCCGGCTCAAAGCGCTTCTTTCCCACAAAAAAGGCCGCCTCCGAATTTCACCCGGAGACGGCCTTAAAATTTTAGTGGATTATTTCTTTTTTCCTGCTTTGACGGGCGCGGTTTTTTGAATGTTGTAAAACGCGTCTTTGCCCCGGTAGCAGGCCGCGTCGCCCAGCTCTTCTTCAATGCGCATCAGCTGATTGTATTTGGCCAGCCGATCCGTGCGTGAAAGCGATCCGCTCTTGATCTGGCCGCAGTTGGTGGCCACGGCAATATCCGCCATGAACGTGTCTTCCGTTTCGCCGGAGCGGTGCGAAACGACGCAGGTGTATCCGCATTCCTTGGCGCGGCTCATCGTTTCGAGCGTTTCAGTGAGCGTTCCGATCTGGTTGAGCTTGATCAGGATGGAGTTGGCGATGCCCAGCTCAATGCCCTGGTTAAGGCGTTTCACGTTGGTGACAAACAGGTCGTCGCCGACGATCTGAACTTTTCCGCCCAGTTCATCCGTTAACAGTTTCCAGCCCGCCCAGTCGTCTTCGGCCAGACCATCTTCAATGGAAATAATGGGATACTTGGCGACCAGATCCGCATAAAATTTCACCATGTCTTCGGCTGATTTGAGAGGATTGGTCTCCGCCGCCAGATTGTATTTGCCTTTCTCGAAAAACGAGCTGGCCGCCGCATCGAGCGCAATCATGACGTCTTTACCGGCTTTGTAGCCGGCTTTGCCGATGGCCGTCATGATGACTTCGAGGGCCTCTTCGTTGGATTTGAGATTCGGGGCGAAGCCGCCCTCGTCTCCGACGGACGTGTTATACCCCTTGCCTTTGAGCACGGCTTTGAGCGCGTGAAAGACTTCGGCGTTCATGCGGATGCCTTCCTTGAAATTCGGCGCGCCCACCGGCATGACCATGAATTCCTGAATATCGACGTTGTTGTCGGCATGCTGTCCGCCATTGATGATGTTGGACTGAGGAATTGGAAGAACGTTCGCATTTACGCCGCCTAAGTAGCGGTAGAGCGGCAGGCCCGAGATTTCGGCGGCGGCTTTGGCGGCGGCCATGGAGACGGCTAAAATGGCGTTGGCGCCGAGTTTTCCCTTGTTGGCCGTACCGTCGAGCTCAATCATTGCAAAATCGATGTCGCGTTGTCTGCGGCAGTCCATGCCGATAATTTCCGGCCCGATTTTAGACAGAATATTATTGACGGCTTTTTCCACGCCTTTTCCATTGTAGCGCTTCTTGTTGCCGTCCCGCAATTCCAGCATTTCATGTTCGCCGGTGGAGGCGCCTGACGGAACGGCGGCTCTGCCGGTGATTCCTGAAATGGTGGTGACTTCCGCTTCAACGGTGGGGTTTCCGCGGGAATCGAGGATTTCTCTTGCATGAACATTGATGATTTCTGGCATATATTCCTCCTTAGGAAGCTTTGCCCAGATCTATAGCAGAGCCGCTCTTGCATTTCAAGGCGATATTCAAAGACAAACTTGTTTTCCGGCCTGAACTCGGATAAACATATCCGCCGCAGGCAATAAAAGAAGGCAGGACCAATTTTGGAAACACGTCCCGAAAAAAACTCAAAGCTGTATCACCATCTGAAAAAGTGGCTGGAAAAGGCTGTTTTGGACTATGGGATGATCTCGGAGGGCGATAGGCTGGCCATCGGCGTCTCCGGCGGTGCGGACAGTTATGTGCTTCTGGATTTGCTCAATTCGCCCATGATCTTTGTGCCGAAGTTCACCTTTGTTGCCGTCCACATCGACATGGGATTTGATCCGGATTATGCCGCGTATGGCGCGCTCGAGAATTATTTTGAAGACAATGCTTGCGCGTTCGTCATGGAAAAAACAGACATCGGTGTTTTGTCGCATACTGAGTTTAACAGGAAAAATCCCTGCTTCCTGTGTTCGCGGCTCAGGCGAAAAAGAATATTTGAAATTGCCGACGCTGAGGGCTGCAACAAGATCGCCTTTGCGCATCACCGTGACGACATCATCGAGACGCTTCTGATCAACCTGTTTTACGGGCGCGAAATCAGCACCATGATGCCCAATCAACGCATCTTTGGCGGCAAGCTGCACATTGTGCGTCCCCTGGCTTATCTGGAGGAGGGACTGATTAAAAAATATGCCGCTTTGCGTAAGTTTCCCGTTTTTAAAAACGCCTGTCCCTCAAGCGAAAATTCCAAGCGCGCCACGATCAAGGCCCTTCTGAACCAACTGGAGGTTGACAATCCGGACATCCGTCACAATATTTATACCGCGCTGAGCCACGTCAAAATGGACTATTTGATGACGAAACCGAAAATTTAATGTAGTATGACGCCATGACAAAAGAAAACACGGGACATAAACTGGTTGCCACCAATAAATTCGCGCGCGTCAATTACGAGATTGACGATGTTTACGAGGCGGGCATCGTGCTGTCCGGCACCGAAGTCAAGGCGCTGCGCGCCGGCAAGGCCAATCTTAAGGAGAGTTACGCGATTGTCAAGGAAGACGAGGTCTATCTTCGGGATTTGCATATCAGCCCCTACGATTTTGGCAACCGCTCCAATCATGAGCCGCTTCGCGTACGCAAGCTTCTGCTTCACAAACGGGAGATTAAAAAGCTCTACGGCAAATCCCGGGAGAAGGGGCTCTCGCTCGTTCCGCTTCGGATGTATTTTAAAAATGGCCTTGTAAAAGTGGAAATCGGCGTTGGCCGCGGCAAGAAGGTTTACGACCGCCGCGAAGATATCAAAAAACGCGAAGAGCGCCGAACGTTGTCTCGGGACTTCAAATCAAAACAAATCAAAGTGTAGGGGTTGCAATGCAAGGCAAGACAGTTGCTGAAAGCAGAGTGATCATCGCGCAGGTCATGAATCCGGAGCATGCTAATCCGGCCGGCAATGTTCACGGCGGCAATATCATGAAACTCATTGACACAGCCGGAGGCGTGGCTGCCACGCGCCACGCGCGGGCGCATGTGGTGACGGCGTCCATTGACCGGATGGATTTTCATTATCCCGTGTATGTGGGCGATTTCCTGATTCTCAAGGCCTGTGTGAATTATGTCGGGAAGAAATCCATGGAAGTCGGTGTGCGGGTCGAGGCGGAAAATGCCATCACCGGCGAGGTGCGCCATACCGGGTCCGCCTATTTGACCTTTGTCGCGCTCGACGCCAACAGGCGTCCGATGGAACTGCCGCCTTTGATTCTGGAAACGGATGAAGACCGGCACCGTCACGCGGAGGCGGATCAACGCCGTCAGATGCGCCTGGCGGAAAAGAAAGAAGAAAAGTCGCGACACACGTGCTGATCTTTCCATCCTTCCGTGTCAAAACGCAAAAAAAGGGAGACGGCATGAATTTCAGTCCCAGAGACGACCAAGGTGGACTGTCGTGTCCATCCGGGAGGAGCATTGGCCTGTTGATTCTCGCCGTGATTTCCTTTCTCCTCAGCGGCTGCGCCGGTCTGGCCGATGTATATTTCAAGCGAAGCCTCGATCCGGTTTCAGGCCAGGTGACGATCAGTGGGCTCAAGGCGCCGGTGACGGTCCGTCGCGACGCCTACGGCATTCCCTTCATTGAAGCTCAAAATTCAGAAGATTTGGCGATGGCCATCGGATACGTCCATGCCTCAGACCGTCTGGCCCAGATGACGGGGTTTAAGCTGCTTTCGCAGGGGAGGCTTGCCGAAATGGCGGGGCCGGTGATGCTGGATCTCGACATCTACATGCGCACGATGAATCTCGGTGCGGTGGTGACCAATCTGATCCGGCATACGCATCCGCAAAACATGGCGCTTCTTGAGCGATACGCCCAGGGCGTGAATGCCTATATCAACACACATGCAAAGCGTCTGCCTCCAACGCTGGCGCTTTCCGGGTATTCTCCCGAGCCGTGGACGCCCACCGATTCCCTGTCGCTTTTTGCTTTCATCAATTTTGCGCTTGCCTTCAACCTGCATGAAGAAATTGCCGCTCTGAGCGTTGCCCAGAAAATCGGCGTTGAAAAGACGGCCTGGCTTTTGCCCATCTATCCGGATGAGCCCCTGCCGTTTGCCGAGGCGGCCAAACTTTCGGGCCTTGACCTCAGCGGCACGCCCCAGAGTCTTGCCGGTCTGACAAAACTTCTTCCCCTGCTTCAAAGCCTTGGATTAACGGGGCTCGCCGCGTCCAACAACTGGGCCATCGGGAAAGAAAAAACTTTAAACGGCGCAAGTATCTTCTCCAACGATCAGCATCTCGTTTTGAGCTTTCCGGCCATCTACAACCTCATGCATATCCGCTGCCCGGAATTCGACGCAGCCGGAGTGACGCTCGCGGGTCTCCCCGCTATTGTGGCCGGTTACAGCGGGTCGGTGGCCTGGGGGATGACAATGGTCATGGCGGACAATCAGGATATTTTCCTGGAAAAGATTCAAACCATCGACGGCCTGCCGCATTACCTTCATCAGGGAAAGTGGCTGCCGGTGACCCGCCGTGAGGAAACTTTCCGCATCAAAGGTAAAGAGGCGATCCGTCTGACGATCCATGAAACACGCCACGGGCCGCTTTTAAATGATATTTTGCGAAAAGAGCCGGTTCACGTGGTTCAGGCCGGCTCGCTTGAGCTTCCCTTCGGGATCGCCTTGAGTCAGGCAAACATCGCGACGCCCGATGAAAGTGTCAACGCCTTCTTTGCGCTGAGTTCGGCCAAATCCGTTGACGAAGCTTCCGAACACATTCGCCGGATTCGTTCCATATCGCTCAACATAGTTTTTGCCGATAAAGATAACATTGCCTGGCAGGTGACGGGAAATTACCCGATCCGCGCCGGGGGGCGAGGCCTGATGCCGTCGCCGGGATGGACGGGTCAATATGACTGGATCGGCTTTCTGAAGGGAAACGACTTGCCGTCGGCCAAAAATCCCGAAGCCGGGTTTATCGGCACGGCAAACCATCGCACGCTTGCCAAAGACGATCCCCGTATCCTGTCGTCATCGTGGTACTGGCCGGAGCGCGCCGAACGCATTTCTCAGATGGCCAGGGCGACGGACCGGCACACGGTGAAAACCTCCGTGAATATGCAGGCAGACACGCATTCTGTGTTTGTTCCCAAACTCCAAAAAATTCTTTTGACCGATGCTGTCCGTTCGGAAATTGCGGGCTTAAACGATGAGAGCCGCCGCAGGCAGGCCCAAGGCGCGCTTGCGCTTTTAAAAGCGTTTGACGGAAATATGACTGTGGAATCCACCGGCGCGGCGGTGATGTCGGCGTTTCTGGATCAGGTCACTAAAAACATTTTCTTGGATGAACTGGGTCCGGCTTCCTCCGATACCTGGCGGGCCTTCTCAATTATGAACAATGAAAGCTACAATGCCACCTGCGATCACCTCTTGATCCGCGGCGATGAGAGCCCTTTCTGGGATGATGTCCGGACGCCCCAACAAGAAACCAAAACACAAATTCTTGTCCGATCGCTTGCCGATGCGTCAGTCTTTCTGGAGAAAAAGCTGGGGAAGGACACCGCGAAATGGCGCTGGGGCGCGCTGCATACCTACACCTGGAAGACCGACAGCTACGCGCTTTTGCCCCGGATGGGATGGCTGGAACGCACGGCGCTGGGGCTTTTGCGACCCTACTTTAACCGCGGCCCGTATCCCGCGCCGGGCGATTTTGCCACGCTCAATGTGTCAAACTACATGATGGGCGAGCATTTCAACACTTGGATTATTCCCAGCGTGAGGCTGGTGGTGGATTTCAGCGTGGCAGAGCCGATGATGGCGGTCAACAGCGCGGGCCAGTCGGATCATCCGTCCAGCCCGCATTATGATGACGCTATCGGCCTTTGGCGTGAAGGTGGGTATATCCCGTTTCCCTTCCGGCAGGCGGGGATAAATGCGCAATACACAAACGTTCTCACCTTGTATCCGCAAAAGGATTCCTTTTAGGTAAACGATTTTGAAAACAAATCAGCAATCGCTTTTTTGCCACTTTCTTCCAGAAAGCGCGTGCCGCCGCCAGCAAAATGTTTCTGTGTAATTCCGGGGGTATCGCCGTTTTTGCGTTCCACCCAGTCGAGCTTGTTCCAGGTAAACCAGACGTTTTGCTTCTGATCGAACACATGCAGCGGCTTGTTGCAAAGCTTGCTGAATTCCGCGCCCCAGCCCGTTCCGCCCTTGACGGTTTTATCCGGCAGAATTTGACCGATGATAAAGATTTCCTGCCCGTTGTTGATCTGATACCAGATCGTTTGCAGGATTTTGCGAAACGTTTCGTTGTCCGTGTAACGGCGGTTCATCAGGCGCGAAATGTATTCGAGCGACACATCGCCGTTTTTGAGTTCTTCATGGGTAAGCACTCTCAAGCCCCGATTCCGAACAATGCTGTGGCCTTCAAAGGTGAAGTTCACTTCCTCTATGCCGAATTTTTCAGCGTTTAAGCCAAATTCCGCTTCCGCGCCCTGAGCGCCGCCACTGAATAAAATACAATCCTCTTTCTTCATTTTTTTCTCTCCTGTATTTGAATTTATTTGATGAGTTAACCGGAAAATCTTGCGATTGAAAAAAAACAACGATCAGGCACACCAATAAGTGGCGGAGACTGTCCTACAAACGCACGGATGTCAAGTAAAAAAAGCATCCGTGTTAATTAAGAATTAAAAGTGAACCGTTTTTTACGGATTTAAAATTTAAAA
>CAZSQS010000088.1:0-11576 GCA_964608995.1 uncultured Smithella sp. | reverse complement strand
CCTCCCTCCCTTGATGGGAGGAACTACAGGGGCGTCATTGCCGATCTGATCGGCAATCCGGTTTTCGGGCTGATCGGGGATCAGCCCCTACATTGTGTTGTAGGGCGCGTTTCCCAAACGCGCCGCTTCTGCGCTTCTATTGGTCTGACTTGCCCGTCCGGCATCTGTTTTTGCTTCGCTTCATGTTGTTTCTATCGCTTGCCGCTTGCCTCTGGGGTATAGGGCGAAAAGTCATTTCCGGATTTTGCCCGGATTTTGTAGAAGTACGACGTGCCTTCCAAAGCGGTCGTGTCGTTGTAATTCAAAACACCTTGATCGACGGTGGTCAAAACGGAATACACGCCGCCCGCCGATGTGGAGCGGGAAAGTTCATAGCCGGTGACGCAGCCCGGGTCTTGCAGGGAGGGCTTCCAGGCCAGATACAGGCCGGTGGTCGATGGCGTGACGGTAAGACCCGTAGGCGCGTCGGGGCCGTAATCCCCGCCCGGCTCATCCACCCAGGTCCATTTGACGATAATGTATTTGTCCGGCGTTTGCTTTGTCGTGTAAATATCGCCGTTAGGCGTCAGAACAGGAACGCCGTATGCCTCGATGAACGTAACAGGCGGGTCAATACCCTCGGCAGGCGATTCACCCGTGATAATTTTTGATTCCGGCATAACAAATGACGCCATTGCCTTACCGCAGTGGCTGTATCGCACTTGACTGTTGCCGTATAGATTTCCGTTAAGATCGCGCACGTAAGGTTCGTATCTGTCGGCGCTGATAATTGTCCACTCTTTATCCGGATATCTGACGTTTATTTTATATCTCGCCTCACCAATGCTTTCTATCTCAACCTTGCCCAACTCCAATGGCCTTTCCGCAGAAAACTTTACGAACTGGCCGGTGGGACTGTAGATTGAATAGGTGTTGTTGTTATAATTATGCAAAACATAACCCGTTTCAATGGCAAACACTTTTGCAATATCCACCTTTGCCAGAATATTGTTATTGTAATCCATAAAGCAAACTTTTAAAGGGCCTCTGCCACCATGGGCACTTTTCTGGTATTCGCAGTCAATCACAAAGCTGTTGCCGCCGGGATACATCACAAACCCGGATGGCCATGCGCCGTAATCATCCAGCGCGGGCAGCTCAGATGGCCTGTGGAGCGTTTTTAGCAACTTGCCGTCCGACTGATAAATGACAATTCTTTTATTCGCACGATCCGGAATGACGATCAATCTGTCTTTGTCCACATAAATATCACCAGGGTAAACGTTTCTATATTTGTCTATGTCGAACTGACCAATTCCATTTCCCCAAGCACCAAATAAGACTTCTTGCGGCCCCTGCCAGGCAGCAAAAACCCAAGCAGGAATAAAAATGGCGATCATCAGAACAATCCACACAGTCTTTTTAATCATTTGCTACCTCCCTTTTAATTTTCGCCAGTTCAAGCTTGCAGGTTGAACCAAACAATTGGTTCAGTCAGCATGACTAAAAAGTCGAATAAACGATCAACGTAAGCCATCCGCCAGTGTTTG
This sequence comes from uncultured Smithella sp., assembly GCA_964608995.1. GTDB lineage: Bacteria > Desulfobacterota > Syntrophia > Syntrophales > Smithellaceae > UBA8904. The sequence goes on along the minus strand of CAZSQS010000088.1, from coordinate 10,047 downwards.
TTGCTCCAGTTTGTTATAGCTGCTTAAATTTCTCAGTTTATTTTCCGTGATGATAGAGCAGGATATTTCCCGGTTTGGGTCTTTTAAATCATAAATATGAAAGTGCTCGTGAGCTTCGGGATCCCGCAAAAGGTTCTCCAGCTCCTCTTTGAGTTGGCTGGCCTCGTCGGGTGTGAGATATAAAGAAATGGATTTTATCGAACTATTATTGTCGAAACTAATCATTCTCATCAGACTTGATCCTTTCAATGATTTATTGTGACGCAGACTGCCGGCGGCAGATAGAATGCCTCTGCCTTCCGGTGTTTGCATCAGTTCCGATTTTTCTTTTTATGGTATTTTTTGATGTAGGGTTCAATGAATTTCACAAGCCTTGCGGCAGTTTCAAGGGCCTTTAAATGATATTTCATAGCCAGTTCCTCGTCTGCATTTGCCTGTGCTTCTTTTTTGAGCTTTTCCCAACGATCATTTTCTCTCCATAATTCATCATGCTTTTTTGAAGGCACGCCCAGTTCGTATTCGAACGCCCAGATATGCCAGTCGATTCGGGTTTGTACCCAGTCGGGCGCAGAGATCTGCCTGTAGGCGTTTGATGAGGCATTCTGCAAGGCTAAAGTAAGCTCGTGGTATTCCTCCCGGCTGATGTCAAAAGGTTCCCAACGGCACCCGCCGCTCATGCCGGCCTCGGTATGGCCGCTTTGAAAGATATCATTCATCACTTCCAGAGAGGGGATGAGGTTGAAGGTGAACAGATAGGGGATTTCCGAAACAAAGTGCAATAAATCGTTTTCTTCGATGATGTCCCCATCGCCCACGCCGGGCATCATTTCATATTTTATTTTTCTCATCGACTTAACCTCTGTGGGATTGCCCCTTACTGGCGACTGGCATCCTTTTAATTTAACCTATTATTCTGCTTTATCCTGAATGCTTTCAATATCAAACTGATATACGCGCGGCCATGTGCATGTCCGGGCCGCTAAATGAAAAAGGCGCAAGACCGTGTTTATTTCTGAAAGGATCGTCAGGCTTTCCAGACCGCTGTTGATTTTATCAATGATCACAAAAACATGGTTTGAACTTTCATTTCGTTTTGCGTATTGGAGCGCCGCCTTGCCGCTGCCGACACTGGCGTTGTCGATGATGCATGGGCCTGATGCTTGCCGGAAAATTTTCTCCCAGGGAATATCGCCGTTTTTACACGCAAGCAATATACTCCCGCGGATTTCGTGAATGGTGGAAAACATCCGCGGTTTGTAGAGGATCGGCAGAAAATTCTGCCATTTTCTTCCCGCCAGATCCAGTTCGTATCGATGGTTGCGCTGTTTGACATAGGACTCGATTTTCTGAAATTGGGACGTGTCGGTTTGCAACTCATACACGACGGCAAGCTCGAGAAAAGGCAAAAGGGGATTTAAAACGCTTTTACAGATGCGGTGTTTCTTCCAGCCCAAAAACCCGGGAGAAAGGCCAATGCTGAAACGCAGGTGTTGTTCAACACGATTCTTCGCAGAACTCAACCGGCCGGGAAAATCGGAGAGCATTTTACGCGTCATGAGAAACACCATCCTGCTCGTTCCGATTGATCATGAATTCCGTTTTGCTTCCATACCGAGCCAAATGGCGTATCTTCGCGCCGGATATCCGGCGCATCGGCGAGAGCGCCTGTGACCGTATCGAATGCCTTGACGCCCGGCCCCCACCAGAAATGAGAAAGATATTTATTCATTTGCCCTCTCTTAAAGCGCCATAAGGCTATCTGTCTGTTGCTCGTATATGTTATCCGGGATTTTTTTGTTTCATCATTTCCAATCCCGAAGCCTTTAGGGCAGGGGTCTATAACAGCTTTAATATACGGCCGGTAGATATTACCCCATACATCATGGCCAAAACGCTCGCCCATGTTCTTTTCTGACTTCAGTACGTATTGTTTGACGTCTATCCTACCATAAGCGTCGTGAAGAACAAGACAGAAGGTTGCCGTGACCCTGAACAATATTCAACTGCCCAAAAATGAGCGAGTGTGGTATATTCATCTTCAAATGAATGGGTAAGTTATTGTGTATCATGTCAGCCGATTAAATTTAAAAGGAGGTTGCAGCATGAAAAGAAGATATTTTTCCATACTCCTTGCCGTTGTATTATTTCCCCTTATGATGCCCTGGGTCGCGTTGGCCAGAGACATTACTCCGATCGTTTCCACGGACTGGCTTATGGCCAATCTCAATAATCCTAAACTGATTATCCTGGACATCCGTCGCGTCGAAGAGTACCGGGAAGGGCATATCCCCGGGGCGGTCAGCGCCTTTTACGGCGCCTGGGCCTACATGAAAGACGGTATGTATGCCTCGCTGCCGGAAAAAGATGATATTGACGACACCATCGGATATTTCGGGATCGGTTTTGACACTTGGATCGTGGTGGTCGGTTGCATGGATACGCCACGACTGAGCTATCAGAGCGCACGCGTCGCCAGTACGCTTCAGTACGCAGGGATTAAAAACGTCGCATTGCTCGACGGCGGTATCAACAAATGGGTCAAAGAAAAAAAGCCTCTATCTATGAAAGTTGAAATTCGTAAGGCAAAGACTTTCAAAGGGAACTACTCCGGAGAAAAATTCGCCACCAAAGACTATATCAAGGAAAACCTCGGCAAGCTGATTTTGCTGGACACCCGCGAACGGGAATTCTTTTCCGGCGAGAAAAAAATGGATTGCGTTCCCAAGTCGGGTCACATCCCCGGCGCATTCAACATGCCCACATCCTGCGCGTTCAATGAGGATAAAACATTTAAAACGAAAGAAGAGCTGGCCGAGGTTGTCGAATCGGCGGCGGGCAAGGACCGAAACGCCGCCATTGTCACCTACTGCGATATCGGCCAGTGCTGTCCCACCTGGGCCTATCTGATGACGCAGGTGCTGGGCTATACCAACGTCCGCCTTTATGAAAACGCCATGCAGGGCTGGGCACAGGATGCCGACGCGCCGGTGACGACCAATGACAATAAACCTCAGTCTCCGAAAAGCAAATAAAAAATGGTGTGCAAGAAATTGTTCTTCTGTGAATGAAGCCTACGCCCGATCTGCCGATTTCAGATTGGGCGTAGGCTTTTAGATTCTATTGAAAAGCAAACCGGTTGTTTAATGTCACGGCATGGAGGTGCAACATGTATCAACTCAAGTTCAACGAGAAAGTCTGCGCAAGCTGCAAGCAGGCCGACTGTCTGCTCAAGTGCCAGTACATGACCTTCAGCGGGCACAAGGAAGCGCACGGGGAAATGATGAAAATTCTGAAGGGGAAGGACTCCCGTGTGCTTTCCGAGTGCGTCACCTGCTACGCCTGTGAAGAGTACTGCACGCGGGGCAATCATCCCTTCTATCTGATTTCCGAGAAGCGCGAGGAAAAAGGCATGTTCACCGCGCCCCGCCCTATCACGAACCAGTGGATCAACATGACCAAGATGCAGGGGAAATATCTGGCGGGCGATGTGAAAGACAAGGCGCTTTCCTGCTGCTACATTCCCGATCTGGGGCCGCTCGGCTCCGGAGAAATTTTCAAGGATGTCGCCTCAGCGGGCGTTTTCGGCGCGGAATTCATGTGCCCGGCGGTTCACACGCACTTTGCCCGCATGTCGGTCATCAAAGAGCGCCTGCCCGTGGTGATTGAGAATTACCGCAAACTCGGCGTCAAAGAAGTGATCTGCCTGCATGATGAATGCTACGGCACGCTGACGTCCATTGCACAAGCCTATGGCATGGAGGTGCCCTTCAAGCCGGTTTACTACATGGATTATCTTTACGAGCGAATGAAAGAACTCAAAGACAAAATCAAACCGCTCAATATCACCGTCGCTTACCAGCGTCCCTGCTCCAGCCGGCTCATTCCCGACAAGCTGCCGCTGGTGAAGAAAATCTTCAAGCTCATCGGTGTCAAAGCGCCGAAAAGAACCTATCAGGATGAAAACGCGCTGTGCTGCGCGGAAATTCTCCGCTCCGTTTCCGGCTACAAATTGGCGGACGATGTGCTCAAACGCAACATCGACGACATGCTGGACGTCGACGCCGAATACTGCGTTTTCAACTGCCCGGCCTGTCAGTCGTCCATGTCGGAGAGAGTTGCCAAACGCGGGCTTAAGCCAGTGCACATCATTGACCTTTGCAAAATGGCCATCGGCGAAAAAGAAAGGGAGGCGGCCTCATGAGCGATATATTGAAATCTCTGATCGATATTGTCGGCGAAAACGGTGTATCGAACGCGCCTGAAGAACTCTGGTTTTATTCGCGCGATCCCGGCGTGCTGGCGGCGCACAAACCCGATTACGTCGTTGCGCCTAAAACGACCGAAGAAGTCCAGAAGATTGTCCAACTCGCCGGCCGCGAAAATATTCCCGTTGTCCCGATGGGAAACGGCATGTCACTGGCGGGACTGGTGATTCCGCTCAAAGGCGGCATCGTGCTGGACATGAAGCGGATGAACAAAATTCTGGAAGTCAACGCCATGGCCCGCTACGCTGTTTTGGAAGGCGGAACGTCCCAGGGCGCGCTCAAAGCTTACTTACAAAAAAACCATCCCACGCTTCGTCACAGCCTTCCCGACGCGCCGCCCACCACAACGATTGCCGCCAATGTCTCCCTGCACGGCCAGGGGCGGCTGACCAATCAGTACGGTTTTAATTCCGATATGGTCACGGGCCTCGAAGTGGTGCTGCCCACAGGCGAGATCTGCCGGATCGGCTCGCCGTCCATCGGGCCCTACTGGTTTTCCAAAGGTCCGACGCTGCCGGATCTGTCGGGGCTATTCCTCGGCTGGCTGGGGGCAACAGGCATTATCACCAAGGTTGGCCTGAAGCTCTTCCCGAACAAGAAAATCCGCGACGTGGAATTGTTCGTCACCGACCGGGCGGATATGGTTCCGATCATTCTCTACAAGCTTACGCATCTGGAAATGCTTGAAGACATCAACGTCTGGTTCCAGCCCAAACCGCAAATGTTTCTGGGCAACTTTCACGTGACGATCTTTTTCACCGGTGACACGGAAGATGAGATCGAATTCAAACGAAAAATGATCTGGGATTGCCTTCAGGAATTTATGGATTCCAAAGACGGCGGCTTTATGTCGGTTCAGTATATGAAGCCGGCGCTTCTGGAAATGCCCGGCCGCAACATTGCCGATTTTGCCGATGTGCCCAAAGGTGGCGGGTTTGAATATTCCGGACCTATCGCGCTGATTGAACATTACCCGCAGTACGCCGCCAAGGTCGTGGAACTGGCCCAAAAGTACAACGTGCTTTATGCCAGCGCGGCGAGGCTCATTTCCGGCGGCCATTCCATGATGTTCAGCATATCGTTTGCCTTCAATCGCGATGATGCGGCCATGATGGAGCGGGTGGAGAAAGCCCTTGACGAGGCGATGACCTTCGCTCTGGACATGGGTGGCATTCCATGGAAACCCAATTTCAAAGAACAGAAAATGGTCATGGAGAGGATGGAGCCCAACGCGCTCAAGCTTCTGCAGATGATCAAGAAAAATCTCGATCCGCAGGGCATTATGAATCCCGGCAACTGGGAGGTGAACGCATGAACTACATACGTCACATACAACATGAAGATATCGTTCATCGCTGCTTCCGCTGCGGCTACTGCAAATTTCCGGAAGACTACAGCGACTTCAATTGTCCTTCCTACAAGGCTTTCGGCTGGGACACTTACGCGCCGGGCGGAAGAATGTGGCTGACCCGCGCCTGGCTTTCAGGCGAAATCGAAACTTCCGCGCACTTTGCCGAAATTATGTTTTCATGTGTCGCCTGCGACAACTGTAAAACCCAGTGCGTCTTTCCTAAATTCAAAGATTTTCTGACGGATATTTTTCAGGAAACCCGTGCCGAACTGGTCGGCGAAGGCCGGATTCCTCCCGGTGTGCGCGACTATTTCAAGGCCATTGCCACAAACGGCAATCCTTTCAAATTGCCGCAGGCCGAGCGCGGCGACTGGGCTAAAGGGACGGGGCTCAAACCCTACACCAATCAGGAATACCTGTTTTACGCGGGCTGTGTCGGGTCTTACGATGAAGTCGGGCAAAAAATGGCCAAAAGCGTGGGACGGCTGCTGGTTGAATCCGGCGTGTCTGTCGGCATTCTGGGGCAAGAAGAAGGCTGCGATGGAAATGATGTGCGCGTCATGGGCGAAATGGGATTGTTTGCCCAATTGGCCGAGGCCAACATTGAAGCATTCAAGGCCAAAGCCGTTAAGAAAATCATCACGCTCGATCCGCACGCGCTCAACACCTTCAAGAAGGATTATCCGGCGCTGGGCGGAAAATTCAAAGTTCTGCACTATACCGAAGTCCTTGCGGATTTGATTAAAAAGAAAAAGATCAAGCTCAAGGCCTGGCCGGTTACCATGACCTATCACGACCCCTGCTATCTGGGTCGGCATCAAAATATTTACAAAGCGCCGCGCGAAATTCTAAACGCCATTCCCAAAGCGGAATTTATCGAAATGCACCGTCACGGCGTCAACGCCTTTTGCTGCGGCGGAGGCGGCGGCAACTTCTTTACCGATATTTTAGGAACGGGTGAAGACAGCGCTTCCCGCGTGCGTGTCCGCGAAGCGGCCGAGACCGGTGCTTCGATTCTCGCGGTGGCGTGTCCAAACTGCGCCAAGATGCTCTCCGACGCGGTGAAGATGGAAAACCTCGAAGATCGCCTGGAAGTGTTGGGCATAGGAGAAATCCTGGAGCGGGCCCGGAAATAGCTTTGCTCCCTCTCCCTTGGATGGGAGAGGGATGGGGTGAGGGTGAAAAAAGCTTGCCCCTCCCCGTCAGTTCCCTCCACCGGCATGCGCCGGTCTATCGCACCAAGGGCGGGGAAGCTTGCGAAGTGAAGTTTCTTAGGAGCAGACCCTTGGTCTGCGTGGCAATCTTATCACCCCAAGATTGCTTCACTTCGTTCGCAATGACCGGTTCAAGTTTCTTAGAAGGGAGTGAAGCGACCGAAGCAATCTCATAGATTGAGACCTTTGAAAAATACCCTTCTCTGTCATTCCCGCGAAGGCGGGAATCCATAAGCTTTCGAAAATACTGGATTCCCGCCTTCGCGGGAATGACAAGGTTGTTGGTTTTATTCAGTTATGCAAAGCTTTCAAGTTGCCGAATACAAGAGATCACCACCCTTGGTCAGGGGGCACGCGTCGTAATGACGATAACCTTTTGCTGCACAGTCGCACAGTGGAAAATTCACTGTTTACAATACATATATGAATCCATCAAAAAAATTAACGGAAGGAACTGAAATGAACAAAGAAGAAATGCTTGAAGCCGTTTATGCAAAGGCGAAAGCCTGTGAACTTAAAGGCGGCAACTGCGCGCAATGCTCGATTGCCGCCATTTTCGATGTGATGGGCGTGGAGGATGAAAACGTCATCCGCGCCGCCACGGGGCTTGCCGACGGCGTGGGCCTCACGGGCGACGGCCATTGCGGCGCGCTCTCCGGCGGGACCATTGCCATCAGCTATTTTTTCGGCCGAAGCAAAGAAGACCTCGGCCGGCTGGGCAAGCAGCTCCGGGCGCTTCTGCTGGCTAAAAAATTTCAGGAAAAGTTTGTCGCGGAATTTTCAACCTGCCGCTGCCATGATATTCAAATCAAACGATTCGGCCGCTTTTTCAACCTTTATGACATGGAAGATTTGAAGGCGGCCGTCGCCGCAAATATGGCCGAAAGCTGCTCCACACTGGTGGGCAAGGCCGCCCGGATGGCGCTGGAGATTATTCTTGACGAACAGGCCAAGAAAGAAAAATCCGTTGAACTGCCGGTGATATAGGTTACAATAGTTCATAGTTCATAGTTCATGGCTCGTAGCTGATAGACGCGATAGACTGGACAAAGCTGCCGGTGGTATGAGAGATACGGCAGAGTGATCAATAAATATTTGGCAATTAATGGCGTTGCCGACCGTGTTCGCTTACGCCATATTCTTTATGAAGGAAAATCCCGGATATGAATCAATCTGAAAATCTCGATTTCCTGTTCCACCCGCGCACCATTGCCATTGCCGGTGTGTCGGACAAGGCCAACAAATTTAACTTCGGTCTGAAATATCTGCAAGGGCTTACGGATTTTGGCTTCAAGGGAAAAATCTATCCCATGAATCCCACCGGCGGTGAAATTCAGGGCATGACGATTTATAAAAGCGTAAAAGATATTCCCGATGCCGTGGATTTTATCATCTCTGCCATTCCCGCGCCTTACACGCCGAAGCTCGTGGATGACGCAGCCGAAAAAGGCGTTCGGGCCATTCATTTTTTTACCTCGGGGTTTGGCGAAATTGAAAACGCCGAGGGCACGCGGCTGCAAGTGGATATTATTGCCCGGGCCAAAAAAGGTGGTATCCGCGTGATTGGTCCCAATTGTCTGGGGCTTTATTGTCCGTCGGGCGGTTTGGCGTTTAACGGCGATTTTGATAAAACAAGCGGCTCGGTGGCCATGATTTCGCAAAGCGGCGGGAACGCCGCGCACTGCATTCACGACGGCACGAGCCGGGGTGTTTATTTCAGTAAAGTGATCAGCATGGGCAACGGCGCGGATCTTAATGAAGCCGATTATCTGGAATATCTGACGCAAGATGAAGAAACCAAAATTATTACAGCCTATCTTGAAGGCGTTCGCCAGGGGCCGCGTTTTTTCAGGGCCTTAAAAGCGGCTGCCGGAAAAAAACCAACGATTATTCTGAAAGTCGGCACATCCGAATCCGGCGCAGAAGCGGCGGTATCGCACACAACGGCCCTGGCCGGCTCCGATGCCGTCTGGGAGGGCGCGCTGGCCCAGGCCGGCGCCATTCGCGCGGGCAGCATCGAAGAAATGATCGATATCGCAATGACGTTTCAGCGCATGCCCGCGCCCCGTGGAAACCGGATTGCCATTGTCGGCATCGGAGGCGGGGCCAGCGTTCTTCTGGCCGATGCCTTCAGCGAAGCGGGGCTTTCGCTTCCCCAGCTCAGCGCCGGGCTCAAGCAGAGGCTGATGGAGGTGTTTTCCACGGAGGCCGGCCGGATATTTAAAAATCCCATCGACCTCAACCATTTTGAAACGCCGGAGAAATTTTTCAAGGCCATGGGGACAATGGATGCGTCCAACGAAGCTGATATGCTGGTCATCCACGTGGCCTTTGATCATTTCGGTTTGATTTCCAGCGACGAGAAGGATCTCTGGGTGAGCACGTTCCTGGAGCTGATTGCTCAGGTCAGGAAAAATCTGTCCAAGCCGCTGGCGGTTGTTCTGCACAGCTATAGTTCCGCAGCCATGAACACCCTTGCGCAAAAAGCCATTCGGGAACTCTCTGCCGCAGGCATTGCCGTTTTCCCGTCCATCGCGCGCGCAGCTGTGGCGTTGAGCAAGTTTGCCGGTTACTACGCCAAACGTAAAGCGTGAGATCTCCTGCGTTATTGTTTTTTGTTTTTCGTCGTGGAGACAACCAGATGTGTGGTATTGGCGCGCACCAGAACGCGATTGCGATCGTCGCGAACCACCGTTTCAACCACCTTCATCGTTTTTCCCGAATGCACCACAACGGCCTCGGCCGTGGCGTCGCCGGTGTTGGTGTTCTGCAAAAGATTTACACTGACCTGCACGGTGAAGGGAAAAACGCCTTCAATCACGCCGCAGGCGGCCGTGGCTGTAATGTCAGCAAGCGACATCAGGGCGCCTGCGGCAAACACGCCCGTGAATTGACTGGTGCTGGGCATAAACGGCATTTTCATCACCGCCCGCCCGGGGCCCAGTTCTAAGGGTGTAATGCCCAGGGCAATAAAAATGTCTCCGCCTTTTTCCTCGAAAGGCCGCCGAAACTCGGCAACCGCCTGTTCGTCAAAAACTTTATTCATCAGATTCTTCCTTTTCGTTGATGGATGCGAAAATTCGCGTATCGTCAACTAATCCCATTGTTGCTTTATGATTGATCGTTTGCGGTCGGTTCTGTGCTGCAAATGCTGTCCCCGCCTCCCCGCCGATTTGCGCGGATCATACACTTTCTTGTTCACAATTCAAACGCAAAA
>CAZSQS010000087.1:0-11666 GCA_964608995.1 uncultured Smithella sp. | reverse complement strand
AAGTGTTCACTTTTAATTCTTAAAGAGTTCACTTTTAATTTTTAGCCAACATCATTATTGAGACACGCCCAGCTGATAAATAACAATGGCGCTTCGCTCGGAGATGGACGCGCCCACGGAGGTCACCAATGCTAAAACCAACTCGGGTTTGCCGTCCCCATCCACGTCGCGAATAGCGTAATCCGCCACATAGCCATTAATCTTTTTAGTCCGCCAGTTTTCCGCCATCCCCAGCCCATCCCATTGAAGGTTATACACTTCGCTGGACGAAAAGAGTTTGACATTTTTGAGCACACGTCCAACCGATGATAGATTCTTCACGATAATGATTTCGTTTTTGCCATCCTTATTCGTATCATGCGTGAGGATGCGCAGATTGGCAAAAGCCGTTTCGCCGGGAGCAGCTTCGCTGGATTTTTGCCGGTCAAAGCCCCAGATGTAGTTATTGCTGCCGCCGTAAACCTCGTCACTGCGCCAGATGAGCTCCTCGGGAGAAAAGCCGAAGGATAGAATCCGGGACAGCCTTTTCGATGTCGGTGCGATGATGCACATGTAATCCAGTTCGTCCAGTGCGATGATTTTATCGCCGCCCGAGCCGAGCGTGTCCATCGTCAAGCCATAGACTGAAAGCCCCAGAGGAATTTTCATTTTATCCGCACTAACATACGCCCCTTCCCGATAGACGATTTCGTAGATCTGGGTCTCGAAGATTTTATCCATGCCATAGGGCTGACCCAAAAGCAGAGGTATGCCCGACGGGGTGTCGATAACACGCAGGAAATACCGGATATCCGACGCGATTGTCTTATATTCTCCCTGGGTATACTCCAGGACAAAGGACACCAGCGTTCTTTCGTTGAGCACGGTTACAAGAATTTCGGGAATGCCGTTTTTGTTAATGTCCGCCACGTCCACCGCGACATAATTATGGTATTTTTTCCCGCTGATCTTTGTAATTAATTTAAGGTTCTCGCTGGTCTTCTCGTAAATATAAACATTGTGGCCATCAATAAGGACGATCTCATTTTTCCCGTCGGAATTGACGTCGCCAATACTCATGCCTTTGAATTCCGCTCGGATCTTTTGACTCATCCAGAATCCCTTGCGAGACATTGGATCAGCCGCGTCAATAAAATCCGGATTAATCATGGAGGTAAACGTCGCTTTCTTTCCCCCCGTTTTCAGGCCGGTGATCAGTTGGGACTCCCGCGACGGACCGGGCGCAGGCAAAGGGGCGGCGGTGGGAACGGGCGCAGACGTGGGCGCCGGCTGAGCGGCCACGGCAGGCGCCGTAATCTGAGCGGCATCCCCCGTAATATGCGAAACAATACGCTGTGCAAATTCGTTGATTTTAGGAATGACATCATCGAGCTTTTCCGATTGGGTAAAAAGGCCGACATCCGATTTTGACCCGGCCAGATTCATGAGTTTTCCGTCAATGCTGATACTCGACCCAATTTTGGTGATGCTTCCCCAGACCACATAATCGGCGTTTGCCTGTTTGCCGATCCTGTCCACATCAGCCGGCGTGAGATCTTTTTTATCTGCCTGCTTAAGTAAATCCGCCACAACATCCTTACTCGTGACATCAATCCTGTCGGATGCGGAAAGCCGGCTGGCCAGCATATCAGCGATTCCCTGACGAATATATTCAATGTTTTCGGAGCTGTGCAGTGTAAAAGGCAGTACGGTCACTGTGTATTTGTCCTTGGCCCAGGCTGTCTGAATGCAAAGCAGCATGAGTGTCAAACAAAATAATATTTGTACGATTTTTTTCATTTTTTTTGCCCCGTTTTTTAAATTTATGGGTTACTAACATGTACACATTGATATTTCAAGCCGGTTTCCGCAAGGATGCGCCTAAGCATGACGCGGAAGAACGTAGAAAATGACAGCGCAGAAGTGGCAGACACTGCCGCCCAGCACAAACAGATGCCAGATGGCATGATTGAAGGGTAATTTTTTCCAGGCGTAAAACACAACGCCCAGCGTGTAGGAAAGCCCCCCGGCCACCAGCCAGACGATGCCGCCAGTGGGAAGCGCATCCATCAGGGGCTTAATGGCAAAAATAATAATCCATCCCATAAAAACGTAGGCAACCGTGGATAGAATTTTAAAGCGGGAAATGAATATGGCCTTGAAGATCACGCCGGAAATGGCCAGAAACCAGATCACGCCAAACAGGCTCCAGCCCAAGCGCCCCGGCAGAGCGATGAGCAAAAAAGGCGTATAGGTTCCGGCAATAAGCAGATAAATGCAGACATGATCAAATATTTTAAACAGTCGTTTGACGGACGGTTTGGTGAAGCTGTGGTATAGTGTCGATGACGTATAAAGCAGAATCAGCGTCACACCGAATATGGTGCAACTGACCACATGCCTTGCTTCGCCATAAATGCTTGAAAAAATAATTAACAAGACCAGCGCCGCAATGCTCAGCAATACGCCGGCGCCATGTGTGAGGCTGTTGAGCAACTCCTCCAAAAAACTGTACGGGGCGCTATCGTGTGTTTCAACCATTGTAATGACTCCTGCCTCTCCCTATGACGGCGCACGGATTTTGTCAACCGGCAGTTTCCTTTGTCTTGACAATTCAACAGGATGTAGTAATGAGACAAAGAAAAAAGGGGGACGTGTTCAATGAGATCCTATGTTGTCATTTCATCCATGGGGCCGGATCGGCCGGGACTGGCCAGAGATATCGCAGAATTCTTCACGGCCCGGGGTATCAACATTGAGCGTTCCCGCGGCTGCGTGCTGGGCAACGAATTCGGCATGATCATTCTCACCTCCGGGAAAACGGAAGATATTGAACGGCTGATTTCAGATATGGACTCGCTGCGTGAAAAAACGCATCTGGACATTCACGTGCGCAAAACAAAAGCCCCCGGTCATCGGGATATTCTGCCGTCTATCCCCTACAAGCTGATCGCCACCTCCATCGATCACCCCGGCATTATTCATCAGATCTGCAAGTCGCTCCAGGTCCGGGGCGTCAATATTGACGACATTTCCACCAACGTGGACAACAACCCCCTCACCGGCGCCAACATGTTCCAGATGGTCTGTTACTTTTCTTTGCCGCCGACGGTCAAAATTATTGACCTGAAAAATGAGTTCAACCGGATCAGCGACGAATACAACATCGACATCCGGTTTGACGCGGTCATTAATAAATAGTCTTATGAAAAAACAACCTGAAATTCCCCGCGATCATTCGTTGAAGCCCATTACAGACATCGCCGCTTCCGTCGGACTGACGGATCAGGACCTGGAATTATACGGCCGCTACAAGGCAAAAGTCCGGCTTGAGGCCATCTCCCGCCTTAAAAGAAGAAAAGCATCTGCGCTGATCCTCGTTTCGGCCATGACGCCGACACCCGCCGGCGAAGGCAAAACGACCGTGTCGATCGGCCTTGCGCAGGCGCTGGCCAAACTTGGCAAATCCACCATGGCTGCGCTTCGCGAGCCGTCGCTGGGACCGGTTTTTGGATTAAAGGGCGGCGCCACAGGCGGAGGGCTCTCCCGTGTCCATCCGGTGGATGACATCAACCTGCATTTCACCAACGATTTTCCCGCCGTCGAAAGCGCGCACAATCTTCTGGCCGCCATGTTGGACAATTCGATTTTCCACGGCAACCCCCTCAACATCGATTCGCGCAAAATCACCTGGCGCAGAGTCCTGGATGTCAATGACCGCTCGCTTCGGGATATGGTCATCGGCCTGGGCGGCTCGACCAACGGCGTGCCGCGCGAAACCGGTTTTGACATTGTTCCCTCCAGCGAAATTATGGCGATTTTGTGCCTGTCTCGCTCCTATGAGGAATTAAAAGAAAAAATCCGAAAAACGCTGTTGGGCTTCACCTATGACGACCGGCCGGTGATTGCCGGAGATTTGCAAGTGGAAGGCGCGGTAACGGCGCTTCTGAAATATGCGCTCCTGCCCAATCTTGTTCAAACGACAGAAGGCGTTCCGGCCATTATCCACGGCGGCCCTTTCGCCAACATCGCCCAGGGCACCAACAGCATTATCGGTACGGATCTGGCGCTTCGTCTGGCGGATTATGTCGTCACCGAAGCGGGTTTTGGCTTTGATCTGGGCGCGGAAAAATATTTTGACATCGTCGCCCCCTACGGCAATCTCAATCCCCGAATCGTCGTGCTGGTGGCCACGGTTCGCGCCCTGAAATATCATGCGGGCATCCCACGCGAAGAATTAAACGAATCCAATCCCCACGCCGCGATTTTGGGCATGGCCAACCTGCGCAAGCACTATGAAAACATCGACAAGTTCCAGATTCCGTGCATCGTCGCGCTGAACCGTTTTCCCACCGATACGGATGAGGAAATCCGCGCCGTCATTCACGCGGCCGAAAATGAAGGGATCAACATTGCGCCCGCCGATATTTTTCGATTAGGCGGCGAAGGCGGACTTGCGCTTGCGGAAAAAACAGTCGCCCTGATCGCTCAAAACAAAGCCGACTATAAACCGCTTTATGATTGGAATCTACCGGTTGAAGACAAGATTTTCAAAGTGGCCAGTGAAATTTACGGGGCCATTTCCATTGACTACCAGCCCCTGGCCCGACGCAATCTCGATGTGATTAAAAAGATCGGCTATGACAAACTGCCGGTGTGCATCGCCAAAACGCAGCAATCGCTCTCCGATAATCCCAGCCTCATCGGGTTTCCCCGGGACTTTGTCGTCACGGTGCGCGAAATCAAAATCGCCTCAGGGGCCGGATTTCTGATTCCGATTACCGGCGAAATTCTTCGCATGCCGGGATTATCCAAAAGCCCCGCCGCGCTGAAAATCAATATCGCTCCGGATGGCGCCATTTCAGGGATTGTGTAAACCCAAAACGCTTACTGATGTTGATCGGAGTCGCGATCATCGTTCAGTTCACGCAGAATGCTTTTCAATCTTTTTGAATAGGGCGTGCCGGTCACAAAGGATCTGCCCCGAAGCGCCCAGATCGCGCTGCTGGTAGGATGCATGTTGTCATAGGCGGATTGTTCATCGACATTCACCTCCCCCCAGCTTCCGTCTTCGTTTTGCCGCTCCAGCAGAAACTCGGTTCCCGTGCGCACGATATCGCTGTTTTTCTCAGTATAACCCAGGCTCCGAAAGACATCGACGATTTCGGCGACCACATCCACCACCCCCGACTGCATGGCCCCTTGAAAATTTTTTCGCAAGTACTCGTACAGCCAGGGCGCGTCTTCTTCATCAAGTTTCAACCGGGAGTAGTCACTCATCACGTAGGCGATATGCGTTGCCAGAAAGACGCTCTGCATCGCCTGAGAAGGATCCGCCGAGTCCTCTGCAAAATTCGCAAGCGGCTTCGTTTTCAAATATCGCAAAATGTCCAACAGACGGTAGCTGACTGGAAATTTGCCCGGATACGCCACATCCGCTTTTTCCAGGAAATAGGCATGCAGGAGGACATAAAAGACGTCGATGAGTTCGGCTTGATCCAGGTCATTGAGATCCCTTCCGTAGATATTGGCATCTCCACTCTCAGCGGGAAAACTTCTTTGCGCCTTTGCAATCAGCGCCGCATCGTTGGATGCGTTTGCGTCGGGTTTTGTGATTAGTTCCAGCAACTGCAAAAACACGTGGCGATCGAGCGGTTCCTCCATTTGGAGGACAAGGTCTTTCAGGCGCGCCTCATATTGCCTGGCCATCTTCCCGGTCATGTCTTTAATCTCTGGATGGGCTGATGTCCCGGCGCACACGAAAAAAAAATGATAGGCTTCAAAGGGCATGGCCCTGAAATGCGCATCATCGCGTAAAAATTCATCCATCCAACGAATTCCCCGAACTGCGGCCTGATCGCGTTTCTCAATGAGCGGGACTGTGCTGTCGAGGTTTTCCCCCGCGGGTGTCGCGTCTTTAAAAAGACGCGACACGGGAAAAGTCTCAAACAGGGGATTCTGAAACAGAAGAATAACTGCGGCAATGGCCAGCGCCACAAAAAGAATGAGGATTTTTTTTAACATGATGGACGGCTCCTGTCTTGTTGTCGGCAGGCAGCATATTTGAGCAGCTCAGCCCGGATCGATCATTTATTGGCTTTAACGCCTAAATGACCCCCGGTATAAACCGGTACTTCACCTGTTTGCAATACTCCTGGTAGTAGGGATCGGCGCTTAAGTGCTTCTCTTCCGTGATGGACCGGAAATAATACAAGCCCGTCATGAAGATCAGTCCCAGAACCTGCACCCCGGCTGCGGCCAGACCGGTGTGCGTGGCATTATAGACCACCACGGGAAACATCACGCACCACCAGGCAAAGTTCTTCGAAGCGTAGGCGGGATGACGCACCAGCGCGTAAGGGCCCTTCCGGATGATACCGCGGTTGGTCAGATTGGAAAAGCGCACGCCGAACCACAGCGTTGCCGACATATAGACGAAATAACTCAACACCATCATCGTCGCGAAGATCGTAATGACCCATTGCTGTGAAAATTGCAGGATAGCCTGTTCGGAGGGTGCGGAATAATAAACGCCGAGAATCTGCTGAAACGGCGGATAACAGGCAATGCACACCAGCCACCCGAACACGGTCGGTTCAGCGGAGACAATTTGATTGTTGACCCAGCGGGAGGACACCACATACCCGCACCAGGCCAGTGCGACATCGATGGAGAAGATAAACGCCACGGCCACATTAAACAGATCGTTGTTGAATTGCGCCAAAACATAGCTGCCACCGGAAAAGATGCCGTGAATCGTGGCAGCCAGAAAGCCGACATTGTTGACCAGATGGGGAAATTGGTGGGAAAAAAATACGGTCATCAGCGGTGTAAAAAAAACTTTGACCAGCAGCCCGCGGGCGGCCTTTTTATCGATCTCGTTGAACTCAGGCCGGAATCGTTTCAGTCCCGGAATGAATGATGTCAGATAGTACAGCACCCTGCGCATCAGCGTCGAAAAATCGCGCCGGTCAGACAGAGAGTCGTATTTCAGCGCCCGCGTGATCAAAACATAAGGCAACCCAACCCACAGATAGGCGCCCCACGCCAGTTCCAGAAATCGAAACCAGACCTGATAAAAGGAGTTATCGTGAACATAGCCGAATTCGTTGGCTGTTCTGAAAAATATCACGACAATGCCGAACAGACACACATAAAGCAACCAGTTGGCCAGTGCGTCTCCCAGAAAGGACAGATAACGTTTCTTTTTGAGATCCGGATGGATTGTAAAAAAATGATGCGGGTCTCGCGTCCACAACCGGAGCATTTCAAAAACCACCATCACGGCGGCGATGAGCGCCAGGGCCAGTAAAATGGAATCCGTCTGGTTTTGCGTAATTTGCAGCCCCGCGAAAACAACGCCGTTTTCCAGGGCATCCGTCGCCCGGTAAAAAATGGCCAGCGCCACAACCATGATTGCCCCGGCCAAGCCACAAACCCAGGCGTAGTCCGTCACCCAGTTCCCCTCCTGCGGTGGTTCGGGGTAATCAATGTCCGTTAAGGAATCTGTTTGTTGTTTTACGATGTTGACCTGACGGCTCTTGCGTTCACTCTGTTTGGGATTTGACATAATCTTCCTTCGATGTGGGCCGGGACGTGATCCAGGTAGGCTGCCTTCCCTGGCTGCAACACCGCATTGGATTTTAGGACATTCTTTCTTGTGCGACGAGCATAGGAAAGTTCGCTTTCTGTGTCAATCGTTTTATTAAATATGAAATCAGTTACGCCTGCAGAGGCCCACCCTGACGGAACACGTGGAATAACAGCTTAATTTTTCATTTTTTTTATTGAATATTTTTTAATCTTATGCAATCTTTACGCAATGTCTGCAACGGCATAAGCATTATATGTTGTTCAACGAAACCTTGAATAAGGAGTAGTTATTATGAAAATTGCATTTCGCTTATTAATTGTTCTTTTGATCAGCATGTTTTTATTCGGTTGCGGCGAGAAGACCGCCAGCATCGAAGGTAAAGTGGTTGACGGAGCGGGAAAGCCGCTGCCAGACGTTTCCATCATTTTCAAGCAGGTTCAACCGACTCAGGGTTACGAGCAACTCGAAACAAAAACCGATAAAAACGGCGTTTTCCAGCTGAAAGGATTTGCGCCCTCTTCCGAATATATCATCACCACGCTTTCCAATCAGTGGAAGTCCAAAGTAGCCAAAAACATTAAAACGCTGGCAGAAGGACAGAACCTTGTATTAACCCCTCCCATCACCATTCGCTTTCAGGAACTGAATAACGGCATTGTCATTGACACGCAAAACAATCTCCAGTGGAAAATCCATCCGGTTGCCGACATGACGCAAGAGACCGTTGTTGAAAAAGCTAAAAGCTTGAAAGAAGGCGGATTCACCGACTGGCGTCTCCCTACGCGCGCCGAACTGGACGGCCTGCTCGCAAAAGAAACACTGGCTAAGATCGAAAAAGCAACGCCTGATCATCCCTTCCCGGCCACCAAGACTTGCTGTGCCTGGATTGCCGACCCAACCACCTCCGATAAAGTTGACTGGAAATTCTACATCGAAGAAGACAACGAATTGTTTGCCTCCAGCAAAGATACCCCGGACAACAGAATCATCGTTGTCAGAACACATACGCCTGGCGTTGCTGCAGCGGCAGCATCTGCCGCCCCGCCAGCAGGCACTCCCCGCATAAAATTCGCTTCAAGAAAAGCCTGCGCCGAAAAGAAAGCACTGGCGGCAAAAACCGGACAAGGACCTTCAACCGCTCCAACTGAGGTTGCATCCGCCCCAGCTCCAGCCCCGGCACCGGCTCCAGCTCCAGCACCGACCCCGGCGCCAAGTGAAAAGGCGCAGATGGCCAAGGCGCCCTCTCCAGTCCCCGCCCCTGCATCGAAGCCCGCCCCGGCGCCTGCGCCAGCGAAAGAACCTGTTAAAGCAGCTGCTCCTGTAAAGAAAGCGGAACCCGTCGCGGTTACCGTGGCGCCTGCTGGCAAACCGAGCGTCAGCGAAACCATTTATTTTGAACTGGGCAGTGCTGTTATAACGCCAAGAGAACTGGTTAAACTCAAAACATTCTATGCAAAAAATCGATCCGCCAAAGGTAAAATCCTCATCGATGGACACTCTGATGCATTAACAGCCGGTGATTCTTCCGTCAGGAACTTGATTCTTTCAACGCAAAGATCATCCAGTGTTGCCGTTGCCTTAAACAACATGCGGCTGAATAAAAACATCAAAATGGAAATCCGCGCACACGGCGATTTCCAGCCCGTTGCCTCAAATGACACGGCTGAAGGACGCAAACTCAACCGCCGCGTCGAGATCAGCTTCATGCCTGAATAACTTGCCATCGACATAACCCTTAAAGCCCCCTGAATTTAACCGTTCAGGGGGCTTTTTTATTTCGTTTGAAATTGAAAACGCCGATTATTTTTCTAAAGCAATGACATCAGAATGAACAAACAATATACGAAGGGAAACTGGTCGGGGCGGCAGGATTTGAACCTGCGACATCCTGCTCCCAAAGCAGGCGCGCTACCAGGCTGCGCTACGCCCCGACTCAATCTAACAGGTAAGGTAGTGCTTCAGTTTTTCGAAGGCCTGTCCGCGATGACTGACCTTGTTTTTTATTTCCGGCGGCAATTCGGCAGCTGTCTTGTTCAATTGATCTGCCAGAAAGATGGGATCATATCCGAAACCGTTTGTCCCCCGGAATTCGTCAATGATCCGTCCTGACCACTTAGCCTCAAAAGACACATAGCGGCCATCCGGATAATACAGCACCAGCGCACAGTGAAAAGACGCGGTTCGCCTCTCCGGCGGCACGTCTTTTAATTGATCTAAAAGTTTCCCGTTATTTTCTTCATCCGTCGCCTTCGGACCTGCATATCGGGCGGAATAAAGACCCGGATTTCCGTCCAAGGCATCCACCTGAAGGCCGGAATCATCTGCCAGAGTGATCTCTCCTGTGAATTCGGAAATCGTTCTGGCTTTCTTCAGCGCATTTTCACAATAGGTCTGACCGTCTTCGACGACCTCCGGAAAAGATTGGAAATGATTAAGCGAAATCATTTCAATATTGTCCTGGCCAAGCATTTCAGATATTTCCCGGACCTTGCCCTCATTTTTGGTTGCAAAAACAATTCTCATCAACGAATATCGCCCGTTATTTCTTTCTGGAGGGAAACAATTTCCTGAATACCTTTTTGAGCAAGCCCGGTCATTTTGTCAAGCTGCTCCCGATTAAAAGCGTCATGCTCAGCCGTTCCCTGTACTTCAATGAACAATCCCGCTCCGGTCATCACAAAATTCATATCCACATCGGCCCGGGAGTCTTCTTCATACTCCAGATCCAGAAGCAGGTCAGGCCCAATCATCCCCACACTCACGGCCGAGACAAAATCAGAAACCGGAAGACAATCAATCTGTCCAACACTTTTCATGGACTTGAACAAATCGACCAGGGCAATAAAGGCGCCGGTAATCGATGCGGTTCTCGTCCCACCGTCGGCTTGAATCACATCGCAGTCGATATAAATGGTTTTTTCACCAAAAGCGGTTAAGTCCGTTACCGCGCGAAGCGATCGTCCGATGAGGCGCTGAATTTCATGCGTTCGGCCACCCAGTTTGCCGCGGACCGATTCCCTTGCGCTCCGTGTGTGTGTGGACATGGGCAGCATGGCATATTCAGCCGTCAGCCAGCCCTTGCCCGTGTTTTTTAAAAAAGGCGCGGTTTTGTCGTCCACAGAGGCGGCGCATAACACTTTCGTATTGCCAAATTCCACCAGGACCGATCCCGCAGCATGGCGCAGGTAATGGTTGGTGATGCGTATCGGCCGCAGCTCATCGTGTTTCCTGTCTTGGTTTCTAATCAACACTCTGCCTCTAGAAATACGCGACAATGCTTTTGGCGAGCGCTTTAGCGATGGCCTGCTGCATTTTAGCAGAATCTAGCTTTTTCATTTCTTCCGGATGGGTCATGAACCCCAGCTCAACCGTCAGCACAGGAACCTGCAAACCATCAGCCAGTGGCACAACCGCCTCCCTGAGCCCTCTTCCTTTTCGGGGAAAAAGGTTGTCCAGATTTCTTTGCACCAGCCGTGCGAGTTTGACGGTGTTGTTAAGATGCTTGTTGTCCACAACCGCGTTATCCGTTTTTGCGCCTTTTGCAGCTTTTCTATCCGTCGCGTCAACATTTTTGAAACCCGGATAATACAGTTCAAAACCGGACGCAGTTTTTCCAAATCCACCGTTGATATGGAGGCTCAAGACCAGCGCCGGTTTGAGCTCGGCGATTTTCTTTTTGCGCTCGTCCATCGAGACCGTTTTATCCGCATCTCGAATCAGGACCACCTCGATGCCACGAGCGCCAGCCAGCTCTTTTTGCATAGCTCGGGCAATGGCCAGCGTCAGATCCTTTTCCTTCACTTTATCGATGCCGACAACACCGGCATCCTCGCCGCCATGAGCGGCATCAATGACAACCTTGTGTTTGGGCTCTTCGGCAAATGCCGTCAGCGCGAGGCACAGAACCAGTAACAGCGTTCCCAAAGCGGGAAGACATTTTTGGAAATATTTCAACATCGATTTTAAAACCTTTCTCCCAACCAATTGGGCCTCTCTATAGCAGAGTGACTTGGTTTGTCAACCATCAAATCTGTTATTGCACGGTAAATTTGTTCTCCATATCATGTCCATGATGCGCAAGTATTTTTAGTCA
>CAZSQS010000086.1:0-11676 GCA_964608995.1 uncultured Smithella sp. | reverse complement strand
GATATTCAAAGAAGGTCACATCTACCGGCGGCAGATAATCCAGTGCGCGAATACAGATATTTAAAACATGCCTTGCGGACTTCACCGCCTCATCCGCCAGCCGACGGGCAAGGTCTGGAGAGATGGCACCGCCCGGCAGGATGCCTGTGCCGCCTGTATAGATGCGCAACAAATCGGCAATGCGTCCTTTGTAAATAGCCAGAAAAGCGTCAAACACAGCGGCAACCAGCACGCTGCCGCGCGCATGCGGCGTCAACCGTTTTTGAAGATCATCGGGGTTTGGCGCAAAACGTTTCCAGACGCCATTTTCAAGACTGCCGATCGCCTCGCGAAGCGCGCGTCTGCCACCGGAGGCATGACCAAACTGAATGGCCAGACTTCCTAAAAGAGATTCTGCTTCCAGATTGCCGCTTGTGCGGCTTATTTCAAATTCCAGAATTTCGGCAATGGTGAAATGCTGCATCAGTGCAACAATATCGGCAAACGCCTCATGGAGCGCCAGCACGTCCGGATTGGAAGGCTCGTTGAACCGCCGGTGCATACCGTCCAGAATCGCATGCGTGACTTCATGGGCGATGATGTCATAAGAAAGACAGGCGTAAACGAGACTCCCCGGTATATGATTGCCCGGATCGCTGGCGTCTGCTTCGAAATAACCGAACTTCAGCGCCGCCTCTTTGGGACTGTAGAAGGCATTGGCCTGCTTGAACGCATGGGGATGAACCGCTAATTGCCTGACAAAGATGCTGTCGTCGTAGGGTTTGCCGGGCAGGTTTCCCGGCCGCCACAACACAGGGCGTCCCATGGCGTATTCAAAATGGTCGATGGTTTTCATGGCAACGGCATAAACCATCTGCTGATGAAACTGCGGGTTCCCTTCCGAAGGCGCCCAACCGTCTTGCGCCAGGAGACGCGGATCATTGAGGTCAACCGGATCGTATGTTCTTCCCGCATCATCCGTGTCCGACACGGCAAGGTATTCGCCGACGGGCCCCTTTTCGAGTTCTTCCCAGGGAATCTGAAGCGCTACCTCACTCATGCCGGATGTTTCCAGATTGCAAGACATGCTCGGATCGAGCGCATAAACGCGCACGCGGCGGTAGGGCGGATTGCTGATGGAGGGTTGCGCCCTCAGTGTAAAAGCGCCGCTATCACGTTTTTCCTTTTTTGGGGTTTCGGAAAAAGTGGCCGACTTTCGGGCGATCACCGGATAACGCGCTTCAAGATGCTTTCGCAACGCAAGCGAAGCGTCCGAATCCGCTATTAAAATATCAATCACTTTCCGGAGCCCTTTTGGATCAAGCTCTAAAGTGGCTTCCGGATCAGGTGCTATTTTTTGCAGTTCCGGATGGACCAGCCATCTCTGGGCAATTTCCAGGTTAAACATCTGCTCGCGCGGCGGCACGGATGTGATGCCCAGACCGGTCAGGACACGTAAAAATGCGAAGGAATCATTGTCGGATGCCGTTTGGGGAAGGCCCAGATGCGGCCGGACAGAAAGGGCCGCAAACGCCTGAACGACGCCTTGACCGAAATATTTCTGATGATCTTTTGCTTTAGCCGTTGAAAACAGGGCATGGCGAACCGCTTCAACGCGTCGCCAGTCTCTGGGGAGTTCGCGCTTGTATTTTTCCAGCCACAGCGCAGCGGCCGCCGCGACCTGCGGTGTAGCGGCCGATGTCCCCTCGCCGTTTAAGCGAACTTCTTTTTCACAGCCAAAAATTGCCCAGGGAATGTTCGGGGCGTAGGCTGATAAGGCATAGGCCATTTTACTGTCCGGTCCGAAATTCCCCTCAAGCGTGGAAAGCCCCGAAAGTCCGGTATAGGGCGAGTGGTTGGCCATCACGCCGCAGGCGGCAATAACGCGATTGTAGCGGGCCGGATAGACCAGGTTGCGTGTCGGAAGTCCGCCGGCATTATTTCCCGCAGCGGCGACCATGCAAAGGCCGTTGAGATAGGCGTGATCCACCGCCTCTTTCCATACGCGAGACGGCAAACCGCCCATGCTCATCGTCAAGACATCGCAGTTATGCATCACGGCATACTGAAGCGCCTGGGCAAAAGAACTTGTCATTAGCAGAATGACACTGTCGGCAATGCGTATGGGCAGAATCTCCGCGCCGGGCGCGCCGCCCAGCCAGGCGTCTGAAAACTCCGGAACCTTGTTGCCCGCAAGAATACTGAGCGTTCCGGTGCCGTGTCCGGAATTATCAAACAAGAAGCGATCCCGATCCGGATCCTCGGCGCTGCCTGGATTCGCATCTCCCTCCACAAAACTTTTTTCCAGGTCTTTTCGAAGATGTTGCGGCGTGGTGCAGTGCCGACCATAGTATCCCGTATCCAGATGCGCAATACGGGTGCGGGGAGCCGTAAACTCGACAGCATCGCGCGCGCGACCCAACTGTGAATAATCGTCGCCGAGATGCCAGGCAAAAACACCCTTCGGCCCCAGCGGTTTTTTGTTTTTTCCATCCTGAGGCGTAAATTCGCAGGCGTCGCCAACGGCAAAGGTCTGGCCCGGCGGCAGCGAGCTGGCATCCTGAAAAATGTTATGCACCCGGTCCGGTTCGACAAAAACAACATCGCTATCGGCCACGCCCAGTTCACCCGCCACGCGCGCATGCGCGAGATCCCAGGCGTTTTGGGCGCCATGGGGCTGATCATAGACAAACCATTGAGGCTCGGCGCCCACACCCATCAGCGCAGCCTTGCCTTGCGGGCCTTCATACAAGGGACGCAAATTCACCCGGGACTCCGCCGCGCTTAAAGCATTCGACGGGCGGAGCTTGACCAGCAAACGATTTTGGGAAGGCGGAGATTGGAAATCGTTGGGCATAAAACACCTCTCAATTCCGGAGAAAGTCTGGATAAGCCTTGATATTTTAAATACAAATATGATCGGAAAATACACGAGAGATGTTTAAAAGTCAAATAGATCGACGAGCAGATTCGGTAGATAAACAGATGATAACGACTTGCTAAAGTATTTTTCATATTCACCGATAAATCATTATCTGACGACAAAGGAGACTTGACGTATGAAAAAAGGAATGCGTTCCCGACATCCAGCTTTTCGACGGTTGATACTTGTGTTCTTTCTTCTGGCGCTCTTCGCGACCGGCTGCGGCGACGGCAATGTCTTCGATAGTCTGGGCGATAAAGACATCAAGGAAGCCAAAACGGAAGAAGCGCTTCTGGAGATGGATCAGGGCAATTACAGCGCAGCCGCAAGCATTCTCAACGATTTGGTTAATCAATATCCCGAAGATTCGAGCCTGCTGCAATATCTGGGCAGCGCCTACAGCGGACTGGCGGGACTGGATATTATCAACCTGCTGAAAATCATTGATGAACTGGATAAAGCCGGCGACACGGGCAGCATTGATATGGCTGGCCGTGTGCTGGGCGACGAAAGCGGCATCCTCACTTCAACAGGCGTTGAGAACAAACTATTGCACCTGCTTGATGCCATTTCAACGCTGGAGAGAATCGCCACGCCCGATGACGATCAGCTCATTCAAACCGGCGTCGTCTCCGTGGCCCACCTCTCGCTTCTCATTGGCGGCGCTGTTATGACAGATCTGGGCATTACGGAGATTCCTTTAACGGAAGATGGGATCACCAGTCTCTATGGTGGCCAACCTGCAGATTTCAGCGCCGTAACGGAAGATACGCTGGCGGACGTCGATGACGATATTGCCCGAATCGGAAACGCCATCGACGCACTTACCCGCATCTCTCCTTCCGGCAATGAGCTGGCCGATAATTTCGTTGAATTCCGAAACGCTATCGATCTGAACCACGATGATCATATCACGCGCGAAGAGCTGGAATCCTATATCAATAATCTTTAATGGTTCGATTTTGACACAGAGGGAGAATAAATTATGAAATTACGATATATTCCGATACTGATGACGGTTATGTTGCTGGTCGCTTGGACTTCGCCAACCCTTTGTGCGGCAAAGTCCTACCCTTCGCTTAATCGTGGTGTTCGGCCTATGGGCATGGGCGGAGCGTTTACAGCCGTGGCCGATGATGCAAATGCGCTTTTTTACAATCCGGCGGGGCTGTCCTCTATTAAACACCTCAAACTGGGCATAGTCAATCCGATGATCGGGCTGTCGAAAAACAGCTGGAATCTGCTCAAAGACGCCAAAGATACGGATTTTAATCAGACCGGTCAGGTAGCGGATCTGATGCGCAAGTATGTCGGGGAGCATCAGCACGCGCAGGCAAGCTTTTATCCGCATGTCGGCCTGAGGCTTGCCAATGTGGGTGTCATGATCGGGGGGCTTGCCAGCGTGCAGGTGGATGCGGACATTCGCAATCCCGCCTGGCCTGAGGCCCATCTGAATCTCGTTCAGGACTTTGGACTGATTGCGGGCGCGGGACTGGAAGTGCCGATCACCGGCCTTCGCCTGGGCCTTTCCGGAAAATACATCAACCGTCGGAGCCTCGAACAGATTTACACCGCAAGTGATATCGCGGATGAGCGCTTTGAAGATCGCCTGAAGGACGATTTGAAATCCGGCCAGGGTGTCTCGCTGGATGCAGGCGTCATTTACACCCTGCCCTTCATTCCCTTTATTAAAACCGACATCGGTCTGGTGGTGCAAAATATTCCCCAGATGGATATGGGCGAAGCGAAGGATATTCGCGGGCAGGCCAATGTGGGTCTGGCGCTGGAAAAGAAGCTGGCCTTATTCAAACTGACCGGCGCACTGGATTATATGGATCTCACGAATAATCTGGAAGAAGACAAAGACATCGCCAAACGCATCCACATGGGGCTGGAACTGGAAACGCCCTGGTTTGTCTCGGTTCGGGCCGGTTTGAATCAGGGCTATCCCACCTGCGGCGCAACGGTTGATTTTCGCTTTGTGCGGCTTGATCTGGCCTATTATACCGAGGAAGTGGGCGCGTATGCCGGGCAAAGAGCCGATCATCGCTATATCGGGCAGCTGACCTTCGGCTGGTGACATGAAGCTAATATTCGTAGGCGCCAATGTCCACGGCGCTGCCTTGCGGCCTGGCCTTCCCTTCAATGTCGATGGCGGGCGCCTGATCGGAGCTTCCCGCATTAATGGGCGGCGCGCCGGGTTTGAGTCGCAAATTATAATTTAAATGATCGACAAAAAGATCGGCATAGGCGGCGTAGTTGGGGATTTTGTAGTTATGGTCGGCCGTGACACCTTCGGTTATTTGAATCGTCTGGGCCAGATTGTTGCGAAGAATGCAGTTTGAACTGGGCGTGCCGTCTTTGTGCTTGAAGAACCCCACCCAGGGCGGGCCGGGGCTGACAGCGTTGAGGTCAATGACGGTATTGTTGACTATCCGGCTGTTACGCGCACCGTAAAGCGATATGCCGTGCCAGTGATCCGTAATCACCACATTGTTTTCCACAATCCAGTCCACATAGGGGCCATCAAAACACCCGATGCCCTGAAGCGATCCGCGAAACGGCTGGTTTATATCCGTATAATTGATAAATGTATTGCCGCGAAGCACAACACGTTCGCGTGGCGGATCATCATTGATGGACCAGGACTGAAAGCCGTCGGGATGATTTTCGTTGACGACATAAAGATTTTTCACCAGATTGTATTCAAAAAACAGATCGTTCCCCAATCCTCGCATGCCGTCGCCCGCGAAGTTTTCAACCGTGTTGTGCGATACGAGACCGTATTGGCCCACCATCGAAATGCCAAAGTTTACATTCTTGCAAACATTCCGCCTCAGCGTCATCTTATCGCCAAAGGCATTAATGCAATCCAATGATCGCGTATTCCAATCTTCTGCGGACCAGCCACTTGCATCTTCGATGCTGTGGATATGAAAATCATCCACCGTGATATTGAACGTGGGCCCCGACCAGTTATGCGATTCCAGAAAAACCAGATGATACCGATCCGTAAAGCGCTCATCGGGACGAACGGTGAGACCCTTGAATCGCCAAAGGCTCCCACCCGTCACACGCAGACGCGAAACAACTGCGCCCGGTTCGGCGATGATGTGAATGTAATCTTCATTGAAATACCGCAAAATACTGATGCTGCCATGATGGCCGGCTTTGAGAATAATCGTGTCTCCGGCTTTGACGGGCGCGCCGCTGTTTTTGACCTTTAAAGCAGCCCCTTTTGTGTAGGGATATGCGGCGGGTTCTCGCGATTCAATTTTATTATTTTCCAAAACGGCCTGAAATGTATTCCAGGGAGATGCGGCGCTTCCATTATTGGCAATATCTCCCGCCGCAGGATCCACATAAAAGACAGTTCCCGTTTGCGTGACTTCCGCGCGATTGATCTCATCGGGATACGTATCGCCCGTAAACGGCGCGCCGGGCGGATCTGACTGCCCTCCCCCACAGGAGAGCGCAAAAAAACCACACAATAGCATCAGGCGCACCAGCTTGAACCTTTTAGAAAGCATCATCGGCATTCCCCCTACTTCCATTGATTTGATGTCTCCGGATCCCATGAGGCCGGTGTGACGGAGCAATTTTCATCCATGTCAGATATTGCGGCCCGGTCCGCCTCGGATAGCTCAAAGTCAAAAATATTGGCGTTTTCAAGAATGCGTTCTTTGTGAACGGATTTGGGAATAATAATGATATCGCTCTCCAGCGCCCAGCGCAGCGTCACCTGAGCGGCCGTCTTGCCGTATTTTTTACCGATAGCCGCAATGCGTTCATCGTTCATTCTCTGTCCACGGCTCAATGTGCTGTAGGATTCCACGGCAATCCCGTGCTGATGGCAGTACTCGACCAGGGGTTTTCGCTGAATAAACGGACTGATCTCAATTTGATTGACGGCGGGAATGACTTGTGTCGATGCCAGAAGCTCATCGAGATGGCGGATCATGAAATTGCTCACGCCGATGGCCCGCGCCCTGCCCTCTTCCTGCAATTTGACCAGCGCCTGCCAGGTGTCCAGCCGAAGCCCCGTCACGGGCCAGTGAATCATATACAAATCCACATAATCCATTTGCAGTCGATGAAGGCTCTTGTCACAGGCTAGAAGCGTGGAATCATGGCCCTGATCATCATTCCAGACCTTGGTGGTGACAAATATCTCCGAGCGAGGCACGCCGCTGTCGCGGATGGCCTGACCGACATCCCGTTCATTTGCGTAAATTTTGGCGGTATCGATGTGGCGATAGCCCGCCTCCAGCGCCCAGCGAACAGCATCCTGCGTGGCTTTTCCCGCTTCCGACAGAAACGTGCCGAGACCAAAGCGCGGCATTGATGTTTGATTGTTAAGCTCTTTTGCCGAGGTGATGGAATACGTCATGGACATCCTCCTATTTGTTTTTCAAAAGCATGAATGTGGCCGACACACGGCAAACGGGAGTGTTCTTTTCATCCGTCACCAGACAATCTCCGATGATCAGACTGCGCCCCTTTTTAAATACCGTTGCCGTGGCTTGAAGTTGGCCTTTCCTGACCGCCGATAAAAAATTACTTTTGAGCTCGATAGTGGTGATGCCTTCATCCGCGTCAAGCTCGGTCATCATCGCATGGGCAATGGCTTCATCCGCCAGCGCGACAATCAAACCACCCTGCATGGCTTTGGCCCCCTGAAGATATTCGGTCTTCACCGGCATTTGAAAAACAGCCCGGCCTTTCGCAAGCTCAGCAACTGTAATTTCAAAATTATCCAGATAGGGATTGAGCCCCTTTTTGCCTTCCTGCAAACTTTTCAGATAAAGAGGATAGTTAAAAATAGCCCGCCCTCCTTTAGGTTTTGAATAATGAATTTGAATAAAAGTTATAAGACAATTACAGATTTTTACCAGCTTTAATTTCCAGCGTGCCAGGCATTAACAACGCGATCCTATCCGTAGGGAACGGTCGCGACCGTTCCCTACTACGCTTCCCGCTTGATGACATGCACCGCCGTTGCCTTAAACGAGGCCGAAAGAATCATACCCTCAGAAACCCCCAGCTCCTCGAACGACGGCAACGTAATATAGGCGGACAAGGAAAATCCGCAATCCAGAATCAGTTTATAAAAATACGCCTGACGGATAATCTTTTGTACTTTTCCCTCAAAGATATTTCGCGCACTCGTCTTGCCGGAAGCGGCGTTGGACACGGTGATATGCTCGGGGCGCAGACAGCAAAAAACCTTGGCGCCGGGGGGATAGTTGCCGGCCGCCAAAATGTTTCGATTGTTTATGGCAACATCCATAATTCCGTCATGGAGGGATTTCACCTCGCCTTCGAGGATCGCCTCCGTGCCAACAAACTCCGCCACAAACTCGCTGGCCGGTTTTTGAAAGATGTCCGCTGTGTTGGCCTTCTGGATAATCTTTCCCTCACTCATTACGGCGACATCCTGCGCCAGCCGCAGAGTTTCCTCGCGATCATGGAGTGCAAGCACTGCCGTAATTTTTGTTTTTTCGAGAATATTTTGCAAATCATCGATGATCGCCTCGCGAGACGGCGGATCAAGTGAATTAAACGCTTCATCAAGTAAGATCATTTTCGGTTTGATGGCGAACGCCCGTGCCAGTGACACACGCTTGGCCTCGCCTCCCGAGAGCAATCGGGCCGAACGCTGGGCTAAATGTTCAATACCAAACTGCGAAAGGGCTTCTTCAACGGCTATTGAAATTT
Organism: uncultured Smithella sp.; assembly: GCA_964608995.1. GTDB lineage: Bacteria > Desulfobacterota > Syntrophia > Syntrophales > Smithellaceae > UBA8904. The sequence goes on along the minus strand of CAZSQS010000086.1, from coordinate 3,056 downwards.
CCGCGCGCCCCAGATGCCGAAACTTGAGTCCCAGCGCAATATTTTTATAAACCGTGTCGTTTAAGAGTAGCGGCTCCTGAAACACGACGGCTGCGTTTTGACGAAGATGCGCATACGCCGATCGGCTTGCAATGGTCTGCGCATCAAAAAACAGTTTTCCACTCGTCATCGGCAGCAACCCCGCCAGAGCCAGAAGCAGCGTGGATTTTCCCGCTCCGTTGGGGCCGATGAGCGCAAGCGACCGCCCCCGCGGAATGTCGAGTTTTTCAATGTCCAGCACCGTTGCCCTGCCCCGCTTCAGGATCAGATTTTCCACAGTCAGTATCGATTCGTTGATCATCTGGTTTTTTGCCTTTGCTGAATTTGTGTGAGCAGAAAGTTGATGAGAAACGCCAGAAGAAGAAGAATAATCGATAGCGCAATGGCCACATCAAAATTGCCTTTGCCCGTTTCCATAACCGTCGCGGTGGTCAGCACTCGCGAGTAGCCCTTGATGTTGCCGCCGACCATGATGGAGGCGCCCACTTCGGAAATGACGCCGCCGAAACCCGCCATCACCGCCGCCAGAAGCGGCAGGCGCGACTCCTTCACCAGCACCCAGACCATTTGCAACCGGCTCGCGCCCAGCGAAAGGATTTGCAGACGCAAATTTGGCGGCAGATTTTGAATGGCAGCAAGCGAGATGCCCATGACAATCGGCGTGGCGATAATGGCCTGCGCGAAAATCATCGCATAGGGCGTATAGAGGATTTCCAGAAAACCAAACGGCCCGCTGCGCCAGATCATCATCGTCACAAAAAGCCCCACGACCACCGGCGGCAGGGCCATGCCTGTATTGATGATGCTGATAACGACGCGCTTGCCGAAAAAGTCGTTGAGCGCCACAGCGCAGCCGATGGACACACCGATAAAGAGGCTGATAAACGTGGCTGTCCCCGATATTTTCAAAGACAGCCACGTAATCCCCAGCACTTCCGCATCAAACGAAATGAGCAGCTCAATCGCCTTGATAATGCCTTGAAGAAATATATCCACTCTTTAAAATCTCCAATTCTTTGAAAACAAATATCCCATCAACCCTGAATCCCGAAGGGATGATACGTTTATAGCCAACATCGCCTTCATTCGTGCGACCCCGACGGGGTCGAACCCTAATATAATGAAGCCTTGTGCTATAAACGTTTGATCCCTTCGGGATCAGCCCTACCGGTTATTTTTCCTTCCCTCCCTTGAGGGGACCACAGGGAGGGTGAAAAATCATTCCCATGCCCATTATTGCTCGTCATTCCCGCCCGGCATTTGCCGGGTAAACATCCGGCGGGAATCCAGTTTATTCGCTCGTCTCAATCGAGATACTTATTATTTTACGGACGGCCCCTTCTGTCCGCCCTCTGTCATTCCGGCGCAGGCCGGAATCCAGTACTTTCAGTAAATAGACCCTTCCTTTTCATTCTTTGGTCATTGCGAACCGCCTCTCAGGCGGCGTGGCAATCAATTTTTTCTACTATTAAACTTCTCATCACCCAGTAACTGAATTACTTATAGCGGCCCTACTTGTTCCCCCGTTATTTTCATTTCAGCCTCTTCATACTGGAATTATCAATCAAGGACTTCATTTGCGTAATGGCTATCATATTGAGTTGAGCAAGCCTCGCGCTTTGTTCAAGACCTTGATGAATAAGAAGACCGTTAATACTTTCCAAATTGGACAATACCACCAGCTGTTCCAGGGTTGCATAATCACGGATATTGCCGACTAACTGGGGATTTGCCACCCGCCATTCTTTTGCCGTTTTTCCAAACAGGGCCATATTCAAAATATCAGCTTCACTGGCATAAATGAGTTGCGTCTGGGATTTATTCAGCATCGGCGGAATCAGATTGTCTTTGATCGCATCCGTATGAATATGATAATTTATTTTTGAAATCGTTCGCTGCAGGTTCCATTCAAGACTGAGCCGTTTATTCTCTTCATCCTTGAGCCGCTGGAATTCTACGATAAGATAAAGTTTGAATTCGGCGGAAATCCATGATGCAAACTCAAAGGCAATATCTTTATGGGCAAACGTACCACCATATCTGCCGGACTTGGATATAATGCCAATGGCGTTGGTTTGCTCTATCCACTTTTGAGGAGAAAGAACAAAATAGTTACTGCCTGCTTCATTTTTAAACCTCTCGAATTCGAGAGGTTTAAAACCCGGATTGCTCAATTTTTCCCATAAACCCAAAAATTCGATGGTTGCCCTATTTCGCATCCAGTTGTTAATAATTGAAAAAGGCTCTTCCGAATTCCGGTACTTGGCGATATCCGTCAATGAAATGTAATCTTTATCTTCACGGTTAATGATCGTAACCGCTTTACCTTGAACTTCAATTACATTTTTCCCCATTTTGCACCTTCTTCTGCTACGACTGAACTGCTTTTTGGATTGTTCGTGTTTATCTGTTTCGCTTCATATCACTTTCGTCTTCTTCGTCATTCCCGACCTGACGCGTAACCTTTAGGTTATCGGGAATCCAGTATTTTCGCTCTTCTCAGCCGAGACTTATTATAGGATGTCCTCAACTATGCCCGCACCTTCAATTGTCAAGAGTAAAGATTTGACCCCCATCTCGCCCAGAGTTTTCCGCTTGCGTCTTTGAGGGTCAGGAAATTGCCCCGGTTGTCGTAGGTAAAGGTGGTGATCTTCCCTTCGGCGTCGGTCTGCTCGATCAGGTTGCCTGCGGCGTCGTATTTCATGGTCATTGACGTGGCAAGGCTGTGGGCATCGGCCTGCGTGGCGGTTGAAATCGAATGTGTCTGGGTAGGGCGTGTTCCCCGAACACGCCGCTTTTGAATGGCGCCGACTGGATTCCGATTTTCATCGGAATGACAAATGGAAATGAGCAAAAGAAATGAAATCAGCGTCTGTATCTGCAAGCAGGCATTGCGTTGGATAGCGAGAAGCGAAGGCGGCAGGGTGCAGCGATTCGGCTTTTCTCCCCGCAGGCTATCGCATGCAGGCAGGCGGAAATATGGGGATGAGCACCCGCTTATTTGTCCCCCGCTGGCG
>CAZSQS010000085.1:0-13662 GCA_964608995.1 uncultured Smithella sp. | reverse complement strand
AAGTGTTCACTTTTAATTCTTAAAGAGTTCACTTTTAATTTTTAGCCAACAGAAAACTTAAGCAGCTTCAGCCGTCAGCCTTTAGCTTTTGGCCGTCAGCCTTTCACCTTGAACCTTTTTTCATCCCCGAAACTCATCAATCGCCAGATTGGCCAGGCGGTCCGCTTCGGCATTGTGACAGCGAAAGACATGTTTGACTGAGACGGATTCAAATCTGGATAAAAGCTCGCGGACTTCCTCCATCAGGATTTTAAGATTCGGATTTTTAACCTTGTAGGATCCGTTAATCTGATTGGCCAGAAGCTCAGAGTCGATATAGACTTCGAGTTTGTCGTATCCTTCGGCAAGCGCGCCCTTGAGTCCAAGAATCAGCGCTTTGTATTCGGCAATATTATTGGTGCAATGCCCAAGATATTCTTTGCCACGCCACAGCGTCTGTCCGGCGCCGTCCGTGATCACCGCGCCCGCGCCGCCCGTTCCGGGATTGCCGCGACATGCGCCGTCGCTGAATAATTTAATCTGCAAATGATTCATCAATCAGTTGGAGGATTCCTTATTGAGAAAATACATGATCCGGTTGCAATTGGGGCAGCTTAGAAACTCACGGGAGCGCTGAAGTTCATTGTAAAGCTGGGGCGGAATGTTCATATGGCAGCCGCTGCAAACGCCTTTCCAGACGGAGATGACCGCCACGCCGCCGTTGCGCTTGCGAATTTTTTCATAGTGGGTCAGCAGATCGGTTGGAATACTTTGTTGAAGATCCTCCCGTTTTTGCATCCAGGTGGCCGTATCCGTATCCACGGCATTGAGGTCGTCTTCAACGCTTTTTTTGTCTTCGTCGTGTCTGGCTTTTTCCGCCAGCAGGGTTTGGTCGTCCTGTTTGACCAAAACCGAAAGCTTTTCCATTTCATCGAGCAGGGCAATGACCTGGGTTTCAATATCACCGCGTGACTTCTCGGCCGTTTCGATTTCCTTGAGCATCGCCTGATACTCTTTGTTGTTTTTGACCTCAAGCATGCGCTCTTTGGTTTTCGTCATGCCGGTGTTGATTTGCTTGATGCGGTTTTCGCACTCCGTGTGCTGTTTTTTGAGCTCATCGAACTTTCGTTTATTTTGCTCAATGTTTTCCCGGTAGGCCTGGAACTGCTCCTCCATCACCCGAATTTTTTCCGGCAGCTTAATTTTTTTTGCCGATAATTTAACCAGATGTGAATCGCACTCTTGTAAACTGATCAGTAATGATAATTTTTCCTTCAACGGTTCTCTCCTTTAGATATAAAAAAAATGCACCTTTGAGAGGTGCATTTTGGCAGTCCGGTGGCTGAGAGTGTAGTGCGTGCCGTGGAAGACGATGGCGCTGTATCTTTCTTCCCCGGCCGTTGCCGCAAGTTTGCACAGTGTTATGCTCCCTGCGGCAATATGGATTTTATGATGTGCCATAATTTTCGGTAAACTCTTCTTCAAAGATGGTGGGCCCACCTGGGATCGAACCAGGGACCTACCGGTTATGAGCCGGTGGCTCTACCAACTGAGCTATAGGCCCTTATGTGCCGCAAAGGCTATACGGCATTGAGTTAAGCTAGCTATACCCAATGCCTTCGCTTGTCAATACTATTTTGCCGTCCGCTTGCGGGGTAGGCTTTTGGTCGGCACTTCCGGCTCTTCTTCAGGGTCGTCACGCTCCACGAGGTAAGTTTTTACGGCTTCGGGAATGATGCCGTCTTCCGACGGGATGACGCCCATCCGGTCGCTGATGCCGAAACGCATGCGCAAAACCTTTTCTTCGCGCGGCGTGAGTGTGGACAGAATCTTGCGGGTCTGTTCGGCCAGGTCCATGCTGATGGTGGCTTCCGAAGGCGACATGATGCGTTTGTCTTCGATGAAATCGCCCAGATGAGAGTCTTCTTCTTCACCGATCGGGGTTTCCAGCGAAATGGGTTCCTTGGCGATTTTGAGCACCTTGCGAACTTTTTCCAGTGGATACTCCATTTTATTCGCGATTTCTTCCGGCGTCGGTTCGCGTCCGAGTTCCTGCACCAGATAGCGGGAGGTCCGGATGAGTTTATTGATCGTCTCGATCATATGCACGGGAATCCGGATGGTGCGTGCCTGGTCGGCGATGGCGCGTGTGATGGCCTGGCGGATCCACCAGGTGGCGTAGGTGGAGAACTTGTAGCCGCGCTGATATTCAAATTTATCCACGGCCTTCATGAGTCCGATGTTGCCTTCCTGGATCAGATCCAGAAACTGCAGGCCGCGGTTGGTATATTTCTTGGCGATGCTGACGACCAGACGCAGATTGGCTTCGACCAGTTTGCGCTTGGCGATTTCCGCCTTGGCTTCTCCGTCTTCAATGGAGTCCACAACCGTTTTGAGCATGGCGGTAGGGATGCACACTTCCCGGGTGATATGCTTGATGCATTTTTGGGCTTCCAGTATCTCGTCATGAGAGCGATGCAGCCACTCGATCGACACCTTGGTTTCTTTGGCGGCCTGTTTTTCATCCTGCTTGGATTTCTTCATTTTGGACCAGACCTTCGTCAGTTGCGTCAGCGTCAGGCCGGATTCTTTTTTATAGCGATTGATGATGCGTTCCGAGCGTTCAATTTCGTCCGCAAAGAAGCGCAGCCGGGCGATGAAGCGATGAATCTGCTTCTTGCTGAAGCGGATCTTCCTGCACAACGTAATGATGTTCTTAGCGTTTTTCTCCAGTTCGGCAGTCAGTGCTTCCTGCGGCTTGGCTTTGATGGTTTTGGCTTTGAGCTTTTCACGCAGCACATTGTTGCGGTCGTGAAACAGCTGAATGCGGGCGATAAATTTAAGGACGCGCTCCCTGTGCTCATCCTCCTCCATGAAGCCTTCTTCGTCTTCAATATTATCCACCACGTTTTTGACGCGGATTTCACCGGATTCCAGTTTCCGGCCGATGTTGAGCACTTCTTCTATTGACGTGGTCAGACTGAAAATGGCCCACATGGTCTCGCGGGCGCCTTCTTCAATTTTCTTGGCGATTTCCACTTCGCCTTCGCGGCTCAGAAGCGACACCAGCCCCATTTCACGAAGATACATTTTAACCGGATCCCCGGTTTTTCCGGCAGTGGCCACTAAAGCCAGCGCATCGGGGAATTTCACCGGCAGGGCATCTTCCGCCGGTTTTTTGACAATCAGTTTGTCCCCCTGTTCGGTATCGATGATATCAATATTCTTTTCACCGAACAGCATGATAATATCATCAATCTGATCCGAAGAATTAATGTCCGACGGCAGCATATCGTTGACGTCGTCGTAGGTTAAAAACCCTTTTTCTTCACCCAGAGAAAGTAATTTTTTAAATTCATCGGATTGAATTTCTTTGGCCATCTGGCATCCCCCAAAAATATTATTTTGCCAGCCGAAGGCTAGCGTTGTTCTTTTTCAACCATCATTAAATTCTGTTTTTCCAGCATCAGTTGTTGCAGAAGCCTCTCGTCGCCCCCGGTTTGCGCCTGCGCCATTTGAAATCTTAACTGCCGGTGCCGCTCTTTATACCACTTTTCCCGGATCCGCTTAATATTATCGGCAAAACTGCGTTCAATAATAAGGTCATCGGTTGGAGGCGCTTCAATACTTAATTTAAAAATACTCTCACGCAGTGTTTTGTCCGCATCCCCCGACAAAATCATGTTCGTATCAATGTAGCCCACGAGTTTATACGCCTCAATGATTTTTTGACCCAGGTCTTTGAGCGCTGGTTCCATAAAATAATCGAGCACTTTTTCGTTTTCGATCGAAGAGGTCTTTTGCGGATATTCCAGCATCAGGCGAATCAGATTGATTTCCAGCGGATTAAACCGCTTTGCTATTTCAGGTGCTTTGACGGCTTCAGGCGCTCTTGTCGGAGCCTCTTTGCGGTCAGCCTCCTTTTTCAGCAGGGCCTGATCAATGCCCAGCCTCTCCGAGATCCGTTTCAGAAAAAGATTCTTTTCGATCTCATTGCCGATTTTGCCCACAAAGTCCATGGCATTTTTAATGAGATCCCGGTTTTCCTCAAACGTTTTACCATCCCCTAAAACAGAATCGATATAGTAGTCGCTGATCGATGGCGCGGTGGCGATCAATTCATCAAGCTTTTCTTTCCCGAAGGTTTTGATGTAATCGTCCGGATCATACCCCTCGGGCAATACCAGCGCCCGTGCGTGCATGTTCGCGCCTAAAAACAATTCCAGCGACCGATCCAGCGCCTTGCGGCCGGCGGCGTCCGGATCAAACAGCGCCACTACATCCTGGCTGTAGCGCCGTAAAAGCTCCAGATGATCGCGCGTCAGCGCCGTGCCCAGCGTGGCCACGACATTACGGATGCCGGCGTTGTAAAGCGATATCGCGTCAAAATAGCCTTCCACAATCAGACAGAAACCGGCCTGCCGGATGGACTCTTTGGCTTTATTAAGGCCGTAGAGGTTTTTGCCTTTGATATACACCGGCGTTTCCGGCGAATTGAGATATTTCGGTTCGCCTGTCTCCAGGATCCGGCCGCCGAAGGCCACGATTTCACCGAAAATATTTTCAATCGGGAACATCAAACGTCCGCGGAACCGGTCGTAATAGCCCCCGTCTTTACCTGCGATGACCAGGCCCGCCTGCTCAGCCAGTTTCAAAGACAGGCCCGCGCCCTCAAGAAAATCGACCATACCGCGCCAGGTATCCGGCGCGTATCCCAGACGAAACTGCTTGACGGTTTCCTCGGCCAGCGCCCTTTTTCCAATGTAATCGCGGGCGATTTTACCGTCTGTGGAACTTAAATTTCTTGCATACTGCTGGGCTGCGCGCAGATTCAGAGCGACAATCTCCTCGGCGAGCGATGCTTTTTCCCGGCCGTCTTTGCCGTAAGTTTTCACCGGCAGCACGACGCCGGTTTTTTCGGCCAGATATTTGAGCGCTTCGGGAAAGCTTTTGTTGGCAATTTTCATCACGAGCGTGATGGCATTGCCGCCTTCGCCGCAACCGAAGCAATAAAAAATCTGCTTTTCCCGGTTGACCGTGAAAGAGGGCGTTTTCTCCTGATGGAACGGACAAAGTCCGATATAATTTCGCCCTGCCTTTTTCAGCGTCAGATACTCCGAAGCCAGTTCGACAATATCCACGCGGCTTTTTATTTCTTCGATCTTGCTGTCATCAAAACGCACGAACTACCGCCCCGACTGCTCAATAGGATTGATCCTGCTGCCCCGCGATTGAATTATGACAGAAGGGCTTTCACTTTTTCACCTGCCGCTTTGCCGTCGGCCTTGCCGGTAATCTGCGGCATAATGATTTTCATCACCTTGCCCATGTCCTTGATGGACGTTGCGCCGACTTCGGCGATCGCTTTTTTTATCAGCGCTTCGACCTCAGCGTCGGACATCTGCTCGGGCATGAAAGACTGAATCACTTTGAGCTCGGCCTCTTCCTTTTCCACCAGATCGGGCCTTCCGCCTTTGGCGAACTGTTCAATCGAATCCTTGCGCTGCTTGACAAGCCCCGCCATCACCTGCATGGCTTCCGTTTCATCAAGCGGGCGTTTCAGATCGATTTCCTTGTTGTGCAGCGCAGTTTTCAACATGCGCACGGCAGACAATTTGACCTTGTCTTTGGCCTTGGCTGCTACCACCATTTCCTCGTTGATCTTGCCATTAATATCCATCGTTTTTCTCCTTGCCTTAACCCATTCGGTCGTCCAGTTTTTGTCCGCCCAAAAGATGCATGTGCAGATGGAACACCACCTGTCCGCCCTCGGCGTTGCAGTTGATGACGGTGCGGAAGCCGCGATGGGCCACATTTTTAATTTCAGCCACCTGTTGAGCGGCGGCAAACAATCGCGAAAAGAGATTGGAGTGCGCAACGTCAACGTCTAAAAGCGTCGCCACGTGCGTCTTTGGAATGATGATTACGTGTACGGGCGCCATCGGATGGATGTCCTCAAAGGCCAGGACGGCGTCATCCTCGTAAACTTTCGTGCAGGGAATATCCCCGGAAACGATTTTACAAAAAATACACTCTGACATACGTCGTTCCTCCTTATATTTATGAGGTTCGTTTCGTTTTCGCGATGGCGTCTTCCAGGGCAATGGCACCTGTATAAATCGCGCGGCCCACGATCACGCCGAAAAAGGAACAATCCGAAACAGCCAAAAGCGCATCAACATCTGCAAGCGTTGCCACGCCGCCTGAAGCGATGACCGGAATGGACACCGCCTTGGCCAGCGCGCGCGTCTGTTCCACATTCACGCCCGTTTCCATGCCATCGCGCTGAATGTCCGTATAGACAATGGCCTCAATGCCACAGTTTTCGTAATGCCTGGCCAGCTCCACCGCATTTTGGCCGGTCTTCTCGGTCCAGCCGCGCACGGCCACCTGACCGGATAGCGCATCAATGCCAAGGATGATTCTGCCGGGATAGGCCGCCGCCGCTCTGCGGACGAAATCCTCATCCTGAATCGCCGCTGTGCCCAGGATGACACTGGCCACACCGGAATTGAGGTAGTGATCGATGGTTTCCATATTGCGGATGCCGCCACCGACCTCAACCGGTACATTGACAGATTTGGCGATGTCCAGAATGATGGCGGCGTTTTTCGGCAGTCCCGCCACGGAGCCGTCCAGATCGACAATGTGGATTCTTTGCGCGCCTTTTTGCGCCCAGAGACGAGCCATATCCGCCGGATTTTCAGCATAGACCGTCACGCGGTCAAAATCCCCCTGCGCCAGACGGACGCATTGGCCATTTTTGATATCAACTGCTGGAATGATGAGCAACGAACCTCTCCTTTGAATAATTTAATAAATCGGCCAGGCGCTGCCTGAATGCGTTTGGGGCTATGGTTCACTTCCCGGAGGAAATGATTTAAAAATTTCATCCATGCCCAGTTTTGACAGCTCCCGTGCGGTGAGCCATTTTGCGCCGCCCCGAAAAAAAGTAGAAGCTTGAAATACATCTTCCATCAACGACTTCTGTGTGTGGTCGAAGATGCCCCGCCAAAGCGAAATTCCGTCTTTGACGGACAGCAGATGGATTTCATAAGCGACGGACGCCGGTCGTTCGGCGGCGTAATCATAGCCCACCCGTTCGCGGTAGCGATAAACGTAGCCCACCGCCACAACGTCCGCATTCAATTCCCGGCCCACAGCTAACAAAACCTCTATCAAGGGTTTTTTCAGGGAAATGGCGGATTCTCTTTGATAGACACCTGCGGCTTTGTCCGGGGAGAGAAGGTCCATGGAATCAACACCCTTCAGCTTATCGATGAAAATCGCTTCAAGAATGCTTTGGGCGCCGGGGGCGATGCTGCCTGCCGAATGGACGTGTCCGCAAACCGGGCAGCGAACCGTGGTGGATGGATCGTCCGGTAAAATGACCTGGAAGGGCAAAACCGCCAGGCGCGTTTTACGCCCATCCTGCGGGGGTGATTTGAGCTCACTCCGGACGGTGCACGGTAAAATTACTGCCAGTAATAATACCATGCACACAATTGTATTAAACTGTGTTCTCTTGGACAATGTTGGTGCCCTGCCTTTCTTCTCAGAGTGTGCCCTTCGTGGACATCACGCCGGAAATGTCGGGGTTATGCGCCACTGCCTGACGCAACGACCGTGCAAAGGCTTTAAAGATCGCTTCAATAATATGATGACTGTTGCTGCCGTAAGCCAGATTGATATGCAACGTGATGCCGCTTTGGTCGGTAAAAGCCTTGAAAAACTCCTTGACCAGCGCCGGATCGAAACCGCCGATTTTCCGACGTTCGTATTTGACCTTGTAAATCAGATAGGGGCGTCCGGAAACGTCCATATCGACGCGGCAGAGGCTCTCGTCCATGGGGACCGTCGCTGAGCCGTACCGGTTGATGCCTTTTTTGTCCCCCAGCGCCTGGCCGACGGCTTTTCCCAGGCAGATGCCGATATCCTCGACAAGGTGATGATCGTCAATCTCCGTATCGCCTTTTGCCATGATGACCAGTTTGAACAGGCCGTGCCGGGAAAACAGATCCAGCATGTGATTCAGAAACGGAACGGAAGTATCGATTTTGCTGCCGGACGAAGTGTCCAGATGAATTTCAAGCGCAATATCGGTTTCCGTGGTTTTACGGACGATTTTTGCTTTTCTGGCCATGACGCCTCCCCCAATCAAATAACTTTGTTGAGCGGATATTCAATAATGCCCTCTGCGCCCGCTTCCAGAAGCTGCGGAATGATGTCGCGCACCACGCTGTTATCCACCACCGTTTCAATGGCAAACCACTGTTCCGAATAGAGCGTGGAAATCGTGGGCGCCTTGAGCGACGGCAAAAGCTTCATCACGCGTTCGAGATTTTCTTTGGCCACGTTGAGTTTGAGGCCGACCTTGCCCATTGCCAGAAGCGAGCCGGTGAGAAGTGTTCGGATCTGCTCAATTTTTTTTCGCTTCCAGGGGTCGGCCCACGCGGCGCGGTTGGCGATGAGCTGCGTGTTGGTGCGCATCAGTTCATGGACGATCCGAAGCTTGTTGGCACGAATCGTGGAGCCGGTTTCGGTGACTTCCACCACGGCATCGACCAGTCCGTCCACCACTTTGGCTTCAGTGGCGCCCCAGGAAAACTCCACGCTGACGTTGATCTTTTTTTCGGCAAAGTAGCGTTTGGTAAATTCTACCAGCTCCGTCGAGATGTGCTTGCCTTCCATGTCTGCAAGCGAGCGGATCGGGGAGTCGTCGCGCACGACGAGCACCCAGCGGGCCTGCCGGGTTGAAACCTTGGAATACACCAGATCCTGCACAGCCACGACATCGGAATTATTTTCCAGAATCCAGTCGATGCCGGTCAGCCCCACATCGAGATGGCCATCTTCAATGTAGCGCGACATTTCCTGTGCGCGCACCAGCGTACACGACAGTTCCGAATCATCAATGTCGGGAAAGTAGCTTCGGCTGTCGTAGGTGATGCGCCAGCCGGCTTTCTTGAAAAGTTCAACCGTGCTGTTTTCGAGGCTTCCCTTGGGAATGCCGAGTTTTAACAGATTCATTTATACACTTCCTTCGGGTCAAATACTTTTTCTCCAATGACGACAAAATTTTCGCCTTCGCGTTTCCGGTAAAAACAGGACCGGTGTCCGGTGTGGCAGGCCGCGCCGCCAATCTGATCCACCTGGAGCAAAATCGTATCGTCGTCACAGTCGATGTAAACCGCTTTCACCATCTGCACATTTCCGGAGCTTTCGCCCTTAACCCATAATTTTTGGCGTGACCGGCTCCAGAACGTCGCTTTACCGGTTTGGAGGGTCTTCTCCCACGATTCCCGGTTCATGTAGGCCAGCATCAGGATGTCTTTCGTCTCGGCGTCCTGAACGATAGCCGGAATCAATCCATCGGTTTTGTTGAAATTCGGTTCAGTCATGATCATCCTTCTTTTGTTTTAATGCGCTATTATAACGTCAAGAAATTCTTTTATTTAAATGAGAAATACCATTAAATCAAGCAAAATTTTATCTGAAAGTTCGTCTATTTCCGTCTTGCCTAACCCCTTTGTTCATGGTAGAAACGCGATCCGTATATTAATTGGATATTTTAGAATTTTTCCGGAGGGTTTAGCGATGTCTTTGCTGATGGGGGGAGTGATTGGCACGGTGCTGGGGCTCATTGGCCTGATCTACTGGTGGGAGCCCTTTCTGACCATTATCAAGGGGGCTGTGCCGATCAGCCTGCTTTTGGGCGGGGCGCTGGCCATTTACGTCGGCTATGATGAAATTCAGGATAAAATCCGGGAAGAAAGACATCGTCAGGACGAAGAACTGGAAAAAGCAAGAGAAGAAATTGAATCGGCCAAGGCCGAAGCGGAGCGTTTTCGGGAAGAATTACAAAAAATCAAGGAACCAAAACCATAAAAGGGAGGGGAATTTCAAATGAAGAAAGGGATTTTTTCAGCAGTATTGACCACCATTTTCGCGGCATTATTAATGACAGTCTTTTGCGCATCCCATGTCTGGGCGCAAACCACGCTCACCTACAGCATCTTTTTTCCAGCCACGCATGCACAGGCCAAGGCGGGTGAATCCTGGGCCAAGGAAATTGAAAAACGCACCGCGGGCAAAATCAAAATCAATATTTTTGCCGGCGGGTCTCTGACTCCGGCTCCCCAGGTTTACGATGGCGTTGTGAAAGGCATTTCCGACATCGGCATGTCGTGCTTCGCCTACACCCCCGGCCGTTTTCCGCTTGTGGAAGCCCTCGATCTGCCGATGGGGTATCCCAGCGGCATGGTGGCAACGAAAGTGGCCAACGATTTTGCCAAAAAAATGAATCCGCCGGAACTGGCCGATGTTAAACTGCTTTACATCCACGCACATGGCCCCGGGCTTCTGCACACCCAAAAACCCGTCAACACGCTCGAAGAGCTTCAAGGCATGAAAATCCGCTCCACTGGCCTGAGCTCGAAAATCGTCAAAAGCCTCGGCGCTGTTTCCGTGGCCATGGCCCAGGGCGAAACATATGAAGCCCTTCAGAAGGGCGTTGTGCAGGGCACGATCGCTCCGGTAGAAACCATGAAAGGCTGGAAGCAGGGCCAGGTGGTCAAATACACCATCGACTGCGCCAATATCGGCTACACCACCGCCATGTTCATCGTCATGAACAAGAAAAAATGGGAAGCGCTTCCCAAGGATGTGCAGGCCATTTTTGATGAGGTCAGTCAGGAATGGATTGCCGTTTCCGGCAAGGCCTGGGATGACGCGGATGCAGAAGGATATAAGTTTATTGAAGGATTGGGAAATAAAGTCATTCAATTGTCCCCCGCGGAAGCCGCGAAATGGGAAAAGGCTGTAAGCCCCGTTGTTGATGAATATGTTAAAAACATGGAAGCCAAGGGTGTGCCCGCCAAAAAGGCTGTTAATGAAGTTCAGGCTTTAATCAAGCAGCATTCCAAGACCGGTAAATAGTTGTAGAAAAATAGATGCTCAGTCCGACAAAATATCTCAACCGCGCAGGCAAGGGTTTTAATATCCTTGCCTGCGCTGCTATTATCGCCATGATGCTTTTGTCCACGGCGGATGTTATTTTGCGGATGTTCGGCAAGCCCATACCCGGCACGTACGAGCTGGTGGGATTTCTGGGGACCCTGGTCGTTTCATTTGCCCTTGCGTTCACCTCCATGGAAAAGGGGCACATTGCCGTTGAAATTGTGGTGTCAAAGCTTCCACAACGTGTCCAACTGGCCATTGACGCCTTTTGCAATCTGGTGGGCGCCATGCTCTTTGCCATTATTGCCTATCAGGCCCTGCTTTACGCGCTGGACATCCGGCAAACCGGCGAGGTCTCCCCGACGCTTCACGTTCCCGCCTATCCGTTCATCTTTGGGATTGCGGCAGGCGCCGCCCTTTTATGTCTGCATTTGATCGCAGACTTTGCCAAATCTCTGCAAAGGACATTTAACGCATGAGCCCCGCCATGATCGGCCTTACCGGCTTTGTCGTCTTGATTGTCCTGATGTTTCTGAGGATGCCCGTCGGATTTGTCATGGCCATCGTCGGGTATCTGGGCTTTGGATTACTGGTTTCCTGGAGCGCGGCCTCCAATCTGGTCATTCGTGATTTTTACGCAACCTTCAGTTCGTATAACCTGACTGTGATTCCGCTTTTTGTCCTGATGGGGCAGATCGCCTTTCATGCGGGCATCAGCGGGCGCCTGTTTAATGCCGCGCACAAATTTTTCGGGCATTTGCCCGGCGGGCTTGCCATTGCCACCGTGGGCGCCTGCGCCGCCTTTTCCGCCGTTTGCGGATCGACCAGTGCCACGGCGGCGACGATGGCGTCAGTCGCCCTGCCGGAGATGAAAAAGCACCACTATGATCCGGCGCTGGCCACAGGCGTGGTGGCCGCAGGCGGCAGCCTGGGAATTCTGATTCCGCCCAGCACCATCTTCATTGTTTACGGCATCATGACCGAACAGTCCATCGGCGAGCTTTTTCTGGCCGGCATTCTTCCCGGAATCCTTCTGTCGTGTTTTTTCGTTCTTTCCATTCTGATCTGGACATTCATGCGTCCTGAAATCGGTCCGCGCGGTCCGAAAAGCACGTGGACAGAGCGCTTCAAGTCGTTGTCCGGCCTTATTGAAACCCTGATTCTTTTCGTGCTGGTGATGGGCGGATTATTTGGCGGGTTTTTTACGCCGACGGAAGCCGCAGGCATCGGTGCATTCGGCACGATTCTCATCGCGATGGCCGGCCGCAATCTGACCTGGACGGGCCTCAAAAACGCGCTTTACGACACCACCCGCATCTCCTGCATGATTTTTGTCGTCGTGGCCGGGGCAACCGTTTTCGGGCATTTTCTGGCCGTCACCCAGATTCCCGCCGACATCGGCGCGTATGTGGCCGGATTGCAACTTCCCCCGTTTGTTGTCATGCTGTTTATCATCCTGATTTACCTGTTTCTGGGCTGCCTCATGGATTCTCTGGCCATGATCATGCTGACCATTCCCATTGTTTATCCCGTCATCTTGCAGATGGGATTTGATCCCATCTGGTTTGGTGTCATCATCGTCATCGTGGCGGAAATGGGCGTCATCACGCCGCCCATCGGCATTAACGCCTATGTTGTGGCGGGAGTTGCCCGCGACGTGCCGCTGCACACGATTTTTAAAGGCACACTGCGCATGCTCTACGCGCTGATTGCCCTGGCCGTTTTGCTGATGATCTTCCCGCAAATCACGCTATTTTTGCCGCACCTGATTAAATAGGCATATCAATGAACGCACAAGGCTCAAGCGCCCCGCCCGCAGATACAGAGGCGCCGGGTGCTGTTCCGGAGGGTAAACACATGAAGGGTACAGGCATAAAGGATTCACTGCGCACAGGCATTACGTTCGGACTGACCTCCGCCGTCATCACCACGATGGGGTTGATGATCGGGCTCAATTCCGGCTCGGGATCGAAGATGATCGTTCTGGGCGGCATTATTACCATTGCCATTGCCGACGCCTTTTCCGATGCGCTGGGCATTCATGTTTCAGAAGAATCGGAAAACGTCCACACAACCTGGGAAGTCTGGTGCGCCACGCTTGCCACGTTTGCGGCAAAATTTTGCTTTGCGCTCACCTTCATTGTTCCGGTCCTTCTGCTGCCGCTGGAAACCGCTATTGTCGTGAGTGTCGTCTGGGGGTTGTCCATCCTCGCAATTTTAAGCTACGCCATCGCGAAAGTGCAGGGGGAGAAACCCTGGAAAATTATCGGCGAGCATCTTCTGATTGCCGTCGTCGTCATTTTCGTAACCCACTGGGTCGGCCGCTGGGTGGCGACATTTGCGGCGTAGTGGGGATGCGGCTGTCAACGATTTTCACTCATTTTGCTGTTTTCAACGTTTGTTGAAAGGGCTTCGATCAGACATTAATATCCGCCTGAACGTCGTAGGGATCGCTCCCCGAGCGATCCGCAAGGCGGCGCGTTCGGGGGGAACGCGCCCTACCGTTTGTGATGCTATTTGGACAGGGGATCAATGTTTACGGCGTTTGGTTTATCCGGGGTCCCGGGGTTTTGTCATTGTAGGGAACTGCTCGTGAGCGGTTCCCTACGGGATGCCGTCATTTCAGTGGAATTGAATTTGTGCGGACCGATCACTGCCTGCAAAAATGCCATCGAAAAAGATGTAGGGATCGCTCCCCGAGCGATCCGCAAGGCGGCGCGTTCG
>CAZSQS010000084.1:0-13912 GCA_964608995.1 uncultured Smithella sp. | reverse complement strand
GAAAGTGTTCACTTTTAATTCTTAAAGAGTTCACTTTTAATTTTTAGCCAACATTATCCGGCTAAAGCTTTTTCAATGTATTGGACAGGCTTTCAAGTGTTTTATCCGCGTCATCTTCGGAATGCGCAAACGACACAAACGCCGCTTCAAATTGCGACGGCGCAAGCCACACGCCTTCTTGAAGCATACCATGGAAGAAGCGCGCGTATCGGCCGGTGTCTGAGTTCATTGCGCTTGTAAAATCGGTGACGGGTCCTTCCTGGAAAAAAACCGTGAACATCGAACCGTATTGGTTGATGCAGACGGGAATCCCTTTTTCGCGAAATAAGATTTTCATTTCTTTACAAACACGAAGCGTCTGATCCGTCAGAGCGCTGAAGGAATCTTGTTTGGCTTTAAGAAGATTAAGCGTGGCAATGCCCGCGGCCATCGCCAGCGGATTGCCCGACAGCGTGCCTGCCTGATAGATATCGCCTGAAGGCGCGAGTTTCTGCAAAATCTCTTTCTTGCCGCCCACCGCGCCCACGGGCAGACCGCCGCCGATGATTTTTCCCAGACAAGTTAAATCCGGTGTGATGCCGATTCGATTGGAATAGCCTCCGAAGCCAAAGCGAAACCCGGTGATGACTTCATCAAAAATCAACAAAATGCCGTTTTTTTTCGTGAGCTCGCGAAGTTTTTGCAGGAAGCCCTCGCGAGGCAAGACCACGCCCATGTTACCGGCAACCGGCTCGATGATAACGGCGGCCAGATCGGAGGCGTATGCGTCCATCGCCTTTTCGAGTGCTTCAATGTCGTTGTATGGCAGACTCAGCGTGAGTCTGGCCAGATCCTCGGGAATGCCGGGCGATCCGGGAATGCCCAGTGTTGCCACGCCCGAGCCAGCTTTGATGAGCAGGGAGTCGGCATGGCCGTGATAGCAACCGTCAAATTTTAGAATCATCTTTCTGCCCGTGTAACCGCGGGCCAGACGGATGGCCGTCATGGTTGCTTCCGTCCCGGAGCTCGTCATGCGCACCTGTTCGATGGAAGGGATCGCTTCACAGATCAGCTCGGCCATCCGGGTTTCGGCCTCCGTCGGTGCGCCGAAACTGGCGCCGTTTTGTGCCGCCTCGCAGATGGCTTTGACCACCTCTGGGTGAGCGTGTCCCAGAAGCATCGGCCCCCACGACAGCACGTAATCAATGTATTGCCTTCCCTCGGTATCGTATATTTTGCTGCCTTTGGCACGTTTGACGAAAACAGGATGGCCGCCGACGGATTTCCAGGCGCGCACCGGCGAGTTGACGCCACCGGGGATGACGGCGGCGGCCTTGGCAAAAGACGCTTCAGTGGGGATCATTAAAAATACTCCGGAGATGTTTTTTTATATTCTTCAAGGCTCTCCAGAATCAGAAAGTCTTGGGAATTCGCGATTTGAGACATGTGGTCCAAAACGGAGGCCATCTCTGAGTCACGCGCGTGCACCATGGTAAATAAATTGTAGCGATTCAAAAATGACGGGCTGCGCTCATAGCAGTGTGAAACCTGAGCCAGTTTGGCAAAGGCGGCGCCGGTTTTTTCAATGCCGTCTGGCGGTAAAGCCCACGTCACCAGGGCATTTTGTCCATAGCCTGCGCGCTGATGCCGGAGAATTGCGCCGAATTTTCTTAAAACAGCTTTTTCGGATAGCGCCTTGAGCCAAGATATCAGCTCATCTTGTGTCATGCCGGACAGCTCCGCGATTTGCGCAAACGGTCGGCTGACCAGGGGAATATCCTTCTGAAGGAGCCTTGCGGCGCGCATTTGCTGGAAATTGAAAGCGTTCATGATGGTTGTCCTTTATCGTTATTGACGTGGAAAATCAAGGATTGCCTGACTAAAAAATAAATAGGACTTGACAAGCGGTTTGTCTATCGTTTAAAACATTCCAAAATGACCGGTAGTCGTCGAAATTGTACTGAGGAAAGGGGGTGTGGAAAAATCAGTGAGCTGACGGTTCGGCCGGATCATAAAAAAACTAAATACAGGAGAAATTAAATGAAAAAGAGTTTAATGAGTTCAGTATTGGCAATGGCGTTGGTGATTTTGTCCGCTCCTTTTGTTCTGGCCTCCCCGGAAGCCGCTTCGGAAGCCGCCGGTGGCGCGATTGATTACACGAACGCCATTGTGGTCGGTTGTTCGCTTATAGCCGCTGGTCTGGCCATCGCTTTTGGCACCATCGGAACCGGCAATGGTATGGGCCAGGGCTTGAATGGCGCTACGAATGCAGTTGGCAGAAATCCGGAAGCTCAGGGTAAAATTCTTCTCACCATGATGGTCGGTATGGCCATGATCGAATCTCTGGCGATTTACGCGCTGGTTATCGCGCTGATCGTTCTTTACGCGAATCCGCTGGTCAAGGTTGTTATCGGCGGCTAAAATTTTATTGATATTATAAAACAGGGAGGGGGAGCGTACATCGACTTTCTCTCCCTTTTTTATTCTTCCGGTGTTTTTCCTCTGAGCATTTTGATTTCCGAGCGCTTGTGTTTTTCCGCCAGCATCTTTTCTTTGGCCCGCGCGCTGCGCTTTCTTTTCTGACGGCGTATTTTTTCGATAATTTCTTTTTGGGCTGCGATAAAACCTTTTTGCTGTTCTTCGATTTTATCCAGCAGCAGGCGGCGCGCCAGGTGGCGGTTGAGCGTCTGCGACCTTTCTATCTGACATTTAACAAAAAGGCCGGTGGGAATGTGCAGAAGTTGAACGCAGGAAGATGTTTTGTTGACTTTCTGGCCGCCGGGGCCGGAGGAGCGGACGAAAGATTCCTCAAAGTCGCTTTCAGAGACGCCAAGCGCCTGCATTCTCGCGGCCAGCGCTTTTTCTTTTTCCGAAGACACCGGCATGATCGCTTCCTTTTGTGTAATCAGGGAATGGAATAAATCTCGTCTCCGATGAGCTGAATCCAGTTTTCCGAGAGGATTTCTCTGGCTTCTTCGAGTTTATCGACGCCCAGAATCAGGATGGTTTCTTTTCCGATGCGGTTGATAGTCGTGTATAAATAAAGAAGGTTGATGTCTCCCTTGGACAGGGGTTTTAAAATGGCGTTGATGCCGCCTGCGTGGAGTGGAACCTCCGCTGCCAGGACGGGCGTAATTTCGAAATCAAAATTGAAACTGCTCAGAAGCGCCGCGGCCCGATCGGGATCGTTGACGACCAGCCGCACCCGGCTGTCATGTTCGATGCTGGCGGCCGATACGGCTACGGTGCTGATATCTTCCAGATCCAGGATGTGCGTGAGTTTGGCGAAAGCGCCGGGAATGTTTCCCAGCAAGACGGATATTTGTTTGACGGCCATAGTGTGTATCCTTAAAAATTCGTTTCTAAATGTACTCGAAACCGGCGGCAAATGCTTTGCGATTGATCTCGGCCAGGCTTTTTTTGCGGCTGCCCATGATCGTCTCCAGGGTTTTGAGATAAATCTCGGGTGGAACCACGCCTGATTTTTTTATAAATGCGCCCATCATGACAATGTTGGCCACGCGGGTGTTGCCCAAGTCCTGCGCGATATCGGCACAGGGGACGCAGATGGTGATGACGTCGCGGCGGATGGGGCGTGCCTCGATGATGGATGAATTGATGAAAATTGTTCCGCCGGCACTCACCTTGTTTTGGAAAGTCGTCAGAGACGGGGAATTCATCACCACCAGATAATCCGGTTCCGATGCCACGGGGGAGGCGATTTCCTCATCCCCCAGCGCCACGGTGCAGTTGGCCGTGCCGCCGCGCATCTCCGCCCCGTAGGCGGGAAGATAGGTCACATGAAGCCCATTGTTCATCGCGCTTTGCGCAAGCGAGACGCCCATCATTAAAACGCCCTGGCCGCCGAATCCGGAAAAGAAAGCTTTCGTGATCATGGCCGGCCCTCTGCTTTCTTAGCGGCAATTTCATCTTTGTAAACACCGGGAGGGAATTCTTTGCCCAGCACATCGTCAATCCATTTGCATGAATCAATCGAAGACATCTTCCAGTTGGTCGGGCACATGGAGAGAATTTCCACCATGGAGAAGCCCAAACCATCTATCTGGCACTGAAAGGCTTTTTTGATTGCTTTTTTGGTTTTATTGACACCGGCGGGCGTGCTGACGGAACATCGCTCCAGATATGTGACACCGCCGATATTCGAAAAGATTTCAGATACTTTAACCGGATAGCCATCGAGCGTCTGCGTTCTTCCGGCGGGGCTGGTCGTCGTTTTCTGGTTGAGCATGGTGGTTGGGGCCATCTGGCCGCCCGTCATGCCATAGACGGCGTTGTTGATGAAGATCACCGTGATGTTTTCGCCACGATTGGCGGCGTGGAAGCTTTCCGCCAGGCCGATGGCGGCCAGGTCTCCGTCTCCCTGGTAGGAAAAAACGACGCGGTCGGGTAGCGAGCGCTTGATGCCAGAGGCCATTGCCGGACCACGGCCGTGTGGCGCTTCAATCATATCGATGTCGAAATAATTATAGGCCAGAACCGCGCATCCCGCGGGAGGTACGCCGATGGTAATGCCGCGGATGCCCATCTCATCGATGACTTCACAGGCGACGCGATGGACGATGCTGTGTCCGCATCCCGGGCAGTAGTGGAAAATATTGTGCTTTAAACTCTTTGGGTGTGAAAAAACAATTTTTGACATGTTGATCCGATCCTTCAATCAATAATAACGAGCCGTCAACCCTTCTTATTGTAGATTTTGGCAACGACGTTGGCCAGTTCCGAGGGTGTCGGCACAGCGCCGCCCGGCCGCCCGTGAAATTCAATATCGGCGTATCCCTGAAGGGCGAGCCGCACATCTTCGAGCATTTGCCCCGTGCTCATTTCAAAAACGAGATACTTTTTGACGGAGGCGGAAAGCGAACGCAGTTTCAGCTCGGGAAAGGGCCAGAGGCTGATCGGGCGGAAAAGCCCCACTTTCATGCCGTGGTCACGCAGTCGCTTGATCGCGCCCTTGGCGATGCGTGCGGCGGTTCCATAAGCGACAATGATGATATCTGCGTCTTCGGTGCGATGTTCTTCAAAACGCGGTTCGTTTTCGACAATGACCTCGTATTTGCGCGCGAGTTTCCAGTTATGCTCTTCGCTGTCCACCGGATCCAAAAGGAGTCCGCGGATGAATTTGCTTTTACCCTCGCCCGCGCCGCGCAACATGAATTTTTCCGGATACTGGCGGGGCTTGGCTTTTTTGTAAATGACCGGCTCCATCATCTGTCCCATCATGCCGTCGGCCAGAATCATCACTGGTGTGCGGTATTTATCAGCCAGATCAAAGGCGTCCATGGTCAGATCGGCCAGCTCCTGGCCAGTGGCCGGCGCGAGCACGATCGTGCGGTAGTCGCCGTGACCGCCGCCCCGGGTGGCCTGAAAATAATCGCCCTGCGAGGGGCGGATGTTGCCCAGGCCCGGGCCGCCACGCATGATGTTGACGATCAGGCCGGGAAGCTCGCAGGCCGCCATGGAGGAGATGCCTTCTTGTTTGAGTGAAATTCCGGGGCTCGACGAGGACGTCATGACCCGGCAGCCCGCCGCGGAAGATCCGGCGATCATGTTGATGGCCGCCACTTCGCTTTCCGACTGGATAAACACGCCGCCTTCGGCGTTGCGGATATGTTCGGCCATGTATTCCGTCAGCTCGTTTTGCGGCGTGATCGGATAGCCCGCATAAAAACGGCATCCCGCGCGGATGGCCGCTTCCCCGATGATATGGTTTCCCGACATTAAAACTTTATTCACGATAGACCTCGATGGCGACATCCGGACACATCGTTGCGCAAACCCCGCAGCCGTTGCATTCTTTTGTTTCGTCGATGCACACGGGGTGATAGCCCTGAATGTTGAATTCCCGGGAGGGCATGATATGGCCCTTCGGACAGAAATGAATGCAGAGGTGACACTCCTTGCATAAATCTTTTTTTATCGAAATATGACCTTTCACGATTGAACCCCGTTTCTTTTTGCCTGGGTCTTTAGCCGCCAGGCGGATGCTATCTTGCGCATAACGTTGAGAATGTCAAGTTTTTTTCAGATCCGGCGGGGCAAAACAAAGAGGAGGCCTAAATTTTGCTCACTTGAAAACCTTCGAGTTTGATGGCGACGGAGCGTTGCAGCAAGTCGATGGATATAACAAACAATTCCTTTTCCGGATCGCTTTGAAGCACGGTGCCCACAATGCCGGCGAAGGGGCCGTCAATAATTTGGGCAGGTTCTCCCGCTTTGGGATACTGCATCGTAAAAATTTCCACCTTTTTGACCAGCAGGCGTTGAATCGCTTCAATCTTAACATCCGGCACGGGAATCGGTTCCGCGTTTTCCTTTTTTCCCAGAATCCGCACGACGCCATAGGTTTTCAGGATCGCCAGCTTGGTTTCATTGTCGAGCGTGGCTTGAATAAAAATATAACCGGGGAACAGGGGGATGGATATTTTCTTTTTACGGTCTTTTCGCTTGCTCCAGACTTCCATCTCCGGTAGAAACGACGTCAGATTTTTTTGCAAGAGGCCCGTGTGGGCTTTGTATTCATGTCGGCTTTTCGTGTGGACGGCATACCACGGCATAACAAGTCCTGAATCGAATACTGTATTTGAGATTTGCTTTTCCCTATAGCATGCACCGAGTTTTTGCAATGGAGAAATATGAAGATGATCCGTCTTGATGGCATAAAGCTCGCGCTGGATGAATCAGAGGCAACACTTACCGACAAGGCGGCGCAGGCTTTGGGGATAGGTATTGGCGATATTCTTTCGCTTGGCGTGATCCGCAAGGCGCTTGATGCCCGACGAAACCGCTCTTGCGGATCCGATTATTGAGCCCGGATCCGGGAAATTTCCGCAGAGCAAACCGATTGTCGTGGTCGGCAGCGGTCCGGCGGGCCTGTTTGCGGCCTATACGCTGGTTTTGCAGGGGGCGCAGGTGCTGCTTTTAGAACGGGGACGCCCCGTTGAAAAACGCATTTCCGATGTGGAGCAATTCTGGCAAAAAGGGGAACTCAATCCGCAAAGTAACGTTTTGTTCGGGGAAGGCGGCGCGGGAACATTTTCCGATGGCAAATTGACCAGCCGCAGTAAAAATCCCCTGGCCGGATGGGTGAAGCACGTTTTGGTTGATCTTGGCGCGCCTGCGTCAATTTTAACGGATGCCAAACCCCACATCGGGACGGACCGGTTACGAAAAGTGCTGATCAACCTGCGCGCGAAACTGCTGGCCTCCGGCTGCGACATCCGGTTTGAGACGCAACTGACAGATGTCATGATCCGTCAGGGAGCAATCGCGTCATTGATTGTCAACGATCGGGAGGAAATTGAAGCGGATTTCGTGATTCTGGCCATTGGCCAGAGCGCCGATGACACCTATGCCATGCTCTCTCGCCGCGGCGTGAAGATGACGCCCAAACCGTTTGCCGTGGGCGTGCGCGTTGAACATCCGCAGGCGCATATCAACGCTATGCAGTATGGCCGCTGGGCGGGACATCCCAAACTCCCGCCTGCCGAATATTTTGTCACGGCATCCGGAGGCTCGCCTGATCGTTCCGTTTATACGTTTTGCATGTGTCCGGGCGGGCAGGTGATCGGTTGCAGTGCCTCTCCCGGCGCAATCATCACCAACGGCATGAGCGATCTGGGCCGCGATGGCGCGTTTGCCAACAGCGCCGTGGTGGTGAATGTTGGCGTGAACGATTTTGCGCCGGATGGCCATCCGCTCGATGGCCTGGCGTTTCGCAGGCATTGGGAAGAAAAAGCCTTTGTCGCGGCGGGCGGCAACTATTTTGCGCCGGCTCAGCGGCTTGTGGATTTTGTGAAGCGCAAAGCCTCGGGACGGATCGGGCAAACCAGTTTTTTGCCGGGTGTGAAGCCCGTATGCCTCGATGAGGTGCTACCGCCCTTTGTATCCGACGCGCTGTGCAAGGGACTTCCGGCGATTGACCGGAAAATGCCGGGGTTTATCTCCGAAGAGGCGCACCTGATTGGCGTGGAGACGCGAACCTCTTCGCCCGTGCGTATCTGCCGCGCCATCGATGGCCAAAGCGAGAATGTACAAGGGCTTTATCCCTGTGGCGAGGGCGCAGGCTATGCGGGGGGGATTATCTCCTCAGCGCTCGACGGTATCAAGGCCGCGAAGCATCTGATGGAGGCATCAGGCGAGCATCAATAATCACATCGCTGCCTTTTTTCAGAATGTGTCGAACCGACAAAATTTTTGCGTCATCGAGCTTCCGGATATTCAAATCTCCAACCGCTTCAATCCCCCGGCCGATAATTTTGGGCGCGATGATGGCCACCACGCGATTGGCCAGATTCGCTTTCAACACGGATGTGATGATTTGCGCGCCACCTTCGACTAAGACCGATGAAATATTGCGCGCCGCCAGAAGCGGCAGCAGTTTTTTCAGATCAACCTGTCCGTGGCCATCCGAAGGGACGGTGAGCAGTTGGGCGCCAGCCGCGGCGAGCTTTTGAAATGATTGATGCGAGGATTTTTGAACCGTGGCAATCAACGTGGGCGCATCGGTCAGATTTTTCATCACAGAGGCGTCCATGGGGATTTTCAGTTTAGAATCAACAACGATCCTTAAGGGATTCCGGCCCCGCACCCGCCGCACCGTCAGCGTGGGATTGTCCTGAATCACCGTGCCGATGCCCACCAGAATCGCATCATGTTGAGCCCGCAGTTGATGCGCAAACGTCAGGGAGCCAGGCGAGCTGATCCACTGAGATGAACCGGTTTTTGTCGCGATGCGCCCATCCAGCGTCGAAGCGTATTTGATTGTGACAAACGGCAGGCCGGTTTCCATGAAGGAAAAAAAGACTTCGTTAAGCGCCCGGCATTCCTTTTCCAGCACGCCGGTTAGCACCTCAATACCGGCACTTTCCAGGCAGCTGACCCCCTTGCGGCAGACCAGCGGGTTGGCATCCGTCGAGCCGATAACCACGCGCCGGATTTTATGCCGGATGATGAGATCCGTGCAGGGAGGGGTCTTCCCGTGATGGCAGCACGGCTCCAGAGTGACGTATAATGTAGAACCTGCCACATTTTTTGTAGTACTTTGTATTGCATTAACCTCGGCGTGGTTCAGTCCGCAGCACTCATGATAGCCCTGGCCGATAATTTTTCCGTTTTTTACGATGAGCGCGCCAACCATCGGGTTGGGGCTTGCGTAGCCCCGGCCTTTGGCCGCCAGCTTCAAAGCAAGTTTCATGTAGGCTTCATCATTCATGAAATGTTTATTACCTCAAGGATCACGCGCTTGTAAAGTAATTTGTCCCGGAAGAGGATTTAGTGGCGTTTGGTGATGATAATCACCATAAAATTATTGACTTTTGCCGAAAAAATTGTAAGGCTTGCAACAAAATGCGAATCAAAACAACTCGTCGCTTATTGGAGCAGGTCAGATAAAAAGCCTCTGGCTTTTGGGCGACAGGATGAAGGCGGTCAATGGGCGGCTGCCTTAAAAGGCGAGACCTTCGCATAATGACGCAACATCGACAATATGGTCATTCCCGCCCGACATGCGCCGGGTAAACATCCGGAGGGAATCCACTATTTTCGAATTATTCTAGATTCCTGCCTTCGCGGGAATGACAGGAAAAGGTATTTTTTTAAAACTCTAAGGCGCTGGATTTTCCATCGCGAAAAAGTAACCTTCCCGTGGTGGGTTGTGATAAATGGAAGAATTACAAATACTTTTCACCGTTTTCGCCTTTATCTTCGGCGCCGTCGTCGGCAGCTTTTTGAATGTTTGCATCTATCGCATTCCCGAAAACAAATCCATTGTCAAGCCGCGTTCCTTCTGCCCGCATTGCCAAAACCCCGTGCGATTTTATGACAATATCCCCATTTTCAGCTTTATGATTCTGCGCGCCAAATGCCGCGACTGCGGGGCCGGAATTTCCTGGCGCTATCCGCTGGTGGAACTGCTCACCGGCGTCATGGCGTTGCTGCTTTTCTTGAAGTTTGGCCTGAGCCTGAATTTTCTCGTCTTCTTCGTTTTTACCACCGTATTGATTATTATTACGTTTATTGATCTGGACCATCAGATCATCCCCGATGTGTTATCTTTGCCGGGCATTCCCGTTTTCTTTCTGGCGGCTGTTTTTATAGTCAAAGTGCCGTGGCTTGAGGCCCTTATCGGGTTGCTGGTCGGCGGCGGCGTCCTTTTTGCCATTGCCTTCGGATATGAATTTTTTACCAAGCGCGAGGGCATGGGCGGCGGCGACATCAAGCTTTTGGCGATGATTGGCGGCTTTTTCGGATGGAAGTCGTTGATATTTGTGATTTTAACCAGTTCTCTCGCCGGCGCCGTCATTGGTGTAGCGGCCATGATTATCCAGAAAAAGGATACAAAATACGCCATCCCTTTCGGACCGTTTTTATCAGCGGCGGCAGTGGCCTACATCTTTTTCGGCGAGAGCTTTCTGAATTTGATTTTGTATGGATTTTGAGGGGTGGCGCAAGAGCGGCGATACAAAGAGCAAAATATAATGATTAAAATGTTAGGGGTATGGCGTAATATTTGCTTATAATTTTAGAATAAACTTCATGAGGAATCTATTCCAATGAACAACAATCGGGGTTTTTCGCTGCTTGAAATATTAATTGTGATTGCCATCATCGCCATCGTCGCGGCCATTGCCGTGCCATCCTTCATGGCCTACTATCGGAATTACAAATTCAAAGAACACGCCCTGAGTGTGGAATACCTTATCAAGTCAGCCAAAGTGACGGCCATGGAACGTTCCAAAAATATCGGTCTGTGCATTGACGGCCCCAACAAGACGCTGCGAATGATCAACATGGGCGAACAAAGAAGCAATATGTGTCTGGGGACTGAGTTAAACAGCATCAAGATAGACGAAAGTTTTGTTTTGTTGTCCGGTTACGGCGCGTCTTTCGACCCGCGCGGTTTTGCCGCGATTAAGGGGAATGCCTGTGTCAGCCTGGAATCGGAAAAATATCTCAAGGCCTCTATCAGCCGGTTTGGGGCAATTCGGATAGAGAAAGGTTCAGGCGGGTGTCCATGATGAAAAACAGACGTCGAAAAACAGAAAATCGCTTCAAAGGCAAAAGAGGCTTTACGCTAATCGAAACGCTCATTGCACTTTTACTTGTCACCACGGCGGCTTTTGCGTCTCTGGGCATGATTACGATGTTTGCCAAAACAACCCGGCAGGACGTGCTTCGAACTTGTCTTTTGCAGGCCGCCTCATCAGGCATTGAAACCGTCCGGGCAAATCCGGTGGCCACTACGTTGTCCGTGCCGTGCGCAGGCTATACGGCCAGCGTCACCGTTACGTTTACAGGGTCTCTGCCGGCTACGGCCCCAGCCATGGGATCAGGCGCCAGTGCCTGTACCGAGATTGTCTCAACCGCTACGATTAATGGAAAAACAATGGAATTAAGAGACTGGATTTGTAATTTCCCAGGGGATACACCATAGGGGGGGGTGATATGGCGAAAACGTCATACAAAGCAGGCCATAAAGGATTCACGCTGGTTGAGTTAATGATTGCGATGTTCATGAGCGCTCTGGTCATTGCGATGATGACGGGGCTTTTTACCACGTCGCTTAAGACCTTCAACAGCGTAAAAGAAATTGCCGATACCAAGGAAACCGGATTAACCGGTATGGCGCAACTGGAATGGATCTTTCAGCGCTGGGGGACCTCCACCCCCTGTTTCAATGCGGCCAACCCGCTTGTGTGCACTCAAGTCCAAAGCTGCGCTGTGAGTGGCACCTATGCCTATCCACCGCCCAGTTCCATCTGCATCACCATTACGACCGGCAGTCCCTGCGACGAAGCCGTTTTCTACGCAAATCTGGCGGGGAATGGATTTGTTTACAATCCGCAAATGGCCAATCCGGCGGTGATGGACATAAAAAGCTGCCGGCTAAGCGCATCTTCAGAGCAAAATTGCTACCATATTAAAAGAGGCGCGCGGTTTCTTGTGGATCAGCAAACTCCCGCCAGCAATACGCCGCTTATTTTCAAGCTCAATGACCTTTCAACTAACAATGCTTTTTGCACCGACGGAACGATTCTGCCGAATTCTACGGTATCGGTGAATACGACGGTGGTCGAGGGGGGATCCTGGATGGATGCTGGCGGCGCCTTGACGACAACCTACCCAATGGAAGGCGGTGAGGTGTTGCTTCGCGTGCCGCACCGCATCAGAATATTTTGCCAGAATTTCCCAGCCGATAACAATAGACTATGGCTTTACATGGAGGCAACGGATATGGCCGCAACGTGTAATGCAGTAGAGTCAGCACAGCCTCTCGTTCCCGTCAACTCTTTCAAGCTTCGCGCGCAGGGCAATGGCGTTTGGGCCACTTTTCAGGCGCGTGGGCAGGAAGGAAAAACCATGGATGTGCAACGTTTTTTTGCCAGATAATCAACACGGCCGGAGGCCGTCGGCAAAGTTACAGGATAGATAGAAAACCGGAGGGTAAAAATGAATCAAAAAGGTTTTTCGCTGGTTACCGTGCTGGTATTGTCACTGGTCATTTTTCTGATTGGCTCCACAGGCCTCTACATTGCCACGACCGGTGTCAAGATGACCAAGGCGGATATGAATCTGAATCTGGCCGAAAAAGCGGCCAACGCGGGCCTGATGGACGCGCTGGATAGAATCAATCAGGCGGGAACAGGTGGAACCACTTCGGAAATTACCGGAAATATTGGAGTTCCGACGTATAAAACCCTGATTGAATTTGGCGGCAGAAACCTCTGGTTTTTAAGTTCGGAGGGAAAGGATCGTCCATCGAATAACTCGTCCAGTGTAGTGAAAACCGCTTTGTTTCAGGGATTTTACGGGGCGGGGCTTTACACAGTCCGAGGCAATGTGAACGCGACGCTTGGCGGCGCGAGGCTCTCCGGTTGTGATGTTGTTGATGCTACCGATCCTAATGATGATTGCCTGGTGCCTGCGTTTGTTGCGGCAGGGACAGTCAATGCGACTGTACCACAGAATGATTGCAGCACCAACAGCGCAACGAATGGGACGTCAACGGGGCTTTACGGAAATCCCGCCATAGTTAATATGGACCAGGGGGATTTGTCGAGAATGTTTTTCAGAGTGCAATGCTTTAATAAATTCGGCAATACGCGTTGCAACACCAGTCTTCTGGACTTTTTTGAATTTGATTACGGCTGGAATCGAAACGCCACGCCCACTGATCCAAGCGATGATGTCCAGGATATGGATTTTCTGCAGTTGACCAACAATTTGGGCATTCCGATAATCAGCATTCCCGCGTTGACCATTCCGCCCTTGCCTGTACTGCCGTCTCCTTTACCAGGAACATATTGTACGTGGTCAAACAATACGTTGAATCTGGCCACGCAACTTACGGCATGTACGGATATTGTGATTGCCTCCAGTGTGGGAAATATAACCATTTACGGAATAAGAGACATTGGCACTCCCATGAGCCCCAAACCCCCCGTTAATATTTACACAGGAGGCCCAAACAACAAAGTGACCTTTGGGCAGACGGTATCGCCTTTTGAAGGCGCGTCTAATTTTATCTTTTTCGCAACAAACAATCCATTATCTATAACGGTCAATAATTCTTCAGATTTTTTTGTTTACAGCCTTGCCAACGGAACGACTGTCAACACGCTAACAGGAAACAGCGGTTTTACTCTCTTTACCACGCGACCAACCACTCTCAACAACAACAGTGCTTTCTCAGTGAATACGTTATCGGGAACCGTTTTCAATAACACAAACAGTAATTTTACTCTCAATACTACGGGTTCAACAACCATCAACAGTGGCAGCAGTTTGCCCGACGGCCGGATTTACACGACTTCTGCGTCAACGATTTTGAACGGAACGGTAAGCGGGAACGCCAGCAATCCGTTCAGAATTGTCTCAACGAACAGAATCACCGCTACGGCGGGGGCCAACTTAA
>CAZSQS010000083.1:0-13947 GCA_964608995.1 uncultured Smithella sp. | reverse complement strand
GCCTGTAACTAACTGTTTTGGCAGAATATTATTTTTCTTGCTGTCAAACTCGGGATCGCCTTTGACGTTTTCTGTCACCCCATCTAATCAGGCGATCTAATTTCAGTCAATGTCCTCTGCCGGTTATTCCGGCAGGGGACATTTCTTTTTGTGTTCGATTCAGTATTCCAGAAAGTTATAAATGGTATCCCTTTATAAATCTTTTGAATTTGCTTTTGCCCGTTCAACTTGTTAATAAATCGCAACTTTAATAAAGGGGGGCTATATGAAGAATGTATTTTCATCGCGCTGGGGCATCATCGCCATCGGGGCGGTGATTGGCGTTTTAGCCGCGCTCTTACAGTATTTCGGTAATCCGGCCAACATGGGCATTTGCGTGGCTTGTTTCGAGCGCGACATTGCGGGCGCTCTGGGTCTGCACCGGGCCGATGTGGTCCAGTATCTGCGACCGGAAATTATGGGTTTTGTTGTGGGCGCCTTTATCGCGGCGCTGATTGCCGGCGAATACAAGCCGCGCGGCGGGTCTTCTCCGCTGATCCGCTTCTTTCTGGGCATTTTCGCGATGATGGGTGCGCTGGTGTTTCTGGGGTGCCCCTGGCGGGCAATTCTGCGGCTCGCGGGTGGTGACGGAAACGCCATTTTGGGCATTCTGGGGCTCGTCTTCGGCATTTTCATTGGCGTGATGTTTTTGAAATACGGCTACAGCCTGGGGCGCTCCTACCCGCAGCGAAAAGCCAGCGGATGGGTTTTTCCCGCCCTGATGGTCGGGCTTTTTCTGCTTTTGGTCTTTAAAGTGTCCTTCTCGCCCAATGGTCCGATTTTCTTTAGTGTTAAAGGACCCGGCTCACAATATGCACCCGTGCTGGTCAGCCTTATCGCTGGTCTGGCCATTGGCGCTTTGGCGCAGCGCAGCCGGTTTTGCACAATGGGCGCGTTTCGCGACGTGATGCTGATCAAAGATTTTCATCTGGTCAGCGGTGTGGCCGCGCTTCTGGTTTTTGCGTTTATCACTAATTTGATTCTGGGGCAGTTTCACCCCGGTTTTGAAAAGCAGCCGGTGGCGCATACGGCGCATATCTGGAACTTTTTAGGGATGACGCTGGCGGGCCTTGCCTTTGCGCTGGCGGGCGGTTGTCCGGGACGGCAGCTCTTTTTGTCCGGCGAAGGCGACATGGATGCGGCAATCTTTGCGCTGGGCATGATTGTCGGCGCGGGGCTTGCGCATAACTTTTCCATTGCGAGTTCACCGGCCGGTGCGGCTGCATTCGGGCCTGCTGCGGTGGTGATCGGATTGATTTTCTGTCTGGTGATTGGATTGACGCAACGAGACAAGGTGTCTGCCTGAAAAAAGGGGGAGGAGAAACATGTCAGCAAAACGCATTGACGCAAGAGGGCTTTCCTGTCCGCAGCCGGTTGTGCTGGTGGATAAGGCCATTGCCACAGGAAGCACTGATTTGGAAATATTAGTAGATAATGAAGTGGCCAAAGAAAATGTTTCGCGCCTGGCCGCTCGCCGGGGACTCAAGGCCGCGGCTCGTGCCGATGGAAATGACATTGTCATCACTCTGACGAAGGCCTGATGTTGCATTAAATATTTTAAATCCACCCCCGGTCCGCGCTTGACTTCAAGCACGCGCCGGGGGTAAACGTTTGACGCTTATGAAAACAATTTATTTGGACAACGCGGCGACGTCCTTTCCCAAGCCGCCCGAGACCCTTGCCGCCATGCAAACGTTCCAGTCCGAGATCGGGGCCAATCCCGGTCGCTCGGGGCATGGGCGATCCATTGACGCTGGGCGCGTGATGTATGAAACGCGTGAAGCGCTCGCCGGTCTGTTCAATATTGATGATCCGCTTCGCGTGGTTTTGACAAAAAATGCCACCGAAGCGCTCAACATCGCCCTCCTGGGGTCGCTTGCGCCCGGTGATCACGCCATCACTACCAGCATGGAGCACAACTCCGTCATGCGGCCGCTTCGGCATCTGGAGTCGCTTGGCGTCGATCTGTCCGTTGTGGACTGCTCGCCGCAAGGCGAGCTCGACCCCGACGATCTAGAGAAAGCGTTTCGGAAAAACACAAAACTGGTGGTGATGACACATGCCTCGAACGTCACCGGAACGATTCAGCCTGTGGCCGAGGTCGGCGCGATGGTGCGCCAAAGAGACGGCGTGCTGTTTTGCGTGGATGCGGCGCAGACCGCAGGTGTCTTGCCCATTGATGTCGAAGAAATGCATATTGATTTACTGGCGGTTACAGGGCACAAGTCGCTTTACGGCCCGCAGGGAACGGGGGGGCTCTACATCCGCAAGGGGTTGGAAAAAAAGATTTCGCCTTTGATGATGGGCGGCACCGGCAGCCGGTCCGAGTTTGAAGTCCATCCGGATTTCATGCCGGACAAATACGAAAGCGGCACGCCCAACGCACTTGGGTTTGCGGGCCTTTGCGCGGGTCTGAATTTTATCACGAATCAATCGATCCATCAGATTCGATCTAAGGAACTGGAACTTACTGCCCGCTTTCTGGATACGCTTAGGGATCTGCGATCACAGGTGACGATTTACGGCCCGGACGACGCAGCGCGGCAAACCGCCGTTGTGTCGTTTAATCTCCAGGGCGTGACCGCGTCGGATGCCTCGCTCTTCTTCGAGGAAGAATACGGTATCTTATGCCGCCCCGGCCTGCATTGCGCGCCGTCGGCGCACCGGACGCTCAAGACCTTTCCGCAGGGAACGATTCGCTTCAGCTTTGGCTTTTTTAACACGAACGAGGATGTGGACGAGGCGGCGCGGGCCGTTCAGGCGCTCGTGGCAAAGCGACTGGGTCAGGCGCTATGACAAAGCAGGAACCCTTCAGCGTTGCGCTTTTTGAATCCGTCAGCCATGCGCTTCGCGCGGAAAAACTGGTCAAGGCGGCCGAACTGCCCTGCAAATTGATTCCCGTGCCGAGGCAGCTCAGTTCCGACTGTGGTGTGTGCCTTCGGTTTGTCAGCACAGATACGGACAATATTCGTAATATCTTATCCACGCAAATGGACTTTTTTGAAATCCATTCTCTGTAATCTTTCTCTGAAAATTCTCGCTTTCGGAATGACTTGTCAAATATTCGGGCCGATGCTATGCTTCCGCAACTTCAACGGATAAGGATTGCGATTCATGGCGATGGCTGAAAGACAACTCGAAAATTCTACATCCACCCTGACGAGTTACCCCGTGTCGATTTTGTCGCGTCCTTTTGCTGCGATTGGTCGAACCGCCATCGCCTGGGTCAATAATCTGGGTGCGGCGGCCATCTTTCTGGGGCTTGCGCTTCTGGAGACCTTCAGCCGCAATCAGTTTTCCCGAACAGTCGCACAAGTCTATTACATCGGCGCGCGATCCATTACGATCATCCTCCTGGTGAGTCTCTTTACCGGCATGGTTCTGGGCTTGCAGGCGCATCACGCGCTGGTGCAATTTGGCGCGGAGGGCGCGGTGGGTTCCCTCGTAGCGCTTTCGCTCATCATGGAGCTCGGGCCGGTGCTTACCGCCATTATGATCACTGCGCGCGCCGGGTCCGCCATTGCGGCGGAAATCGGCATTCAGCGCATCAGCGAACAGATTGACGCCCTGCACACCATGCGCATCAATCCCATGCGCTACATTGTCAGCCCCAAGATCACCGCGGCCATCATCAGCTTTCCCATTTTAACGGCTGTATTTGATCTGATCGGCATCGTGGGCGGATACATATCCGGTGTGTGGATTCTGGGACTCAATGCCGGGGTTTACTGGCACTCCACGCAAATTTATGTCGTGATGAGCGACATTACCAATGGCTTTGTCAAGTCCATTGTTTTTGCCATTATTGTTGCGACCGTCTGCTGCTATCAGGGCTATTACGCGCATATGCGCACGGACAGTCACGGTGCACAGGCCGTGGGCCTGGCCACAACATCGGCCGTAGTGGTCTCGTGCGTGCTGATTCTGGTTTCGGATTATGTCGTGACGTCGCTTTTGATTTAAAGAGGATCCATGGATACGCCGCTGATTGAATTTTCAAATGTGACCAAACGCTTCGGCGATCGCACCGTTTTGGACCGCGTGAATCTCAAGATTTATGAGGGCCAGATCACCACGATCATCGGGCTTTCCGGCTCGGGAAAAAGCGTTCTGCTCAAGCACATCATCGGGCTTTTGCAGCCGGATGACGGCGTGATTCTGTTTCGCGGTCAGCCCATCAGCTCAGTGAAAAAATTCGATCCGGATTCCGCTTTTTCGAAAATCAGTTATATGTTTCAGGGAAATGCACTCTTCGACTCACTGACGGTCTATGACAACATCGCCATGCCGCTTCGGGAAACCATGCGCCTGAAGAAGGCCGAAATTCACAGGCGCGTCATGGCTCGCATCGAGCAGACGGAACTGACGGAAGCAGTGAACAGCTATCCGTCGGAGCTCTCTGGCGGCATGCAGAAGCGGGCGGCGCTGGCGCGTGCGCTCATTACTGATCCGCAGATCGTGCTTTTTGACGAGCCCACCACCGGCCAGGACCCGGTGCGTAAAAACGCCATCTTGAGCATGATCGCCCAGTATCAGCGCAAGTTCAACTTCACGGCGATTTTAGTCAGTCACGAAATTCCTGACGTCTATTTTATCTCCAACCGGATTCTGGCCCTTTACGACAAGCAGATTGTCTTTCAGGGCCCACCTGAGGAACTCGAAGATTTCGACCATCCCTTCATGGAGGAAGTCATTCAGAGCCTTGAGTCGCTGCAAAAGGAACTCACCGGTCTGTACTCCACGCGGCAGTTCAAGGTGCTCAATCACACACGGATGCGGCGGGCGCGCTCAGGCGATTACAGTCTCTTCTTTTTCAGCCTGGCCAATGTGGACGAGGTGGCCCGTGCGCGCGGATTTGACCGCGCCGAGGAAATGGTTTCGACTTTCGGTGGACAGATGAGCCGGCATTTAGGTGCGATCGGCGGTTTTTCCACGCGTTTTCAAAAAAATGAATTTCTGACGCTGCTGCCTTATTCGGATCTGGCCGAGGCGCAGGAGGTGTTAAACTGTTTCCTCAAAGAGCTTGGTTTAGGGGCCATCGGGCCATCGGGGCAGGCCGCGCTCATCCTCCGTGCCGGCATCGCCGAAGGGCGCTCAGGTGAGGATATCAATGCCGTCATTGCGTCGGCCAAAAATTCACAAAAAGAAATCGGGCGGTATATCGCATCCGCCGGGGAGTGAAATCTCATGAAGAAATACACAATGGAAACCGTGGTGGGCATCTTTGTTGTCGTGGGCCTGATCTGCATCGGCTATATGACGGTCAAGCTGGGGAATTTCAACTTTTTCGGCAAAGACACCTACACCATCACCGCCAACTTCACGTCCGTCTCCGGTCTGCGCAAAGGCAACCCGGTCAGCATTCTGGGCATCCAGGTCGGGCGAATTGAGCGCATCAGCATGGATCAGGACAACCTCCGGGCGGTGGTGGAAATGCAGATTACCAACGGCATCCGGATCTATGATGACGCGATCGCGTCGATAAAGACGGAGGGCCTCATCGGCGACAAGTATCTTAATGTCGATCCCGGTGGCGGAGGCGAGCTTTTGGGCCAAGGCGGTGTCATTGTCGATACGCAATCGCCGATTGACATTGAGCAGCTCATCAGTAAGTATGCCTTTGGCGAAGTCAAAGGCGAAGCCAAAACTGAAGCCAAATAGGGAGGAATCCAGTATGATAAAACGTTTTGTTCTTGCCGGTCTTTGTCTGATATTGATGAGCGCCACGCCCCTGTGGGCCGCCACACCCACGCAAACCGTGGAAGCCACGGTCAACCGGGTGCTCGACGTCCTGCGCGATCCCAAGCTCAAGGGCCCTGCCAACAATGCAATTAAAACACAGAAGCTGCGCGTCATTTACAAGGAAATGTTTGATGAAATAGAATTTTCGCGCCGCACGCTCACGCGCAACTGGACAAAATTTACGCCCGATGAGCGAAAAGAATTCGTCGATCTGTTTGAGCAGGTGCTCGAAAAATCCTATCTCGACAAGATTCTGGATTACTCGGACGAGAAAATTGTTTTCTTCAAGGAAACGGCCATTGCCGAGAAGCAGGCGGAGGTTTTCTCGAAAATTGTCACTTCGTCCAAAGAAATTCCAATTACCTATCGCATGATTTTAAAAGACGGCATCTGGAAGGTGTATGACGTGGTGGTTGAAAATGTCAGCCTTGTGCAGAACTACCGGACGCAGTTTAACGAGATTTTGTCCGGTAATCCACCGGAACATCTTTTGGAGATTCTGCGCAAAAAGGTGAAGTCAGAATAAGACCTTTTTTTATGAAATCGTATTTCGTTATTCTTGTCGTTAGTTTTTTGCTGATGGTTCCTTCTGCGCATGCCGCCTCCTCCGGGGCGGCCATTGCACCTTCGGACGGGAAAGTGACCTCCGATCCGGCGCCAATAACGGCCGCGGATTCCGGGGCTCAAAAACAATCGCCATCGGCTTCAGACGCTTTTGCTGATGACGACGCCTACTATGATGAAGACGAGGATACGTTTCAGGAAGAACGCGTCACCATCGCCGATCCCATTGAGCCCTTCAACCGTGCCATGCACACCTTCAACGATCGGATGTATTTCTGGCTTTTAAAGCCTGTGGCCAGAGGCTATAAAACGGTTGTTCCGGAGCCGGCCCGACTCAGCGTTAAACATTTCTTCAAGCACTGGGGCTATCCGGCGCGTGTGCTGAACTGCCTTTTGCAGGGTGACTTCACCGGCATGGCCACGGAAACCGGCCGGTTTGCCATCAACACCGTTTGGGGCATCGGAGGATTGATGGATCCTGCCGCCGGTGGCGAGCTGCAAATCCCCATGCAGGATACCGATCTGGGGCATACGCTCGCGCTTTATGGCGCGGGCCACGGTTTTTACATCGTCTGGCCGATTTTCGGTCCGTCGAGTCCGCGCGACACCACTACCCTGATCGCCAATCAGGTTTTGTACCCGATTTCCTATCTCTATCCCTGGTATGTCTCGCCGGGCGTCAAGGCATTTGAGATGATGAACGCCGTCTCGATGAGAATCGGCGATTATGAATCCCTTGTGGAAGCGGCCATTGATCCCTATGTCGCGATTCGCAACGCCTACATCCAGTATCGGATGAAGGAAGTCGAGGAGCGAAGAATTCGATCGGTCTTTTTTCGACCGGCCAAGGATATTCCCGCGCCGGCCGATGAGGCGGGGAAAACACCATGACAAAAATCTTTCGGATAAAAAAATATTTCATCCTCCTGCTTGCGGCTTTGCTGATGGTGGTATGGATGAGCGCCGCAGTGTGGGCCGACGGCCCCTTCGGTCCGCCTGAGCCCCTGTCGAAAGCTGAAGGTGGCCTCAACACGGCGGTGGGGTATTGGTATGCCCAGGATACGTTTAAAAATCCCACGTCGGTGCACGCGCTTCGACAGCATTCAATTTATTCCCATGCGGCCTATGGCGCAGGGAAGCTCTGGGAAGTGTATGGCCGCATCGGCGTGGCGGACTTGAGAATTTCAGATGCATTCCAGCCAGCCAATGCGTTTACGGCCTCAGCCAAAGACGACTTTGCTGAAAACTGGAAGTTTTTTGGAACGCTCGGCGCCAAGGGGTTTCACGCGCTAAACGGCTGGTTCGGGATCGGCGCCTTTGTTCAGGGGACCTACCACTTCAGTAACTACACGGACTCAACGACCGGTGTTTATAATGGCGCGCCGTTTGAAGCGGATTTGAAAATCAAAAATTTGTGGGCCGTGGCAGGGGGCGTCGGGTTTCAGGTGTCGCTTCCCTGTACGACAAAGCTCTATGGCGGGCCGTACCTTTATTATACCGATGCGCGGCTTAGCCTCTCGCCGGGCGTCGCCGGTGTACAAATTGCGGCCCGTGACGATATGCTGTCCAACCGCTCGATTGCTGGCGGCTATGCCGGGGTGGATATTGCGCTAACGCGCGGCTTTCGACTGAATATCGAAGGCCATCATGCCGAGCGCCTGTCGCTTGGCGCGGCCATTACTTACACCTACTAAAAAAAGAGGATTGCCA
Organism: uncultured Smithella sp.; assembly: GCA_964608995.1. GTDB lineage: Bacteria > Desulfobacterota > Syntrophia > Syntrophales > Smithellaceae > UBA8904. The sequence continues at coordinate 5,892 of CAZSQS010000083.1, read as the reverse complement.
TGAAGGCTTTGAAAAACAAGCGGCCCGCAAGGCTGAAAATCGGAATTTTGTATGGCGGGCGCTCCGGTGAACATGACGTCTCGCTTTGCTCGGCGGCCTCCGTCTTTTCGGCGCTGGATAAACGCAAATATGACATCATCGCCATCGGCATCGACCGCGACGGTCGCTGGTATGTGCAGGATCGCCCGGAAGTCGTCTCCGACCGGGCGTTCGGGAAAATAATGTCGCTTAAAAAACGCGGTGCGTGGCTCGTCAATCATTTTGAACAGGATAATAAACTATATCTGCATAATGTGGAATCTCCCGGTGAGGTCGTGTCTGTCGATCTGGTTTTTCCCGTTCTGCACGGGACGTTTGGCGAAGACGGCACGTTGCAGGGCCTTCTGGAGCTGGCGAGGGTTCCTTATGTGGGCGTTGACGTGACGGGGTCGGCCGTCGGCATGGACAAAGATATGGCCAAGCGTCTGCTGGAAGCAGCGGGCATTCCCGTTGTTCCCTGGATCACGATTAATCGCGGCCAGTGGCGCGATTCATCCGCAAAAATTCTGCGCCGTGCGACTACGGAACTGGGCCTGCCGCTTTTTGTCAAACCCGTTAATGCGGGCTCCTCCGTCGGCGTCGTCAAGGTCAAGGCCAAAAAGGATCTCGCGCAGGCGATTGACTACGCCTTTGAGTTTGACACCCGCATCATGATTGAAACCGGCATTGACTGCCGGGAGATTGAATGCGCCGTGCTGGGTAATGATCATCCGCAGGCCTCCGTTCTGGGCGAAATCCTGCCGCGACATGAGTATTATTCCTACGAGGCCAAATATCTTGACCCCGATGGCGCAGCCATGAATATTCCCGCGAATCTTCCGGCCCGCCTGGCCCGCGCCATTCGGGCCTGCGCGGTTCAAGGCTTTGTCGCCCTCAACGGCAATGCCATGGCGCGCGTGGATTTTTTTCTGGAAAAGCGGACAAACCGTTTTTATTTCAACGAAGTCAACACGCTGCCGGGATTTACGTCCGTGAGCATGTACCCCAAACTCTGGGCCGCCACGGGGCTTCCCTATCGCAGGCTTCTGGACCGGCTGGTGGCGCTGGCCCTGGAGCGTCACCGGATGAAGCTTTCTGTGAAAACACAGATATAGCCGCTTCTGGGGCGCAACTTCCCTTTTTGTGCTGAAATTACACCGCGTCATCGAAAAACCCCCGCTGGCGTGGCAAATGTCGGCGTAAGGGATCAAATTTTTCCGTTTTCAAAATTGAATATTTTGCCGCCCTTAGCCGATAACAGTATCAGCTTTGGTCAAGCCGCTTTCTCTAAAAAAACGGCTTCGCGACGTATGGTATCAAAATATCTCATTAAATTGGTTTTGTAACCGTTTTAGGAGGATGGAGCCTTTCATGAAAAAAATCTTTTTTTTATGCATCGGAATCCTATTTTTCGCGGTGGGTCCGCCGGCTTTTGCCCAGAGTGATGATGCGCTAATCAACGAGGGAATCCGCCAATATCAGTTGGAAAATTACGAAGAGGCCATTGAGATTCTGGAGCAGGCCCGGGCCGAGGCGCCGCAATCGGCGGTGGCGGCCTACTTTCTGGGCATGGCCTACAAGCAGGTCATGGATTATCCCAAGGCCCTGACCGCTCTGGAGCAGGCGCTGACGCTCAAGCCCGCCGTCAGGGAAGCCCTGGTCGAGTATGTGAACCTGCTTTACCGCAGTCATCGCCTCGACGAGGCCAAACAATGGATTGAGGTGGGTAAAAAGGAAAATATCGATCCGGCCAACATGGCCTTTTTGGAAGGATTGGTGCTCGCTAAAGAAAAGCGCTATGAACCGGCCGTAGCGGCGTTTGAAAAGGCCAAATCGCTGGATCCCAAACTTGCGCCGCTGGCCGACTACCAGATCGGCCTGATGGATCTTCAGGCCAGGCGCTATCGTCAGGCCAAAGAGCGCTTCCGCGCGACGGTGGCCTATGACGCCACCTCGGATCTGGCCGCCTATGCCCGTCAGTATCAGGACGCGGCGGAAAAGGGTCAGTTTTATACGCGGCCGCTCAGGGTCACGCTGGGGGTGCGCGGTGGTTTTGATTCCAATGTGGTTTCGAGGCCCGATGAGGCGTCTCTGACGACCGACACACGCGACCCCGGAACCTGGCTTTTGTCGCCCTTTGCGCGCCTGGAACTGGCGCCGCGCCTGGAGGGTCCCTGGCTGTTTAACGCGCAGTATGCCTATCACCAAACGTTTCATCAGCATTTTTCCCACTCGCGCGACTCGATGGCCAATTCCATCGCCGTAATGCCCGGTTATGCGTTCGGCCGGGTGTCTCTTAGCCTGATGGGCAGTTACACCAACTATCTGCTCAAAACCGACGCCGACCTGATTCCCGATGAAAACGCCGGGTTAAAGCGCTATGTGGATTACTTCACCGCCGGGCCGGTACTCAAATGGATGGTCACGCCAACGCAGGTGCTTGAGGGATTTGCCGGCTACGACAAGAAAAATTATTATCATCAACCCATGACCCAAGCAGCCGACAGCCGCGATAACGAAGGCGTGCGCGCGTATCTGAGCTGGTCGTGGTTTTTTACGGAGGCCGGATTCATCAATATTCGTTATGACGTCAACCGCGAAGCGGCCAACGGCGCAAATTGGGACGCGCTAAATCATCGCCTTTCCGGAAGTGTGATTGTGCCCCTCCTGCCCGATGCCGCCGAGCGCAAGATCGGCCGCCTGTCCATCCAGCTGACCGGGTCGGCTTTGCTGGCCGATTATTCCTACGATCAGCTCTATCTGGATAAAGACAAAACGAGCAAAACGGGCCGGCGAAACGACCGGATTTACTCAGGCGGCATCGGTTTGAACTGGGATGTGTTTAAACATCTGCGTCTGACGCTGGAATATACGCGAACACAGGCCGGCTCCAGCTTCCCCGTCTATGAATACACGCGCAATCTGTATCTGGCGGGGATGGAGGTGCGGTTTTAAAGGCGATTACCGCAAACGAAGCGAAGGATTAACCGTCAAGATGGGACCGTGGCCCAAGGGAGGCTGAAAATCATGAAAGTCAAAAGTTACGTCGTTTTAATGCTCATCATATCCATAGCCTTGATTTCACTGGCCTGGGTTTTCCCGGCCATCGCACAGCCGGTGGGGAAAATCACGGCGCTTTCGGGCAATGTCGATATAACGTCGCCTGGCGCGAAGGCGAAAGCGGCCGCATTGCATGATCCGGTGAGCGAGGGGGATTTTATCCGCGCCAAATCCAAATCGCGCGCGGAAATTACCTTTAACGACGGCAATATCCTGCGCCTGGCGGCCAATTCCCGGATCCGGATTACCCAGTACGCCTCTTCGCAGAAAACGCCGTCGAGCCTCATTCACCTGATGCGCGGCAAGATATTCAATATCATCAAAGGCGTTTCCGGCGACCGCTATGAAGTGCACACGCCGGATGCCGTCAGCGGCGTGCGCGGCACACAGTTTTACAATTACTATATTGACGGTATATCCGCCGCCGTTTTTGAACAGGGCACAGGCTATGCCTATAACAAAAAGTTTCCCGACGATGTCCGGAAGGTTTCCGCAGGTCAAGGCGTGTATGTCGCCGGTTCCGACCGCGCCCCGATGCTTCGCAATGTCCCGGAGGCGGAAATGATGGAGTTGAGAAAGGCCACCGAACCGCCAGCGTCGTCTGAGACGAGCGAAGCGCAGGAAAGCCCGGTATCTTCCGGGGATACGGCCTCCGGGCAGACACTCCTGACCCTTCTGGATCAGGACCCGGTGGAGGTTCCGGCAAGCGATCCACCCTCCCCCCTGCCGCCCGACCCGACGCCTGCGCCTGAGCCCGTGCCGCCGGTCGTCCAGTCCTCAACAATCGATATGGCCATCAGCACGGATACGGTTGTATTTGCGCAAAAAATTGACAGCGGCGTCATTGGCGGCTCCGGAGCGCCGCAGCTTGACGGCGTCGCGTTCAATATTGCCACGTCCGGCGCCTATGCGGGGGATCCCGCCAGTCCCGCCGGAGCGCTGGCCGGTGGAACCATCGAAACCGGCGGCATCGTCAGCACGGGGGTGTCGGGCTATTGGATGGGCCTGCCGCTGGCCGACGGCACGTGGCGCTTGCTGGCGTCAGGCGTTTATATAGATTCCAGCGAGCAGACGGGATTCTTGAAGGGCTATGCGGTCAACAGCCTGACCGGCGGGATCTTTTCCGGCGAGGGCCAGATGCAGCAATCTTTGCCGCAGGCCAAAACAACCGCGCCGCCGCTTCCTTTGGCCTTAAGCCCCTGGACCGATGTCAGCCTGCCGGTTTTTGGCAATGTGTTTCTGGAAACGGGTTTTTTTGCATTTGACTGCACGGGCGTCACCTGTCTGAGCGAGAGCCGGGGAATTGAGGCCAATGACCTGAGCGATGGACGGCCGCTGAAAATGGGTGTAGGCGCGGGCATGTCCACCGGCGGGACGTTTTACAATCCCGGTTCGATCACCTCGGTGGCCAATGAAAGAATCTTCGGCTATGATTCCACGCTGAAAACAGCGTATTTTGGCAAGGATCTGGCCATCACGGTGGACGAGGCGCAACGTCGATATGAACGCGACGCTGTTCTACATGAACACGCGGTATGCAGGCCATCTGCGCTTTCAGCATTTGGGATCGTATAACGCCATGAATTCCTATTCCAGCATCAGTGTCTTTGCCGCCCAGCTTGAGCCGCTGGCTCAGGTCAACGAACTTAACGCCATGACGGATGTGGACGGCCTGATGGGCACTGCCCGAAGCGTCTGGACGCAAGACTTCGTACCCATGACCTACATGGGCTATTTCTTTTCCCCCCGGGAAACGGCCGGCATCTGGGAGAGCTACAATTATGCGGCAAGCAACCATTTGACCAATGACGGAGGCGGCGCTTACAAGGGCTATCATCTGGCGCAGCGCATTTCTGGAGCCATTTCGCTGGATCATCTGGGTCTGTACGTGGATGCGGACGGCAACGCCGGTATTTTGCATGGCAATTCCTCTACTGGTCCCGGCGGGTATGATCCGCATTCGGGCTTCTTTATGGCCGAAGGTGCATCGGACCGGACGGAACTGGCGGCCGGCACCGGTTTGAGCGCGGCCGATCTGGTTTCAACCGGAACCGCCTCGGAAACCTATGTTATGGAAGAAGAGTTGTCCCAGCCCACGGTCGGATCGTTTGAGCGCCTGCAAATCTCCGGCCTTCCACGATTTTTCATCGGCCGCATCGCTTTGACGGGCGATTATGTGGGAACGCCGGATGCATACGTTGTGACCGGCTTCGATCTTCTCCAGGGCCTCAACACGGTCGGCTCGAAACGTTTTATCTTTACTGAGCTGGGCAGGGATTATACCGAGATGGAGGGGGGCAGCTTTTTCGGCAACATGACCGGCGCCATGGCGGATTGGCAATCGGCCTTTACCGCCGTGTCGGGCGGCCACGTCAAGGGGACGTATGATCCGGCGCTGGCCGGAACCTGGAGCGCGACCCTTTTGGCCTCCTTTGTGGAAACCTCAACCTTTATCGCCATGGCGGAAACTGAGAGCGGACAGGCCAAACTGGCTGAGCTCAACATTCCCCATGCGCGCGTGGGAACTGTTTCGCTTAGCGGCAGCGACGCCAACAGCCAGATCAGCATCAACGATATCGGATTTTACGCCTACTCCACCGGCGCAAAACCTTCGCTCTGGGCGTCGAGCCAGGTCACCGGCCAATACACCGCACCCCCCGCCATCGGCGCCACTACGCAACTGACGGGCGGAGGCCTCTCTGCGGATTTTGTTTTGCGAAGCTGGAATGGGGGCGCCCAGACCTGGGGCGCAAGCCTCGTCAATCCCGACTTTGACAGCAACTGCTGATTTTCGCAAAAAAACATGAATAATAT
>CAZSQS010000082.1:0-13954 GCA_964608995.1 uncultured Smithella sp. | reverse complement strand
TCGCTCCGAGGCCAGCTTCTTCTCGGCTTCGCGCTTCTCGGTGACGTCGCGCGACACCATGCGAAAGCCATAAATGACGCCTGCTGCGTCGCGCGCCAGCGACACCGATTTTTCAATGGTGCGCCGGACGCCTTCGCGATCGGTCACCTCCAGCAGGATATTCTTGATGGGAACGCCGGTAAAGTAAACTTTCCGGTAAAGCCGGTCATACTGGCGGACGTCTTCATTTTTCATGTAGTGACGGTAGTTCATCCCCATCAGTTCGGTGCGCGGCAGCTTCCACATCCGGCAGCCCGCGTCATTGATAAAGGTGACGTTTCCGTCGAGGTCAATTTCGCTTAGTTGCACATCCACGTCATCAAGGATGGTTTCGTAGCGGGACAGAGATTCCTGCAGGGGCGCCAGAAGCTGAGAATGAGCATCCATATTAATGATAAAGCCGCCGTGGGCCGGTTGGCCTTCAAACAGAATATTTCCCCTGCTCAGGCGCACCCGGAGCGCGTTTCCATTTTTTCTTAACAGACGGCATTCCGAAGGTATCGCCGAATGCGGGTCTGCCGCTGCGGGTGGCTCTGCCTCATCGGGATGAAGAATCTCTTTGAGCGTTTTTCCGAGCATCCCGGACGCGCTTTCATAGCCCAGCATGTCCGCCAGCGCATCATTGACATACACCAGCCTGCCGTCGCACAGCACATACAGGCCGATGCCCGACTGGCCGGCAAGCGCCATCAGGAGCTTCCCTGAGAACCGGGGATTCGCATCCGCTTTGTCGTCCGGGGACGCCGCGCCGTCAGGATGGGGAAGGTCTTGAGGAGTCTGGGACATGACATTTCTCCGCGTTCGGGTGCTAATTTTCATGCTTTATTGATTCCTACACCGAAATCTGCTCCAAGTCAAAGACCGGGGCAAAGCAAGTTCGCAAGCGACTCTCGCCGCCAACTGTGGTATGTTAGGATCATATTGAACATTCGGCCGGCACCTGGCCGTTTTGCCTGTTCTATTTTGAAGGAGGATGTCATCGCGTCATGAGTGTTACGCCGTCCGATGCCGCAACCGTTATTCTGATGCGGCCCTGCCCTCAGAGTCGGGATAATCATCTGGAAATTCTTCTGGTTTTGAGAAACCGCAAGAGCCGCTTTGTACCCGGCTATTCCGTTTTCCCCGGCGGCAGCATCGATCCGGAGGATTATGTGCCGGGTATCGAAAACCATTTGAGTGGGCTCGGGCGCTCCGATGCGTCCCGGATATTGAGCGATATGTCTCATCCGGACAAGGCCCTGGGCGCCTGGGTGGCGGCAATCCGCGAAACATTTGAAGAAACGGGGGTGCTGCTGGCCGAAAGGCAAGACGGCGCGCCCCTTGACTTTCAAGGCGAGCCGGAAAAGCAGCGCTTTGCCTCGTACCGCAAGGCGCTGCTGGATCAGGAGATCACCTTTCCCCGGATACTGGAGAAAGAAAAACTTGTCCTGCCGCTCGATCGCCTGCGCTACTGGTCGCACTGGATCACACCGGAACCCTTCCCCCTGCGCTATGATGTCCGATTCTTTGCCGCCGAGGCGCCCCCGGAACAAACCGTCGCGCATGACGGCGTGGAGCTGACCGGCCACCTCTGGATTTCGCCGTCCGAGGCGCTCAGACGCTATGAGCAGGGACGTCTGGACATGGTTTTGCCCCAGATCATCACGCTTCAGGAACTGGCGCCCCTGGGCAGTGTGGCGGACGTCATGGAGGCAGCCGGCAAGCGAAACGTGGGAGCGACGCTGACGAAAATTTCACAGATTGACGGACGCGATGTCGAAGTCATGCCCGACGGAAGTGTTTTTGAAAACCGTCCACCCGTCTATCCTCAGCCCGACGAGAAATAGGGAAACTAAAACCCGACGATGGACAGACCCACCGTTCCCACCAGCGCATGTGCCAGCCACACGCCCAGGAGGTTATGCGTGCGCGAGTAGAGCCATCCGAAATACACCCCGGGAATAAACACCAGAAGGCCGATCTCCAGCGACATAAACAGGTGCAGGGCGCTGAAAAGCAGATTGGACACCAGAATCGCCAGCGGCGCCTTGTGTTTGGAAGAAAGAAATTCCTCCAGCGGTCCCTGCAGACCGCCCCGGGCCAGAAACTCCTGAAGCGGCGCGACGACCAGCACGTAGATGATCAGAAAGGTCCACCAGGTTTTGGGATCGGCGCTCATGGTGGAAAAGCCTTCGATCAGAGGTCGGTCCACATAATGCGGCGCATAGGAGATGAGCAGCCATTTGACCAGCACAATCAACGCCGAAAACGGAATCGTGAAGACCAGGCCCTCAAAGAGCGCTCTTTTCCAGTTATCCAGCGTCAGGCCGAAGGTTTTGAGCGGAAAATTGGAGGTCTTCATGAAAACGATGAAGAAAACGAAAAAGGCGAGCGTGAGCGGGAGCGTGATGTAGCTGCTGTTTTTTCCGACATTCATGATGTATTTGAGGCCGTCGAGACTGAAAGTGAAAAGCGAGAGCATGATGACGACATACACGAAAAAATTCCCCAGCGTCACGCGGGTTTTAAACTCGTCAAGCTGCCTTTCCATGGCCTGAAGGGTCAGGTCGTTGGAATGCCGCAGGCGCTGGCCGATGTTTTTGGAGAGGTGATAAAAGATGCTGTAGATGGATTTGTCCGCGTTGGCGATGAACTGCAAATCGTCAAACGAGATGGCGCGCAGCCGGCATGGCGCTTTAGCGCATGCGGACGCCGAGCGCGAGCCCCGGTCCAGAAGGGCGATTTCTCCGACCGTGTCGCCGGGTTTCAGCGTCGCGATCACGTGGTTCTGCTTGTGCTTGGCGTTGTAGCGGCTGATTTCTATCGTGCCTTCGAGGATCAGAAAGATGTCCGTAGCTGGATCGCCCTCGCGCATCAGGTAGGCGTCCTTTTCAACCTCGATTTCTTTGCTGATGGAAAAAAGCGTCTGGATCTGCTCTTTGCTTAGCCCCTCAAAGAGCGAATTGTGCCGGGAGCGCTCGTACACATTTTCGGCGGTCATCTTTTCGGCATCAGCCATGCGCAAATCCTTTTTTTTCGCGGTTATCTTTAATCTGTCGAAATTATATGAAGAATTCTTTCGGCCTGTCAACCCCAATTAAAATGACCGCCCGAAAGCAAGGGCCTGTGCCCCCGATGATTTCCCCATTTTATTCTTGACAAAAACTGAACGCACATTTAGTATTCCTGATCAAACGCTCAGTATCCGCACGGCGCGTACAGCAATATAATGATGCTTTGCGGCAATACTAAAAAAAGGACGGGATCGCCATGAGCGGCAACCGGCAAAACATCATTGACGCGACGCAGCGCCTTTTACAAAAAGATGGGATAGCGCGTCTGACCACGCGCGGCATCGCCCGCGAAGCCCACGTTGCGGAAAGTCTCCTGTATCACCATTTTAAAGACAAGGCGGAGCTGATTCACGAAGTCGTCATCGCCTCTGTCCGCAACGCAAAAGACGTCCTTTTGACGCTTCCGCTCCAGGTGGGCACGCGTGCACTGTCCGATATTCTCGAAGAGGTTCTCTATTCGATTTACAAAGCACACTACGACATCGTTTTTATGGTGTGTTCGATTTTTTCGGACCGGCCGCTGCATGCCCGCATGGTGGAAATCATCCGGGAGAAAAATATCGGACCGCACGACGCGATCGAGGCGCTGGGCGTATTTCTGGCCGCAGAGCAACGCATCGGCAGACTTCCGAAGGATCTGGATCCCCCGACGCTGGCCAGATGTCTTCGCCTGCTGATCGTGCAGGCGGCCATGGAAGATCGACTGATGGACCGAAAAGCGGACGAAGCCCGCACCCGGCAGGAAATCCGCGCGTATTTGCGCGTATGCGTTCCCGGGCTGACGCAAGTAAAAAAAGCGAAGACGGTAAAACGCACGAAAAAATAAATTGCTTTGGATAGCTTATCAAGGGGTGGCTCAATGAAACACAATCGATGGACGGCAATCAAACTGGCAGCGGCGGGTTTCGCCTGTCTGGCGCTGATGTGCGGGTGCAAAAACAATTCACAGGGAGGCGCGCCGCCCCCGCCGGAGGTCGCGGTCGTAACGGTCGCATCGCAAAAAGCCGTGCTGACCACGGAGCTTCCGGGCCGGACGGCGCCTTACCGGATTGCGGAGGTTCGTCCGCAGGTGGGCGGCATTATCCAAAAAAGACTCTTTACGGAAGGCTCTTACGTCGAGGAGGGACAGCCGCTTTTCCAGATTGATCCGGCGCTTTATGCCAACGCCCTGGAAAACGCCAAAGCGGGGCTGGCCCGCTCGGAGGCGCAGCTTTCCACGATTGAGCTCAAGGCCATGCGTCTGGGCGAGCTGCTCGCCGAAAAAGCGGTCAGCCAGCAGGACTATGACGATGCCTCCGCCGCGCTCAAGCAAACTCAGGCGGATATTCAGTTTGCCCGGGCCACGCTGGAGACGGCCAAACTCAATTTGAAATACACCACCATCGCTGCGCCCATTTCGGGCCGCATCGGCCGCTCGACCATTACGGAAGGCGCGCTGGTCACGGCGCAACAGCCCGTAGCGCTAGCCACGATTCAGCAGATCAACCCCATGTACGTGGATGTCAGCCAGTCCACCGCCGAGGTGTTGCGTCTGCAGAGGCTTCTGGCGGATGGCCGGCTGGATCAAAACGGATCCAACCAGCAAAAAGTCCAGCTGCTGCTCGATGATGACACAACGTATCCCCTTTCCGGCACGCTGAAGTTTCGCGACGTTTCCGTCGATCCGACCACGGGATCCGTTATTTTGCGCATTGTTTTTCCCAATCCCAAAGGCCTGCTTTTGCCGGGCATGTTTGTGCGCGCCCTGGTGCGCGAAGGCGTCAACCGTCAGGCGATTTTAATTCCTCAACAGGCGGTTTCGCGCGATCCCAAGGGAAATCCGATGGCGCTTCTCGTCAATGCCGAAGGCCTGGTTCAGCCGAGGCCGCTGGTGCTGGATCGCGCCATGGGCACAAACTGGCTGGTGTCGTCGGGGCTTGCCGAAGGGGAGCGTGTCATTGTCGAGGGGATGCTCCGCGTCCGGCCCGGCATGACGGTTCGTGCGGTTGCGTTTGGGAAAAAGGATGCCGCGGCGGCGGCCGCTCCTCAGAATACAGCCAAACCCGCGCCAACGAATTAACGGAGGAAATGCATGCTGTCTAAATTTTTTCTGGATCGCCCGGTGTTTGCCTGGGTGATCGCCATCATCATCATGACGACGGGCATCATTGCCATCTACAACCTGCCGATCTCGCAGTATCCACAAATGGCGCCGCCCACTATTTCGATTTCCGCCTCCTATCCGGGCGCATCCTCGGAAACCGTGGAAAACAGCGTGACGCAAATTATCGAGCAGAACATGACGGGGCTCGATGATTTGATCTACATGTCGGCCTCAAGCGATTCGGCGGGCGGGGCAAGACTGGAGCTCACGTTCGCGCCGGGAACCGATCCGGATGTGGCCTGGTCCAAAGTGCAAAACAAGGTGCAGGCCGCGCTCAACAGCCTGCCGGATGTCGTGCGCAATCAGGGCGTCCAGGTGCGCAAGTCCACGCGCAATTATCTGATGATCGTGGGCCTGATCTCCGAAGACGGCAGCATGGATGGAACGGATTTGCGCGATTACGCCAAATCCAATCTGGAGCGCATATTAGCGCGCGTGCCGGGTGTGGGCGAGGTGGAAGTCTTTGGCGGCGGCTACGCCATGCGCGTCTGGCTCAATCCCGAAAAGCTCACCGACTACCGCCTGACAGTCGAAGATGTTCTTGCCGGGCTTCGGGCCTATAACGTGGAGGTCTCCGCCGGTCAGTTCGGCGGCGCGCCCGCCTTGCCGGGCCAGCGCCTCAATGCCTCCATCGTGGTCCAGAACATGCTCTCCACGCCCGCGCAATTCAATGCCATTCCGCTTCGCGCCAATCCCGACGGGTCGATGGTGCGCCTGGGTGATGTGGCCCGAACCGAACTGGGAACGGAAATTTACGATATTCAGGTCGCCTACAGCGGAAAGCCCTCGGCGGGCATTGCCATCCGTCAGGCCGCCGGCGCCAATGCGCTCGATACCGCCGATGCGGTCAAAGCCAAAATGGACGAAATGAGCCGCTTTTTCCCCGCGGGCCTTCAAGTGGTTTATCCCAACGAATCAACAAAATTTATTAAAGTCTCCATCAATGAAGTGATTGAGACCCTGGTGATCGCCATCATTCTGGTGTTTTTCGTCATGTGGCTCTTCCTGGGGAACATCCGGGCCACACTCATTCCCACCATCGCTGTGCCGGTGGTCATTTTGGGAACCTTCGGTATTCTGGCGCTCTTCAATTTTTCCATCAATATGCTGACGATGTTTGCCATGGTGCTGGCCATCGGCCTTTTAGTCGATGACGCCATTGTCGTGGTGGAAAACGTTGAGCGCATCATGAGCGAGGAGGGCCTCCCGCCCAAAGAGGCGACGGCCAAATCCATGGAGCAGATCACCAGCGCGCTTATCGGCATCGGCCTGGTGCTCTCCGCCGTATTCGGCCCCATGGCTTTCTTCCCCGGCTCGACAGGCGTCATCTATCGGCAGTTCTCCATTACGATCATTTCAGCCATGTTGCTCTCGGTGATCGTCGCCCTCATTCTCACGCCCGTTTTGTGCGCGGGGCTTCTCAAGCCGGTCAAAGCCGGGCATGAACCGGGGGAAAATGCCATCTTTTTCCTTCGGCCCTTCTTTAAATGGTTTGACCGTTATTTCTTTAAGCTCCGCGAGGTTTATGTGGGGCTCGTCGGACACAGCCTCTGGAACCGCAAACGCTATGTGGCGGGATTTCTGGTCATCGTCGTGATCATGGGCTGGCTTTTCTGGCGCATGCCCACCGCCTATCTGCCGGACGAGGATCAGGGAACGCTCTTGACCCAGGTGATGCTGCCGTCCGGCGCGACACTCGAGCAAACCGGCGAGGTCTCGCAACAAATCCAGGACTACTTCCTCACGAAAGAAAAGGAAGCGGTGGAGGCGGTCATGACGATCACGGGCGTTGGATTTTCGGGACGCGCGCAAAATAACGGCATGCTTTTTGTCCGCCTCAAAGACTGGCATCTGCGCGAACGGGCCGATCTGAAAGCCAAGGCCGTCGCGGGACGGGCTATGCGCAACCTCTCGCAACTCCGCAACGCCATGGTCTTCACGTTTCAGCCGCCGGCCGTTCCCGAACTCGGGACCTCGATGGGGTTTGACTTTCAGCTCCTGGATCGCGGCGGCCAGGATCATCAGGCCCTGATGAACGCGCAGTATCAGCTTCTGGGCATCGCCGCGAAGGATCCGCGCGTGGCCAAAGTCCGCCCCAACTCCATGGCGGATGTCGCCGAATACCGCGTCGATGTCGATTGGGATAAAGCGGGCGCGCTGGGCATCCCGATTACGTCCATTCACCGGACGCTTTCGACGGCTTTCGGAAGCGCCTACGCCAACGACTTCGTCCACGGCGGGCGCGTCAAACGCGTCTTCGTGCAGGCCGACGCACCGCACCGGATGCTGCCGGAGGATCTCGAAAAGCTCTATGTGCGCAACACACAGGGCAAAATGGTGCCCTTTTCGTCATTCGCCTCCGGCCGCTGGACGTCCGGGCCTCCGAGGCTCACGCGCTTCAACGGATTTCCGTCCATTAATATCTGGGGAGAGCCGGCGCCGGGAAAAAGTTCCGGTGAGGCCATGCAGGCCATGGAGGAAGCGGTTGAAAAATTGCCTCCTGGTTTCGGTTTTGACTGGAGCGGCCTGTCCTATCAGGAGCGCATGGCGTCAAGCCAGGCCCCGCTTCTGTATGCGTTTTCCATTTTCGTCATCTTTTTATGCCTTGCGGCGCTCTATGAAAGCTGGACGATTCCCATGTCCGTTTTGCTCGTGCTGCCGCTGGGCGTCATCGGCGGCGTTCTCGCCTCGACCGTTCGGGGGCTGGACAATGACGTCTATTTCCAGATCGGCCTTTTGACCACGATGGGGCTTGCCACGAAAAACGCCATCTTGATTGTTCAGTTTGCCAAGGCGGGAATGGCCCGGGGCATGACGCTGATCGAAGCCACCATCGAGGGGGCCAAGCTTCGCTTCCGCCCGATTGTGATGACGTCTCTGGCCTTTGGCTTCGGCGTGTTGCCGCTGGCCATCACCACCGGCGCGGGGGCGGGCGCGCAAAACGCCATCGGTACCAGCGTGCTGGGTGGAATGATTACGGCCACAATTCTGGTCGTGATCTTTGCTCCCCTGTTTTTTGTGCTGATTGAAAAAATGTTTGGCCGTCAACATCAGCAAACCGTCGGCCTGACGCAAAGCCAACCCTCGCGATTGAGCCGATGGACGGGGAAAATATTTAAGACGAAACAAAAATAGTTTTTAAACAACGGACGAAATATTTCAGAGGGTCTATATGAAGATGAGAGCGTTGCATAGCAATATAAAACCCAATGGCGGGAAAAGGGTATTTTTCAGAGGTCTGAAAATGGGCGGCCTTGCCGTGTTTGCCCTTCTGTTTTTGTGCCAGTGCACGATGGCGCCGAAATATGAACGCCCGCCCGCCCCCGCACCGGAGGCCTGGCCACAGGGCGAGGCGTACCGCGATGCCATTCCTGACAAAAAAGCAGACCCCGTTTCCGCGCTTCCGTGGCAGGATTTCATTCCGGATACGCGCCTGAGGGAAATAATTTCAGCGGCTCTGGATCAAAACCGCGATCTTCGCATCGCGTCGCTCAATGTCGAGCGCGCGCAAGCTCTGTACGGCATCGGGCGAGCCTCGCTTCTGCCATCGGTCAATGCGACGGGAACTGGGTATCGGGAGCGGTTTCCGGCCGATCTGTCCGCCTCGCGAAGCGCCTACACAGCCGAGCGCTACAGTGTGAATCTGGGCATGGCCGCGTGGGAAATTGACTTTTTCGGGCGCATTCGCTCTCTGAAGGACAAGGCGCTGGAAGACTACCTGGCCACACAGGAAGCGTATCTGGGAGCGCAGATCCTCCTGATCACAAGCGTTGCGCAGGCCTATCTGGCGCTTGCCGCCGACCGCGAGGCGCTTGAGCTTGTCGGCAAGACGCTCACTGCGCAGGAAGACACCTACAACCTGATTAAAAAGCGCTTTGATGCGGGCATGGTATCGGATCTGGATTTGCGCCGGGTGCAAAGTGTGGTGGAGATGGCCCGAGGCGATGTCGCACGGTTCACGCAAGCCGTCGCACAGGATGAAAATGCCCTGCAAATGCTCGTCGGCACGCCGCTTCGCCCGGAGCTTTTTGCCCGGCATCTGGATGATGTGCGCCCTCCCAGGGATATTTCACCGGGACTCTCGTCGGAGCCACTTTTAAGCCGCCCGGACGTGCTGGCTGCAGAACACCGGCTCAAGGCGGCCAACGCCAATATCGGCGCGGCGCGCGCCTCTTTCTTTCCGCGCATCAGCCTGACAACATCCGTGGGAACCGCGTCCGCCGAGCTTTCCGGCCTTTTCAAGGCCGGCTCAGGCGTGTGGGCCTTCACGCCTTCGATTGTAATGCCGATTTTCGACGCCCGCACCTGGTTTGCCTATGACGTTGCCAAGATTGAAAAAGAACTGTCGGTCGCCCAGTATGAAAGAGCCATCCAGGCCGCCTTTCGGGAAGTAGCGGATATTCTGGCCGAAAAGGGAATGATCTCCAAGCGGCAAGCGGCGCAGGCCGCACTGGTTGAAGCCCTTGAGGTCACCTACCGGCTGTCGGAGGCGCGCTACAACAAGGGCGTGGACAGCTATTTGTCCGTCCTTGACGCGCAGCGTTCGCTCTACAGCGCGAGACAGGGGTTGATTCTTTTGCGTCTGGCCGAAATTAACAACCGATTTCTCCTTTACAAAGCCTTGGGCGGCAACCGGCCGTCGTAATTATTTTTGATAGCGCCCCATCGTTGTGCCATGACATAATATCGTGCCAGACATAATTGTGCCATGACACACCTGTGTTGAGTCCCATATCTTCCATGTCATCATAAACAACATTAAATCAATCATTTATATTTTTGCCACCTGCGGCACACATTTTGTAATCCACCTGAAACAAAACCGCTTTTAAACAAAGACCGGGAATGCTGAGCATTCTTATTTTTCAGACGCCAATACACCGCAAAAGGAGAAAAATATGGGAAACACTGAAATCAAGATTTTCGACATTATGGCCTGCAATGTTTACTGGGATTTTGAAAGTTCCATCATGCCCAAGGAAACACACAAGTTTCTGGTGGCGCTTCTGCCGACGCCCGGCGTGGCGACACCGGACATCATCGAGAGCATCACGGCATACGGCCCCGGCGGCTATGAAGTGAAGTTCAAAAATGAAAAATATGAAAACCTTGGCAAAAACGGTTGGTTTTATGATCACCAGATCACCAACTACTGGTATATGGTCAACCTGCCGACCGGCTTCATGAAGGAAGGCGAATATACCATTGAAGTCAAAGGCAAAGACGGAAGCGTCGATCGCAAATCGCGCATTCAGAAAAGTGCGCCGTCGGATGCGGCCGTGAACGCCTACCTCAAAAATTACGACCGGATTGTCAATTCGTTTTCACCGTCAAAAACCAAACCGCTTGCGGACGGCTCCGCCCTCAAAGGCATCGCCTGCAAATGGGAAACGCTCAAAGAGGTTGCCGGTCTCGATGCGTATTATGTGTATCGCCTCTGCCAGGCTTCCGTTCCGATGGAATTCGACGGCAACAATCTGACCTGGTTTGACAATATCTATCTGCAGCGGCTGATGGGCAAGGGGGACGATTCGGGCCTCAACCGGGGCGAGGTGGTGATCGGTAAAGAGCTCAAAGCAAAAACCAGCTACGGATATTTTGTGGAGATCACGGATGGCAACATCAGCGGTGAGGCCAATATCTGCATCTTCCAGCCGCACCAGTTTTTTGTGACACCCTGAGTATAAAAGTTTTAATGGGCGGCGCCTCACGCCGCCCTGGATATTTTTCCGAGGAGGGGAGAAATGAAATCTATAAATAAATTGATCGGCGCTATCGGGTTTGCAGCGATCATGGCCTTAGCCGCGCCTGTTTGGGCCAATGACATTGTGATTGGCTATTCCGGGCCGCTGTCGGGTCTGGCCGCCGAATACGGACAGGACGTGTTCAACGGCCTTGAACTGGCGGTGAACGAAATCAACGCCAAAGGCGGACTGACCGTTGCCCGCAAAAAGTACAAATTCAAACTCGAGCGGCTCGACGATGTGGCCAACCCGACCCAGGCGGTCAATAATGCAAGGCGTTTCCAGGGTAGAGGCGCCATTGCCGTTTTCAACGCGGTCTTCACTACCTCGGCTGCCATCATGAAAGTCAATGAAGAAAAAGGAAACGAATTTATTTTAATGGCTTTTACCAGCACACCCCGGATCACGGAGATGGGCAACAAACTGACCATCGTCGCGCCCGGGTCGTTTGCTTCGCTTGTGGAAATCAGCGCGCAATGGGCCATGGCGAAGAACTGGAAACGATGCGGAATGCTCGTCACCGTCGGTCCTTACGGCGATGAGTGGCGAAGCGCCTTTCGAGGCATCTGGGAAAAAAACGGCGGTACAATCACGATTGACCGGCCAGCCAATTATTACACGGAAACGGACTATTCGGCGCAGATTACGGCGGCGCTTGCCACCAAGCCCGATGTGCTGCTCATCGGCGGGCCGTCCAACACCACGGCGCTGATGATTGAACAGTGCCGGATGATGGGGTTCAAGGGGGCGTTTATCCTCATTGATCAGGCCAAACTCGACTCCATCAAAACCATCATGGGCGGAACGTCACAGATGGGGAATCTTATCGGCACGGCCAGCGCCGGCATTCCCTCGCGCGAGGGGCAGGATGTCGCGGTTCGCTACCGGGCAGCCTATAAACGCGCGGCGACCGCCGAGAGCACCTTCAACTTTGCGCTGGTGCATGCGTTGGCCAGAGCCATCGAAGCGGCGGGAACAACAAAGGATGTTTATAAGATCCGCGCGGCTTTTCCCAAAGCCTTCCCCATGTATGCCACGGAGTCTCCGATGGAGGTTTACGGCATGATGGACAACGGGCGGCTTTTAGTGGCCACGGCCACGCAGACCATCACCAACGGCGTGATGGACACACCGGTGCTCTATTACTGGTGGCCTAAAACGCAGGCCGAATATGAGGCGCTGGAAAAAACCACCCAGATTGACCGCAGCATTCCGCGCCGCTGGCTTCAGACGAAATAAACCATCAAGAAATCAGCGCGGCAAAGTGGCCGCGCCTGAACATTTAAGAGGAGAAGCGCATGCAAGTGACCCTACCGATCAAACTCCCCCTGATCCTGCACGGACGCGGGGCGCTGGAATATTTAAAAAGTATCAAAGAACAGAAAGTCTTGATTGTCACGGACAAAGTCGCCCGCGAGATATTCGGCGGGAAGCTTGTTGAATACCTCGCCGGCAAAGACGTCGTTTTTTTTGACGGAGTGGAAACCAATCCGTTGGAAAGCACCATGAATGCCGCGGGTGATCTGGCCAAAACCGTCAACCCCGAACTGATCATCGGGATCGGTGGCGGCTCCGCGATGGATACGGCCAAAGCCGCCTATTTCCTTTACGGCCAGCCCACGATGAAGATGACCCAGGTCGAATATTACGTCGATTATGGTTTGGCTAAAAAATCACGATTGATGCTGATTCCCACCACGAGCGGTACGGGCTCCGAAGCGAGCGCCGGCTGCGTTTTCACGCATGCCAGCGGTCTGAAGATTGACGTCATTTCCGCCGACTTTATTCCACAGGCGGTGATCATCGATCCGGAACTGGCCATGACCATGCCACGCCTGCTGACCGTCGCCTCCGGCGTGGATGCGCTGGCTCAGGCCATTGAAAGCTCATCGAGCATCTTCATCAACGATTTTCTCAAGGCCTTTAACCTGTCCGCCATCAAGACGCTGATCCGCTACCTGCCGAAAGCGGCAGGCGATGGCGCAAACGATATTGCCGTGCGCGAAAAAGTGCATTACGCCGCCACCATGGTCGGCCTGGCCATGGGCAGCGTGAGCCTCGCCATCGGGCATGCCTGCGGGCATGCCATTGGTGCCGTCTTTCCGTATCCGCACGGCCTGACCGTCGCGGTGATGCTCCCGTACCATATTGAATACAACCGCGCCCAGCGCAAAGACATTTTCAACGAAATTCTGGAGGCAAGCTTCAACATTGTCGGCGAGGCGGATCCGGCCGCCAGACTGGCCGCCCTGATCCGGAATTTTTTAACGATCCTGGGCGTTCCGATTACGGTCAAAGACCTGGGCATTTCAAAGGCGGACTGGGATAAAAATTTTGAAAAAATCGTCAAGTTTGCCTCCATGGACACTTGTCTTCGCACCACGCCCAGGCCTCCCGCTGACGGTGATATTGCGAAAATGCTCCAATACGCCTACGAGGGCAGGAGCATCGATTTTTAATGGAAAACCCCTGATGCCTGGATGGGTGTCTTGATTTTCCGAGGTTTCTCGATGAAGGCGATGGATAATGTGATGCAACAGGAAAACGATCCGGCAACCCTGAGAGAGCAAATCAGCGATTTGCGCCAATCGCTTCAGCGCTATGAGACCATTCTCGACGATGTGGATATTCATGTGGGTGAAATCGATCTCCAGGGAAACATGACCTTCATTAATGACGCTGGCTGCCGGATGTGGAATCTGCCGCGCGAGCGCCTGATCGGCCTGCCGGCCAAAGCCTATATGGATGATGAAACGCATGAAAGAATATCTCAAATTTATCGGCGCGTTTTTGAAACCGGCATTCCCGTGAAAAACGTTGTTCTTGATGTCCGCGGTCCTCGTGGGGAAAAGCACACCATCGACACGTCCGTCTCGCTGATTCGCGACGCGGGCGGTGCACCCGTTGGCTTTCGCAAAGTCACGCGCGACGTCACCGAGAAGCGCGAAGCCGAGAAGAAGCGGGCCTCGGAGCGC
>CAZSQS010000081.1:0-14235 GCA_964608995.1 uncultured Smithella sp. | reverse complement strand
TGACTAAAAATACTTGCGCATCATGGACATGATATGGAGAACAAATTTACCGTGGCCCTGGATTATAACAAAGATGGCAAACTGGACGTGGCAACTACAACTATTGGGCCAGGTTATTGTAACCTGAAATTTTTAACTCTTTTTGAAAACAATGGTGATGGAACATTCATGGGGTCGGGAACTTTTCTTAACCTGCCTCAGGAAAATACGCGTATTATGAAAATTTACGTAACTGATTTTAATAATGATGGGAATTTGGATATCATCTCTCAAGCCAGCGGAGACATTGTTTTGTTTTCAGGCCGAGGTGATGGAAAATTTGATTCTCCCCGAACTCTTTCCCGTTCATCAGACAGATACGTTCATGGATTGTGGGCTGTCGAAAACTATAATAACGACGGCAATGTTGATATACTAGTGTACTATGCGCAGTACGGAAATGATAAAGTAGCAATTCTTGAGGGTGATGGCAAAGGCAATTTCGATAATATTTACACTGTTTCAGATGTAAATCAAATATACCGAAACTATAAAATGTTATCTTCTGATATGAACGGCGATGGCAAACCCGATATTTTAATCGGCACAGGCTTTTCACAGTACGATATATATATCAATACAACAAAAGATGATCCTGAAATTATAGCAGATGTTAATCGTCTAAACTTTGGTAGCGTTAATACAAATGAAACATTCAAATTGTCTTTATATCTGGGCAATAACTGGACGGGCGCTCTGACAATATCGGCACTTCGCTTATCAGGTCCTAATGCCGAGGATTATTCTGTTGTATATAATTCGTGCACCGGTAACAAATTGGAATATCTTGCGCAGTGTAAAGTTGAGGTTTTATTTACTTCCACCAAATACGGAGAAAAAAATGCGATTCTTATTGTTGATTCGAACGATCCTGTAAAACCGGAGCTGAAGATTCCATTAAGCGGTATAAGTTCCTCCGCAAATATAATGTTTCGTCTTCCCGATACAGGTTTGACGAAGTGCTATGGTTTGCCTATCTCGTATGAACAAATTCAATGCACATCTCCGAGTGATCCTTTGTATGGACAGGATGCAAACTACAACATTAATGCTCCTGCCTATATAAAGTTGGATATACAAGGGAATGCACTGCCAGATTCTTCCTTGACGTGGAGTATGGTTAGAGACAGTCACACAGGGCTTATCTGGGAAATTAAAACTGATGACGACAGCATTCATGATAAGGACAATATCTATTCGTGGGAAGGTGCACATTATCAGTTCATCTCCAAACTCAACGAGGATTTCTATGGCGGTTATAGTGATTGGAGGCTGCCAACGATTAAGGAACTTATCTATATCACATATTTTGGTTCTGATGCTACGCTGGCGATCAATGATAAATATTATGCCAATATGACCAATGGTTGTTATTGGTCTTCAACGCCAAATATCGATGGCATTAACGTGTGGGGTATGGAATTTCTAAATGACAGTTTTCATAAAGGGATTGATCATGCAGTCGGCCAATGTCATGTTATGGCTGTAAGGGGGGCCCCCATCGTTTCGAATTTAGTTGATAATGGCGACGGTACCGTAACCGATCATTCCACGGGATTAATGTGGCAGAAAAATCCTTCTACACAGCAGTCAACATGGTTCGAGGGATTGTCTAGCTGTGAAAATCTCACTTTGGGTGGATATACGGATTGGCGTATGCCAAATATCAAGGAACTAATATCGATATTTGATTTTGGTGAAGCCTCTCCAACTGTTAACAAAGTATTTTTCCCCAACATGCAAGTTGCGTCTCTGCACGGCTACTGGTCTTCAACAACAAATCCTGAAAATACAATTCGGGCGTGGCTAGCCAATTTTCATACGGCAAGAATCCACGGCGGCGTCAAGCAAATGTTTGCTTTTGATACAAACTGGGTGTTGGCTGTAAGAAATTTAAAAACGTTTTACGCCAATTTCACGGGTGCTGGCATCTGGAAATGGAATGGAAAGGAATGGACCCAGGCCACGGCCAGCAATCCGGACCTTCTGGTAACGGTGGGTTCTGATCTTTACGGCACGTTCCCCGGCATGGGCATCTGGAAGTATAATGGGACGGACTGGGAACAGACCACCACCAGCGTTCCGGAAGAGATTGTCGGAACCGCCACAACCCTTTATGGCACGTTTACTGGTTTGGGCATCTGGGAATGGAATGGAACCGCTTGGTCACAGACGACCCCCAGCATTCCGCAGTCGATCATTGCTTCCACCTCCGATCTCTACGGCACGTTTGAGGGCATGGGCATCTGGAAGTGGGATGGAAGTGCCTGGAGCAATCTGACAACAAGCATTCCAGATATTCTGGTGACCTCCGGTGTTAAGCTATATGGCACCTTCCCCGGTGCAGGCATCTGGCTGTGGGATGGAACCCAGTGGACACAGGCAACCGGCAACACGCCCCAGCGGATCGCCGGAAACAGCACAACCCTATACGGCGCATTTGAAGGCGCAGGCATCTGGTCATGGGCAGGTTCCGACTGGACGCAGATTTCCGCGGACACCCCGACCCAGATGGTGGCCTCGGAAGATGCGCTGTACGCGGTCTTTGCAGGCGTCGGCATCCGCAAATGGGACGGTACGAACTGGACGACGATTTCCGGCAACGAGCCGGTGAAGATGGTTGTGGGGAATTAGTTGATGGTTGATGGTTGATAATAGTTGATGGTGAATAGAAATCGACAGGCAAGGGGCTATTGGCTATGGGCGAGAGGAAAAGCTCATAGCTCGTAGCTCGTAGTTCAAGAAAAACTGACAGGAGAGAGGCTATCACCATTGCACGACAGCCTCTCTCCTTCCTTGATGGGCGGCACAGGTGCAGGGTGATTTGTAGTGAACGGTCGCGACCTTTCACTACAACTGAAATGGGTTGCAATGTCTTACATATTTCTATGATGACAAAAAAAATCATATTTTTTATTTTTGTGCTCGCATTGGCGTTTGTGCTGTTGTATGCATTTTTCAGCTCACCACGGAATACGCACATTGTTCAAAAGATGGAAACGCGGCCGGACTATCGGATGCAGATGGAAGGTCTTTCTTTTCTGGCGATGGATGAAGGCCGCACAGTCATTGAAATCAAGGCGGACCGTTTTGTTGTTAAGAATATGAAAGTGGGATATTTCAGTTTCAGCATGGCTCCGGTGGCGTTTCTGGAAAATGCGCGCATTGATGCGTATAGCGCGGGTGGAACACAGAATATGGCTGAACTCAAGGCTGCCTCTTCTGATGCGCGAAGCATTCCGAACAGTCTGGATTTTAATCATGCCCTGTCCAAAGAAGCTTTTGCATCTTTTCCGGCAAAAAATATTGCAAACATCGAAGCCGCGCCGATAACATTTGCACTTCATGCCGATGATCGCGTTGTCACACAAATCTCAGCCAAAAAAGCCGAACTGCGTTTCCGCGATAAAGATGTGCTCTTCTCCGGGGATGTCAAAGCGGTATCGGGTTTAAGGCAACTCACAAGCAAGACGTTGCGTCTGTCGCCTTCCGACGGACGGATGGAAGCGTATGACTATACCATTATTTATCAGGAAAAAAGCGAGTCAGGTCGTCAGTTGAAGACGGATTTGGTTTTAAAACGTTTTTTATAAAATAGTAATTTCTTATCGGGAGGATGGGTTATGCGTCGATCAATAAACAGAGTTTGGAAAAAGGGAAGGTTGCCGGCTATTTTTATCACGGTTTTGATTTCACCTTTGTTTCTTTTGTTGATTTCTTATGCACAATGGCAACCGGGGGCGTCCGCAATCGAGAATCTGATTTATATCGGCAAGTCGCAAATTGCTCAAAAGAGTACGATAGGCGCGCAAAGCGCCTACACGACGTTTCAGACCGCAAACGCTTCGTATAATTCGGCGACAAACGAGCAGAAGGTCAAAATCCGGATGTATCTTGCCCTGACCCGCATGATGGATTTTGCCGTCCGGAAGGAAGGCGCGGGGACGGAAACGCTGGCTATGTTTCTGGCCAAATATGGCGCAACCTATAATGGGATCGACGTTGACGATCTGCGTTTTTTCGGCCCGGTTAACGGCGAGAATCAGATTGTGTTTCCGGTGACGGCGCCCTCAGGCGATGAGATGCGCGCTTTTCTTTCCGGGCCGGTGATGAATACATTGAACGCATCTATCAGCGATATGGATTCGGTGATTGCGCTTCTGGGCGCAGGCGAAACGAAAGAGATTATTTCCAAGGTAATGATCAATCCGGAAGATCCCAGTCAGCTCAATGTCGAAATCGACGACGGCGACTATTATCTTTTCCGTGCCTGTCTGAAAGGGGCCAAGGCTGCTGCCCTGGCGATATCCGCTTATAATATGAGCATCGACCCCCGGGAAGTGGCTGCTCTGATCAACAACAGTGCATTCAATTTTAAATATGTGCTGGACCGGTATCCGGATTTGTTTACGGTTTTGACCACGGGCGGGAATCCGTCTTATGACGGCGCGGGCAAACTCAACGAATCCCGGTTGATCTTTATCAGTGCGATTGACGATTATATGATCGCATCGGAAAAAATCCGCAACGATTCGGATACGACCCCCGGCGCGGAAGAGCTTCTGTATATTCCTGACGCGCAGGGTCTGGCCGATGAACAGAAATTTAGAAATTATCTGACACAACTGAAGTATTCTTTGTCGGATGCCATGCATCCGGCGGCCATTTTCAATCTGGATGATGAAAGCCAGCTGTCCGTCAATCTCAATCCCGCTTTCGGCAACGGCCAGACGCCGGTTAGTCTGCGATCCATTCTTCCCCAGTTCGCGGATACGGTCGTGAGTATCCCCGTTGCCGGAACCATGGGACATGGTCTGGGGAATGATGCCACACTGGGCGGCATAATGCCGGAGTTTACGCAGGACGATTGGAATCGCCTCTCTGAAGGTGTTTTGGCGCCAACGGGAACGGTGTTGATGCCGACGGCGACGATAATTGTAGATGGAATTTCCGCAGACTGGTCAGCCATCACGCCTGCGTTTTTTCTCACACCCCGCAATGATGGCGGTGATCCCGGCGCGGATATTACAACAGTTTACCTGGCAAAAGACGCAACAAATTATTATTTTCGCATGGACACGGCGGGCCTGCGCAATGATCCGGAACAACGCTATGATTATGTTCTGGACTTTCAGGCGATACCCGGCGGAGCGTGGGAAGTCGTGGGCGACGTTCGCGTCTGGGCGCGCTACAATCCTGAAGCGGTTTGGACTATTACCACGGCAGGCGGCACGATTCTGGAGGTGCGCCTGAGCGAGAAGTCTTCCTGGTCGATGTACGCGTTTTATTCGTCAGGCTCCTACACAAGGCTTCACGCAGGCGCCGAAAGCCCAGCCTTTCCGGAGTCCGGTACGCTTTACTCGTCTAGTAATTATGACAATACATTGTATGCATATTTCAACAATTTAACTATTAATGCAACTGTCAGCGGCAATCAGGTTACAGGCGGAAGTTATTACTATTATAATCCTTCATACAGCAGTGGTTCACTGGTTTCAGGGACAAAAACGGTAAATATGAGATGGGAGACCTATGCGTCCCGGTTGACTTTTGTGTTCGGAGAAAATGGTTTTCATCCATCATGGTCACAGCCTGCTGCTATTGCCGACTCAGCCATGGGAAGCGGGAACGTGGTAGAGTGGAAGGTTCCGGTCGGAAACCTTGGCGATATATCCGGTAGATTTATTTCCGCCGAAATTAAACGGTCAGGTTCACACAGCGATCATGATGCTTTCACTACGGTGCAAGTCGGTCCATCCTCGGCCACGGGGCAGGTCAACGGCACTGTGACGGTTCCCGGTTATGACGGCCAGGGGCAAATATTTATCGGCGTCTATTCCGCGCTGGAAGGGTACAACATTGAAAATCCCCTTGCGTTTAAAATGATCACCACGGGGCAATACAGCGAGGGCATGGCTTACAGCTTTGAAAATCTGCCCATAGCGGGTGTAATTGTTCTGATTCACTGGGATCGAAACAGCAACGGTCAGATTGATGCAGGCGACTACACGACATTTTCTAATTATGTGGCAACGAGTCCGGCCGGCGCAACGCCGGTTTTCACCGGGAGCACGTCTCATGCACCGTATGCGATGCCAGTTCTGACAGGGGTTGATGTCAGTAAAGTTGAGGACTTCGGAAACCTTGAGTATTGGAGCCACTATGTCTTCAGGGCTTTTGTTCCCGGAATCAGCCCCGAGGATGTGACTATTACTGTCACCAGCCCGACGGGAAAAGTTTATACCTTGAAGTCGGAATATTATGCAAAGCAGTTTTTGGGGCAGATCTATCGGTACAGCATGCCTGCTTATTATGGCCTTCCCTCCGGGGAATACACGTTTGAAGCGGTCGATTCTCTGGGCAGGCGGGCGCAACCCGTCAAGAAAATGTTTGTTCCTGATTTTACGGGGGTTCCATATTTATCCACAAGCATTCAGATCGATGGCGCGTCGCAGGCATCAAATAGTGTTTTTTACACACAGGCCAATCCGGCAACAACGCCCATGACTGTCCGATGGGATGCGGTTGGCGCAGGCGTGCTCTATGGAATACAAGTGTATGGATATAATGATAACGTACTTTATTTTACCACGCCCGACGGCAGTGAAACTTCCGGAACATCGCTGGAGGTTCCGGCGGGTGTGCTTCAGCCGGATACCCCCTATGTGGTGATTGTGAAGACGATTCACCCGAGTTATCCATGCAACTATTCGCTGTCGGATCGATTCATCATCTATACGGGAAATCAACCGACACCGTCTTTCAGTTACGCCAATATTGTGGATCAATATCTAACATCAACTGTTCTGTATTCCAGAACAGTTCTTTTCAAGATGCCCGGCGTCGCGCCCTTTGAAATCGTTTCGCTGGTCATTAAAAACAGCGGCAATGAAATTGTTGGCACATACACGGGGGCACCCAAGGTTGATTATGATTTTAATTCGCCTGGAATCTTCTCCTATACTGGAATGGTATTCAGTCCCCAAAATGGTAATTATACTCTTGAGGCGACCATCCAACGGGACGGTACGCAGACGGTAGTGGTCAGCTCGGTCATCGCTTATAACTATGTTGCGGTTCCTTCTGCGGAACTCTCAACGCTTTCTCCAGCGAATAATTATTATTTCGATACGACCACACCGGCATTTTCCTGGAAAGGTCAAGCCGGAACGTATTACCGCCTGAGGATTTATGACGCTAATGGAAACTCACTGGTTTATGAAAGCCCGTGGGATTACGGCGCCAAAACGGATTATTCAGCTGAAGTGCCGGCCAACATGCTTCTGCGTGGCTCAAGCTACTATTGGACGGTGCAGTCCGCAAATACCGACGGCAACTTCAACGCGACAAGCTATCCGAATCTGCTCTTTACCCATCATAAAGAGATGAACCGCTTTACAATACTCTCCGGCGCGGATCTCAACGCATCGGTTACGGGTGAGATCAGAGATCAACTGGGGGCGATCGTTCCGGGCGCCAGAGTTGAAGCGCTGGCAAACGATGTGGTAATTGCTGAGGCTACAACCGACATGGAAGGTAAATACTGGCTGTATCTTCCCAAGAATACCTCTTACACGCTCAGAGTGTCCATTCCCGGTTACGCCCCAAGAACCCTGAGTGTTAATCTGGCCGAAAGCAATCTGACAGGCCGCAATATTTCCATGACAGTGGGTGATATCGACACCTCCGTTCCGTCGATTGCCAATATGCTGCCGGAAGGGGGACAATCGCTCGTCCTGCAACCGGAAATATCGGCTGTTGTGAGTAACAGCGGCCCTTCGGGGATTGACGCTTCATCCATCACACTTTATGTGGATGGCGCAGCAGTCCCCCATGCATACAACCCATCTACCGGGAAGATAGCCTATACGCCTCCCGTGGCTCTGAGTTATGATGTGCATACAGCGGTTATGTTCGTGAAAAACAACGCGGGGAAATCGGCTTCGGCATCATGGCATTTCGTCGTCATGGGCGATTCGACGCCCAATGCCTTTGCCTTTACCGATCAGACAAATGTGGCGCTCAACACACTGATTCAGTCGAATCTCGTCACGGTCTCCGGCATCAGTGTGCCGGCGCCTGTTTCCATTACGGGCGGGGCATACAGCATTAACGGCGGCGCCTTTACCAGCACAGCAGGGTTGCTGAATAACGGCGATACCGTCAGACTGCTTTTGATGTCATCGACAAATTACGCAACGACAACAAACGCCACATTGAACATTGGCGGCATCTCCGACACCTTCAGCGTGACCACTCTGGCCAATCCCAATGCGGAAGCGCTCTATGCCAAGTTTGACGGCTTGGGCATCTGGAAGTGGGACGGCTCCGGATGGAGCCAAACCACGGCCAGCAACCCGGATCTTTTAGTAACGGTGGGGTCCGATCTGTACGGCACGTTCCCCGGCCTGGGCATCTGGAAGTATAACGGAACGGATTGGGAGCAGACGACTACCAGTGTGCCGGAAGAGATTGTCGGAACCGCTACAACCCTTTATGGCACGTTTACCGGACTGGGCATCTGGGAATGGAACGGAACGGCCTGGTCGCAGACCACGCCCAGCATTCCTCAGTCGATTATTGCTTCCACATCCGACTTATACGGCACCTTTGCGGGCATGGGCATCTGGAAGTGGGATGGAAGTACTTGGAGCAATCTGACCACAAGCATACCGGATCTTCTGGTGACGTCCGGTGTTAAGCTTTATGGCACGTTCCCCGGCGCAGGCATCTGGCTGTGGGACGGGACACAATGGACGCAGGCAACAAGTAACACGCCCCAGATGATCGCCGGTAACAGCACAACCCTTTACGGCGCATTTGAAGGCGCGGGCATCTGGGAATGGGCAGGTTCCGACTGGACGCAAATTTCGGCTTCAAACCCAACGCAGATGGTGGCATCCGAGTCTGCCCTGTATGCCGCATTCGAAGGCGTCGGCATCCGCAAATGGGATGGAACCACCTGGACCACAATTTCCACCGGCCAACCAGCAGGGATGGTGGTGGGGAATTAGAAAAACAGGTAACGGGCAAGGGGCTATGGGCTAGAGGAAAAGCTCATAGCTCGTAGCGAGTGGATGGTGAATAGCGGAGAGTGGAGCGATTCATTTCTCATTATTCCACGCAAAGGCAAGACTCCGGGAATGGACAGCAACACAGGCACTGCCTGTGTTGCTGTCCATAATCGTAATGCGGTCTTTAGACTCGCCAGGTAATGAGCACCTAAAGGTACGCACTACATATTTTTTAATCATTCTTGCGAAGGCGGGAATCCGGAATTGATTTAAGCTGGTTCCCGGCATTCGCTGGGAAGACGAGATAAGCTTATAGGCGTTGATAAGGCCATTGTGCGGCATGTTGTTATAAAACGCTGCGGTGTTTGTCTTTCCTGGCAGCGGGCTCATTAAAGATAATCCAGCTTGCAATCATCAATGCTTTATTATAGTTAAACGACAAGCAATTAATGGAATCACTGGTTTATATAGTATTATCGGCTGTGAGAAATTTAAGGCATGGCAAATAGGAAATGCTCTGGCATGATGAAGACAAATCAGGGTATTTGAATGGTTCAATGAGGGGTACAGAGCGCTTTTTGAATACGGACGTTTTCAGGTGGCAATGTTTATTCACGGGATCAATCATAAATTAAAAAAGGTTTTTGCTTTTGCGTTAATCATCTGGATTTTGCCTTTATCGGCATATGCGAATCCGTCTGACGTGGCCCCTCGTCCATCTGTTCCCGGTTCTTCTGTGTCAGATAAAACCCAGGTTCAAAGTACACAAGCGGCATCCCCGGATGTTTCATCATCGCCGAAAATTCAGCCACCGGTCAATCATGAAAAGACGAGACTGCCGGTTGTGCCGACCGCGCCGGGAAGACTTCAGGAATCTCAAAAAAACGCAGGTGATCTTCAAAATTTAAAACCAAAACAGTCTGAAACGCGACCAATGGGGCCGCTGCCGCCGCAAGGTCCGATGACTGTACCGCCAGCCAATTTGCCACCCGTCGAGAATATGCCACGGCAGACGAATATCCCCCCGGCTTCTTCAGTGGCTGCGGAAAGAACATTACATGCCTCCAAGGGCAATGTCAGCTTGAACTTCGACGACGCGGATGTTTATTCTGTTATTCAAACCGTTTTCGGTGAGATATTAAAAGTTAACTATATTGTGGACAGCCGGGTGAAGGGCAGGGTGACGTTTCGTTCGGTGGCGCCTGTACCCAGAGAAAAAGTCCTGCCACTGATGGAAGTGATTCTCCGGCTAAACGGTGTCGCCATCATTGTGGAGAGTGAGCTCTACCGAATTATTCCCATCAGTGATCTTTCAAGAGAGCCATCGTCAATCAATATTGGTAGAAAAATGCTTGAGGCCGATCTGAAAGGCAAGGCGGTGTTGCAGATTGTGCCACTCAATTATGTTCAATCGTCGGAAATCGTCAAACTGATCAATCCGTTTGTTTCAAATAATGCCGTGATTGTGGATGTCCCAAAAGCCAATCACATTATCATTGCGGATACGGACGCCAATCTCAAACGCATTTTGCATATTATTGAATACTTTGACGCGGAGATGAAAGAGAAAAAAGGCGTCAGGGTTTTTGTCCATCATGTGCAGAATACTACAGCAAAAGATGTAGTAACCATGCTGCAGCAAATTTACCTGGGGGCGAAAGAGCAAACGACAGACCGAGCGGTCAAGCCAGCCGCCACGCCGCAAAATCCTCCGCCACAGGCTCAGCGGCAACCCGTAAATGTCAGCACGCAATCGGGGGGGACAGACGCTATTGTCTCCGATGCCGTGAAAATTTTTGCGGATGAGAAATTGAACGCCGTGGTCATTCTGGGCACGCGGGAAGATTATGATATTATCCGGGATACCATCAAAGAACTGGATTTGATGCCAAGACAGGTGTTGATTGAAGGTACAATTGCGTCAATACTGTTGACCGATAAGATGAGTCTGGGATTGTCCTGGGCTATCAAAAATAAATTTCTGAATTTTGAAACGTTCGATGTATCTTTCAATCCGGCAACCCTGAACGCCGTGCAATCCAAGGGGGCTAGTGCGTCCGGGTTGAATTTTATCGGGATTGATTCGCTGGGGTCGGTCCGTGTGGTGATTAATGCGCTGGCGTCTCAATCGAAGGCAAAGCTTCTGGCATCGCCGCACATTATGGTGGCTGACAACAACGAAGCGCGAATTCAGGTCGGCCAGCAGGTGCCTATTCCGACATCGGAAACGTATGGTGCGGTAGGGGTGGTTCCGCAAAGAACGATTCAGTATAAAGATATTGGTGTTATTTTAAAGGTCAAACCGTTGATTAACGACAGTGGTTTTGTGACGCTGGAAATAGCCCAGGAAGTATCGACGTATTCAAAAGATATTTTATATTCGGACGAGACGCAAATTATTCTGAATAAAACGGAAGCAACGACAAAGCTGATTGTCAAAGATGGTCATACAATCGTTATTGGAGGACTTATCCGGGAGGACGATTCCAAAGCCCGGGCGGGAATTCCCTGGCTCAGCAAAATACCGATTCTGGGGCTGCTGTTTGGCAATACGGATACGGATAAAACTCGAACGGAACTGGTGATTTTATTAACGCCGCATATTGTCAAGGATCAGCGCGATGCCGCGTTTATTACGGATGAGTTTGTCGATAAGTTTAAAGATAGAAACATGAGTGATGATATTCAAAAGAGCATGAAGGACGGAAAGCCGGAAAAAGCCGATCCAGAGGAATGATCGTGGGTCTGTATGGAAAAGGCCTGTTCTTCGTGGAACCTGGTCACATAAGTACAATATAAGTATATAGAATTAAATGCTATATGCGTATAACTCTGAAATCAGTAGGTTGTCGGTTCGATCCCGACAGTACTCACCTAATAAATCAAGGACTTAGGTCATTATGGCTTAAGTCCTTTTTTTATCGGCCGAAATTTTCCAGGATGATGGCCGCTTTGGAAAATAATTTTTATTTCAGATTTCATTAAGTTACATTTCCGGTTTTGTCTTTAAGAAATTGATTGAATCATCCTTGACAAAAATGCGGACGTTCTCTATGGCTGAATAAATGAAAACATATAATTATTAAACACATAATGATGGTCATACAGGAGATAAATGATGTTCGATAAAATACTGCAGGCGCTCAAGCTTGGCAAGGATATTGAAGATTTTGAAATTATCCATAGCACAATTGAAAGAGACATCATTTTCAAAGGAACCAATTTGTGGATTCTGGCGTTTGCCATCGTTATCGCCTCAATTGGCTTGAATATGAACTCGACGGCCGTCATTATCGGCGCCATGCTGATATCTCCGCTGATGGGACCGATCAACGGGATGGGGTACAGTATCGCC
Organism: uncultured Smithella sp.; assembly: GCA_964608995.1. Lineage (GTDB taxonomy): Bacteria > Desulfobacterota > Syntrophia > Syntrophales > Smithellaceae > UBA8904. Next base: position 1,827 of record CAZSQS010000081.1, on the reverse strand, counting down.
ACCTATAACATTCCTCTTTTTCGCAAGGCCGTGAAGAATTTTTCATTTGCCGTCGCAGCCAGTCTTCTTGCGTCGACGTTATATTTTGCCATCAGTCCTGTGTCCACTGCGCATTCCGAGCTTCTGGCCCGGACTAGTCCGACCATTTATGACGTACTCATCGCACTGTTCGGCGGGTTGGCCGGAATTGTGGCCATCAGCAGCAGATCGAAGGGCAATGTGATTCCCGGAGTGGCTATTGCAACAGCATTGATGCCCCCGCTTTGCACGGCCGGATACGGCCTGGCGACTGGGCAATTCAATTTTTTCTTCGGTGCTTTTTATCTTTTTTCCATCAATACTGTTTTCATCGCCATGGCTTCTGTTGCTGTATCTCAGTTTCTCCGTTTTCCGAACCGTACACTCACGGATGACGCTATGAGAAAAAAGATCAACAATGCGATTTCGATTGTTATCCTTGCCACCATTATTCCCAGCGTCTATTTCGGCTACGGATTGGTTCAGAAGGAAGCCTTCATGGAGCGATCTTCAAAGTTCACCAGGAATGTCTCCATTGTTGAAGGGACCTATCTCTTAAAGGAGGAAATCAGTCCAAATGACAAGACTATTACATTGGTTTATGGCGGCAACACACTCACCGATCAGCAAAAAAAAGCCATTGAGGAAAAAGCCAACGATTTTTCGCTGGGCGAGGTAAAGCTGGTTTTTAAACAGGGGTTTTCGATTGATGAGGCGAAAACTCATGAAAAACAGCGAGAAAGTCAGATGGATACTTTAAAGGCAGAAGTCCACCGCCTCCAGCTTATCTTGAGAGAAAAGGAAAAACTTGCAGAGAAAGAGAAAGCAAAAGCTTTCATGGGGCAGCAGCTGCTTGCGGAAATAAAGCCCCTGTATCCCCAGATCATGGCCTGCGCCTACGGCAGGGCGGCTGTTTTCGGTGGCGCGAAAGAAATACCGGGTGAAACTAATGTGGTCGTTTTCAAGATCAAACCGCGATCTCTGAAAGTCGCCGACCGCCGAAAAATCAATGCGTGGGTTGCATCGAGACTTGAGCAGAAAAGCGTCAACGTCTTCTACGAAAATCAGCGATAGGGATGATGATTATTTTGCAACCAGTTTTTGCCCCAGTTGAAAGGCCTCCTGCATGACCTTTTCATCAGACCGGATAGCGCCCGCTTCCATGGCGCTGCCGTAAACCATGCCAATCAAGGACGACTCTGTGTATCGAAAGGCGTCCTGAAAGGTTCTGAGCGCGTTGATACAGCCGGAATTGAAAGGATCCGTGTCACCGTAGGTCATGGCAATGGCAATGCGCTTTCCCCGGAATGGATCTTTATGGTAAGCCGGAAGCGCAAAGCACCGATCCATAAAGATTTTGGTCTGCGCAGATACCGTAAACCAGTAAACCGGACTGGCAATGACCCAGGCTTCAGCCTCGACAAGCTTCGGATAAATCTCCTGCATGTCATCTTGCAGACGGCACCCCTTGCTGTTTTTCTTTTGACAACTCATGCACGCGCTACAAGGGGCGATATTTTTCCCATGCAGATAAACTGTTTCGACTTTGGCCTTGCTGGCTTTTGCGCCAAGGATGATCTGCTCTGCCAAAATAGCACTGTTTCCGTTTTTTCTCGGACTTCCCAAAAGGACTAGAACATTATTTGTCATCAGACGACCTCTCTTCGGTTTTTTGTGTCGAACTATTTTCAATGCTTCCTGAAACCTTTGTTTTTCCACCTGCAAAAAATAGTTACACGCGGGCATATTAAATATTTTTACATTTCGTTCAAAGCTTTTTTAACATTTCTTAAAAAACCAATGCCCAAA
>CAZSQS010000080.1:0-14669 GCA_964608995.1 uncultured Smithella sp. | reverse complement strand
CCCAACGGCTCGGCGCTGGCCATCGCAGGCCTGTGCAACGAGTCGGGCCGGCTTTTCGGTCTGATGCCGCATCCCGAGGCGTTTCTGCATCGGACCAACCACCCGCGCTGGACACGTGAAGACCTCCCCGAAGAAGGCCAGGGCCTCGCGATTTTTAAAAACGCCGTGAAATTCATCAAAAGCAAAGACTTCTGAAAATTGCAGGGAACGGTTTCATCCGGTATGCACCGGACTAAAGAACCGTTCTCTGCGGGGATGCCACTCGACGGGATCACGTCCATTTCAGCACTGAATACATGATTGTCTAGTGTAGTGCGTCTAACACTTCTTTACATAATAAAAGGTATGTTGCCCTGTTTTGTCATTGCCGCGAAGGCGGGAATCCACTGTTTCCGAAGATTGCTGGATTCCGGGTCAAGCCCGGAATGACTAAAAAGATATTTCTGACGCACTACACTAGCTAAATGCCTCCGGCGACAAATTCCTCGTAATTTGCGCGGCTGCCTCGACGAGCAGGGCCGCATATTTGCTGCGTGCTGCTTTGGGGAAGCGGCTGGTCGGGCACGAAAGGGTGAGCGCCGCGATGACCCTTTTTTTGGCGTCAAAAATCGGCGCGGCCGCCGCACTGGCGCCTTCGGCCAGTTCATCCACGGCGATGGCCCACCCCCGGGCCCGGATTTTTTTAAGTTCTTTTCGCAATGCGCCAGGTTCGGTCATTGTGAAAGGCGATAATTTTTCAAGCCCGCCTCCGATATACTGATCAATCGCCGCATCCTCGTAAAACGCCAGCATGGCTTTGCCGCTGGCCACCGTGTGCAGGGGGGATGATCCGCCCAGCGGAAGAAACAGGCGAACCGGCTGCGGTGTTTCAAGACGCTCCAGCAAGACCGCCCGCCGCTCCTCGGCAATGACCAGATGGACCGATTCGCCGACGGTTTCCCACAGGGTTTTCATGACCGGAAGCGCCGTTTCGCGGAGGTTTCCGTTTTCCGCCACATGGCGGCCGATGCTGAAGGCCTTGGCCGTTATGACCCAGCGCGTCTGCGGCTTGTCGTCCGCCATTTTTATCCATCCGCTCAGATGGAGGGTTTGAAGACATCGCTGGGCGGTCATCTTGGTAATGCCAAGCTGTCGCGATATTTCGCTGACGCCGACAGGCTGCCGGGTCGCAACCGCCTCCAACACCTTCAGGGCCGTATAAACACTCTGGAGCATCGGTTTTTCTCCTTGACAAATGATTCGGATTTGGTGATTCTTAACACATGCAGAAACAGCGTAACGCATAGCGTTACATTTGGCAAGTCCATTTTTTAATCGGGCCGGAAAAAACCGGACGCTGTGAACAAAACAAGGAGGAATTTCATCATGCGGAAAATGAGACAAGCTGTAATCTTCTGGCTGTGGGTGATCCTGATATTGAACCTGGCCGCGTGCGCGAAAGACGCAGATGTTTTTAATTTTCATCAAAGCGAGATAACCAGTTTTAATATTATCGACCGGCAGGTGGCTTACGAAGGTAAGGAATTCGGCGACGTTGGGCAATACGAGCTTATCCTGGCGCAGGCGACAGGCATCCTCGACCCGCGGGATTTTAAAAATCGGGATATCGTGAATCTGGACAAGGCGCCCAGAAACGCTCAGGGGCTGGTAGAGTACACGGTGGACGTCCACATTTTAAAGCCCGTGGACATGTCGAAGAGTAATAACAAGATCGTCTTTGAGGTGGTCAATCGCGGCAGCAAAATGATTTTGTCGTCCGTCAATTCACAGACCGGCTGGACCAGCGCCGGTTCCGGCGCGGATTTGCTTCAAAACCGGGGCTTCGTCCTGGTGTGGGGCGGCTGGCAGGGCGATGTGGCCATGCCCGCCACACCGTCGGCCGTAAGCGCCGTCGGCACAAACTTTCCAGTAGCGGCTAATGCTGATTCATCGGATATCACGGGCTTAAGCCGGGAAGAATTCGTGGATCAGGCGGCAAGCCCGTTTACCGGAACATTGACGTATCCGGCGGCATCGGCCGACAAGTCCGCCGCCACGCTGACCGTGCGGCAAAATGAGTCTGACGCGAGAACCGTCGTCCCCGCGGAAAACTGGGACTACGTGCCGGATACCAACAACCAGAGAATTTCAGTCACCCGGGTCGCGGGTTTTGACACGGGCGCGATTTATGAATTCATCTACACGGCGAAATCGCCCAAGGTCATGGGGATGGGTTTTGCGGCGGTGCGCGACGTTGTCTCTTTTCTTCGTTTCAGCAAAAATGCCGCCAATCCACTCGCGGAGACTTCCATTTCAAAAGCAATTATCTACGGCGTCTCCCAGAGCGGCCGGTTCGTTCGCGATTTTATTTACCAGGGTTTCAATGTCAACACCGACGGCAAGGTGGTCTTTGAAGGCGCGATGCCGGTGATCGCCGGCGCCAGACGCACCTTTACCAATTATGCCTTTGCGCAACCGGGGCGTTTTACGCGTCAGCATGAGGATCATCTCTATCCGCAGGCGTCCTTTCCCTTTGCCTACAATACGCTTTCCGATCCGCTCTCCGGCCGCCAGGACGGCATATTAAAGAAGTGTTCCGCCAATAATACCTGTCCCAGAATTTTCCACGTGGATACCGATTCGGAAGTCTGGCAGGGGCACAACTCGCTCATTGTTACGGATACTCAAGGCAATGCCATTGTGCCGCCCGCCAATGTGCGCGTGTATCTGATTGCCGGCCGGTGCCACTATCCCGGCTACGCGCCCTATAGCACGCAGGCCGTCAATGCGCTCCCGTTCAACGCGCCGCTGCGGGCGCTCTTGGTTTCCCTGGACAACTGGGTGGGCGACGGCACAGCGCCGCCAGCCAGCAAATGGCCCGCCGTTGGGGATGGCAGTTATGTGACGATGGCGACGGCCGCCACTCAGTGGCCGGAAGGTATTCCCGGCTGGCCGTTTTTGAATTTGATCAATACCATCGAGGTTCGAAACTATGACGTTTTGCCTCCCGAGAATTTAAGCGCCGCCTATCCGCTTTTCGTGCCGAGATTCCATACGGATGGCAATACGCTCGAAGGGCTGGTCTATCCGGAAATCAGCGTTCCGGTGGGCACCTATTCCGGCCGGGCCACCCGCCGAACCGGATACGCGCCGGGAGAAATGTACAGTATTTTTGGCGCCTACCGGCAGTTTGAGCTGACCGAAGCCGCCCGTGCGGTGAGCGGCGACCCTCGCCCCTCGCTTGAAAGTCTGTATCCGGGCGCCGATGCCGCCGAGCAAAATGCCGACTATCAGGCCAAGCTGCGCGTGGCAGCCGACGCGTTGGTGGCCGGAGGTTATCTGCTGGCCGCCGACGCTGTGCCCTATTACAGCCGGACGCTGCCCGTGTCTGCCCCGACGCCTTAACCCTTCTTTTGTAAGGATGAATGGGGGGAGGGCGCCTCCCCCCGGGTCATTTTACTAAATGTCCAATCATAGTAACGACATTTTAGTAGTTTACATCACCATCGTCTCCCCGGCGCTGGCCGGGGTCCAGTTAAAAAACAAGCAAGGAGACGGCCATGCTTCATTCACTATTCAAAAAGGGATTGATCCTTCTTTTTTGCCTTCTGGCGGGCGCCTGCGCGACGATGACGGCGCAAAAAGAGGCGTCTGATCAGCCCTCCAAAGATCCGACACTTCGTCATATCGTCCAGGGAGAGCTTACCGGTCTGGTTTCCGAAAACGGTGCGCTGGCCTGGCGCGGCATTCCCTATGCCGAAGCGCCGATAGGGCCCCTGCGCTGGAAAACGCCCCGTGCGCCTGCGCCCTGGTCCGGGACATTTTCCGCTACCCGCAACGGCAACGCCTGCTTTCAGGACAAACTGCTCGCGCAGCCTTTTACAGATGATGACGGAGACGGTTTTGTCGGCTCCGAAGACTGCCTGTATCTGAATATTTTTGCGCCCGAAGGAAGTTCGGCCGCCGCAAAGCTGCCGGTCATGTACTGGATTCATGGCGGAGGCAATGTGGGCGGCCATAACGCGACGCCAGGCTATGATGGCGCCGTGCTGGCGCAAAAGCATCAGGTCGTGGTTGTGGCCATTAATTACCGCCTGGGGCTGATGGGCTGGTTCATGCATTCCGCGCTAGCCGGCCCCGACACCGTGCCGACGGATCGCTCCGGAAACTGGGGCACGCTGGACACGATCCGGGGCCTCGAGTGGGTGCGCGACAACATTTCCGCCTTTGGCGGCGATCCCGGCAATGTGACGGTTTTCGGAGAATCGGCAGGCGGCGTCAACGTCTATTCGCTTCTTCTTTCCCCGCTGGCCCGCGGCCTGTTTTCCCGCGCGATTGTCCAAAGTGGGGGCCTTCTGGAGATGCCCCTGACCCATGCTGTAAACTATGTCGATGATCCTGTTGCCGGTATGCCCCAAAGCGCGCCTGAGGTGGTCAACCTCATTCTGATCCGCGATGGACTGGCAAAAGACCGCAATGAAGCCAAGGCCCGGCAGCTGACCCTGTCGAAGGCCGAGATCGCCAGACTGCTGTATTTGCAGACACCGGCTGAGCTGACCCGGCTGGTCAATCCGACCGGCCTGCGTCTGTACCCTGCGCCCCGACTGTTTTCCGACGGCGTCGTCCTGCCCGCAACATCGGCGATAAACGCTTTTGAAGTGGGGCATTTTAGCAAAGTGCCGATCATCACTGGCACCAACCGCGACGAACGTCGGATGTACATGATGGCGGATCCGAAATGGCGAAAAGTCCTTTTGACCCAGCCCGAGGATTATATCCGTTTTGCCAAATACGGCTCTCTGGCTTGGAAACAGCGCGCCGTGGATGACGTTGCCCGCGCCATGACGCGCGCAGGCCATCGCGATGTGTATGCCTACCGCTTCGACTGGGATGAACAGGATTCTTACAGGGGGATGAATCTGTCGGTTGCCCTGGGCGCCGGGCATACGGTGGAAATTCCTTTTGTTTTCGGCACGGGCAACGGCTTTCTCGTGCCTCTGGGCGACCCGGATAATGCCGAGCGCAAGGCTCTGTCGTCGAGTATGATGTCGTACTGGGCCGAATTTGCCTACTCGGGAAGCCCGAAGACAGGCCGAAACGGAAAAGAAGTGGCGTGGACGCGCTGGGTCAATGATCCGAGCGCGAACAAGATGATCATTTTTGATTCCGCCTCCGGTGGAGGCGTCCGCATGTCTTCAGAGGAAGTCACCGCCTCGAGCCTCAAGAAAGACCTGTTGAGTGACCGCGACTTTCACGATCAGAGACTGCATTGCGCCATTTATAAAGCACTGTATAAAGACAGCGACGCCTGGAACGACGATGAATATCGCAACCTCGGCCGCGAGGGCTGCGTCAGATAGGCTGGGTTTTCGGCAAAGGAGGGGTCATGGGCGAGTGCCGCTTCCCGCGTTTTTTTAAAACTGTGAAATTCATCCACAGCAGAGACGCCTGAAAAATGTAGGGAACGGTTTAAAACCGTTCCCTACGGGCTTCATATTTTTCCAGTTTCTTGCGCAGTGTTTTACGGGTGATGCCCAGACGCCGCGCCGCTTCGCTTTTGTTGCCGCCGCAGGTGGTGAGCGCCTCAAGAATGCTTCTTTTTTCCACTTCCTCAAGCGGCAGATATTCCGACAAAATCCGCGGGGGGGGCGACGGCGACGACAAGGCCGCATCCGCCAGAGGAAAGACCAGCTCCTGATCGCTGACGGTTTCGCTTCGCGATAAGACCACGGCCCGTTCAATGGTGTTCATCAGCTCCCGGACATTTCCGGGCCAGCTGTGCAAAAGCAGTTTTTGTATCGCTCCGGGTGTAAAACCGCAGAGCGTTTTGGCATTGGCAGCGGCAAAATTTTTCAGGAAATGCTGCGCCAGAAGCGCAATGTCGTCCTGCCGCTCGCGAAGCGGCGGCAGCTCAAGGGCCACGACATTGAGGCGGTAAAACAAGTCTTCTCGGAAGCGCCCCTCGCGAAGCTCCTTTTTCAAATCCTTGTTGGAGGCGGCAATGACGCGGACATCGACCTTCACCACGTCCGAGCCACCCACGCGCGTGAGCTCCCGCTCCTGCAACACGCGCAAAAGCTTCACCTGCATCGCGGGCGACATTTCGCTGACTTCATCCAGAAAAAGACTGCCCCCGTCGGCCTGAACAAACTTTCCTTCACGCCGCCGGTCCGCGCCGGTAAATGCGCCTTTTTCATGGCCGAAAAGTTCGCTCTCCAGGAGCGTTTCGGTCAGAGCCGCGCAGTTGATCTTGATAAACGGCGCGTCCTTGCGGGGGCTGTTGAAATGAATGGCGTTGGCGATGATTTCCTTGCCGGTTCCGGATTCGCCGCTCACCAGCACCGTCGCGCTGGAGGACGCCACCTGTTCGACCATTTCCAGAAGACGGATCATTGCGGCGCTCTGCCCGATGATGTTGCGCCGGTCAAACTTTTCTCCCAGGCGCTCTCGCAGATACTCATTTTCTTTTTTGAGCCGCGCATGTTCCGTCGCGCGCTCAAGGGAAATTTTCAGCTCGTCGAAATCCAGCGGTTTGGTGAGATAATCGTAAGCGCCTTTTTTCAGGGCGCTGACGGCGGTTTCAACGGAGGCGTAGGCGGTCATGATGAGGACGGGAAGCCCCGGCGCGATGGCCCGAATGCGCTCCAGCGCTTCAATGCCGCTCATGTTGACCATGCGGATGTCCATCAGGACCGCATCGAAGGGTTTAATTTCCGCAAGACTCACTGCCTTCAAACCGTCGTCCGCTTCGGAGACCCCATAGCCCCAGCCGCCCAGCAGTTTCTTGAGCATGATGCGGTGCGCGGTGTCATCATCCACAATAAGTATTTCAGGTTTGTCTTTCATGAATTTATCCCTTCGTATGAGTTTATGGGGAACCGCAGCGTCACGGTAGTTCCCCCGCCTTCGCGGCTTTCGATCTCAATTACGCCCGCGTGCGCATTCATTATTTTCTGGACGATGGCCAGTCCAAGCCCCGAACCCTGAGGCTTGGAGGTGAAGTACGGATCGAAGATGCGGGGCAAATCCTCTTTGGAAATGCCCGCGCCCGTATCCGAAATCATCACTGCCAGAAAATCCTTTTGCATCTGAAAAGAAATGGACACCTGTCCGCCCCCGGGCATGGCCGCAAGCGCGTTTAAAAAGACATTTAGTAGCGCCTGCTGAACTTTATCCGGATCGACCGACACCTGCGGAAGATTTTGAGCCGCCTCAATATCCAGCGCCACCGCTTGCTTTTGCGCTAAAGACTCAATGATTCTAGACGTATGCGCCACAAGCGCCGGTAGGTCATGTTGCTCTTTTTTTAGTTTCAGGGGGCTGGCAAAATCGATCAGCCCGCTGACGGCGCGGTTGAGGCGTTCAGTTTCGGCAATCAAAATGTCGGCCGTCTCTTCGTCTTCGGTATGCCCTTTGAGCCTTTCTTTGAAATACACGGCAAAGCCCTTGATGGAGCTGAGCGGATTGCGAATTTCGTGCGCCACGCCTGCGGCCAGCGTCCCGATGGCGTTTAAGTGCCGGCTTCGGGCCACCTCTTTTTCCATTTGCCGCTGGTCTGTGACATTTCTGGCCAGCAAAATTTTGCCGCCGGGCGTTTCTTCATCCGGAAGCCGGGCGGCGAGGGCCTCCCAGATCTGGTCTGCCGCGCCCGGTCTGGAATAAACCATGTCGCGCTGTGCAATCGGATGTTGTTCATTGACGCTTTCAAGGAGCTTTACAAACGGTGCGGCAAGGGCTTTGTCTGCCCGAAGACCGACAGCGTCTTCACAGGGGGCGGCCAGTAAATCCTGTAGATCATGGTTGCAGGTGAGAATCTTGCCGTCTGAATCCACACCCAGAAGGCCGATCGGCATGTTTTTCACCAGTGCCTCGGAAAAGACTCTCACGCGCGAAAGGGATTTTTTTGTCAGGCGATAGGCCTGCACCAGAAACAAAGAGATGATGGCCAGCGACCCCACCAGCGCCAGTGCAAATGCGACCAAAGCGGTGTGTAAGCGGTCTTCCTGCCGGCTTTTTTCAATTTTCCCCATGTTGAAGCCGACGTAGGCAATCCAGGGCGCCGGTGTATCTGAGAGCTTTGCCTGACCTGCCGGAAGAAAGCTCGAATAGACTTCGAAGGTTCCCGCGCCACCGGGATTGACCGTTTGACGCCAGGCAATTTCCTGCTGGGCGGAAATGACGGCCAGATCCAGATCGAGGCCGTATCGGTCTTCCGGAAGCGTTGGGTCGCTGTCGGCCAGAATGCCGCCCTTACTGTCCGTGACAATGAGATAATCGATGTCCGGCTGACGGGCTGTCGCCATGACGAGTTTTTGCAGCTGGAAAGGATCGGAAGCTTTCGTGTCGGCGGTTTGCAACCCGGCCTCCAGCGAGGCGATAAGCGTCGCGCCTTTTTCAACAAACACAAAGGCGGCGCGATTCTCATGCTGACGAAACTGCGTAAGGGACATTGCGACAACGACAATCACCAAAACACTGATGGCGCTGGCAATAACCCAGACAGACAGATCCAGTCCTTTTCGAAATTTATTTGCGCGCATGTTCTGCTCGATTCTCCGTCTGGTTACAAAAGGGTCAGTCTTTTACTGTCCTTGGGTAGAGAGTATCCACAATCCTTTGACAAAATACAATGTTTAATTTTGGCCATTTCGAAACTTTTCTAGTTATTACATTCGCTTATAATGAATTGTTTGCCTCTGGCACGGGGTTTGCTAATCTTATCAGTAACTGATCAGCAAAAAACGTACAATAAGGAGAAGAATCATGAAAAAAATAACTTTAACTCTGACGGCCCTCGTATTGGGGATTTTTTTAACTACGACGGCGTTTGCCTGGGGTGGCGGACCGGGAAGGGGCGGCAGAGACTGCAAACCTTACGGGGAGGCAAGACTGGATCGGCTGGATCTGACGGATGCGCAGGAAGTGAACATTGAAAAACTGCGCGACGCACACGACAAGGCCACGAAGGCCCTGCGGGAGAAGATTTTCGACCAATCGGTTGCGCTCAAAAGGCTCTGGCAGGAAGTGACGCCGGACAAAGCCAAGATCACGGCCGCGCAGAAAGAACTCCGGGAGATGCGCGCTCAAATGGAAGATCACATTACAACGCTGAGGCTGGAAATCCGCAAGCTTCTGACGCCTGAGCAAAATGAAAAACTGGCCAATATGGGCTGGAGCAAAAGAGGCGGATTTGGTCCCAGAGGCGGCATGCGCGGACCCGGCGAATTCGGTCCGGGCCGCGGCCCATGTCCGGGTATGGACACGCGTCGCTAGCCAAAGCTGCGTGTCCCTCCTTTAAACAGGGGAGCCTGAGGCTCCCCTGTTTTTTTTGTTGTGCAAGGCCCATCTGCGCTTCGGGCGCGAGCGCCAAATTCAGTTGAATAAAGCCCGCCCTTAGTTTATGCTTACGCACCCGCGAAAAGTCAGTGGTGATCGCATCTAACAGTCTTGACCCATGATCAGACGGCTGGGGAAAAAACAATAACAGGAGTTTTATGGGTTTAATCAAATTGTTGATGAGTGATCCGGTTGCGTTTGTGATGCTGGCCGGTTTGCTTTTATATTCCGTTATCTTGCACGAACTGGCGCACGGATGGGTGGCCTACCGGATGGGGGATGCCACGGCCAAATGGTTAGGCAGGCTCACGCTCAACCCGATTCGTCATCTTGATCCGATCGGCACGGCGGCGCTGATGCTCATTGGTTTTGGCTGGGCCAAGCCGGTTCCCGTCAATCTGGAAAACATTCCCGCGCCAGAGAGGCGAAAGGGGCTGATTCTGGTTTCCGCCGCGGGTGTCACGGCCAATATCATTATCGCCTTTTGCGCGCTCCTTCTTTGGCGCATTTTATCGCCGGAGCCGGGCGGAGTGTTGTATAATGTGCTTTACTGGCTGGCCCGGATCAATATATTGCTTGCCGCCTTCAATCTGATTCCCATTCCGCCCTTGGACGGCTCCAAAATCCTGATGGGCTTTACGCCCGAGTCCTTCAACCGCGTGCTTCGTCAAATCGAACCGTTTGGCTTTTTTATTGTATTGGGGCTGCTGCTCATGGGCGCGCTCACGCCGGTGATTAATCTGTTTGAGCATATGATTATCACAGCGATTACGTTTTTTATCCCTTAGGCAAACGGCCGGACCGGCCGGGAAAGGAAAAAATAATGATGAATTATGAAGAACTGCTGCAAAAAAGACGCGCGATCCGCGATTTTGAAGACCGGCCGGTGTCGCAGGCGCTGGTGGAGGACATCCTTCGGGAATCGACACTCGCGCCGTCTGCCAGCAATAATCAGCCCTGTCAGTTTGTGGTGGTCCATTGCCGCAAAACCCTCAAGATGCTCTCCGATGAGAGCAAGGCCAATTTGCTTTCGGACAATGCAGAGGGAAAAATCCGCCTCAACCCGGACTATGTGACCTTCCTTCAAAATGAAGGATTCAACGTGTTCTACAACGCCCCGTGTCTGATTTATATCGTGGGGTCGAAGAAGGTGGGCTCGCTGGATGTGGATGCCGCGCTTGCGGCAAGCTATCTCATGTTCGGTGCCGCCTCGCGGGGCCTTGGGACCTGCTGGGTGGCGCTGGGCGCCAATATCCGCAATCCGAAACTGCTGGCCCAACTGGGCATTCCTGAAAACAGCCGGATTGTCGCGCCGATTATTCTGGGCTATCCCAAAGCCATTCCCGCCCCCTCCGAGCGCCATTTGCCGGATATTCTCCGCATCATTACCGAAGCGCGCGGGTAAAAGGGGTTACTTTAATGACAGGGCAAGCGCCGCCAGTTCCGCGGCAGCGTTGTTTTTGAAGTGAAACCGGAGAATTTTTCGCCCGAGTCCGGCGAGCGCTTCGCGGTCGGCTTCGGCCTGGAACGCTTTGAGCGCGCCGAAGGTCAGGAAGGCGGATGGGTTATCCGGTTCGTCGGGAATCCCCAAATCGGTTTCCGGAGCGCCGGTGAGCTGAAGAAACAGACCGTTTCCCGCGTCGCCCTTGTGCAGCTGGCCGGTTGAATGCAGATAGCGCGGCCCATGCCCGATGGTGACGGGGCGCTTCGTCCTCAGGGTGATGGCCAAGCGCAACTGATCGAGCGCAGCATTCAGGGATTGAGAGGGACGGAGATACACCTGCAGGCCTACGTAGGCATTTTCCGGCGGCTCTTTAAGAAAATCGTCCAAGGCCTCCGCAGGTGTTTTTCCTGCGGCGTTGCCATAGACATCACAGGTGTTGCTCACGATCGCGGGGATTTCTTCCTGCCCCGCGCCGGATTTTTTATATTCGGCAATGCGTCGCTGCGTATTGATTTTGGTCGCTTCCACATCCGGCTGATCAAACGGATTGATGCGTAAAATGTGCGCCGCGACGGCGGTGGCCATTTCCCACAAAAACATCTGGCCCCCCAGGTCGCAGGCATCGTCAATCCGGATTCGGATCACCGGGTGACCCATCGCGGCAAGCTCGGCAATGCGGGAATTTTCCGTTCCATCATCATTCTCAAAAAAAACGAACAGACGATCTTTGCCGTAAGCGTCCGCGGGCAGCGGCAGTTCGTTTAGCACCGGCACAAGGCCTTTGCCCTCCTTGCCGGTGCTCTCCGCGACGAGCTGCTCGAGCCAGTCGCCGAAGGGACGCCACCGCTCAGGCAGGATGACGGTGAGCTTGTCGCGCCCATACTGCGCCAAAACGCCCAGTGCTGCGCCCAGCCGGCAGCCGGGAGAATCCTTTTTGCCGGAAAAGAAATCCGTTCTTTCGGAATTGGCGGTTCCGGCCGCCCGGTGCAGCAATTTTTCAACATTAATGCCGATCAAGAGCGCCGGAATCAGACCGGCGATGGACAGCGCGGAGAATCGCCCGCCGATATTGGGATTGTTGGAAAAGACATAAGAAATATTGAGCCGCCACGCCAGTTCCAGCATGGGGCTTCCCTCATCGGTCATGAAGATGAAGTGTTCATTGACGGCAAAGTTGGACTGCTTTCCGGTCAGATTAAAAAAATAGTTAAACAGCGACGTAATCTCAAGCGTCTTTCCGGATTTGGAGGCTACCAGAAAAAGCGTTTTGTCGGGGGGAAGTTTTGCGGTGACCTCCCTGATGACATCCGGGTCGGTGGTATCCAGAATATGCAGCGCCGGATGCCCGGGGGCGCGATCGATCATCTTGGAAAAGACTTCCGGCGCGAGGCTCGATCCGCCCATTCCCAGCAACACCACGTCGGCATGCCCCGCTTGTATAAAATGATCCAGCGACGAACGGATGCTCTTGATGGTGGCAAGCGTCTCCACCGGCGCGTGCAGCCACGCCAGGCGGTTGGAAATCTCTTGGGGTGAGGGTTTCCAGACGTTAAAATCGTGTGCCCAGATGCGTGCGGCGATATTGCCGCGTCGCATTTTCTCCAGCGCGTTGGCATGCGCGTTAGAGTAGGAACCGAGCAAAAAAGACATTCCGGAAGTCTGCATGGGGCGTTATCCTTTTTTGATCATGTCTTTGGCCTCTGCGACAATGCGGGCGGGGGTAAACCCGAACTTTTCATACAGCACAGGTCCGGGAGCGGATGCGCCAAACGTGGTCATGCCGATGATTTTTCCGGCAAGCCCGACATAATGTTCCCAACCCAGGCCGATGCCTGCCTCCACGGCGAGACGGTTTTTGACCGACGGGGGAAGCACTTTGTCGCGGTAGGATTGCGGCTGGCGGTCGAAGATGTCCCACGACGGCAGTGAAACAACGCGAACCCGGACGCCATCCTGCGCGAGCTTCCGGCCCGCCGCAAGGGTCATGGCGAGCTCTGATCCGGTGGCGATCAAAATGACATCCGGCTCCAGAAGCGAGGATTCCCATAAAATGTATCCGCCCTGGGCGGTTCCGGCGGCGGACGCGAGTGTTGTGCGATCCAGCACCGGCAGATTCTGACGGCTGAGAATCAGCGCCGTCGGTCCCTTCGTGTTGGTCAGCGCAATGCGCCAGGCTGCCAGCGTCTCGTTGGCGTCACCCGGGCGCACAAGGGTGAGGTTCGGCACCTGACGCAGGTTCATGATTTGTTCGACCGGTTGATGGGTCGGCCCGTCCTCGCCCACGCCAATGCTGTCGTGCGTAAAGACAAAAATGGCGCGTAAGCCCATCAGAGCGGCCAGACGCATCGGCGGGCGCATGTAATCGGCAAAGGTCAGAAACGTCCCCGTAAAGGGGATCACGCCGCCATGCAGCGCCAATCCCACGGAGATGGCGCCCATGGCATGCTCGCGCACACCATAATGGATGTTCCGGCCCGTGTAATCCCACGCGCCGCCTACAAAACCATGGATGCCTTCCCGGGAGGTTTCGGGCGACTGAAAATCGCCCATGCCCTTAAGCCATGTAAAGCATGAGGGGTTTAAATCGGCTGATCCGCCAACCAGTTCCGGTAGGTGGGCCGCCACGGTCTGCATAAAGACTTCGCCGGCCTTGCGTGTGGCGATGTCCTTTGCATCGCTGGGAAAGTCTAAAACCGCTGATTCCCAGCCCGTCGGCAGTTCGCCCCGGAGGCGTCTTTGAAACTCGGCCGCCAGCGCCGGTTCTGTAGCTTCGACGTGGGCCAGGATTTCCTTCCATTGTTTCTCGCTGGTCTTGCCGCGGACGATGGCTTTGCGGAAATATTTGTAAACGGCCTCTGAAACATGAAAGGCCTCAAGGCCCGGCCAGGCACAGGATTCCTTTGCCCCCGAGAGCTCTTTTTCGCCCAGGGGAGAGCCGTGTGCCTCGCAGGATCCCTGCTTGCCGGGTGCGCCATACCCAATGGTGGTTTCGATGCAAATCAAAGACGGTTTTGAGGTTTCCTTTTTTGCTTTTTTAATGGCGCGGTCAATGGCGGCCACGTCGCATCCATCTTTTACGCGCTGGACCTGCCAGCCCGCCGATTTGAAACGCATGTCGATCTTTTCCGTAAAAGACAGTTTCGCCGATCCCGCAAGGGTGACCTGATTGTCGTCGTAAAGGACGATGAGTTTCCCCAGCCGCAAGTGGCCGGCCAGTGCGCAGGCCTCAATCGAGACGCCTTCCATCATATCGCCGTCTCCGGCCATGACATAGGTATAGTGATCTACCAGCGTCCGGTCTTCGCGGTTGAAACGCGCCGCCAGATGGGCTTCGGCCATGGCCATGCCGACGGCGTTGGCCAGTCCCTGCCCCAGGGGGCCGGTCGTGACTTCCACGCCCTGCGTATGGCCGTATTCCGGATGGCCGGGCGTCAGGCTGCCCCACTGGCGGAAATTTTTAATGTCGTCTATCGACAGGGGGTAACCCGTCAGGTGCAGCAGGGCATAAAGCAGCATGGAGGCATGGCCCGCCGAGAGCACAAACCGGTCGCGATTGGGCCATGTGGCGTTGGCCGGGTTGTGCCGCAGATGTTTCGTCCACAGGGTAAAAGCCGCCGCCGCTGCGCCCATGGGCATGCCGGGGTGTCCGGATTTGGCTTTTTCAATCGCGTCAGCCGCTAAAAATCTTATCGTATCAATACATTGTTTTTCCAGATCCCTTTTGTCAGACATACGTTCTCCTTACTTTCTTTGAAGGGCTATTCCTTAAAACAAACCTCCGATTATTGCACGAAAAAATTTTTGCATGTCTTGTGCGCCCGCCGTTTTGTCAGCTGATGGGTTTTTTTAGAAAAATGTGTTGGCTAAAAATTAAAAGTGAACTCTTTAAGAATTAAAAGTGAACACTTTC
>CAZSQS010000079.1:0-14885 GCA_964608995.1 uncultured Smithella sp. | reverse complement strand
CCTCCGTCATGGCTTTGATGCCGGATGCATTTAAATTTGCGGCGCCGGTGTTTGCTTTCGGTCTGGTGGCCTTCGGCTTCCTGGGCATGGGCCCCGTCACCATCGCGGTCGATAGTTTTGGTCCGGTTTCCGACAATGCGCAGTCCATTTATGAGCTGTCCCTGATCGAATCCCGCCCCGATACGAAAGATATCGTGAAAAAAGAATATGGCATTGCACCTGACTTTGAACTGGCCAAGCACTTCCTGGAATCTGCGGATGGCGCGGGCAATACCTTTAAAGCGACAGCCAAGCCCGTGTTGATCGGCACCGCCGTTGTCGGCGCCACCACCATGGTGTTCGGCATCATCATCATGCTCGAAGGTCTCTTCGGCAATGTCATCGCTAAACTATCGCTGGTTCAGCCGGAAATCATTCTCGGCCTGATCGCCGGCGGCAGCGTTATTTACTGGTTCTGCGGCGCTTCCATTCAGGCGGTTGTCACGGGTTCTTATGAAGCGGTTGTTTACATTAAGAAGAATATTAAACTGGACAAGAAGGAAGCCTCGATTGAAGACTCCAAAGAAGTCGTTAAGATTTGTACCCAGTATGCTCAAAAGGGTATGATCAACATCTTCATCGTGATCTTCTTCATGTGCCTGGCGTTCTCCTTCTTTAACCCCTACTTCTTCATCGGTTACCTGATCGGCATCGCCTTCTTCGGTCTGTTCCAGGCGATCTTCATGGCCAATGCCGGCGGTTGCTGGGACAACGGCAAGAAGATTGTTGAAGTTGACCTGAAGATGAAAAACACCCCGCTGCACGAAGCCAGCGTTGTCGGCGATACCGTCGGCGACCCCTTCAAGGATACCTCTTCGGTTTCTTTGAACCCGATCATCAAATTCACGACTCTGTTCGGTCTGCTGGCAACGGAAATTGCCGTTACCATGACGAATGCGAATTTGAAATTGGGTCTGGCCATCGTCTTTTTGCTGATCGCTCTGGTTTTCGCGTATCGCTCTTTCTACAGCATGAGAATTTCCGCTGAAAAACTGGGTGAATAACGGTTTGCTTGATTAACATCTAACAAAAAGGCGCTCCCCAAAAGGAGCGCCTTTTTTATGTATGCGCCCGGCAGGGCGTATCAAGCAAGTATGGAGCGCATTGTTGAATGCGTCAATTGCAAAAGGTTATTCCACGGACACTTCAAGATAGCGCGAAATGAGGCACGTTATCCATTCGGCATTTTTGCGTGCGCCGGCGACAATTTCTTCCTGACTTAACGGTTCATTCAGAAGGCCGTTACCGTAATTATCCACCGAGCACACTGACGCGTAGGCGAGACCCATTTCGAGCGCCAACACTGCTTCGTTGGCCATGGTCATCCCCACAATATCGGCATAATTTGCCATCATGCGAATTTCCGCTTTGGTTTCCAGGCGCGGCCCTGTGACCTGCCAGTAAACACCACGATCGACGACCGGAAGCTTGCATTGCTTAGCGGAGGCGATCAGCTTTGTTCGAACGCTTTCGTTGAGCGAGGGTGTGATATGAACGGCGCGGTTGGTATGGATTGATGGCGTGGGGGCCAATGTGATGAAATCGTCGGGAATGATGATGGTTCCCGGCGACAATTCTTTTTTCAGAGATCCGGTGGAATTGACGCCGATCACTTCCGTGACGCTGAGACTTTGAAGCGCCTGGAGATTCGCCTGATAATTCACCAGGTGCGGCAGAATATATTCGTCGGGGTTTTGACCATGCCGGAGAATAAAAACAATGTCGTTCCCGATCATGGCCGCAACTTCTCCACAGGGGGTTTGAATGGTCCGAGGCTGGCATGAGTGAAGCAGACGGCTTCTTTCCATCATCGTTGTGCCGGACAGTACGCCGATACGTTTCATAGGTTCCTCCTCTGTGGTGCGGGTTCTATAACAAAAATTCGTATCACAGTCAAAATGAGAAGGTCTTGCCGGGCAAATAGCATTTGACAATTCTTGCCGCGCTGTGACATATAACCGGCAAAACAAAAGGAGGGCATACCTCATGACCAGTCATATTCCAGGCGTGGCGACGGACGATAATTTCGAAAAGGAAGTGCTTCAAAACGACAAACCTGTGCTGATTGATTTCTGGGCGCCATGGTGCGGCCCGTGCAAAGCGATCGGTCCCATCGTTGAAGAGGTGGCCACCGAATATGCGGATTCGGTTAAAGTCATGAAGATGAATGTTGACGATAACGCTAAAATCGCCGCCAAATATGGTATTCGCGGTATCCCCACGATTCTGCTGTTCAAGGAGGGGAAGCTGGCCGACACACTGGTGGGTTTGGTTCCCAAGGAAAAGCTTGTCGAGTTTGTTAAAAAAAGTCTGTAATGCTCTATCGCAATTCGGTGGAAAACATTTTGAAAATAAAAGTTATAGCCGTAATGGCCGTTGTATTGATCGTGTGCAGCGGCTGCTCGTTTTCGTCATTGTTGTCGTATTTTAAAAAAAGCGAGCCGGTCCGCTCAACACCGGAAGCGATGTACGCCCTTGGCACGCAAGAGTATCAGGACGGACGGTATAAAAAGGCCAGGGAGTATTACACCCGTTTAAAGGAAGAACATCCGCTGCACGATCTGGCGATTCTGGCGGAGCTGGGCATCGCCGATGCTTATTACAGCGATAAGGATTATCCGGAGGCTGAGGCAGCCTATTCCGATTTTATCAGCCTGTATCCGACCCACGAGCAGGTCCCTTATGCGATTTATCAGCTGGGCATGTGTCACTTTGTCCAAATGGGCGCGATTGATCGGGATCAGACTGAGACGATTCAGGCCAAGCGAGAATTTGATCGGTTGATGGCACGCTATCCGCAAAGCAAGTTCGTTGCGCTGGCCGAGGAAAAAAACCAGGAATGCAAAAAGAATCTTGCCGAGCATGAATATTATATCGGTAATTTCTATTTTAAGCAGAAAAAGTATGAAGCGGCATTAAAGCGTTTTGAAACCATTCTGCGCGACTACGCGGGAGTCGGTCTGGATGAGGAGGTACGTAAGCGGATTTCGCAAACTAAAGAGCGCCTCGCCCGTCAAGCCGAAAAAGCAAAGTCCAAAGAGAAATAAACCCGAAACGCTTCCGGTTTTCCAGCAGCACAATCATTTATTCTTCGTCAAAAGATCGGCCATTCGGATGGTCTGGATAATCTCCTGTCGGCTCTGTTCCGGGTTGGCCGCTGTGTCGACTTTAAAATAACTTGAACGTGGGATATCGTTTATTTCTTCGTAGTGTTTTTTCTGCTCCTGCAGGATTTCCCAGCGCCCGTCGGACGGGTTGTCCTGTTCCTTCTTTCTTTTTTCCAGACGCGTCTTGACGATGTCATCCGGACAGACGCATTCGATAAAATAATAGGGAATCGAACGCATACCGGCCAGATGCGCCGCGAGCGCCCGGTCGGCGCGATGGCTGAACGAGGCGTCAATAATAACGGGCCTGCCCTGGCTGATCTCGGCATTGGCCAGTTCAAAGGCTCTATCGTAGGTGCGTCGTGACATGTCGCTTGCGTAGAGGCCTTCGCCGAAGGCATCCTGATGTTTCTCACCGGGGGTGATATTGAGAAGCTCCTTTCGCAAAACGTCGGAGCGAAGCACCTCCGCGCCCAGGCGCGCCGCAAGATGCCTTGCCTGATAGCTTTTTCCTGAACCGATCGTGCCCGCCGTCAGAATCAGCGCAGGCTTTTCCAGGCGCGCCGCGTAAGTGTACGCCAAATCGAAATACCGGGTGGCCATGGTTTGAATGGTCGCGCGCTCGCTGTCGGGGAGTTCTTTTTGATCCAATCGAAAACTCGTCACTTTGCCCCTCACAAAGGCATAATAGCAGCGGTAAAAATTCAAAAGGGTCTGCATGTCCACATCGCCGGAATATTTCAGATAGGACGCCGCAAAGTCTTTTGCCTCTTGGGCGTAGCCATTGAAGTCCAGATCCATCGTCAGGAAGGCCACCTCAGCTGCCACGTCGGCAAACCGGAAGCGTTCATTGAATTCAATGCAGTCAAAAACAAGGATATCTTTGTCGATGCAAATGTGCTCCAGGTGCAAATCGCCGTGGCCGTCGCGGATTCGATGATCCGCCACTCTGTGATCCAAGAGCGCCGCGTTGATTTCAAGAAATTTTTCGTCATAGGTTCTGATAAACTGATGCTGATAGGCGGGAATCGTGACATCCACGTATTTTGCAGTTTGTGAAAAATTTTCCTCACAGTTGTGGCGGATCGTGCTGATGGCGCCCATTTCGTCGATTTTTCCGCCGGTTTGCGCTTCTTTGTGAAAAGAAGCGATTCTTTTCGCGACTGCATCCATGGTTCCCGCTTGGGTCAGATTATGTTTCAGAAGAATTTTGAGCATCCTGTCGGCCGGCAGTTTCTTCATGTGAACTGCATAATCGATGATCTTACCGGGACCGCCCAGTGACGGGGTTCCCTGCGCGCTTTCCGTTATGGGCACGACATCAAGATAAATGCTGGGCGCCAGGCGTCGGTTGAGTCGAAGTTCTTCGTCACAGTAAAATTTTCGTTTTTCAAGCGTGGTGAAATCCAGAAAACCAAAATCCACGGGTTTCTTGATTTTATACACGTCATCTCCGGCAATGAAGACAAGTGAGATGTGCGTCTGGACAAGATCCACTTGCTGTGGCCTTTGCGGATAAAAGTCGGTTTGTGTCATGGCAGTCATTAATCGGGCGAGGGTCATGGAGAGCTCCTTGGCATTTTGGTTGAATATTTTTGTCTGAGCGTTTATCTAAACAAAGCGCTCCGGATTATCAAGTGTAAAAAATTTATGATTGCGGTGAAGCGGGTTTCATGATTGTTTTACGCCATCAGATTCAGGAGTAAACGATGTTTAAGAAAATTCGTAAAATCGCAACCACTAATATGTTTGGACGGTTGATTTATGGCCTTGCCCTGATCTATTCGATGACGTTTCGCTTGAAAGTGGTCAATGAATCCCAATGGCTCGAGTATCTGGAGAAAGGCGGGCGCGTGTTGCTTTGCTGCTGGCATCAGCAGTTTTTCATTGGTCTTCGCTTGATCCGGCGTTATTGGGCGTATTCAGCGAGCGTCATGATTTCTAAAAGCACAGATGGCGAGATTGCTTCGCGTGTGGCCGAATCCGCAAAAGTCTTTCCCGTGCGGGGCTCATCTTCCCGGGGGGGAGGGCCCGCGCTGAAAGAAATGATCACCCGTTTGCGGCTTAATCGCCTGGCCCTCCATTTGCTGGACGGCCCCCGAGGCCCGGCGGGAGCAGTGAAGCCGGGCGCGATTGCCATTGCGGATGCGGCGGACGCGGCGATTGTTCCGGTCCATGTCAGAGCTGATCGCGCCTGGTATATGAGAAGCTGGGACCAATACATGGTGCCCAAACCGTTTGCCCGTGTGACGGTGACCTTTTGTCCCGTTCGAATTTTGGAACCGATTCAAAACGGTGATGATTTTGAAAGACAAAGAAAGCTGCTGGAAGACACCCTGCTTCCTTATTTGAAGCGCCGGACGTAACGTCCGATGAGCCGTGAAAGGCAAAGGCGGCCTTGAAAAATTATTTTGTGTCCTTGAAAAAATCTTCAACTTTTTTAAAGTTGTCATCGACGACGGTTTTAAAGTCATCACATCCTTTTTTGTAGGCTTTCATCCAGTCCGTGACCGCTTTTTTCCCTTCATCGGGAAACATCGGCGTTTTTTCCCAGAAGCGATTTACCAGCCGCTCCGTTTGCTCCTGAAGCGCCTGCATGGCTCTGAAATTGTTGTCGAAAGCTGTTTTGTTGAACACAATCATCTGTTTGGCGATTTGTTTGGGATCCATGTAAGTCTCCTTACTTTTTTTAGGCTAGAAAATATTTATTTATATCACCTTCCTGATGGGGCGATTAATCATCCGTTTTCATAATGAACGAAGCACCGAGACCCTCGGTTGACAGATCGAAATTTTCTGCGCGATGTTCGACGAAAAGGCGTTGGATTTTTCTGGAACTGAGAATACTTTTTACGACAGATTGGGGATCATTGTCCGAAAAGAACGGATTTTTATCCACAAAACGAAAAAATGACTTTTCGTTTACCTTGGGTAACGATGTCATGGCGCCGGGAAATAAAGCGGTTGATTTTTTTTCTGTTTTTGCCGTCTTTGATGTGAGTTTCGAGCGATGCATCATTTTCCCTCCTTGAATTGGACTATCGGCGAAAAAAGTAAAAAAGTTTAATGATTTCTTATGTTAGCAATTCATGTGCCAGAGGGAATTTTGAAAAAACCCAGCAATATCAAATACATAAAGCAAATGAAGCGCCGACGTTTCAATTTTTAAGTTCAAAAAAGTGACGCCTTCGTGTCAATAAACCGGCGTTAAATTTCCGGGATAGTTGAAAAAAATCAAATGAATCATTTCGCATCGATAGAGATGTCCGCCGAACTTGCTAAAAGGCGCATCTTTTTTGCTTTGTTTAGCTGAGCCATTTTGCCAGGAGCGGTTTTTCTTTTTCTGACCACGCCGATGAAAAACGGATTTTTAAGAACATTTCAAAAAGCTCATCCAGTGTCTTCACGGCATTCTCAATGACGTAAATGCGTTCCAGAAGGGCGCCCGACGGATCTTCCGCCGGTTCTTGAAATTCTTTGGGCGGCATTTTCAGAGACTGAAAATAGAACGTGTCGGCCTTGAAATTAAACTCCCACTCATGTTGGTCGCGCGAGAGCTTGATGCCGCTTTCTTTCACTTTTTTCCCCCGGCGGATGGCTTCCTTGCCCTCGGTCAGTTCCGCGTGAAGCCCGGAGCAGACAACGCCTTGCGAATATTCGCCTTCGCCTGCTTCCAGCGCAATGCGCTTGAGCAGGTTCAGTTCCACTTCCTCATTTGGCGACAGGGCGATATGGCCATTTCGTTCTTCGGATTTAAACCACAGCCAGGTGAGAAATTCCCGACCGATTAAAGACATCTCCTCATCGTGCGCGTCGGGTTGCGATTTTTTATTCAACACCAGCGGATGTTCGTGCGGCAGGATGCGCTTGAGACCCAGTGAAAAAGTTTTCTTGAACAAATCCACGAAATCATCAGCGACTTTATCTGCAAGAGAGGAGAAATAAACTTTATTTTGCCCAACCGCCCAAAGGACATCATAAAACGATGGCACGGGATCGCTTTTGGTCAGAAGTTCAAGCTTGACCGTCTCCTTGATGTTTTCATTTTGGGCTTTGCCAATGCGCGCATGACCACTTTCGGCCAGGAATCGACGCTGCTGTTCCATCAGGCGCAGTTTCATCAGTTTCGGGGAAATCACCTTGCGGTCGATGCGCAGCGAAAAGATCAGATAATCGCCCAGCGCATAGTTTGCTTTTTCAAAGTCGGAATCCAGAATATCCGTCAGCGACACCCAGCCCATGCGCTTTTCTTCTGTGGAATTATTTGTCTCGCGAAAGGCATGGCTTTTTATGCGGCTGTTGATAAATGTGGTGAAGGCCTGCGGAAGATGGCCTTCGACGTCAAAACGCATAAAAGTAAAATTACCCTTGATTAACCCCATGTTTTGCACCTCACAGGGGCGCACCCTATCTTATCAAAAGCGCCCCTGTCAAGCGGGAATAATCCATAATTACCCTTGTAAATCAAATATTTCTTGTTCATTATCGTTTATGATTTTTCATAGACAGAGCCTTTTTTTTGTGTTACGAAAGCCCGTCTAATTCGGAGAAAATACCCATGAAAATAAAAAAAGTCGGCATTGTCGCCAATGTGGAAAAAGCAAACATCGCCGAGTTTGCAGCCTCGCTTAAAAAATGGCTGGAAGACCGGAAAATCAAGGTCTCCCTTGAGGCGAATATCGCCGCCGCCATTGGAAAAAGCGGCGGGTTCAAAGTTGAAGATCTGGCCGGTCATGTCGATCTGATCGCCGTTTTAGGCGGCGATGGGACGCTGCTTCGCACGGCCCGCTATGTCGCGGATCGCAATGTGCCGATTATCGGCATTAATATGGGGACGTTCGGCTATCTGACGGAAGTCAATCTCAATGAAACCTATGTCGCGCTGGATCTGGTTTTAAAGGGCGATTTCCTGACGGAAAAAAGAATGATGCTGGACGTCAAAATTCTGCGCAATAAAAAAATCATCGGATCAGGCCTCGTTTTAAACGATGTCGTCATCAATCGCGGGAATCTCTCCCGCATCGTGGAGCTGGAAGCGGACGTTGATGGCCAATATCTGACCACGTTCAAATCCGACGGTCTGATTGTGTCGACCCCCACGGGATCGACGGCTTATTCGCTTTCCGCGGGCGGTCCGATTGTTTTTCCAGGCAAGGATCTGATCATCATCAATCCGATCTGTCCGCACACGCTCACGAATCGGCCCATTATTTTTCCCGAAAGATCGGATATTCAGATCACGCTGCTTTCAAAAGAAAATGGCGCGACAGTGACGCTTGATGGACAGGAGTCCTACCGGATTACGGCCGGAGATGTTATGATTGTGCGCAAATCAAAATTTGCGACACGACTGATTTTGTCGCCTCACCGCAGCTACGGAGAGATATTGCGCTCCAAGCTGGGATGGGGTTCTGTGCCTTCGGGGACGGGAAAAAGGAAAAATGCTTAATGAGCTGAGCATTACAAACTTTGCCATCATCGACGCGCTTTCTATTTCCTTTGAAAAAGGTTTGAATATTATTTCCGGTGAAACCGGAGCCGGCAAGTCGATCCTGATCGGCGCGGTCAGCCTGCTTCTGGGTGAGCGGGCCACGGCAGACATGATCCGCACGCAGGCCGAAGCAGCAACCGTGGAAGCGCTCTTCAATATTCAAAACAATAAGATTCTTAAGGATAAACTATCGCAGATGGGGTTTGAGGCCGGTGACGAGCTGATTGTCCGCCGGGTCATTTCACGCAGTGGAAAAAACCGCGCGCAGATCAACGGCCAGATGGCCACGCTTAGCCACCTGGCGGCGGTGAGCGAATCACTCATCAATATTTGCGGTCAGCACGAGCACCAGATCATTCTCAATGCGGAAAGCCATATCGACATCCTCGATGAATTCGGCGGTTGTTTCGGGGCGCGCGCTGACTATCGCGCCGCCTACGACCGGTATTTGCATATCCGAGAACGGATGACCGCACTGGAAAATATTCGTCGTCACCGGGCCGAAAAGACCGATCTGCTCGAATTTCAGCTTAAAGAAATTGAACGGGTGGGGCCGCTGGCCGGAGAAGATACGGCGCTTTCCGACGAAAAAAAGGTTCTGGCCAATGCGCAAAAACTCTCCGGCTGGGCCGAGCGCGCCTATGGCCTGCTATACGCCGATACAAACTGCATCAATGATCAGCTCAAAGAGGCTTTGACGCAGATTAAGGAAATAATCAAAATCGATCCAGGTTTGAAAATCCCGCTTTCCGAAATGGATGGCAGCTTTGCGCTCTTAAACGATGCGGCATTGACGCTTCGCGATTATGCCCGGCAGCTCGTGTTTGACCCGGAAAGACTCGCCGCCATTGACGAGAGGCTCGATCAGCTCAATCGTCTCAAGCGAAAACATGGCGGCACGCTCGAAGCGGTTTTGGCAAAGAAGAAAAACATCACCGAAGAACTGGAGACAGCCTCCGGCGTGGAGGAGGAACTGGCAAAACTGGATAAGGAAAAAGAAAACCAGCTAAGCGAAATGCGCCGAAAGGCCAAAGCGCTCTCCGCGATGAGACGGGCTGCCGCTCTGCGGTTAAAAAAGGCCGTGGAGGCCCAGATTCGGGACCTCAATATGCCGCATGCCGTCTTTAGTGTCGAATTTTTGCGCCGCAGCCCGGAGTCGGAAGAGACGTTCGGTCCCCGGGGCGCAGATGACGTGGAATTTTATCTGAGTGCAAACCCCGGCGAAGATCCTCGCCCACTCAACAAGATCGCCTCCGGCGGCGAGCTATCCCGCATCGTACTGGGGTTGAAAAATGTGCTGTCGCAAACCGGTTCGGTCGCCACCGTGGTTTTTGATGAAGTCGATAGCGGCATCGGCGGGGCGACGGCGGAAATTGTCGGCAGAAAACTTCAGGAAGTGTCCGCCAATCATCAGGTCATCTGCATTACGCATTTGCCGCAGATCGCGAGTTTCGGCGGGCTTCACCTGCGCGTGACCAAATCCGTCGCCAACGGACGCACGGCCACGCAAGTGGAAACGCTCGATGAACAACAAAAAGTTGAAGAAATCAGCCGGATGCTCGGAGGCGTGCATCTGACCCGGACGGCGAGAGACCACGCCCAGGCCATGCTTGACGCTGCGGCGACAAAGACGAAGCATGCCGGCACGACAAGGAGTAAACATGCTGAGAAAAGCACGCATCAGTGACATCAAGACCATGCATCGCATGATCAATTTGTCTGCGGCTAAAGGGGAGATGCTGTCTCGCTCTCTGATGGATCTGTACAAATCCGTTCGCGACTTTATCGTCTATTTTGATGAAGAGGAAGAACGCATCGTTGGCGTTTGCGCCATGAATATCATCTGGGAAAACCTGGCGGAAATCCGCTCCCTGTATGTCGAGGACGCTTACCGGGGGCAGGGCATCGCCCGCAAGCTCGTCGAGTTTTGCATCTCCGAGGCCATCACGCTGGAGCTGTTTCGTGTGTTTGCCCTGACCTATCAGAAAGATTTCTTCTTGAAACTCGGATTCCATGAAGTCCACCGCTCAACCCTGCCGGAAAAAATCTGGTCGGATTGCTTCCGCTGTCCGAAGTATCCCGACTACTGCGACGAAGTGGCGGTCATAATCGAGTTATGATCCGAACGCTGTCGCTTCTGAGTATTCTCATTCTCCTGGCCATGTTATGGTCCGGATGCGCAAAACAGGTTGTCGTTCCCGCGCCGCCCCCTTCTGAAATTTCCGGCGAAATCCCCGAAGAGGCACCCGAAGCGCCTTTGACAGCTTCGCTTGAGGAAGTCGATATTCGCCAAATAGATCTGGCCGACGATCTGGATGACGCCTCGCTGATTACGGCCATTGACCACTCGGTGGCCTATTACAAAGGCCTGGGGCGAGATCAGGTCTATTGGGTGGGCTCCCGGCGGATCGATGCGCCGCTCATGCTGCAAACGCTTGCGGCCCTTCGCACCATCATCGGGTCTTCGGCGGATGCTGCGCAAAGGAAAAGACGCCTGGCCGATCAATTCGTTTTATATCGCGCCACAGGACAAACAGGCGAAGGCGACGTGATCTTTACCGGATATTATGAACCCTTATTGGAAGGCTCACTCACCAGGACAGACATTCATAAACATCCCATTTACCGGACCCCGCCGGATTTAATAGCCGAGAAAATTTCTCCCCATCAAACGCGCATCACCCGCAGAGCCGACGGGCGCCAGGTTCCTTATTACACACGCCGCGAAATCGATGTGGAGGGTGTTTTGCAGGGCAGGGGGCTTGAACTGGCGTGGGTGTCGTGCCCGGTGGAATTGCTGTCGCTGCATATTCAGGGGTCGGGAAAAATCCGCCTGCCAAACGGCGAGATGATTTCTGTCGGCTACGCGCAAAATAATGGGTGGCCTTTTCGTTCTGTAACGACAAACATGCTGGCCCAAAACAAAATCGAACGGGCCGATTCCTCATACCGCGCGTTCAAGACGTGGCTCAAAGGCAAATCCGAACCGGAGATGCTCGACATTATCAGTCACAACGAGCGCTATATCTTTTTTCGCCTGATTGATCATCAACCGGTGGGCTCCCTGGGCCGGCCCGTGACGCCGAAGCGCTCCATCGCCACCGATCCGGCCTGTTTCCCGCCGGGTGCGCCGGCCTTCATCCGGCTTCGAAAGCCGGTCCTGGATTCCGCTCTGAACGTCATCCGGCGTGACAATTTTTCACGATTCGTCATGAATCAAGATAAAGGTTCGGCCATCAAAGGCCCCGGCCGGGTTGATCTTTTCTTCGGATTCGGCCCCGAAGCGCAGGCTGCCGCCGGCAGCCTCAAGGAAAAAGGCGAGCTGTATTTCCTGCTTTTGAAATAACATCGATGACAATTTCCGACAAACCCCCAATTAAATCTTGTTGTTTTTCAGCGAATTCTTTATATTAAGCCAACCGGTTAAAAAAAGCATTACTTTCACAGGGCGCCTCCGTTTTGCAAACGCCCAGAAAAAAACGCAGTGGACAACTCGTGAACAGGAGCAATGTCTATGGACAATGATGGTATCGCCATTGTCGGCGCCGGAAAAGGCGGTTTGGCTTTTCTGCGGGTGCTTTTGAATATTCCCGATGTCCACATCAAGTATGTCTGCGACGTCAATCCCAACTCGCCGGGCATGATGTATGCCACCTCGCACAACATCCGCTGCGTCACCGGCATTGACGCCATGGTCAAAGATCCCGAAGTGACCCTCATCTTTGAAGCCACGGGCAACCCGTCCGTCTTTCAGGAATTGCAGCGCAAAAAAACCCCCGAGACCTCTCTGGTCGGCTCAAAAGGAACCAAATCCATCTTCAGCTTTATCGACTCCTACGATGAGGTGAATAAAAAACTCCGTTCCTACAAACTCAATCTGGAAAAACGCATTATTGAAAGAACCGAAGAGCTCGAAGCTGCCAACCTTGAGCTTCAGAAAGAAAAAGACATCGCCGACAAACTGTATCTGAAACAGACGGAAATCAGCGAAGAAAAAACAAAATACCTGCTTCATGCCACCCATCAGCTCAAAGCGCCGTTTGCCGCCATCCAGAGTTTTCTCGACATTATCCTGGAAGGCTACGCCGGTGAAGTCAACGACGAGACCAGAAATATCCTGCTCAAAATCAGCACCCGGACAAAACTTCTGACCACGGTCATCAACGAAATGCTGGAGCTTGCGAAACTCAAAACCTTCTCGAAGGACGATGGGGAAATGGACGTCAATGACATAGCCGCCGTTCTTTCGCATGTCGTCGATCATTTTGCCGTACTGGCCGAATCAAAGTCCATTGCCCTGCATTACCCAAAGCCCGAAGCGCCCCTGATGGTTTACTGCGATAAAAAGCAGATCAACGTACTGTTTTCAATCCTGATTGAAAATGCGTTAAACTATTCGCCGGAGCATACGGAAATTCACATTCAACTGGTTGAAACGGCCAATGACCGAGTCTATTTTGAAATCCGGGATCAGGGCATCGGTATGGCCGAGGAGGTGAAAGACAGGATCTTTGAAGAATACTTCCGGACCAATAACGCCGTCAGTTTCATGCCCAACGGAACCGGTCTGGGACTGGCCATCGCCTCGCAGATCGCCAGAATCCACCATACGCATATCGATGTGGCAAGCAAACTTGGCGAAGGTTCAACGTTTTCCATTGTTTTTAATAAGGCATAGCTTCAAAGGCGTATCGGCGAGAGGGGATAAAGCCATTCAACATCAACCATAAGGAGGAGGAGTGTATGCGCAAAGTGTATGTGATTGACGATGACAGGGATATTGTTGAATCGATATCCATTGCCCTGAAAAAAAACAATTACGAAGTCGGCGCGCAGTATGATGAAAACAATATTGAGGCGAATCTTAAAAAATTTCAGCCCGAGCTCATCATCCTGGATGTCATGTTTCCGGAAGATTCCTCCGCGGGGTTTGAAATCGCTCGAAAAATCAAGGCGGTAAAGGAGTTTGCCAAAACTCCGATCATCATGCTCTCCGCCATCAACGAGCGCGGTATTTACATGGGGAAATTTTCCAATGAAGACCTCGACGATGCCTGGATTCCCGTGAACATGTTTCTCGAAAAGCCCATCAACCCCAAAGCGCTGGTTGAAAAAGTCAATTCCTTTTTCGTAGAATAACAAAACGGCGTCTGTCTTTGCAGAAGCGGCGGGGTCAATTGCGAGAGAGTGATCAAGGAGGGGGTTATGGAAAAAGCATGGCAGGATGTGCTCGACCGGTTTTCTTATGGAATCTACCTGGTCACTCTCGCGACGTCCGATGGATACAATGGCATGATCGCCTCGTGGGTCACTCAGTGTTCCCACGAGCCGCCGCTTCTGGCGCTGGCGATTCGCAATAACCGCCTCTCCCGCGATCAGATCCTGACAAGCCGGAAATTCTGCGTCAATGTGCTTCCCCGGGAATCCGCAGAGATGATCCGGCAGTTTAAAATTCCGGACTGGAAAAATAAATTTGCCGGCGCCCCCCATTTCCTGTCAAACGCCGGACTTCCCGTGCTTGATGCATGCATTGGCTATCTGGAGTGCAATCTGGAGCAAACCATCGACACAGGCGACCACACCCTTTTTGTCGGCAGGATAATATCAGGCGCAATGAAAAACCCCTCCCATGCCGTCACGCTTTCCACAGCCGACTACGACGGCGTTTACCGTGGTGCGTCTTAGTTCAAGGCAGTAAGTCGCTACTGGATTGCGTCTCGGCGCCGACCTGGTTTAATAACGGTCTCATAATTATATTTATATCTGGAGCTGCTCTTTTTCAATCGTCTTCCCGGCGAAAGCCGGGAACCAGTTTAACTATTCCTGGATGCCGGCCTTCGCCGGCATGACAAATGTAGGTTCAATTATGAGACCGTTAATAATAAAACCGGATATTCCGGATGTTGCCTGGCAACAGGGGCGCGCACTCTCACTCCTTGAATTCCAATGAGCCCTCAAAGTGATGTGATGTCGTTCCAGAATATCCCCCTCCTGCTCCTGCATCCCGAAGGGATGATACGTTGATAGCCAACCATCTTGCGTTTTTGTGCGACCCCGATGGGGTCGAACTATAAAATACATATTGTCCTATAAACGTTTGATCCCTTCGGGATCATGGCTATCGCTTTGCGCTATGGCTTCCCTTAGGATCATCTCCCACGGTTGTTTTTACCCTCCCTCCCTTGCGGGGAGTAACTACAGGGGCGTCATTGCCGATCTGATCGGCAATCCGGTTTTCGGGCTGATCG
>CAZSQS010000078.1:0-14954 GCA_964608995.1 uncultured Smithella sp. | reverse complement strand
TGCCGTGAAACTCCAGGGCCGTATGGTAGGCCAGTACGGCGTCCTTTGCCATTTTAGAGGCAAGAAGATATGGATCAACCGGATAGGTTTCCGCGGACGCGCCCGGGGGCACCGATGCATAGAGGCCGCGGCGGACACGGACGATATTTCCTGCTTTTACATGGTAGGCAAGAAGAGATTCCTGTGTTCTCAGATTATGTGTTCCATCGGAAGACAGAAAACCGGCAAAGTCCTCGACGGTAAAAACAGGATAGTTGCGGAAAAAAGCCCTCAGTTTCATCACAGCTCGCTTATGACATTTATTCATTTAACACGCAATTAATTTACGTGTAATAAAAGATATTGTCAAATCTATTTTTTGCCCGTCAGCTTGAAATTGACGCTGACTCCCATAACTCGCAATTTCCTTAAGGGTTCTGAATAGGCTCGTCAAGTATAGCCAAACTATCGACTGCAAAAAAGGCGTTTGCAACAAATTCTCTCGCTTAAAGGAACATAGGGACATCCTATAATGAATGAGGATTCAGGTATTAACTTCAGATCACTATGAACGCGTTGTGGT
Source organism: uncultured Smithella sp. (assembly GCA_964608995.1). Lineage (GTDB taxonomy): Bacteria > Desulfobacterota > Syntrophia > Syntrophales > Smithellaceae > UBA8904. The sequence goes on along the minus strand of CAZSQS010000078.1, from coordinate 14,392 downwards.
CGGCGATCTGCTTGCCTCGGACAACGGATTTGCTGATGGCCGGAAGCGATATCCCCAGCCTTCGGCTTAACCTTGACATGGAAACACCCAACTCGCGTACCGCCCAGTAGCAGCTATCATGAAGGGGCTTCATAATTCAGGCGGGCGTTTACCCCGTATCATTTTTCATCTACTTGGATTTTATAGAAAATATTTGCTCATAATTCATTAAAGATTAGCCATAAACGACCCGATAATAGAAAAGAGAAAGTAACAATTTATATCTTACTTAAGTAAATTAGACAAAGGAGTCTGAAAAAATGAGCGACAAGAAGATTAGATTTTTCGCGTTGATTTTTGCCCTGATTCTCCCGGTATATCTGACGGCATGCGGGAGTAGCGACGCCCCGCCCCCGGAGGCTTTGGAATGGCCGATCTCCCAGCAAGTTTACACCACGGTCGAAGAGCAGATCCTTCCCATCCCCCTATCTGCGGCTACGCCGCAAATCAACCCGCGAGATGTCTGGCTATACGGTACATTCGGTTACAGCGCCTGGCAAGTAGCGTCCGGACTGAACTATGTCAAGCGCACCGAGCTTGCGCGCGATTACACGAGTGCCCCCAATGCGGCGCGTCTGTTGACTTTCTTCTCTATATCCGACATTCATATCACCGATAAGGAATCCCCCGCTCAACCGATCTACCCCTTCTGGAGCAAGTTGTATGGCGCAGACTCCGCCGGTATGTCGAGTGGCTATTCACCCGTCATGCTCTCGACGACTCAGGTGCTCGATGCCGCCATCCGGACGGTCAATGTGCTACATAAGAAAAAACCCTTTGATTTCGGCATCTCTCTGGGCGATAACTGCAACAACACCCAGTATAATGAACTTAGATGGTTTATCGATATCCTTGACGGCAAGGTCATCACGCCCAGCTCAGGTGGTCACATCGGGGCTGGCACCATCGATTACCAGAGGCCTTTCAAGGCCGCCGGGCTCAATAAGGAGATCCCTTGGTATCAGGTCATTGGCAACCACGATCAGTTCTGGATGGGATCGGCCTATGAGTTTCCGAAAACCCTGCAGGCCCATACCGGGGATACCGTCATCAATATGAGCAGTGATTACCCAGCTGATCCTCAATTCTACAATAAAACCGGCGTTTATATGGGCGTGATCGACGGTTCGACGCCCTACGGAGATCTAATCAAGGCGGGCCCCCAGGAGTGGTTTTCCACACCCCCGAAGGTCATCGCCGACGCCAATCGCCGATCTCTGGCGACGAGCGACTCCTCTTCCCTGAATTGGATGACTGAATTTTTTACGACCACGACGAACCCCGTCGGTCACGGCTTCACCCAGGCCAACCTGAACCAGGACTTTGCCTCGTACAGCTTTATTCCTAAGGCAAATATTCCGATCAAGGTGATCGTCCTTGATAATACCTGCAAGGGACCGAGCCAGCCCATATATTACGCTGGCTGTCTTGACCAGACAAGGATCGACTGGCTTACGGGTGAACTTCAGAAAGGCCAGGATGAAAACCAGCTCATGATCATCGCGGCCCATATTCCGGTTTACCCGCAAACGTTCCTCGTCGATGACGGGACGCGCATGCATGTATTTGTCACGCCTTCAGATACGGAGCTTGTCGCCATTCTTCAGAACTATCCGAATCTCATCTTGTGGATTTCCGGCCATCGTCACCTGAACACCGTTTCCTCCCAACCGTATGATCCGACAATACCGGATCAGGGGCCTGAAAACAGCTTCTGGGAGGTCGAAACCTCATCACTGCGCGATTTTCCCCAGCAGTTCCGGACCTTCGACATCCTCCGCAACAGCGACAATACCATTTCCATTGTGGTAACCAATGTCGATCCCGCCGTTGTGGTCGGAACGCCGGCGGCAAAGTCGCGGGGGTACGCCATTGGCGCCTATCGGATATTTGGCGCCACTCCTACCATTATTGCGGATACCACCTCACATGCTTACAATGCCGAGCTAGTTTTGCAATTGACGCCCCAAATGCAGGCGATCATCGCCAATGTCGGATCACCGCTGCAATGATATGAGAGCAACAAAATCAGTATATAAATTCTACACTTTCTTTCAAACGCACGTCTGCCCTGTGCATAACGGGCAGACGTGCTTTGGGTTCTCTGGGTGCTCACCTTTAGGAGTGGACAGAGGAACTCTGTAAATTTATTGCTTCAGGTCAATATGAAGGCGTTGTCTTCGGCGATCTGCTTGCCACGGACAACGGATTTGCTGATGGCCGGAAGGGATATCTCCAGCCTTCGGCTTAAACTGGACATGGAAACACCCAGTTCGCGTACCGCCCAATAACATAAAAGGCTCCGGGCATTCACGATGTGCTGCTGTTTTCCAGCCGCCCATACATCGTCCACCGAAAGCCCCAGTAACTTCGCTACGTGTGAGGCGATTTTATCCACGTTCATCCCTTTGGACTTTAATTTCTGACTCTTTGTCAGGCTCTCTTTACTTCTGTCCAAAATCGCGCTTACAAAATCACTGTCGCCCAATATCCTTTCATCGCTTCGCTGGCATTGCCCTTCCTGCCGCTTCTGCTTCAAACCTTCCCATCCGCCTGCGCTGCGGATCAAACCGCCGCCTGTGAGATCATGTCTTTGCCCCTGACCGATCCCCTGTTCCACAAACTGCCGATACCTTCGGCGGGCCAAAGCCGGTCTATTGCCGAATAGTTTGAGAATTTCGCATATTGCATAGCCGGTCAGCAGCCGCCTCATAAAGGTCGAAACAGGCACATTTTGGTGCGCAACAGTAGTTACCTACTGGAACTCGTGCGCTAAATTCATCTCAATCCGCTGCGGGCTGGATTGGTTAAGAGCACAAGTTAACAGCGCCCCTCTGCGCCCCCTGCGGGTTTCGTGAAAGCCTACGCCAACAGGGGAATGACCTACCTGATGATGGGTGAAAATGAATCGGGATGCCGGAATGTTCAAAAAGCATGCGCGCTTGGCGATTGCAGAGCATGGGAATCAGCAAAAGGCCGGGGCGCGTGTCGGTGAAGGGGTGAGAGGGTTTGCGCCAAAAACGGAATCATCAAGAACAATGCGTAACTCGAAACGGGAGGGCGCGGACCCTTATGAGCCCAGCCCATTGCATTGATCCAACAACCGCTAACTGGAAACCGTGAACCGGAAACTGTTTTTTATTTTCCCCAGTCTTTGTGTTAGACATATTCACAATCAGAATGTATGGACTACTCCCTCGTCCGGTGCAAAATTCATAACTGAAGATAAACTTTTTACGGTTTGATATGCGGGCTAATCATGGCTGATCAATTGGCCTTTTTTCCATTTGGACGCCATGCGCAAAGCCGTATCACGTTGAGAGGGCGTCATGCTTGCAGACAGGGAATGAAGTGCTTCTTCGGTCCCTTTCTCCTCCTGCAAGGCTGCAAGCTTGTACCACGCGTAAGCGATGACCGGATCTTTCGGCACGCCCTCCCCACGGGCATACATTCCTCCCAGATTCTTCTGTGCCGACGCATTTCCCTGTGCTGCTGCTTTCTGATGCCAATGAACGGCCGTTGACAGGTTCTTGGGCACTCCGTCCCCCTCGTAATGCATGACGCCAAGATTATTCTGCGCCAGAGCCAAGCCTTTTTCAGCGGCTTTCTGATACCATTTTACCGCTGTGGCTGCATCTCTCGGCACGCCTCTTCCCCGGTCATACATCGCGCCGATATTGTATTGGGCTGTTACATTCCCCAGATTGGCCGCTTTCTCATAATATTGCGCCGCTTTCACAAAATCTTGCGGCACATCCTTGCCGTTAAAATATTTCCAGCCGATGTTGTACATCGCCTTGTCATGGCCTTGCTGACCCGCCTTTTCCCACCATTGTATCGCTTTGGCTGCGTCCTTCGGCACGCCTTCGCCTTTATCGTGCATCACCCCCATGGCAAACATCGCTTCCGGATTTCCAAGCATCGCGGATTTCTCCCATAATTTGATCGCCTGATCTAAATCCTTGGGGCCCATCTGGCCGGAGTAGTGCAGCGTGCCCTGTTGATAGAGGGCTTCTGCATTCTTCTTATCGTCATCCCCATGCATTTCGAAGGCGTAGAGACGTTCGCCGGATGGCTTGCGTCCGACCATGAAAAGCCGGTTGTCATAAACAAGGGGGCGATAAACCATGTGATCATAGTCATCCGGGAATCTATTGCCTCTTTGTTGGCTATCCGCTTTCGATGTCTTCCATGTGACGGGTTCCCATCCATCAAGATCATAACTTCTGTAGAAATATTTTGAATCCCTGCCTTGACGGAGAAAAACAGGCGGTTCATCCCCTTGCAGGATCGCCTTTATCACGCCGAATTTTTCATGAATCGCGGAAGCCTGTATATAGGTCTCGCTTTTGTTTTTTTGAATAAATGATCGATATTGCGCCGGATCAAAAAAATACAGACCTTTGTTGGTTTCGATTACGCATCTTAGCTCATCAGGATCATCGGCCTGAATATGCACATCGCTCGTTTCTGGTGTTACCAGCTCCCAATTTTTACCATCCTTTGTGCGCCATATTACGAAAGGTTCACGAAAAACACCATGCGATGCGGAGCCATAGGCCCCGCGAGCTACCAAATAGAGGTGTCCTCTTGCCGAAAATGTATTTGCCAGGCCGCCAGTTCCCCAAGGGACGCGATTCGTCATTTCCTCCCACTTGACGCCATCCTTACTTCGATGCACATCCGTCAGGAAAACGGAAAAGGCAGGCTCATAAACATCTTCGACGTCGAAAAGCCATGCGCCTCCCGTAACCCAGAGATAACCGTCGAACGCGGCTACAGACACATCGGATCGCAGTGGAAAATATCCATAAACGTTGGAAATCTTCTCCCAGGTTTTCAGATTATTACTGCGATGAATGGCTTGACGGCCTTCAAACATTGCGATGGACCAAAAAGTATTATCAAACCAGACCAGATCAAATCCATCAACGGCATAATTAATTCGGTCATAGTTGGGATATGCTCTGTAGGAATTTCTATCCCTTTGTCCTTTCGCACGGGGTATCATCGATAATGCTTCACCCTGATCGCTTTTCCAGTCAATTCCGTCTTCTGAAAAGTATAAGTCATATCCGTATTGGGATTGCAAATGCCGGTCAAGATACCGATGACGTTCATTGGCAATGATCATGGTAATTCTGCCTTCTAAAAAATCCATGTTGGCGGACGCGCAAAACATACGTTGCCATTTTGTCCCGTCTTCGGAGACGTAAAGCTGCTTGTGATCCTTAATGTAAAAATATCGGCTGCCCGATTTCATAACCTTTCCGGGTTTTGAAATTCCGGCGGTCTCGGTCACTTTGATCCAATGCTGCCCATCTTTACTTTTCCAGGTGTCATCATAATCCATATGTCCGGATTTACCGCTTAGCCACCAACCCTGGCCGCCCGTAAGGTAGATAGAATCGTTAGCAATGAAAAGACTATGACGGATTCGGCTCCTGCCCTCCTGAACCCATGGTGCTTTTTCACAAATGCGTTTCCAGCTTTTCAAATCGCCGGTCACCCAGACATCAGCATATTCGATGCCTCTGCTCCAGTCCTTGCCGCCCACAGCATATAAGTTCCCCTTAAATTCCAGATAATATTGATGGCCGCGAATAACTTCTTCCACCGGAATTTTTCCCGCGTTTTTCCACGTTTGGGGCTGGATGACAAATGCGGGGTCTTGATTATCCACAAAAGTGTTTTCAATTATAAGGGCCTCTCTGGCGTCCGTGATTTCAAATATCCGCATATTGGGAATTTTTTTCGTAGAGTACTGCACGCCCTTGCTTTGCGAAGAGAATGGCAATGCCCAGATCACATACTCTTCTGGAACAGTTTTTTTGTAATGGCCTCCCAGAACATAAAGCTTTCCCTGAAACCGGAAGCACGTAGCAGCGTGCAATGTGCTGCGGTCTGCGGAAACTAAGATTCCGGGAACAGGCAAGGGAATCGTTTGACAGGCAACAATGAGCAGACAAAGAAATATAACGGCCGATACCGTAATAATTATTGCGGCGTATTTCATGAGCGTATTCTCCATAAACCTTCATTTTGTCTCACTTCATTCTACACTTTCTTCCTGGTCGGCATACGTTCCAATATCGCCGATCAATTCGGAAGCCCGTCTTCTGAATTCGTTTTGCTCCTCCCAGGGCAATGTCCTGCACAAGGATTCAAATTCATCTCCCGCTGACAAATGTGCCTGCGTATCTGCATTATAAAGCCATGCGCAGGCGGAAATTTTATCCATCGGCAAACCTTTGCCTTCGGCATAACGCAAGCCAGCATTATACTGCGCGGCAATACATCCCTGCATTGCCGCTTGCTCGTACCAGTGCGCGGCCTTTGTCTGCTCTTCGGGCACGCCAATGCCCCTGGCGTACATGACGGCAAGGATATACTGCGCCTCAACGTTGTCCTTTTGTGCTTCCCTGAGATAGTACCGTGCCATTTTCATCGGGTCAGACGGAACATCTTTGCTTTTTTTAAAGATCGTCGCAAGATGACTCCGGGCGCCAGTGTTTCCCCGCTTAGCGGCTGTTTCATACCAGTGGATTGCTTTTTCATAATCCTGCACTTTTCGATAATAGTCATCCGCATCCTCAGGATCGTCTGCGCGCGCATACGCTTTATCATAAAGTAATCCGAGCATAAACGGAGCGTCGATGTGGCCTTGCAGGGCGGCTTTTTCCAGCCAATCAATGGCCAGCCTGGAATGGCTATGATACTCATCCTCGTAATAAATCTTTCCAAGCATATATTGTGCTTCGACATGACCCTGTTCCGCTGACTTTTCATACCAAATTTGCGCCAAAACAGCGTCCCTGGGGATGCCTGTCCCTTCTTGAAAAATCCGGCCCAGTTTGAACTGCGCATGGGCATCGCCGGTCGCCTCCGCCTTCTTGCGTAATTCCAGCGCTAGAGCAACACCACTTCTTTGGTTTTGCCCATCAGCGTATAACGCATCGAGCCGCAATTGAGCCTCGGAATGCCCCTTGTCGGCGGCCTGCTGCCAGTAATAGATGGCGTTAAGCTTGTCCCGGTCTTTTTCTGCATATAGCTCTCCCAGATAAAAAAGAGCCTGTTCATTTCCCTTTTGGATAAAGTATTCGATGATGTCCCTGCTGTCGGAACGAATGGCGTTGGTCATGAAATATTTCAGTTCATCGTTGGGTTGTGAAATCCGTTCCGGACGGATGATCGCTTTTTTTAAGAATTCGAGAATGTTTTTATGATGTTCATAATCAAATATCTCCTCCATGTTATTTTTGGAAATATTTACGCCATACAACAGAAGTAAAAGAATGACCGGCTCGTATTCCGGACCCATCCTGGTCCAGTTGCCATCGAATACAGCATCCAAAGAGGTATCCCCTTTGCTGTTACGCCGGTTGACAAGGGCCCCTTTTTCCAGCAGATACGCCACAACCACGCCCCTTCCGTAATGTGCCGCCTGGTGCAGCGGGTATTGGTAATCGTTAAAAAGCTCCTGGTTTGCTTCATTTTTATTTGTGATGACCTTGCGCACATAAGAAACATCACCATGGGTAAGCGCTTTATCAAGACGATCTTCGAAGTAGCCGAATATCGCGGCGAAAATCCCCATGGTGATCACTAAGCCGATTGTAAGCAGGGGAAGATGATGAATTGACTTCGCCGATTGCAAGCCGCCCGTGCTTCCTGAGGAGCGTGCACTTTTTTTTAACCGCCTGCGATGGATAAAAGCATACAACACAGTACCAAAGGAGAGCACAACGGCAACCAGAACGAAGATAAACACAACCGTAATAAAAGGTCCGATCACCTGTGCGGGATGATACGCGCCCGACGTATCTTGCAGTAACGCCCAAACCAGCGTCAAGACGGGGAGGGCAAGGGCTGCCAGCATGATGATCATGCCCTTCTTTTTAAAAGCGACAATCAGATAGGCACCGGATAAAATAATCAGGCACACGACGGCAAAAAGCAAAAACAGAACTCCTATCATACACAGCATCCTAAAAGAAAAATGATATTCAAATACTTGCGATTAAACTTTCATGAATCCATCTGTTAGCGTTGAAAATGCGGCAACCGTATAGACAAGACAAGCGATAACGGCATTACATGACCGAGGCAAAACAACCTGATGGATTTTTTCTGAGATCTTTGTCCCGGCTGTCGGGCGTCTTTCTTAAATGATGGTGTTTGTTTACGAATTTGGTGAGGATCATTGCATAGCCAGGTAATAATGTCTAATTCAAAATCCACCCCCTGCACCCCCGCCAGCGGGGGACAGGAAACGGAGCATTTTCAACTTTTTCACCGAGCAAGCCGGAGAGGACAAAAGCGGGACGCTGCCAGCGCTGCTACAATTATTTAGAAACCGGAAACTGGAAACCGTCAACCGGAAACTGTTTTTCACTTCCCCAAGCCCTGCTTCTTTTCCTTGGTCAGCTTTTCCAAATCCTTAGCGACGATGTAGTCGTGGAAGGTGGGATATTTGTCGGCGTCGTTGCCCATCATCGACTTCTGGGCCTCTTTGGTGAGTTCCCAGCGGTAGAGATCTTCCAGACGCGATATGACAAATCCAACAGGATTTGTGGTCCATGTAAAGTTGGGCGGATTTAAGCGTTTTTTAAGCAACAATATCGGTGAACCGAGGTAGTTGGGGTATTTCTCGGAGACGGGCATCATGTAGGTTCGTTTTTGATCCATAACACCACCTTCCTGGAAAACCAACCATCTTCCATCTGGTGAAAAAGAAAACTGAGTCGATGTATTCTGATCACCAAATAAACTCTGTGGGATTTTGCTTTTTGACGAATCCCAATTCACAAGCACCTCATCCTTTTCACCACCATAAAGAAGGGCAAAGGGTAGTGTTGGATTAATAGCCAGCCGAGTAAAATTTACTTTGTCTTTATACTTCTTGATGAGATCACCAAGTGGATGCTGAGCCGGTTTCAGATTCAGATCATAGACCTCCATGACCTTTCTGCTGAAATACCACAAAAATACCCGGTCATGCGCAACCGTCCAAATCGAACCGGTTCCGATATCTATTTTCTTAATCAGTTTGGCTTCATCGCCACTAAGATCAAATAATTGCAAATAGAATGTCCCGTCATTGTGATCTTCAGAATGTCTGTCTAGGCCTTCCGTCTCGAAGATAAACTTTTTCATTCTTGCATCTGCAATGGCGATGTTTTCGATCTTTTCGTCAATCGAAGGTAAGACCCGATATGTTTTATGGCTGCCCGTTTTGAAATTAAACAGCAAGAAGCGCCGCGTCTGACCGAAGGCGATACTGTCCGGCTGTATCACCGGCAGAAACGTTCCGCCACCCCGAACATCGTCAAACAAACTCCGAAAATAATTTTCCATGTCCAGTTTCCCATTGGGAAACGAAATCACTGTAATGGCGTTTTTTAGATCATTTGTCCCCACGGCATTATCAAACGGTACGGGAAACAGTGATATGCTGGAACGCACATCCAGGTTATAAATTTGCGGCGTCAGGGTTAAAATGCCGGGATCTTTAACATCGTACAAATATTCCATATTATTCTTTCCTCCCCCATAGGTGGTAGTCGTTGATAGTATGCTGATTATGAACAGCGCGCAAATCGCGATCCATTGCTTCCTAGACAAAATGCTTCTGCATTTTATTCCTTTCATGGCGTCTCCTTACAGTTGGTGCGATACTGATTGGCGATCCTAATATAGGCGGCTTGATCCAGAATGTCATCAATATCCTTTTGTTTGAGAGGTTCTAATTTCTTTTGCACCTTCTGGTTTTTAAATTTAGTCGCGATGACAATATCCTGTTTTCTTTTCTCAATAATATTTTTCGCAATCCGTTCGATTTGTTCGTCCAGACGATAAAATCCATAAGGGTTCACCTGTGTCAGTTGAATCCAGAGGTCGTTGTCAAATTCATCCAGAAATTTCTTGGTGTTGTTGAAATACTCCAGATAATCCACTCCGTCAAGCAGGGTCATGTACCAGTCCGTCCCGAACAAGATCCGCTTGCGAACTTTACTGTCGGCCGGTTTCATCTCGCTTGCATAGCAATCTTTGAAATGTGCCTTGAATTTATCCTTATACTTCGGATCAGCCATCGACGAGGAAATATCGGCATAGACATCGGGATATTCCTTTATTAATTTGACGATCTCGTCAAACCACTGAAGCCCCAACTTTGTTCCACCGCCAAAATGCGCCAGGCAGACGCGCAGTTTGGGATGCTTCTCCAGCACTTTTCTCCAGGCCGCGGGGGAAACAAAATTGTCGTTGAAGTATTTCAGTGCATCCTGACCCGCTTCGAGTTTCTTCAATCTGAAGTCTGAAGAATCCATGGGATGCGTAAAGTTTATGTATTGATCCCGGTCAAAGGTCGGTGCGCCGCTTGGTGTGCAATGGTTCATGATGGGTATATTCTGCGTGGTACAACGGGCATAAAATTCCTTCATGATAGGTAGCCGTTCCACATCGTAGGGTTGATAGCCCTGAGCAGTGTACATTTTAAAACCCAGATAAAGACCACTTTCTCCCACCTGCTCAAAAGGATGGATATTGCCCGGCGGATTTGCTGCTACCTGCCAGCGGCGCGGATCGTAATGAAACAATGGCAAAAGTTTAAGTGGATTGGCCAGCATGGCAAATTCGGTTTCGGCTAATTGTGTCTTCCACTGCTCGTAACGGTCGGTTTCGGAATCGTCCAGCAAAAAGGGAACGGCCTCCACGCTCATCCGGACCGGAGCATTGTTTTCGTTGTAATATATACCCGGCAAACCGGCGGTCTTTATGTCAGCTTTGTTTTTGTCAAATGCGCTCGATGATTGTTCATCCATGCCGAGCTGGGGCAGAGGATGATCGTCGCGTTGATAATACGTGGCGCTTCCACGCGATGTCTTGATCCACCGGCCATGCAGAGGCGTCCAGTAGTGGGTTGGCTTTTTCTCGATGTCGCCGTCTCTGTAAATGACGTTATAAACCTTGAAGCCATAGTAACCGTCTAAATGCGCGTACTCCATGTCCATGGTCATGGCAATGCAAAAAAACACGGGAAGGATATCCTGGTAGAGCTTGTCGGGAAGGATCAAGTTATCATAAACTTTATCCATCTTGTCCATGAAACCGTTGCCAATATCATAAGTTGATTTTCTGCTTTCCGGGACGGCCTGCAGGAGGCTGTTTTTACGGTATTCCGGTTTGCTGCCGGGCAATGCCACCTTCTCACCTAAAAGGGGGTTGCGTGTGACAAAGTTTACCACGCCGCCGCCGACTATGCCGAGCGTTTCAATGGTTTCACGATTCAAGTGGAAACCTTCCAAAATAACTTTCGATTTATCCGCAATCTGCTTCCACAAAAAAGGCAGCGGCGCGCAGTTGCCGCTCTCAATATGCATGTGACAATCGACGACAACGGAAGGCCGCCAGTCACAGAAGAGATAGGGCACGCCCGTAATGTTGTTATATTTAATTTGCTGGAGTAAAGCGCCGTTGGGATCGAACTGTTCAGTCCTTTCCCTTTTCCCTGCATCAGTCACGGCGGGTGGGGCCTGATTTGCTTCTTTCTTTGTAATTATCATATCAATAACCTTTTCTTATTTACAAGTTCCTTTTCAAAGGCGTTATTCCTCTGGAAGAAATAAAGTGCCTGCTGTTTTGCTTTGCATTGTCCGGTTGAAAAATGATTTCAAACTTTCCGTGCGGATCCTGACCGGTTAATTCAATGATGCCATTATCATCTGTTGCTTTTTCAACAATACTGCCATCGGGCAGTTTGATTTTAATTTTTCGCCCCGCAATCGGCTTGTTGTCTTCATGTCCTAAACGGAACCGCCTTGCTTTTTTGTCGTAATTATCCTTTGAAATGTGCTCCACAACCTTAATTCTCAATGTGTCTTTCGGTGGAGGCGGATTCTTGGGTTTCGGCGGATCGGCGGAGGAATCGGAATTTATGCCGATGGTGTTTTTGTTGTTCATGGTCATAAGGTCAGTGTTGCGGCCGACGCCCTTGCCTTCAATCTTGACGTCAAAGGAGTAGTTGGCAAATTGAGCCTTGTCGCCTTTTGTGCCGGAGAGAATGCCCTTTTTGTTTCCCGCCTCGTCGCCGGTGCTCTTGCTGTAGCAGCAGCCGTCGATGGCGGCGGAGGCGCCATCGACCTTGACGGTTTTACTACCGTCTTTGAGGTCGGAGGATTGGGCGGTGTTGGGATACGGAATCGGCACAACGGCGTTGCCGATCTGCGTGAGACACACATCCGGCGCGGTGTTTGACGCCGTGGCGCTGCTGTTTTTACTCGATACGCCCTGCTTGTTGGCAAATACGGTGCTTCCCAAGATATTGTTCTCCTTTCGTCACTTTGTAGCGCGTAGAGCGGTTTACGGTTGACGGTTTTCGGTTATTTCTATTTTGCGGGTCTAAAGACCCGGACTACATTAAAAATGGCCCGTCGTTGTTAAACGGCGCGTTCGGGGAACGCGCCCTACGTCCATGCGGTAGGGAACGGTCGCGACCGTTCCCTACATTTGTTTATCTCTTCACCCGCCCTCGGCCCCGCCCATTCAGGGCGGGGAGAAAAAAGTGGTGGTGTCCATCAACCATAAACCATCAACTATCAACCATCCACCATCCATCGCCCTACATCTCTTTCTCCAATATCACCGCCCCGCAGGGGCCGAAATCGTCGGAGCAGAAGATCAGCACGGGGGAATCGAGCCATGCTTCGTGTAATCCCAGTGCGGCCACGGCCGTCATGACTGCACCGCTTGCCGCGCCGATGTCGCCATAGTATTCTCCGGGTGTCTTCAGGTGCGGCTGTTTTTTGTCCTTTGGAAATATTCGCATACATACAACGCCCCACTCTGTTGCTCGGGCGTCCTCGCCATTGAGATCGCCAATAATGGTTTGCAGTTCCCGATCCGCAAGCGGGTTCATGGCGGCTTGGCAGGCATCCGTCAGGCCCTTGCTGATTCCCGATTGTTCCGAAGACCTGGGCTTGGGCTCTTCGGAAAGTCCCAGGGTTGTTATACGGGCAAGAATTGGCCTGCCTGTCTTTCTGGCCCGCTCAAGGTCTTCAATCATCAAAAAGCTTACTGCTTCCGAGGCGATCAGTCCGGAGTGACGGCCGTAGCCTGGGGATTTGAGGCGGCCCTGTTCTTCAAAATAGTCGAGGATGGATTTTCTCAACAGAGAATCGACCAAACCTATTATGAATATGCTTTCGGGATTACTTGAAATGACACGGGCGGCCTCTGCCATGGCGTAATGTAGAGAGGCGTTACCCTTTGGAATAATCTGGGATGAAACATCTCCCGCTTTTTTGGCTAAGGCGCTTTTAAGCCCGCGAATGCACTTATCACCGTAATCCGGGCCCGGTCTCTTTTCAGAAGGAACACCCAATAGAAAATGCACATTGGGGCGTTGTCTGGTATTTCCAAAGCATTCTTCCAGGAGGTCCTTCAGACAAACAACCGCAACATCCCGAATGCGCTCGATGACATTGGCTACATTGTCTCGCACCCCCTGTATCTTCGCCATGGTGACTTGTTTGCCGCTGGTATCCTGATAGTCGTCGCTGAGGGCAAAGCGCACGATGCCCGCCCGGACGGACGCGGCGGTTTGACGGGCGTCGAGGCCGATGGGGGTGATGCAGTTGACAGCAGTGATGGCCAACGGGCGTGCGCCGTAGTTGGGCGGGATTGTTTTGGCGGGACTATCACCTTTGTTTGGGCCACAAAGCTTTGCGATCTGACGCCTGGCCGGGTCGGCGGTGTTGAAAACCGGCTGATGTGGATGCAGGAGGGCAAGCTCAAGGGCGGCTGCCTGCCTGTGCCTCTGGAGGCCGGTTTGCAGGACGGACTTCAAATGCGCTTCGGTCATGGGTTTGCCTAAAAGAAGGCGCGTTTCTTTGGGGATGTTGGGTTTGTTTTTGTTCCACCAGGCCATAAAGGCTTTGGCATCCGGCCAGGGAAGATGCTCATCGGGATCGGGGGCGACATGGTCGTCTTTCGGGTCGTCGGTGGGGCCGGATTCAAATCCTTCGGGGCAGGCGCCAATGAGGTTTTCTGAATGCATATCGACGCCGGTGATCTGGCAGACGGCTTCGGCGGCGATTCTGGCATGCGCGGGGGTGCTCATCCGCTCCAGAAGCCAGGGGATGCTGACGGTATCGCCCCGAAGGCCGCACCCGATAATGGCCAGGCGACGCATGGCGGACGAAGCGGAGAGTTCATTGGTCCAGAGGATGGCTTCGGTGCGGCTGGCTTTTCTCAGGCAAATTTGCAGCGCGTCTTGGGCATAGTGGGCATGGGCGGAATCGGGACGCACGAAGCTTTTGCAGACGGGAATCATGTCTTCATAGCCCAGAAG
>CAZSQS010000077.1:0-15394 GCA_964608995.1 uncultured Smithella sp. | reverse complement strand
GCCACATCCTTCTGACGGACGGATGCTTTTACGGCGATAAAGGGATGTTCAGAGTCGCGCCGCCTTTGGAACTCAAGAAGCTGGAAGCCATCTTCCGGCACAAGGTCTTCAGGTTGCTCCTGAAAAGGGGAAAGATCACGGAAGAGATGGTGCGGATGCTTTCCGCATGGAGGCATTCCGGCTTCAATGTCTTTTGTGGCAACCGGATTTCGCCGAAAGATGACGCGGCGATGGAGAATCTGGCGCGTTACATCATCCGTGCTTCCTTCTCGCAGGAACGCATGAGGTATCTGCGACAGGAAGGAACAGTCGTCTATCGCGCCAAAGACGGCAAGGATCAAAAGACATTCCCCGCCATGGAATGGCTGGCGGCCATGTGCTCCCACATCCCCAACCGGGGCGAGCAGATGGTGCGCTACTATGGCTATTACAGTAATGTCGCGCGGGGTAAACGGAAAGCACAAGGAACGGACGATGTCGTTCCCGGCATTCTCGATCCTGTGGAAAACAATAAAGCGCTCCGGAAAAACTGGGCAAGACTGATTCAGAAGATTTACGAAGTTGACCCCTTAATTTGTCCCAAATGTAAAGGCGCCATGCGGATCATCAGCTTCATCGAAGACCCGTCGGTCATCCGAGACATCCTCACGCATCTGGGTCTCTGGCTGGTCCGGTCAAGACCGCCGCCCAAAATCCATGACCCGCCAAACATTGAATACGCCCCTTCTGATGATCTCGCTCATGCGCCACATCCGCAAACCGACGCCTACGCCGACCCCGAATATTCGTAAGATGATTACATTCAATCCTGACGTCACACCGCATTTGAAATAAGGCGCGCTGGAGAGGTTTGTCTGGATTCCGATTCATTTGGTCTTCTTGGCGACTGAACAGACTAAAAGGTGTCTAGATTTCTCAATAGAACCAATCTTGCCAAATACCTTCAGCGGTCTGATTAGTGCAAGATCTCACATCTTGTGGCCGCTGAAACTCATTTTCCGCAAGAAGCGGTGAACAATACGCGGGACGTCGTTTAGGCGGCGCTGATCTTTGGTTTTGATCCAAAGCAATAGTCGGGACGCAGTTTCCGATACAGAAATTCCGGGGCGAAGTCTGCGCCGTTTGGCCAGACAAGTGTTTCCAGTTCCCTGTGAACAGTGAATTGGGTAAACAGCTTTTTATCCTTAAGCGGTTCAAACATTTCCCCCCAAAGTTCGCTTATTAAATCCACTTCACCTTGCGTCGCATCGGAAAACTTAAGCCATATTCGGTATTCACCTTTATATTGTGCTTCGGTTAGTTTGGGCAGCATTGCTTTACTCCAACGGTTTAATTTGTTTCAAAGCTTTTCTGTCACGCGCCAAAATCCAGTCCTCATCTAACTCACCTTTGTGATATTCACGCCACTCTTGAACCAGCCCCAAAACCCTCGGCGGCAGACGACCATCAATAACTTCACCCGTTTCGTTGACAATCACCAAAAAACCAGGCGCGAATATGCGTTTACCGAATGTTCGATAGAACTACAGAATTTGCCCAGCCTGGATAATGGTTCGTTTCCAGGTATGTTTTGGAACCGTTTTTCCAGTAGCAGGGACGTAAGTCTGCTCCGTCAACATAAGATCCTGCAACATAGACATCCGAACCGGATACGGATACTGAAGTGGGAAAAGAGTCGCTTGTAGCTTCCAGATCTGTTTTTAAGCCGTTCTTCCATACGCAGGGAACGTATATTGATCCATTGTCATACCAGCCGGCGGCAAAAATATCCGCCCCTGAAATATGGATTGAATGGGCGGATGTCGGATCCGCGATAACGATTGGAAAATGAGATCGAGCCGCGACCCTGAATAAATCCGTTTTAACGCCGTTTTTCCAGTAGCAGGAAATACTGCTCTGGTCGTCCCAATTTTGATAATTTCCCGCAACGTAAACGTCAGCGCCTGATACAAATATTGAAGTGGCGTCCGAATAGATATGAAACGGATCCAGGTCGGTTTTGACGCCGTTTTTCCAGTAGCAGGCAGCTCCACCGACGCCGGTGTAATAGTATCCGGAAACATAAACATCCGCGCCTGATACATAGATGGCACTGGCTCTGGCAATAACCCCTTCCTGCAAATCTGTTATGACGCCGTTTTTCCAGTAGCAGGCCCTGCTGAATGGGTTGGGATTTGTGCTGTTCCATGATAATCCGGCAACATAGACATCATTGTCTTTAACAAATATGGCGTTGGCCTCCGCTTTAGCATAAGTTGCATTCAGATCGATTTTGGCCCCGTTTTTCCAGTAGCAGGCGACAGAATTCCCGGAATCTGAATACGATCCGGCAACGTAAACATCGGAACCGGAAATGAATATTGAACTCGCTGTAGCAGAGCCGGTGGAAGGAAGGTCTGTTTTAACGCCGTTTTTCCAGTAACAGGGAATGTTGACTGACCCGTTGAAATAACTCCCCGCAATATAAACATTTGTGCCGGAACCGATGTTATCGTTTTGGCTTCCGCTGCTGCAAGCAAAGATGACGCTCAGGCAAAAACAAAGATAAATGAAGCAGGCTCGTGAGAATATTATTTTCATCTTTATAACAACCTCCCGGTTTGTGTTTACAACATCGCGTTGAAAGAGAATGGAGCACTCCAATAAAAATACGTCTGCGTGCTATAATAGTTCTTAATCGATTTGAAAGAATTTAATACCTGACTTTTTAACTTAACTTGAATGCATTGTAAATATCTAAATAGCGGGAAGAAGAGGCATTTTATGGCGCCTGGCCCGGGTGTTAAATCTTGATAAATTTTTTCTACCTATAAAGAGTGCAGCCAATTGCCCAATAATTGAACCAATAAATGAAATGGATGGTTGTGCAACCTGCGAGGAACCATTAAAAATTGATGTTTGCAACACACTCAGGTCAGATAGCTGTGCAGGCTCGGTAAAAAGTTCACGCCCAGGTAGGTAAAGAGCACGCAGCCGAAGCCGACAATTGCCATCACGGCCATGCGCTTCCCGCGCCAGCCGCGCACGAGCCGGACATGCAGCAAAACGGCGTAAGCAATCCAGGTGATGAGCGACCAGGTTTCCTTGGGATCCCAGCTCCAGTAAGCCCCCCAGGCGTAATGCGCCCAGACGGAACCTGTAACAATCCCCAGCGTAAGAAAGATAAATCCCAGCGCAGCGCTGGAATACAGAAGCTCATCCATCTGGTATTCCGAGGGCAGCAGGCGCACAATGCTTGTTGTTGAAGATTCGCCGCCAAATACTTTTTTGATCAAAAACATGACGCCGAGGGCAAACGCCACGGTGAAGGCGGCGTACCCCATAAAGCAGGTCAGCACATGCGAGGTCAGCCAGTTGCTCTGGAGCGCCGGTATCAAGGGCTCAATGCGGTTATTGATGCCGGGGGCGATGGAGGCGTAAGCCATAATCAGAAACGCAACGGGCATGACAAATGTGCCGATCACCCGGGTTTGAAGCCGCCACTCCATCAGCAAATACAAAAGCACAATGCTCCAGGCGAAAAATATCAGGGATTCGTAAAAATTTGAAAGCGGCGCATGCCCCATGCCCAGATCATAGGAGGCAATCCACCGAATGATCAGCGCAATGCTATGGGCGGCAAGCCCTGCAATCGCCACAGTGGTGGCCAGCTTCCCCCAGACTTCACGCCCGAGAATCATCCGAAACAGATAAAAGACAAACGCGGCAAAGTAGATAAACGTCACCCAGCTTAGAATGGTGGTGTTGATCATTTGGATTTCTCCAGCATATGACTGAGTTCCGCATGCAGATACTTCAGCTCATTTTGCAGTCCCGAAGCATTTTTGTAACTTCGTCCCGCAATCGAAATAACCACCTGATCACCCGTCCGATCGAGGCGAATCCACACCGTGCGCGCGTATGAAAATAAAATCAGCATCAGTCCGCCAATCATGAGCACGGCGGCAAAAGCAACCCAGGACGTAGCCGGATCGCGGTTGACCTGGAGGCCGGTGTAGTATTTTTCCTCAAGCCCCAGAAGTAAGAAGGTATAAGGACGGAAAAGCTTCGGATTAAATACCGGAACCTGTTCAAAAATATCCGGGCTGATTTGACGAATCCGGTCAACGTCCTGAAACACCCAGAAGACGGCCTCCGCCTGTTTTGGGGCGCGCACAGAAACTTTTAAAGCCGGCCCCATTTTCATCAAATTGCTCTCCACGCGCAATACGGAAAACGTCCCTTCTCCGCCAGGCAGGTCAAAATCGTATCCCTGGGCAACATTCATCACCTCCCGGCTTCCATCGTCCTTCATCAGCGCCAGGGTCGCCCGTCCGGCCTGGGCTTCGCCATAGCTTGCCTGATAAAATCGGAATCCCTCAAATTTAATGGGGGAATTGACGCGCAGTTTCGCGGAAGAAAGGACCTGATCCTTGCGAAGAAAGGTCAGATCAGATTGAAAGATTTTGGGCATGCCGTTGTCATAGAACTCAACGGTAAACTTGTCGCAACGTACGGAAAACGGGAGCGTCAGCGTCTTTTCGCCTTTTCTGAGCGATATGGCGCTGATGGTTTCCCCTTCCTGAATATTGACGTATCCCTGAATGCCAAACATCGATCCGATAACCGCGGCGGCAATTAAAATTAAAATGCTGACATGAACGATATAGACGCCGAAATGGGAATATCGCCCGCGCCCGGCGCACAGATAGACGCGCCCGTCGGCATCCTCGCGCTTGAGTCCCTGATACTTTCGCTGAAGCAAAGACGCGGCAACATCTGCGGATTTTTCCAAACCGGCATCCGTATAAATCGTTTGTTCTTCAGAAATATCCGAAAAGACATCGTCGCGCGCCGGTTGGGGCACCGCGCGAAAACGACGCCAGGCCGCGCCAAAACGATCCAGCGAACAGACCAGCAGGTTAATGGACAGAAGGAGCGCCAGAAGGACAAACCAGATCGAATGGTACAGATCGAAAATCTGCATCCTCTCCAGAAAGCCATAGAGCTCGGGTGACAGGCGTTCGGAAAGCGCCCAGGCGGCTTCCCGTTGCGGCACCACCGTTCCGATCAGAGCGAAAAAAGCAAGAAGCGCCAGAAGGACAATGGCCAGATGAACAGACGCGAAAAAAGACCAGACGGCGGATTTATTTTTGGCCAAACAAACACTCTCCAAATAAATTTATGGAAACTTTTGTAACACAATCCTGACTCTCCAGCAACCGCGGGGAATAACGGAAATCCGCGTTCCGCCTGGATGCTAATAGAACAGCACCGCCCAGAAGATGAGCGCCAGCAGGATCAGTCCCAAAACCAGGCTGGCCAGACCGAAGATCGAGGCAAACAGTTGTGCGCAGAGACCGGGGCCTTCGCGCTTGAGCGATTCGAGCTTCCCTTCGGCGACCATCCGCTCATACTCCAGCGGCCGCTCTTCACGCATCGCCTCCAGGCGGTATCGGCCTGTGAATATATTGGGCTCGAGCGGAAATTTGTTGGGCACGATATGATTGTTGAAAAAATGGACCGTGAAGATAAACACGGCCGCCAGAAACGCTTCTTCGGAGTGCACGATGGTGGCGATATTGATCACCCAGCCTGGCACGATGTACGAAAAGAGACCGGGGAACCACAGCATGAAACCGGAAAGCCCAATGGCCGTCATGCCCCAGAAGACGGCCAGGAAATCAAATTTTTCCCAGTACGTCCAGCGATCGAGCTGCGGCATCGGCCCTTTGTTGAAAAACCACAAAAACATGCCCTTGATATCCCGTAAATCTTTGAGGTTGGGAAACAGCGAATCCGGCCCCAGAAGCCTTGAAAACCATCCTTGAATCCGTCCTTTGGGGAACAGGAAACGAATAGAGAGGATCAAGGTGTACAAAAACAGCGCGCAAAGCACCACAGCGGCAATGCGATGCCAGATGCCAGCCATGTGTGGGCCGCCCCAGAAATTCACCAGCACTTTCGCCCAGGCGGTCTCTGAATATTTAATCGGAAAGCCCGTGGCCACCAGTGTAAAGAAAGACAAAATCAGCAGGACGTGCATGACGCGCTGGCTCACGTTGAAGCGTTGGATCTGCTTTTCGTCGCGGCATTCAGGGGCGAGGGACTCTTCAACAAATCCGGCCTGACGTTTGTGGCACTTATCCAGATAGGCGCGCCGCCACCACAAGAAGGTGTGCAGCCAGAAAAAAGAAAATGTGCCGACCAGAAGCAGGATCATGAATATTTCAGCAATGTGCAGCGCCGTGTAGGTTTTCCCTTTCACAGCGCCGGGGTGCGCTTCAAATGAAACGAAACGTTTGTGCATGGTGGTATGACAGGTCTTGCAGGCACCGTAAAGATTGTCCGGATGCAGAGCCGCTTGGGTATTCTCGGATGGCAGGATGTTATGCCCCGTGTGGCAATCGGCGCAACCCGCGACGCGCCCGGCCTCTCCAACCTGCACAACTTTTCCGTGATAGGTGGCGTCATACGTGTCGGCAATCGCGGTGGACAGATTATTTCGTTTAGCAACTCCCGGGTCGGCATGACAGGATTTGCATTTGCCGGTGTAGGCCTCGCGATAAGCGGCCTTTTCTTTTTCCGAGGCCATCGCGGAAGAAGCAATGTTATGCAGACTATGGCAATCCGTGCAGGTGGCGGCGTCGGCATTGCCCTGCATGACCGCCTGGCCGTGCCCTTTGAGGGCGTACTGATCCGCATCGTGGCAGCGGAGGCAACTTTCGGCAACCGCGATTTTTTCGGGCTGAGCGGATTTGGCCAGTGTGTGGATTTTCGAATGGCAATCCACACAGGCGATATTGAGCCCGACGGCATGCGCGTCGGTTTTATATGTCCGGGCAATTTGACTGTGGCAGCTTGCGCAGCGAACCGGCTCGGATTTTTTCTCGCCCGAACTGTGCCTGGCAATAGAGTCAATGCCGTTGTGGCAACTGGTGCAGGAATTATTGCCGTGAACGGACGCGGCAAACCCCCTTGTAAAAGCAGGATCGGAATGACAGGTTTGACATTGAGAGGCCTGACCCTGGGCAAACCCCTCCCCCCCCCACGCCATCCATAAAGCGGACAGAATCAAAACGGCGGAAATGAATCGTTTCATCTCGCTCCTCTCTCGTAGGCGGTCATTCCACCCTGAAGTCTTGTCACTTGCGAAAACCCCTTGCGGACCAGGTAGCTTGCCGCCAGGAACGCCGCACGGCCATCGTCATCAACAATTAATAGTGTCCGGTCAAGCGCAATATCCGCGTATTCCAGATGCAAACGCGCAAGCGGAATGTTTTGCGCCCCTTCCAGATGCTTTGCTGCAAAGGTTTTCGGTGAGCGGATATCGATCAGAAGCGGGTTTTTAGCGTTCTTCTGCCATTCGGAGAATTTCCCTGCCCCGACGGCAGGCACGGCAACGCGCGGAATTCTTTTTTCTGCTAAAACCGGATATCCGGCTTTTCGCCACGCGGCTAGTCCCCCTTCCAGAACATACACCTCCTTCAGGCCGGTGGATGACGCTTGGTGAATCAGGCCACAGTCGGGCTCCAGCGGCGAATAGGCCGAATAAAAAACCATTTTGCCTTTTTGGGGCAGCGATGCCTCTTTCTCTGAATCGCAAGGCAGGCACAAAGCGCCGGGAATCTTCGCATCCATACAGGCCAGAAGCGCGCCGCCATCAATAACCGTTACGTTTTCGGGTGTGTCCATCCAGGATTTGAGCGTCTTTACATTTACCGATTGGATTTTGCCGTCCTGGGCTTCGGCCAGTCCGGTTAAACAAATGATACTTAAAAAGAAGGCCATAAAGAATTGTAATATTTTCATCTTCTCTCCTATTCAAACGCAGGAACGGATCGCAGACCCCAGATTTCATATTGCGCGACAGCGCTTGAATCCTTCAAGGCCGGGTAATCCTTTTTCAGAAATTCCCGGATATTTGAAATATCCTTTTTGGTAAAGAAAGCCGAACTATCGTCATGGCATTGCATGCACCCATCCGGATGGCCTTTGTGCCCAAAGGTCCCTTTGCGGGCAAGCGCCGTTACGCCATGCTCAACCGCGTAGTAAAGGGGCTTGAACGTCAGAGGCGAAGCGGAGAGCTTGTTATTTTTAAGTTCATAAACCGAATCCGAGACATACACGACATTGGCAAAGCCTGACCGGCCAAGCGCTTGAATCATGGCGGTGATGTCGGAATCGGAAACCACCGTCTGGCGCGCTGATTTTTTTCCATCGGGCAGATTGATATTAATCGTTGAAAGTCCGGAAACCGATTTTGCGGCCCGGGCTACAACATGAAGCGGGATGGGCCGGATTTCGCCGTTTTTTAATTTCTCGCCGAACCATTGCAGATGCTTGGGCACCGCGGGCAGATATTTTCCGGCGCGCGTCTGCCAGGGAATCCAAGGTTTGGAAGCAGTTTTCAGGTAGTCTTCCGGCCAGGACACACCATCGTAGTTTTCGGTGGTGTATCCTGTTTCAAAGCCTGTGCTCATGTCCAGAATCGTCATCGCCCGCAACGACTGGGCTGTCACATGACAGCTTTGACAAGATACCAGAGAGGTGTGAAACACGGCGCCACTGAAGCGTTTCGCGTGTGTATCGCGTGGATTTGCCGCCTGCCTTGCGCCGCGATACTGTCCTTCAGAATGACAGCTTGCGCACGTTTTCATGCCGATGCCGTCAAGATCGTTTCGAACGGAATTGTTCAGCGACTTGCCTTTTGCGATTTGATGGGCAAGACGCTTGTCTTTTGTTGCGCCGACCAGCGGATGACAGCTGGTGCAATTCATTCCGGCTTTGACGTGAACATCGTTTTCCGCAGTAAAAGCCGTCCCGGTATTTTTAGCTTCCCCTTCAGCATGGCACTGCAGGCAGCCCTTCGATGAAACGGTTTTTTTGATCAGGCTGCCTTTCATCCTGCCATCAGACGTAAATAACTTGTTATCCGCCCATTTGTAGGACACGACCGGACGACGGGAGAGATTCCATTCGCCTTTGGCATAATTCGGGGAATCCGGACCGGCTGCGGGATTTATGTAAGTAAAGACCGCGCCTGCGACCGATCCCAGCCCCGCGCCGGCCGTGGCGGCCCAGCGGTAGTTTCGCCGATAGAGCTGCTCGTTTCGGTCTTCCATCCGGTAGGCGGAAAAATGACAGATGAAGCAGTCCGCCTCCACGACGCCGCTTTGACGAAAAGCGCTTTTCCCCTCCGGCGTGAAGCGCGAGCTGTAGTCGCCGTCGAGCGCGTCCGCAGCAGCTTCGCCTGCAGAGAGGGTTTTACTCAGATCCGCCCTGCCCTGGGCGTCGCGGCCATATTCCATCGGTCCGCCACCCGGATGGCATGAGCCGCAGGAGGCCACCTTCACTTTATGTTTCGGGCTGTATTTTCCCGCGCCAATCCAGTCGTAGGTGGAAAGATCCATCTGACGGGCGTGGGTATTTTTCTTGGGGACAAGTGTCCCCGCAGCCGCCGTGGGCAGCCAGCTGCCGAACATGCCCGGCGATAAAATCCAGGGACGGGCCTTGTCGTAGCCATCCTTCATGCCGTCGAAGCCCTGCTGAAAATGATACCCGGACGTAATTGTATTATAAGGATGGCAGGCGCCGCAGGTTTTTTTCGGACTGTAGGGATCGACCCGGTTGAGGGTTTGCGTAATCCGGTCTCCCTGTTCGTTTTTGAGCCAGACATCCTGATGACTAAGGGACACGTACGGAAATACAAATAAAGAAATCAAAAACGGTATAAAGACATAGCGTTTCATTGCCATTGCAACCCTCGTTATGGAACTGCCGCAATCCATGTTGGAAGGCAGGCCGCCTTTGGGGGCGGCCTGCCGGTTAATGCTTAAGGTTCAGAGGGAGCCGCCGGATCAGACAACCATTCCATCGATGATCCGTCGTAAATCTTCACGCTGGTGTATCCCAGCATATCCGTCAGGATGATCGCCCAGGACGTGCAGGTTTTACCTGTGTCGCAATACAAAATGAGCTCTTTGGCGAGATCGGCGCCCGCAGCCTTTTCAGCCAGAACGGCAAGCGCGGCCTTGTCCTTGTAAAGACCTTCGGGCGTGTAGAGCGCACCCACGGGCAGGTTCACCGCGCCTTTGATGCGTCCCAGCTTGGGAACAAACTCCAGCTTCTGCTGGCCTTCAAAAAAGGCCGGAGCGCGCGTATCGATGATGGTGGCCTTGCCCAGAGCATCCATCAGGTAGGCTTTGTTGACAAACAATTTGTCGGTTATGGCCGATTTGAAGGCTTTTGCCTTGGCTTTTACCATATCCTGGGAGATGGCTTTTCCTTCTTTGACCCACTGGTTATGGCCGCCGCTGAGAATTGCGACATTCTTCACACCCAGATACTTAAGCGTCCATGCCACTCGCGTCATGTCGAACTGATCCGGCACCTTGTCGGTCTTACCTACCAGCACCACAATGGAATCCTTATCAATGCCCACGCCGCCTATGACATCGGCCAGATCTTCAGTGGGCGGCAGTTCGTTCAGGAGAGCGCCATTTTTAATTGCCCAGGAACCGTAGGGCGCATTCACGGCGCCGGGAATATGGCCGGCTTTGTAATCCTCGACCTTGCGGACATCCACAATGACGAGCTTTGAATCGGCCAGGTTTTTCTCCAGATCGGCAACCGTTACAACCGGGCCGGTAATCTGAGCCAGAGCCGCCGACGGCAATGCAATTAACAGTAACACCAACAACGCTTTCCACAATTTTAAGTTTCGCATATAAATTTTATTCTCCTCTTTCATTTCCTTATTCACATTTTATGGCTCAACCGGAGCCGCCTCATCCTTTGTCCACTCTTCCATAGAACCGTCGTACAGCTTCACGTTCTTGTATCCCAGCACTTCATGCAAGATGAACCACCAGGCGCTGGCCACGCGGCCCGAATCGCAATAAACAATAATTTCACGGGAAGGATCATTGCCGACAACACCAGAGGCCATATTTTTCAGAGTTGCCGCATCTTTATACGTGTAGCAACATTGCTCAAGATGCTCGCCCGGAGGATATTTGTCAAAGACCTGAGCGGTTGGCAGGTTGACGGCGCCCTTGATTCTCCCCGCCTTAGCCACAAACGGGAGTTTCTGCTGGCCGCTGAAGAATGTATCTTCACGCACATCAACGATCGTTGCCTTACCGATCTGTTCTTTAAGATATTCCTTCTTAGCCAGCAGATCGCGATTGAATTTGCCTTTATAGGCTTTTGATTTTGGCTTTGTGATCTCCGTGGACAACTCTCTTTTCTCGCGGAGCGCCCACTTTTCAATGCCGCCGGAGAGCGCCGAAACTTTCTGGACACCTGCATATTTCAGCGTCCAGGCCACACGGGTCACATTGACCCGGTCGGGACCGGTCCCCGTGGAGCCGTAAACCACGACTGTGGAATCCGGCTGGATTCCATTTGCGGAAAGCAGATCGATCAAATCTTCGTCAGCGGGCATCTCATTTTGCATAACGCCCTTGCCCGGCGCCCAGTTATTGTAAAATATCCCGATCGCTCCCGGAATGTGCCCTGCCCTGTAATCTTCGACCTTACGAATATCTACCACAACGACATTAGGATCTGTCAGACTTTTTGCCAGATCATCCGTGGACAGAATCGGACTGAGTCCCTGAGCCATCACTGCTACCGGCAATAAAACAAACAGGCATACCAATAGCATCTTCCACAACTTTATTTTCATGGGGTGCCTCCTATCGGTTAATTGGTTTAGGAACTGTAATTAATCCTTCATTAGCCTTGGAGCCGTTCTTGATGAGCAATTCTTTGGTTAAATAATTCTTGCCGTCGACGTGACATGTGTCGCAGTTGCGCGTCCGGTCGGTGCGCTTGCGGATGTTGTGGGCCGGCGTGTCCCAGTAATTGGGCAGCGCATCGAAGTGCTCCATTTTAATCCCCGCCGGCTCAAAGGTGTCGCGCACCGTCGGAATCAGACGAAGCATTGTCAGCTCTCTATTGCGGGGAGACCGCCCCAGAATCATGCCTGGGCTGGCCGCGGAATGGCCGCTGTGGCAATCGTTGCAGTTACGGTAGGCCGAACCGGAATGGCACCCGTAGCAGGAGACCTTCCCATCATGCTCGCGGTGGGCCACCTGCGCCGTCAACTTGGCTTCGCCGCCGGGTTTGTGGCAGTTTTTGCAGGCGGGTCGCTGCTTGACTTCCCCTTTGGTTTTGTAAGCATTGCCGTCGCCGTGGAATTCTTCCTTCTTATGGCAGTCCATACACAGCATGCCCTTTTGATAATGAACATCCGGCGCGCCGCCGTACTCGCCGACATATTCGGGATAGACGCGGCCACCGTGACAAAATGCGCAGGTCTTGCCTTCGTCCTTTTTCACGAATTTATGTTTGGCAATCAGTCCAATGCTGATGCCGGAAACCGGCGCACCTTTGACATGACAGTCGCCGCAGGACGCATGGCAACTGCGGCAGGATTTTTCAAATACTTTCTCATCGAAGGTTTTCAATTCTTCTTTCGAAAAGCGGGGCATGACGCCGTTTCGCTGGCCCGCCGTTGTGTAATGCAGCGACTTGGCATAATTGTCCGTAATCTGTTTATGGCACGCTACACAGGTGCGCAGGTTATCCGACGGCCTTTTCACCACTCCCTGATGGGCCTCTTCCTTGTTAAGGACCTTTGCATTCCCCTTGTGGCAGAACACGCAGCCCATCTTGAAATGCGGATCGCCTTTCAAGAGTTCTTTGTCCACCACATATCCCAGATACATTTCTTCCGGCCGAACTGGCGGAGGAGCGCCTGCTCACCCCTCGCCCGCACTTTTCGGGAGATCAGGCGGTTTATGCATCGACTTCATCAGGGATTCGTTGGTATGACAGGCAACACAACTGTTGGGCGGCGCCGCCGCGACGGCATAAACGGGACCTGCCATCAACAGGGCAAACGTCACAAAAAGGATTACACCTTTTTTTCTCATGGGCATCGTCCGTCCGCTATCAGGATAAATCGATAAAACGCATTAACACAGTTTGAAAATCCTTCTGCGCCACGCCGGGCTTTTCGGCTATTTCATTAACGCACTGTTTCATGTTGTTGACAATAATCACGCCGGCCGTCTTTTTCATGGCCGAGGTGACGGCGGACATTTGCGTGATCACATCCACACACGGCGCGCCGCTTTCCACCAGCCGCTGAAGTCCGCGAATTTGTCCCTCAATACGCTTCAAGCGATTAAGCACTTTCTGCCGATCTTTGTTCATAGATACCCCTTAGGGTATATCTTAAAGAAACAACCGATAGAGGTCAAGAACATTTTTTAAAACAGGTTTTTTATAAAAAAGCCGCCTCTGCCGAAAATCCGTGATTTTCGGCAGAGATTGCCCATACGGAAATACGCTGCCTTACGGCGTCTTGAAATCAAATTTATGGCACTGCGCGCAATAATTTTCCGACTTGGCATGCTGGTGATGACACAAATTACAATCCAGCTCCGTTCCGTAATGAGGAGACGTGTGCGGATTGCTCGGCTTGACATCCTTTGTTTTTTCAGCCAGCTTCGCCGTCGGGCCGTGGCAGGCCACGCACTGCTCCATGGTCAGCGCCTCCGGTGTTTTGGTCTTGCCATGACACTTCACACAATTGACCCCCGCCAGAATATGGTGATGGCCGTTGGGCAGCTTTCCCGTCAGACTGAGATTATCCTTATTGTGGCAGGCCTTGCAGGCTTCCCATTCCATCGCTTTGGTGTCCGGATGCTGATCCGGCAGCACTTTATCCTTGCCATGACAGGCGGCGCAATCTCCTGCTTTGACACTGGCTTTGGATATTTCGAGTTTAGGCGCGGCCCAGAGAAACTGAACTACAGCAAAGACCATCACCACGCTCAATAAAGAAACAATGAACTTCATCGTTTTTTGATTAAGATGCTTCTTCATATGCCTCCAAAATGTTGCTTTTCAAAATATCCGTACAACCGGGAGACGAGACCCTGCATCTCCCGGTTATACTAAATAAATATTAGCCCCAGGCTTTTTCACCCGCGGCATTTTTACCGGCAATGCGACCGAACACAATACAGTCCGCCATGGCGACACTTCCCAGACGTACAGCCCCGTGAACGCCTCCGGTCACTTCTCCCGCGGCATAAAGTCCCTTCACTGGTTTAAAATCAAACCCAATGACCTGCGCGTTTTTATCGATGACCAATCCGCCCATGGTGTGATGAACCTTGGGCCAGAGTTTCGCGGCATAAAAGGGCGCTGTGACGGTCGGCTTGGCGTCTTTGAAGATCATACAGCCTAAATCATCGTCCTGCCTTTTTTCCACAAAGGTATTCCAGCGGGCGACCTGCTCTATCAATACGTCCACCGGCATATCATAAGCTTTGGCCAGATCGTCCAGGGTGTCAAATCTCTTGATGGCCCCGACTTCCATGCCCCCCTTCAGCGCGTGAGGAACGACCTGTTTATTGACAGCATAAGAATCGCCCATGATGAGGGCGGGATTTCCCAGCAGAAGGATGGCATCGGCCCGTTCCTTGCGGTTTCCGGTTTCCTTGAAGAAACGCTTGCCCGTTTTAGGATTGACCATGAGGCCATAGCCGACCAGTGGTTCACAGAACAATGGCGTATAGCCGAACCCTTTTTCATCCGGGCTGGTCCAGGGACCGAGCTGAATCCAGTCCATCTGAACATCCATGGCACCTTGCCGGCACGCGGCCAAAAGGGCTTCGCCGGTGGCACCGGGGTGATTGGTGGATCCTAACTTATCCGTAAGTCGCGGATCATGGACCTGACGAAGCGCGACATCATAAGAAAAACCGCCGGAGCTTAGAACGACAGCTTTCCGTGCTTTGATAAAAGCGGTTTTGCCTGCTTTGTCATCCGGAAATTTGTACCCCTTGAGAACTTCCATACCGACAATCCGTCCCTCTTTATTGGACAGAAACTTCACCAGCTTGGTTCGTGTCAGTATTTTCACGCCAATTTCTTTGGCCTTTGCCATTTCCTTATTGACCACTTCCGATCCGGACTGGTTGATCGTCCCGTGAGCTCTCTTGACAGAGTGTCCCCCGTGAAAGTTAAGCTTTGCATACTTGCAGCCCAGATAGGACTCGGTCCACTCCAGAGCGTCTTTGGAGCCATAAGCGACTGTCTTGGCCAGTTCCGGATGATTCAGATACATCCCGGCTCTCAGCATGTCCTTCAAAAGCAGTTCCGGCGAATCCTCTACGCCGTTTTCTTTCTGCATCTTTGTCCCTGCAGCGCAGAAATCGCCGCCATTGATGATAGAATTGCCGCCGTGCACCGGCATTTTTTCAAGCACCGCAACACTGGCTCCTACATTTTTCGCTTCGATAGCGGCCGCCAGTCCCGCGAAACCGCTGCCGATGACTACCACATCGTAGGTTTCATCCCAATTTTTGGGTAAAACATCGCAGGCCGCCTG
>CAZSQS010000076.1:0-15792 GCA_964608995.1 uncultured Smithella sp. | reverse complement strand
CTTTGGTCAGGCGATTGCCCCGGTCTGTGGCGGCGTACTGGCCGGGGTAGTCGTAGATTTCATATTTTTTGATTTTTTCATCTTTGCTTTTTTCTTTGGTCTCCAGAGGGGTTGAGGGTTTTTTGAAGTTGTAGTTGGTCTGGGTATAGGCGCCCGTACAGAGTCTTCGGGACAGATCCACGCTGGAGATGATTTCCTTTTCGGGGTTTAAACCGCTTTGCGGCTTGAAGGGAAGGGTGTCTTTGCCGGATATGGGCTTGCAGGCGCCGGAATCATCGGCAAACACTAAAAGGTGTTTGTCTTTGTCGTGTTCATAGAAGTAATAGATGCCTTCTTCCTGGAGAATCCGGGTGATGAAATCCAGATCGGTTTCCCGATACTGCACGCAAAAGCGTCTGCGATGGTCTTTGTTGCGCAGACGAAATTCGTAGCGGTCGGTGGAAATGTAGCTGTCTTTAAAGATGTCATCGATGATGTCCTGAACGTTTTTGTTCTGGAAGATACGGCAGTCCTGTTCCAGGGAAAGCAGCTGGTTTAAGGGAACGACTTCGGCTTTGTAGAGGTATCGGAGGTTCAGACCGGCGCCCACGGTGCCTGTGTATTCAAACTGGCGCACGATGCCGGAAAAATACCGATCGCCTCCCGCGCCCCGGATGGTCAGCGAGGCGTCCTGCTGAATGACGTCGTCAAACGATATTTCCCAGGGGCTTGACAGGGTGACACTCAGCCAAAACGGTTCAGTGAGGTTCTCCCTGGCGGAAAATTTGGTGACTTTCACCTGGGGCGCGCCTTTTAATTCAAACAGGAAATCGGCTTGTGAGCCTTTGTTGCCGCTAAACATACGTCATCTCCCTCTTGTTTACTTTTCTGGTTCTCATGGCCTTGCGTCCTGGATTCGTCCGTTGAAGTACCATTGACCCGCCTGAAATTCTTTTTCCGCCTGAACCATTCGCCCCTCAAAATCGGCGATGGCCTTTTGCTGGACGTCAACCGGATCATCCGTTTCGAATGGCGGATTCAGAACATACCGGATAGCCAGTTCGTCTTTCGCCACTTGCCGGTCGATGGCCGATGCGCCGGCCGCTCGGAGGGTGTCCCACAGGCACGCAGGCGAAAACAAGCGGCCATGCCGGTAATGGAGTCCCGGCGTAAAGCGCTTCGCCTGTGCTTTCAGCCAGTTTTGCCAGTCTTGGGCTTTCTGCGAAAGACGTGTGACAGTTTTGCCCGGCGCCTCTCCCGGCGGATAAACCGGCTCGCCACGGTGCAGACGTTCCAATTCGTCGTCGTAAAGCTCCGCTTCGTCAATCGGATCGGGGATAAACGCTTCTTCATACAGCCCCGCCCCGGTCATCCACTGAAGCCCTCGCGCGGCGTCTGCGGCGCTTTTTGGATCATTCAGACGTCCGATTAGAAAATCAATCGAGTCCGGATCACCCAGCAGGCCTATGGCCTCCAGGCAGGGAAGCGCCTCTTTTTTGGGTGAATAGGCGCGAATGAACATTTTGCGGAGCTCTTCGGCACACCAGGCCCCGGCGGACAGGCCAAGCCAGGTGAAGGGCCAGGCCTTTTCCTGAAGCGCCGCTTCGAGGCACATCTGTATCGCTTCGGGCCGGCCCAGGAAAAGACGGCTTACCGCATAGGCAGCCATCAGCG
Source organism: uncultured Smithella sp. (assembly GCA_964608995.1). Lineage (GTDB taxonomy): Bacteria > Desulfobacterota > Syntrophia > Syntrophales > Smithellaceae > UBA8904. The sequence goes on along the minus strand of CAZSQS010000076.1, from coordinate 14,139 downwards.
CATCCTTCCCCGTCGCATACGCCCGGTCCGTAAGCGGCGCGTTTTTGAAATCCCGCAGCCTGCCCACCGCAAAACACAAAGCGGCCAGGGCGCTTAGCTCAAGGCAATGTTCATGCGCGAGGCATTCCCGAAAGCCCGTCATCCGGGCGCGCCCGATGACCAGCGGAGCGACGCCGCCAAACGGTTTGATCTGCATCAGCGAAAGCAGCGCGTCGCAATCGAGGTCCTTCGGCGGGGATTGCGCAAGCGCTACGGCATACGCGCCCCCCCGGTCCACGTCGCACGGCGCGAGCGTTTCGAGCGCCTGCCGGATCAAATCCAGACGATTGTGCCGGGCGAAAACGCGCATGGCGGCATAACCTTCATCGGGGTCGCCTTTCGCGATGCGTTCGGCGCAGACGGCCAGCGCCCCGTCTCCGCCGCAGATCAGGCCATCGAGATGCGCTTCCAGCCGATCTTCGATATCCGCCATTTTGACCCACGGAAAGTCGGGCCGCGCCATCAGATAGCGCCGCGAATCATACAGAAAAGCGGCTTCTTCCAGATGTTCGCGATACAGTTCTTTTGAAAAATCATCGTCCATTCAACGCTCTCCCGGCCCCTTCCCTGTAAATGATGGTATTGATCGCGCGAACATCGGCGCCGACGGGGCTGGATGCGCGATACGTCAGCGCAAACCGGCTCTTGTCCGGCTCGAAAAGGATGGTGTCGATTTCCATCGGAAGCTCGCGGCTTTCGCCCTTGATCTTCATGACGCAGACATATTGCTTGTCCGGAATCGAGACCGTCACGGTTTTCGCCCCGGGGTGCAGATGATACAGAGATATTTTCTCGCCGCCTGAAAGTTTGGGCAAAAACACCTGGTCCTGGCTGACGGTATTGTAAAAGCGCGCATCAAAATCTTCCGGAAAAAGCGGGCGGCGCTCATCATGCCATTTCTGATCAAACGTTCCGGCAAAACGCGCCCGTTGCATCCAGTGCGTGGGGATAAACCCCAATCCTGCGGGATAGGGGCGGCTTTTGATATTACGAAACGGATTTTTCCGGTATTCGAAAAACGGCAGTTTCATGCCTTCCACCGCCTTCGGCGCAAAGCCTAACCCGACGGGATTGTAGGGATAGGTCTGTCTGCGCCCGCCTGCCTCTTCAAAGCTCCCCCCGTAAGCCCCCTCGTAGCGCAGCGGCAAACGGTTAAAGGGCCTGGGCTTGCCGATAGAGGCATAGAGAAACGTTTCCATCCTTCTTTCACCCCAGGCAATGATTTCCTTTCGACGGCCATTGACGGAAAACCCCGCCTCAACCCTGGTTGCGTTTGCGCCATAGACACTGCCGTTGACGGCCACGTCCGTTCCGATTTTATCCGGCGCAATGTCCGAGGCGTATTCCACACTGGAGCTCTCCGGGCTTTCATAATACTGATCGCTTTGAAACACCGGCAGACGCCCCTCGCCTTGTGCCTCGGTCACATTCCCCGCCGCGTCGAACAGATACGTCGCCTTGAGCACGGCCACCGCAATATCCACACCCTCCTTGTCTGGATACAGACCCAAATCAGAAATTAAAGGCGTGCAGTTTATTTTATCGTGCATACGCTACGTTAACCCCTCTGCCGGCAACCGACGCTGGCCGCTTCGCTTTCACCCAATTGCGGCGCCATTGGCGTTGAACTTGCACCCGTCGATGTAGTATTCCTTTAACTGAACGCCCCGATCTCGTTCCTCGACGTATTCATAGATCAGAACAATCTTCACAAACCCCATCCAGTTGATCTTGATGAGTTCTTTTTCGATTTGCTCTTTTGCAAACGGTTTTTTTGTGATGATGTCTAAATATTCCGACTTGTTCCCCGGCATGCTCTCAATCAGCGGATGGACGGAAAAATAAATAAACTCCGTGGGACTGATGTCTTTTGTGTAGCACTCAAAATGCGTCGTCGCATCGAAGGCGCCGCTTCCACGGGGATGCAAAACGTTCTGCCTGCCCGTCCCCACGGCAAAGTTGGAGCCGTAAGCATTTTTAAAATCATTGTATGGAACAACGTTGCACCACTTGCCGGAATTGAATGCGTTTTTCATGGTGTCGTCTTGCTTCTCTACCGTCGCCAGAAAATGCGTGTAAAACTGATAAACACCAGTTGCTTTTTGGGTATAAACATTCACGCCGTTTCTCGGATTGGCATCCGTGGTTTTAATGAAATCATAAGGTTTTACACTTCCTTGAATCCATTGACGCAGAAACCCTTCTTTATCTTTTTCCGGTAATTTAAGGCATCCATCTTTTGCATTGGATTCTTTATGGTTGTCTCCGAGAAAATAGAAGCCAAGAGGCTCCTTGACAAACGCCATTCGGGGATCCTGCAGGCAGGCGATGGATGCCCGAATGAACAGATTTAGACGATTCCACATCGGCATATCGACAATTTGCGTGGATTTGCCGTCGTTTTGGTTTTTAGTGGGAACCGATATATAATTTTGAGACAACACCGGATTGTTGACACGGATTCTATCAACATACGCCCCTTTTTCTTCTTTGACTTTCGTGATGTCGTCGAACGCCTTGCCATTATAGATTTTAAAGAGATTAGCTGATTTGGGGTTTTTATCATATGCGGCCTTGGTAATGGCGGCCGCGTAAGAAATATCCAACACATGCCCGATGCCCTGGCGGTTCACCTCATCCACCACATGCACGAAATCAATGATGGTATTGGCCTCCTTGGTGGTGCGGCTGTTTTCATCTTTGACAATGCTCAGGCCTAGCCCCGTATCAAGATTCCAAAACTTTTCCAGCGCTTCGAGCTTGATGGAGGAGATATCTTGAATGGTTTCCGGGTTTTTAATGGCCTTATCGACGGCGTTATTTAGCGGTGCAAGAAACTTCTGCGCGGTGTTGACCGCCGCATTGACAAACTTGGGCAGGGCCGTCAAATCATAAAAGACCTGCCAACCGAATTGCTGAACTTTTTTAAGATTGGGCAAAATGAAATAATTCAGATAATTGATGCTGTTTAAATTGCTTTTTTTGTTATTATCGCTGGCAAAATAGGCAAGCTTCATTCTCTCACTTTTGCCAACTGTGACATCCTTGCCTTTTTTATCTTTCTTGCCTTTGGGCGCAGGAACAGCAGCGTCATTGAATTGGGAATGATATGATTCATCAATGGCTTCCTTGTACATAACGGCTTCCGGATAGGCGCCTTTTTCCTTGTTGACGATGGTGTCGTATAAAAACATTTTAAGATCGGATGAAGATGACGTCATCCGGTCGCAGAAGACATGCGGAAAATTATAGCACTTTTCATACTGCATCCGGTTTTCTTCATCTTTTAAAAATTTTTCCAGTTCCTCTTTATGAGGATGCCCGGCAAGGCGATGCAAAAGCGTTGTCAAAATGGGGAAGTTTAGAGGCGAGAAGCCATCCCACAGTTTTTCGTCGTTTGGTTCAGGCGCTGTAATAATTTGGAATGGTCCGGGCGCTCCGGTTAGCTTGGATAGCTGATTGACTTCTTCGCTGACTTTCCAGAGAGGCCCCAGGTCGGAAAAAATGCGGAAGCGAAGATAGGAATCCCAGTAGTGTTCGACTTTGTTGTGAGTATTCCAGAGATTTTTCGCGCCGCTTAGAAAGCCTTGTTCGCCTTCCCACATTTTTTCCAGAAGTCCGTAAGCGCCGGCGGAAACGTTGACGAGTTGATGAATGATCAGGTCGGCGGCAAAGTGTGTGGAAAGCCCCATGAAGTACGAAATGGCGACTCTGGCCTGAATGCCTTCCCTGTCCGGAAATATTTCCTTGTCTTTTGCCAATCTGTAAACAAAGTTTTTATAGACCATGTGCGTCCGGTTGTAGTGGCCCAAATCAAAATGATGCGATGCGAGAGAACTTCCTACGCTTGTCCCGCCTTCAGACGGCAGCGTCCAGAAGTCCGGTCCGCACGCCCCCAGCATATACGCCGAAAAAAAGGTGATGTTGTCGCGGACGGCGTTGTCCTGAACCTTCTTGCCGCCAACGTCCTTAATTCCCAGAAGCGCGTTGTCAAACGTCTTGATGATGTGCTGGAAAGAACCGGTTACGATATTTTCTTCGTCTTTTTCTCTCTTCTTGAATATTTTCAAATCATCTTTTGACTTGATGTTTTTCAAAGCGGTTGTAAGTGTTTTACCCATTTCACGAACTGCAACAACATAGGCGCTACGCCCTGATTTTATATAGGGTGGTATTTCCCCCGTCCATTTTCCAATGCACTGATCAGCCACCAGCCAATGTGTAATAAAATTGGGCATCAGCGAAGGCCCCCTTCGTGATGGATATAGAGCCAAAATGCACGATCGCCTGTCTGCTGGCCTATTGATACAATGTTCAGCAGATTGTCCTTGCGCCGGAATCCTGTGATAGGCATGTTCAGCTTTCTGTTACCCAGCTTGCCGTAATCCTGATGGTGATCCGGTATACGTACTTTCTCCTGGGATTTGAAGTCCACAACCAGGGTCAAGGCAAGTTCAGCTGGTATAAACAGAGGTTCACACCACTTGCGGAAACCTTCGAAGTCCTTGTGGAGGTTGAAGTTGGTTTTGTTGTTAAAATAATTAGGTATACTCCTAGTTCCTCCAAGAGGCTGTGTCAGCGCACTAATCACCGACCCCCGGAATTTGCTTTCAGCTTCCTTCATAAACTTCTGGTAATATTCCGGAAAATGCTCCTTCACATCCTTGAGTTCCGGCAATGCTTTTTTCTTGCCATATTTCTTGATATATTCTTCCTCGGCGTCCTCCGGCATTAAATACCATTGCGATCTATCCCTCAAATCCGAAATCCATCCCTCCTTCATGAACTTCTGAGCGGCGGGCCAGTACTCCTTTTCCCAGGTCAGCCCCGCGTCCTTCATCTGCGGCTCGCGATCCTGAACGATCAGATATTCAGGCTTGCCCACGGCCTGCTTATTTAACACAAATTCCCGCACCCGGTGCAGGTTGCTTTCCACGGTTATCGTATAAGCCGGCGGCTTCTTCGCCTGGCTTCTTTGAAGCTTGCCGTATCCATCACGGACATAAAACCGCCCCTCTTCATCAAAAGCGAATATGTTCAACTGGTCCCGCACCAAAACGATCAAGCCCTTATCGCCCCGCATAATGCCCGCATACTGGTCTGGCATGTTCACCTGACGCGCCCAGTTGACCGGCTTCTCCGGCGTGATAAAATAAAACCCTTCCGCGCCCTCCATGATGGCCTGACGAGATTGCGGAACAAAATGAAACTTCGTATTTCCAGATTCCGTATAGGACTGACAAAATTTACGCGGCTTATCAATGACCTGCCCATCCGGTTTCAGCCGGGTCAGATAAAGGTCTTCCTGCTGGTTTACTTCCATCTCGTGCAGGATCACGATCTCATCGATGTCTTTCGATCCGGGATAATTGAGAGCGCCGATGGCCCGGATGTCCCTGAGCATCCCGTTCACGCCCGGCCCGTACGGAACAATCTGCCGGATGCCTTTACGGTCGATCTGAAATATTGCGGAAACCCTGTCCTGAGGTAAGGCCTTCCGTTGCGCGGGCGTCAGTTCGTCCGACAAACGGCGGTTGTATGCATAAAAGACAACATCCCGGTCCTCAAAAACGGCCAGGTGCGATTGCACGGACAGCAGTGTGAATGCTTTTGCCGGCCCGACGCCTTCCCACGGTGGTGAATAAAACAGGCGATTCTTTGTGTCGTAAACGTCAATGCTTCCATGTCTTTTGGGAATAACCAGTTCTTCCACGCCATCGCCGTTGACATCCGCGGTCAGTACATAACGCGGCTCGATGGCATCCAGGCCACGGTATTCTTCCTTGTCCATCAGGTCTTTCATTTTGATCTTATAGGAAATGGGGTAGTCATCCGTTGCCGCCTTTATCTTCTCCTTGAACGTCTTGGCGTGGCCGTCCAGGGGATGTTTGTCAAACGTGTGCGTCTCCGTAACTTTGCCTTGCAGCCCAAACGTGTAGCGCATGGACAGCAACGCCTCCGGCCGTGTCTTGCCCCACAACACGATCGGAACCTGCTCGATCCGGTCTTCTTCGCCGCCGCTCCCTTTGGCCTCAAAATCAATCCCTTCGCTCAATATCCGGATGTCTGTCTTGCCTTGCGTATTGTCTGCCGTCACCGCGCTTCCCCCTTTTTTGGCTTGTTTTGAAATCTTTTGATTATCCTTGCTCCAGCCCTGTCCGTTCAAAATCAGAGCAAGACATAAAACCGCTATGAGCAGGATGCCGCCAATTGCAAGATGTCGCCTCATGCGTAACTCCTTTCCAAACCGGCGCTATTTACCGATAACCCAACGCATCCCTTCATTCGCCATTTCTCAATCAAGGATGAAATCCAGGCGGCAAGCAGGAGGCGACGAGGCGTATTACAGATACGTCGAGGATGACGACGACGCTGCCAACGAAGAGTGCGCCTTGATTCAGAGATGGCATTGAAAACCCTGTGCGTCCGGTTATAGTGCCCCAAGTCAAAATGATGCGCTCCCATGTTCAAGGGCGCCCGTCCGCCGCCATGCGACGGCATCATCCAGAAATCCGGCCCGCAGGCGCCCAGCATGTAAGCGGAAAAGCAGGTGATGTCGTCGTGCTTGGCGTTGTCCTGAACTTCCTTGCCGCTGACCTCCTTGATCCCCTTTAGCGCGTTGTCAAACGTCCGGATGATGTGCTGAAAGGAACCACTGACAATATCCCTCTCGTCTTTTTCTCTTTTCTTGAATTTTTTTAAATCATCCTTTGTTTTGATGTTTTGCAGGGCGGTGATCAGGTCGTCGCTCATTGTATCAACAGCCTTTGTATAGGCTTCACGCCCTGATTTTATGTAGGGCGGGATTTCCCCTGTCCATTTCCCGATGCACTCGTTGGCCACCAGCCAGTGTGTCATAAAGTTCGGCATCAGCGAATGCCTCCTTCGTGATGGATATATAGCCAATTAGTAGGCTCACCTGACTGACGGCCTATTGTTATGATATTCAGAAAACTTGAATGGCGGCGATAACTGCTAATCGGCATCCGCGTTTTCCTTTCACCCAGCTTGGTATCGTCCTGATAGAAACCAGAAGTCCTAATTATCGCTTGTGGTTTGAAGTCCGCCATCAGCGTAAACACCAGCTCGTCGGGTATATATAAATCCGCGCACCACCTCTGGAAACTGTAAAAGTCCTTGTGTAGCTCGTAGTTTACCTTTTTATTAAAATAGGAGTCGACGCTCTTTGACCCCCCCAGCGGTTGTGTCAGCGCACTAATTACCGATCCCCGGAATTTATTTTCCGCCTTTTTCATAAATTTTTCGTAATATTCCGGAAAGTGCTCCTTTACATCCTTGAGTTCTGGCAGCGATCTTTTCTTGCCGTATTTCTTTAAATATTCTTCCTCAGCGTTCTCCGGCATTAAATACCACTGCGACTCATCCCGCAGCTCCTGTATCCACTCTTCCTTCATGAACCGCTGCGCGGCAGGCCAGTAGTCCTTCTCCCACGTCAGTCCTGCGTCCTTCATCTGCGGCTCGCGGTCCTGAACGATCAGAAACTCCAGGCGGTCAACATGCTTCCCGGCAATCACATCCGACAGGCGATGGAGTCCGCTTTCGAGCTTTATCGTGTAGATGGGTTTCATATCCGCGCTTCGCTGAAGCCCTCCGCCCGCATGGCGGGTGATAAACCGGCTCTCCTCATCCACGGCCAGAATGTCCATGTCCTTGCGCACTATAACAATCAGCCCCTTATCCGCGCGCATGACGCCCATGAAGGGGAAGGGCATGTTCACCTGCCTTGCCCAGTTCGTCGGCTTTTCCGGCGTAATAAAATAAAACCCCTCCGCGCCATCCATGATGGTCTGGCGCGACTGTGGCACGAAGATAAACGTCGTGTTTCCGTATTCGCTGTAGGATGAATAAAACTTCCGGGGCTTATCAATCACCTGTCCATCAGGCTTCAGGCGGGTCAGGTAGGTGTCTTCATTGTCGGCTTGTCCCATTTCGTGCAAGATCACGATCTCGTCAATGTCTTTCGAACCCGGATAATTAATCGCGCCGATGGCCCGAACATCCCGCAGCGTCCAGTTGATACCCGGTCCGTAAGGGACAATCTGCCGGATGCCCTTGCGGTCTATCTGAAAGATCGCGGATATTTTGTCTTGTTCCAAAACCCGGCGCTTCGCGGGAGGCAGTTCGTCCGACAAACGACGGTTATAGGCCATAAAAACCACATCCCGATCTTCAAAGACGGCGACGTGTGTGCTGATGGCCAACAGCTCGAAGGCTTTCGGCGGGCCGACGCTCTCCCACGGCGGGGAAGAAAACAGGCGCTTGTTCTTGTCGTAAACGTCGATGTCACCAAAGGTCTTCGGAATGATCAGTTCCTCAACGCCATCGCCATTGATATCCGCGGTCAGAACAGACATCGGTTCGATGGCATTGAGGGCTCTGGTTTCTTCCTTGTCCATAAAGTTATTCATCTTGACCTTATAGACAATCGGGTAGTCATCCGTTGCCGCCTTTATCTTCTCCTTGAACGTCTTGGCCTTGCCGTCCAGGGGATGTTTGTCAAACGTGTGCGTCTCCGTAACTTTGCCTTGCAGCCCAAACGTGTAGCGCATGGACAGCAACGCCTCCGGCCGTGTCTTGCCCCACAACACGATCGGAACCTGCTCGATCCGGTCTTCTTCGCCGCCGCTCCCTTTGGCCTCAAAATCAATCCCTTCGCTCAATATCCGGATGTCTGTCTTGCCTTGCGTATTGTCTGCCGTCACCGCGCTTCCCCCTTTTTTGGCTTGTTTTGAAATCTTTTGATTATCCTTGCTCCAGCCCTGTCCGTTCAAAATCAGAGCAAGACATAAAACCGCTATGAGCAGGATGCCGCCAATTGCAAGATGTCGCCTCATGCGTAACTCCTTTCCAAACCGGCGCTATTTACCGATAACCCAACGCATCCCTTCATTCGCCATTTCTCAATCAAGGATGAAATCCAGGCGGCAAGCAGGAGGCGACGAGGCGTATTACAGATACGTCGAGGATGACGACGACGCTGCCAACGAAGAGTGCGCCTTGATTCAGAGATGGCATTGAAAACCCTGTGCGTCCGGTTATAGTGCCCCAAGTCAAAATGATGCGCTCCCATGTTCAAGGGCGCCCGTCCGCCGCCATGCGACGGCATCATCCAGAAATCCGGGCCGCAGGCACCCAGCATGTAGGCTGAAAAACAGGTGATGTCGTCGTGGGTTTTGGGGTCCACTTGATCTTCTCCGTCTTTGTTTTTTATTCCATTTATTGCTTTGTCAAAGGTTCGAAGGATTTTATCGAAACCGCCTTCTTCCTTGGTAAAGTCGGAAACAGAAGCATTGCTTTTCAGGATATTGGCAATAGCTCTTGTTAAGGATTCATTCAGGATATTAACAGCCCGTTTGTATTTGTCATAACCATTTGAAGCATAATCAGGCGTATCGTCGATGGCGCGTATCGCTACCAGCCAGTGTGTAGTATACCCGGGCATCAGTTTCTTCCCCCTTCCTGGCGGATCATCAGCCAAACCGGGCCATTTGCATCTAAGTCAGATTTTATTCTTGAAAGTGTTACGATCGACAGCATATTTCCACAGGCGCGGAATGTGGTTTGCGGCAGACGTAAGTTAGACGCCTCAAATGGAGCTTTCCCAAGATGATAATGCGTCAGGCTGATTTTTTTTGTTTCTTTAAAATCTGGAATGAATGTGTAAACGGTTTCATGATCATCGCGTATTTTATTGGAGTCGAACCAGCGACAATAGCCTTCAAAATCATTAAAATCATCCTTCTTGGCACTCTCAGGTGCAGGTAACAAAGTTCTAAAAATGAGAGAATGATATTCTTTTTCAAATTCAGTCCGGAGCACGGGGTAATATTCAGGAAAGTATTTTTTTACATCCTCAACGGCAGGTAATTTTATTGATTTTCCATACTTTTCTTCATATTTAAGTTCAACCATCCAACGTGTTCCTGAGAGATATGCTTCTGATTCCTCTTTCACTTCTCTTAGCCGCACAGCCAGAACATCGTTTTTCATGTATTTCTTGGCAATATTTATTTTTTCATTCCACGGAAGATTATCTTGTGTGAAGCTACGTGTCTGCATCTCCCGATATTGCACAACAAGATACTGGGGATGATCCACGGCCTGTTTGCTGACGTAGATGCCTTCCAGCTTGTGCCGTTCGCTTTCCGGTTGAAAGGTGTAGAACGGCTTTTTCGATGCCGCACGCTGAAGTTTGCCCCCGGCGTCGCGGGTGTAAAAGCGCTCTTCTTCGTCAAAGGCGTAAAGGTTCATCTTGTCGCGAACCAGAACCACCAGGCCCTTGTCATGCCGCAGGATGCCCGCATAATCATCCGGCAGGTTCACCCGCCTGGCCCAGTTGACGGGCTTTTCCGGGGTGATGAAGTAATACCCTTCCGCGCCTTCCATGATGATCTGGCGGGATTGCGGCACGAAGATAAACGTCGTGTCGCCGTATTCGCTGTAGGATGAATAAAACTTCCGGGGCTTATCAATCACCTGGCCGTCCGGCTTCAGGCGGGTCAGGTAGGTGTCGTCTTCCCCGGCGCCTTCCATCTCGTGCAAGATCACGATTTCGTCGATCTGTTTCGATCCGGGATAGTTGATGGCGCCGACAGCCCATACTTTTGACAGTATCCAGCTCACGCCAAGCGGGACAATCCGATGGATTCCTGTCTGGTCGATCCGGAAAATACCGGCAATGTCTTCCTGCCGGGCCTTTTGCCTGTCTTTCTCTGAAAGGCTGCTTAGTCCACCTGCCACACGACGGTTGAAGGTCAAAAACACAACATCCCGGTTTTCCAATGATGCGACATGCGCGCCGATGTGTGTGAGATCATACAAGGCCGGCGGAAGATAATCCTCACAGGGACGGGATTGAAACAGGCGTTTGGCTGTATCATAGACATCAATATCGCCATGGGTTTTTGGAATAATCACTTCTTCAATTCCATCACCGTTGACATCGGCGGTCAGGATACTCTCCGTCTTCACCAAGCTTTTGGCGCGCCATTTCTCCTTGTCCATCATGTCCCCGACTTTAACCTTATAAACGATGGGGTATGCGTCCAGCGCGCCCGAAAGTCTGTCGCTCAGACTCTTTTGCCTGCCCTCGGGGGAATGTCTGGCAATCCGGATGGTCTCTGCGGCATCGGCGTATTGTGTCTTGATATACAAAGATAAAACTGCCTGCGGCGCGGTTTTGTCCCACAAAACAATCGGGATATGATCCGTCCGTTCTTCCTCGTGTCCGGGTGTTTTCCCCTCAAAATCGATCCCCTCGCTCAATATCCGGATGTCTGTCTTGCCCTGATCCATGCGTTTCACGTCCTGATTGATCTGTGAATATGCCGCGCCTGAGCACATGATGACGAAAGTCAAAGTAATTAAGCCGATCATTCCCGCGATATGTATTTTGGTGGCTTTATTTTGTTCCATATCATCCGCGTCGCGTCCGCCCATCAGTCTTTTCGAAAGGTAATCGCGTAGGGCCACTCCGGAAATTTGATCAGGGCTACGCCTTCAATGGTGTCCTGTTCGATTTTCCCGCCTCCGCCCAATTTGTCCGTCAGCTTTTCCGTGTCGGGCTTTTTTAATTTGTATTGGATGTCCTTCCATGGATTGCCTTCGGCATCGACCACGCTGATGTCCAGTTTGTCTTTTTTGCGGTTTTCCGATTTTGCACTCGCCGAACTGGGCGGCTGCATTTCCGCCATAGGGGGTGTATTGACCGCCGATCCCTTGTTGCCCAGCATCTGATCGCCCAGGCGCGGAACGTTTTTGCCTTCCACTTTCACATCAAAGGAGTAGTTGATAAATTCGGCCTTGCCGCGCGTGCAGCCGCTGGATACACCGCCAATCGCGCCTGCTTCGTCGCCTGTGCTCTGCTTGAAGACGGATCCCTTGAGCATGATGGGTTTGTCATCGACTTTGACGGTGGAGCTGCCCTGATCCGTGTCCGAAGATTTGGCGATATTCGGATAGGGAATCGGCACCACTGCGGGTCCAACCTGCGTTTTGCACACATCCGGCATGAAGGTGATGATCCCGTCGCTTTTTTCATGCACGACGGTCATGTTGTTGACACTGGTTTTAGTTGCCATAGTCCTCTCCCCGATTTATTTCAACAAACTCAGCAGGAGCGCCGAGCGTTCGCCTGTATCCGACGCCGTCCAGAGAAGCGCCCGCTTTTTTTGCGGATATTTTTTCGTCAGATAAAGCGGCGCCAGGGCGGCAAGCATGGCGCCTGATGACGCGCCGACATCGCCCAGAACATCCGCCGGGTGTTCGATTAGGCAGGGATCGCCCAGGCGCTTACCCAGACGCGACAGAACATACCCCCACTCCCGCATTCGCGCCGGTTCGCCGTTGAGGTCGCACAAAAAGACGGGCGCTTCGTCAAGGCTGTCGATCATGGCGGCAATCAGTTTGCTTAAGTCAACGCCGGTGTTGTTCAGGATTTGCGCCGGGCTGCATTGCGCTTTCGCGATCTTTTCAATTTTCACCTGCGCGGTCAAAGCGCTCCTCTGAGGCTTGCCGTCGTTTTCCACACACACAAACGCCGCGCCTTCGCCGGGAATAAAGCCATCAACGTTGCGGTCGCTCTTGAGCCGCCAGGCGTCATCGAGCTCGGCAAGCCAGGCGTCAAAGAGGTAGGATTCCACGCCACCCACAAACGCGCTGCGAATTTTTCCCGTCCGCAGATGGACAAGCGCCGATTCCATCATCGCGTGGGCGCCCGTGTGTCCGATCCAGCTAAACTCTTCAACCGGCAGAGGATCAATTTGCGCGTAATTGTGGAAGTGATACCAGAAATCATCGCGATGGAGTGGCCCCCATTCAGGCCGCGAAGGCGGCAATGAAAGAAAAAGCCCCGCGTTTGCGCATTCTTCTTTATCCTCCGGCATCTCCGCCATCATGCCGTCAAACGCCTGGGCCGCCAGAAAGGCAAGCCCCTGGGCCGGATTCTCAATGGCATTGCGATCCTCTTTCAGATACGAGATTGCCGAGACGACCGGCGGCGCCCCTTTTTCAAAATCCGGATCATCCGGCGCGCAGAGGTAGTCGCCGGTGTAGGCGCCTTTTCTCGTCAAATGGGCCCGGATGGACGTAAAGGTTTGCAGAACTTCTCTCCCGACAGGGGATATCATCCCCGCCGCGCTGATGACCGCCATGATCCCTTCCTTAGTTGATCGCGACCGAACCGCCCTTGATCTTGTTTTCCTGGGAAGCTCTGCTGGTTATTTTAACGCCCTTGATGACCACCTTGCCGTCCTTCGTCATGGTAATGCTGCTCTTGCCGCACCTGAGCGTCACTTCATCGCGAGCATCGAACACAAGCCGCTCCCCGTCAATTTTTGTTACGCACTCGCCGGTGAACTCGGTCAGGGTCTTAACCTTGACGTCCTGCCTGTTTTCGGGATTTTGAATAATGCCCATCACGACAGGTCTTGCGGCATCCCCCCGTTCAAACATCAAAACGACGTCCCGGCCGATGTCTCTTTCGCTAAGCGCAATGATTGAACGGGCGGGAATCGGCCGTTTTGTTTTGTTTTCAGGATAATCCACCACTGGCCCGCCGTCTGGCGAATATGCGCATAATTTGCCGGTCATCATGCCGTCAATGGCCTGCGCCCGGCCCTGTGGCAGGCTTACCATATCTAAAATGCCCTGCGACTTTTTGGCTGCGCCGGATGCGCGTTTTTCGCTCTCGGCAAGAGTCCGTGTATCGGTTTGAGCCGCTTCTTTTTTTTTCATTTGCTGTTTCGTCCTGTCAGTTGCTTGCAATTTTCTGTCCTTTGACGATGACGTCTCCGGACCCTTTGACCTGAATGTCACCACCCTTCACGGTGATGTCGCCATTTTTCTTGAGCACAATGGATGCGCTTCCTGTAATGAGCGAAATTTCTTCCTGCGCAATCACGGAAACCTTCTGCGCCTTCATCGTGTGGGTTTTATCCGTATCGCTGGTACGGTTGCCGATAACTTTTTCGGTCATGTGCGCGCCGACCAGCACTGCCTTGATGCCCCCGACTTCTTCGGACTTGGCCCCGGCGACGGTTTCGTTCATGACACCGCCGACACTGATCTGATAAAAACCGC
>CAZSQS010000075.1:0-15916 GCA_964608995.1 uncultured Smithella sp. | reverse complement strand
AACCGCCGACCTACTGATTACGAATCAGTTGCTCTACCAGCTGAGCTACATCGGCAACCATTAGAGGCTGTGGTATTTATATGAAGGGGGGCGGGTTGTCAACATCAATCTGCATGCCTTTGCCCGATTGACTTTCGCGCCGTTATCCTTTAGCGTTTTGAAACGAAACGGAGGAACAATGGGCCTGGGAATGATTCTTTTTCTGCTGACTTTTTTATGCCTTTACGGCGGCATTAATTTCTACTTTTTTGTCCGGCTCAAACAGGTGTTGCACCTGTCGGGCCCGATACAGGCGCTGGTGCTGGCGGTTTTGGCGGTCATGGTTGTGGCGCCGATTCTGGTCAGGATTCTCGAATCACTGCATTATGAAACAGCCGCCCGATCGGCCGCCTGCGTGGGCTATGTCTGGATGGCGTTTGTTTTCCTGTTTTTCACTTTCAGCCTCTCCCTGGAACTGATACGCGTCATCCATAAGCTGCTCGTTCCCCAGACCGGCACGCTGACGCTCAAGATGGTCACCTTCTGGCTGTCCTTTGCCGTGTCAGCCACGCTGGTGATCTACGGATATGTCGATGCGCAGAATGTCCGCGTCAAACACCTGGAACTGGCCGTCGATACGGCGCTTCCCGCCCAAGGCAGGCTGCGGATTGTGCAGATATCCGATGTGCACGTGGGCATCATCATCCGGGCGGGGCGCCTCGATTCGCTTCTGGATAAAATCCGCCACGCCCGGCCCGACATTCTGGTTTGCACGGGCGATCTGCTTGACGGAGAGCTCGATAACATCATGGATGACGCGAAACGTTTTGCCGCCATTGACGCGCCTTACGGAAAATTCGCAGTCCCGGGCAATCATGAATATTACGCGGGTCTTCGGCGCGCCCTCGAATTTACCGAGGCGGCCGGATTCCGGATTTTACGAGATGATGTGGCGCAAGCGGCCGGTATCACATTTTTCGGCGAGGACGACATCACCGGCCGCAAGCCGGGAAAAACGGAAAAAAGCGCCCTGTTTCGAAAATCTCTGTCGCAAGAGCAAAGCGGCTTTAGGATTCTTTTAAAGCATCAGCCCTACGTCGATCCGGAGGCGCGCTTTCATCTGCAACTGTCCGGCCATACGCACGGCGGGCAGATTTTCCCCTTCGGCCTGATTACAAAGATTCTTTTCCCAAGAAACTACGGGTTGCACGAACTGGCGCCGAATCAGTGGCTTTACATCAGCCGGGGCGCAGGCACCTGGGGCCCGCCGGTGCGCGTCTTCGCGCCGCCGGAAATTACGGTGATCGATTTAATTCAGAAGCCTTAAATCATGGCTTACTTCATGCGTCGGATGCGCACTTCAATGTTTTTGTGGTTGCCAAGGAGCGTGATCAGTCGGGCGGTATCCGTTTCGCCGTAGTGATACGGATACAGAATTCTGGGCCCAAAGGTGCGGGCGGCGTCCGCCACCATTTCCGGCGTCATCGTATAGGGAAGATTCATCGGTAAAAAAGCAATGTCGATATTTTTCAGCGCCTTCATTTCCGGCGTGTTTTCCGTATCGCCTGCGATATAGACGCGCCTGTCGCCCAGCGTCAGCACATAGCCGTTGCCGACGCCTCTGGGATGAAAGGGCCTGCCCGGCGCAAACAGGTGGACGATATTATAGGCCGGCACCACCTCGATGGCCACGCCGTCCACGTCCTGGACGTCGCCGTTTTGCATGCGGATGACACCCGGAAGATTTCGGGCGACATCCGCGTTCCCGATGATTTTTGTAGCAGCGGTACGGATGGCCCCCACGGCTTTCGGGTCAAAATGATCATCGTGGTCATGCGTGATCAGAATCAGGTCCGCTTTGGGAAGCGTGGCGTAATCCGCCTCGGCGCTGACCGGATCGATATGGAGGGTCTTTCCGGCATACGTCATCATCAGGGAACCATGCCCCAGAAATCCAATTACGAGGTCGCCCGTTGAAGTGCTCAACGTGTCTTTTTCCATCGTTGCCTCCTTAAATTGAATTTATGCCTCTTTGAGTTTCCGGCTGACCACATCAGCGCTTTCCACGAGCAGACCGATGTATTTTTTCCGGACCGACTGGGGAAACCGCGCGGTCGGCACGGTAATGGCCAGCGTGGCGATGGCGCGGCCGTTCCAGTCGAAAACCGGCGCGGCAATGGCGCTGTAGCCTTCAATCAATTCGTTTTCCACCAGCGACCAGCCATCACGACGGACATGATCCAGCTGCTTTCGAAGCGCCTCTGGCTCTGTCACGGTAAAGCGCGTAATGCTTTCGAGGCCCTGGGCCAGATATTCGTCGAGCAGGCGCTGATCCATGTAAGCCATCAGCACTTTGCCGCTGGGCGTGGTATGCAGCGGCGCCCACGCCACGCGGGGCATCTCAATCTGGACGGGGCTGGGGCTTTCGTAATGCTCCAGCAAAATGGCCTTGCGGCCTTCGGCGACCACCAGATGAACCGACTCATGCACCTTTTCCCACAGCTTGCTCATTTCGGGCATGGCCACATCACGCAGACGAGCATGCGCCGATACGCGCTGCCCCAATCCGAAGGCTTTCGAGGTGATGATCCAGCGCGTGGACGCGACGGTTTCATCCGCCTTGATCCACCCGGACGAATTGAGCGCCTGCAGGCAGCGCTGCGCGGTGGATTTTGAAATTTTCAGACGCGCCGCAAGCTCGGTGACCCCGATGGGCTGCGCTTTGGCCACTGTTTCAAAAACCAGAAGTGCGGTTTGAACACTTTGTAACATAGTATGAATTCCCTTCAACGAAAAATGATCCCCATGGCGTCAATATCCTGCAATGATCTGGAAGCGCTAATTCGGGACAACGAAATCAATCAGCAACAACACGGGTTTTATGGACTTTCATACAACAAGCGTTGTCACTTTTCAATGCATTTGCAAAGTAATTTCAACAGTTCTGCCCGGTTTGAGAAAATGAAGAAGAGCTTAGTAAATCCACTTACTGTATCAAATCTGTATCATTGCAATACAGAGCCTGTTTGATTATCGTACAATCCGTTTGAAAATAATCGACAAAATGAAATATTTGCTAAATAAATATAGTAGCTTAAAAAAATAGCCCCTCTGGCACGGAAAATGCCATTATTTATCGCATATAGAAACATTGTTGCTTTATGCGGAACGATGCGAATCGGCAGGCTGTCCGGAAATTTGCAAGCCGTCAACAATCATGGACACATAAAGCGCAGCATCGAGCAAAGCTCTTCGATAAAAACATTCAACTTGAAGGAGGCGTAAATGTTGGAACTTGTCCAAAAAATGTCCCACCTGGCAGTTTCTGGGCATCCCCTATGCCAAAGCGCCGCTTAGCGACCTGCGGTGGCGGTCAGGACCGGACTTAACACGGCCTTCCCGTAATTATCATCATCGCATGCCGGCGGGCGGTAGGGAATCAGCCCCGTCCGCCCGCCGGATCAAGAAATAGCCGTCTCAAAAATAACAAAAGGAGAAGAAAAAAGCATGAAACAGACAAAGGATGAATGGTTCAAGCGGATGGGAAGATATTTGATGGTCACCTTATTATTTCTCACGATGGCCGGTGTCGTCGGTTGCTCCGGCAAGGATGCCGATCCGGCCGCGGTGCCCTATTCGGATCCGGTCACTGTCACGGGCGGGCAAATCTCCGGCATGACGAAAGATGGGTTCCACATCTACCGGGGCATCCCTTATGCGGCGCCTCCGGTGGGCGATCTGCGCTGGAAACCGCCGCAGCCGGTTGTTCCCTGGAACGGTGTGCTTGAGGCTACCGCCTGGCCTAACCGCGCGCCTCAGCCGGAAGACGGCCTGGGCCTGGGCACGATCAGCGAGGATTGCCTGTATTTAAACCTGACCACACCGGCCAAAACGAAAAACGAGCGGCTGCCGGTCATGGTCTTCTTGCACGGCGGGGGACTGGTTAATCATACCGGCAACTCCCTGCTGTATAACAACACGGCGCTGCCCGCCCAGGGGATTATCGTCATCACGGTCAACATGCGCCTTGGCGCCATGGGCTATATGGCTCATCCCGCCCTTTCGGCGGAATCGCCTGAGGGCGCTTCCGGCAATTACGGGACGCTGGACATGATCGCCGCCCTGAGGTGGGTTCAGGAAAACATTTCCCAATTCGGCGGAGATAAAAACAAAGTCACCATCTTCGGCGAGTCCGGCGGCGGCTCCAAGGTGATCTCGCTTTTGGCCTCTCCTCTTGCCCGCGGGCTTTTCCACCGCGCGGCCGTGCAGAGCGGGTCCTCAAGCGTCCTGTCGCAGACCGCCTCTCTTACCACCAATGAAAACAACGGCGTCACCGTGCAAAACGCGCTGGGCATCGCCAGCAATCCCGATGCAGCGGCGCTTGCCGCCATGCGCGCCAAAACCATGGCGGAAATTATCGCCGTGAGCTTCAGCCCGACGCTCACGGTGGACGGCTACGCACTGGAGGATACCCTTGCCAATATTTTCAACGCCGGACTGCAAAATAAGGTTCCGCTCATCGTGGGCGCGCAGACCCGCGACCTGGGAACCGATCTCACCATCGGCGTACCTGCGCTGGCCAATCGGATGAGCGCCATTGAGCCCAATACCTACGTTTACGTCTTCAAGCACGTGCCGGCCAACTGGCGGGTTCAGCCCAAATGCGCCGCTTTCCACGGTCTGGAACTCCCGTATGTCTTCGGTTATGTCCCCGAAGGTCTGGGCGCGTCGATCATCGCGCTTTTCGCCACGCCGTCGTACTGCCTGGGAACGCCCGGTTATGACGTTTCAGACTACGCTGTGGCCGATTCGGCCGTAAAAATGTGGGCGCAGTTTGCCAAAACCGGCAACCCCAGCGTGACCGGCAGAATCACCTGGCCCGCCTACACCGAGGCCAACGACACGTATCTGGAAATCGCCGATCCGCTGTCCGTCAAAACCGGCGTGGCCGCAGCCTACATTCCCACGCCCGCGCCGGAATGGACCGACTACTACAACGCCACCTACGGATTCACGATCAGCTATCAGGACAACATGGTCCCCGCCACGGCCGTGTCCCCGGTCATCTGGCGCGTCGAAACGCCGCTGGTGATTCGCCCCTGGGCCCAGGCCATTGTCCGGCCGGTCTCCGACGGCGCGACACTGTCGGCCGTTTTCGCCACGCATCTGAGCCAGCAGACCCCCGCGCAGACCATCACCGACCCCGGCACACCCTCAACCATTGAAATCAACGGCGTGCTCTACGACACCGTCACTCTCGTCAACAATACCTCGATGCGCAGCCGGCTGACCGGCGTCAAGATCAACGGCGGCACGCATTGGATGATTTTCGAAACCACGCAGCACATCAACTTCGGCATGCCCACGGGTATTCTCGAATCGGTGGTGTGGGATTAGATCAAAAGACCGGCCGGCTCCAGAGCGGTCATCAGCATCCCTTTTTAATGTGAAATCAACCCTTTTCCCCTTTCGGCCAAAGCCCCGATGCAATGAGGCCGAAAGGGGAAATCTGGAATTCACGGACCCGGAAGGCCACCACAAAGAAAATAGTTGACGCTTATCGATCATTTGGCTATGATGCCGTGTTTTTCGAAAGGTTTATCGGCAGCGGCGTTCCCGCAATCGGGATGGCAGCCGAAAAAATACATTTCGAACCGGTTTTTCAAAGAGGCGTTGAATAAAATATCCGCCTCTGATATGTAAATCGGCAAATACATCAAAGGGTGATTGAGGAAATTAATATGGCGGCATTACTTAGCATCATTCATATCCTGGCCTGCGTTATCCTGATATTGATCGTCCTGCTTCAGGCAGGCAAGGGCGCGAACATGGGGGCCGCATTTGGCGGGTCCAGTCAAACCGTTTTCGGTTCCAGCGGCGCAGGAACGTTTTTAGGAAAAGTCACGGCAGCGGTGGCCATTATTTTCATGCTGACGTCCATCTCCCTGACCTACACAGTGACCAAGCGATCAACGTCTTCCTTAATGGAAAAAGTGCCCGCGCCGATCAGCCAGCCCGCACCTGTCGTACCGATGCCGGATGCGCCTGCCGCAACGCCGGGAGCCGCGCCTGCCGCGCCGAGCGCTGCCGCACCAACAGCTCAGCCGGCAACCGGAGCGAAGTAAGGCCCGTTCTTTGCCATTGCCGCATGCCGGTCGCCGGAGCCCCAAACCCGTTTTGCCGAACATGCGCGTAATCAGTAAAAGTTAGAAAAAATGCCGAAGTGGTGGAATTGGTAGACACGCTATCTTGAGGGGGTAGTGGGCACCGCCTGTCCGGGTTCAAATCCCGGCTTCGGCACCATTTTTAATCATAAATCCATGCGCTTCGTGGTCAAAATCGGACTCAAATGCATGAAACCTGACGAAAAAAAGGCCACACCATCCTCCGGAAAACAATCGTCCACACTTCGCTCTATCGTTAAAAAAGTTAATTCCCCTGCTGCCGGGGATTTTTTTTCGCCCGATCCCACGGCTGAATATATTGTGGCCCCCGAGAGGCATCTGACGCCCGCGATGCGCACAAAGCTTGAGGCGCACAGCATCCGCCTGCAGGCGGATGAAAATCTGATGGCCCGCCTGTGGCGGCTCGAGACGGAAAACGCCCATCTGAAATCCCTGACCATCACCGACGAACTGACCGGCCTTTACAACCGCCGTTTTTTCAACCGCCAGATGTCCATTGAAATCGCCCGCACCCGGCGAACCGGCGAGCCTTTTTGCCTGGCCTTTATTGATCTGGATAATTTCAAGGCGGTCAACGACACGCTCGGGCATGCCAAAGGCGATGAATTTCTGGTGAAAATTTGCCGGAAGATGACGGCCGTTATCCGGCCGACGGATTTTGCCTGCCGCTTCGGCGGAGATGAATTTGCTGTGATTCTGCCCGCTACGTCGCTTCGCGACGGCGTGGTTATTGCGCGGCGCTGGCATGAAATGATCGTGCAGATTGCCGATCAGATGCGCCTGCCCGTTTCGTCCTCCATCGGTCTGGATGAATTTGACGCGTCCTGTAAGCAAAGTGCCGAGGAATTTCAGCGCCATGTGGATGGGTATCTTTACGAAGCCAAGCGCACCGGCAAGGGAAAAATCGCGCATCCGAAAGTTGAAATTCCCGAAGTGCAATCCGTCAGCTGGGCGGAAAAAGAAATTTTGTATCATATTTTCCAGCCTTCGGTCTTAGCTAAAAAAACCGCGAAAACGCCCAGGGGGAAAAAGTGAACCCCGAAAAAAAACCACTAATACTGTCGGTGACCAGCGGAAAGGGCGGCGTGGGCAAAACGTTTGTCACGATCAATCTGGCCGCAACGCTCTCAAAGCTTGGACAAAAAGTGCTGGTGGTGGATTGCGATCTGGGACTGGCCAACATCGACATCATGCTGGGGATCAACCCCGAGCGCACGCTCAAGGATGTTGCGTTCGGCAGCCTGCATCTTCGCGACATCCTTATGCCGACGAAGGGCGGATTCGATCTGGCGCCCGCCAGCTCCGGCATCCGCGAAATGGCCCAGCTTCTGTTTGAAAAAATTCAAACGATCAAGGACATGCTGACCCAGATCGACGGCTATGATGTCATCTTACTCGACACGGGCGCGGGCGTGGCTGAAATGGTTTTGCAGTTCAATTTGCTGGCTTCGCGCAACATCGTGGTCATCAACCGCGAACTGACCAGCCTGACCGACGGCTATGCGATGATCAAGGTCATGTTCCAGGTTTTCGGCCGTCAGAGTTTTGGGATTATAACGAATAACGTGGCCGATAAAAAGGAAGGCGCATCGATCTTTAAAAATATCGACACGATCACCCAGCGGTTTCTGGGCTTTGGGCTGACCTGGC
Organism: uncultured Smithella sp.; assembly: GCA_964608995.1. Taxonomy (GTDB): domain Bacteria; phylum Desulfobacterota; class Syntrophia; order Syntrophales; family Smithellaceae; genus UBA8904. The sequence continues at coordinate 8,102 of CAZSQS010000075.1, read as the reverse complement.
TGGGCGCGATCCGCCAGGACGCCACCGTGCCGAAAGCGATTTTAAAGCAGGACATCCCCGTCCTTGCCACCCCCCGCTCAAATGTCGCAGTCGATTTTAACGCGATGTGCAAAGTGCTGGCGGAGGGTAAAACATCCCCCAAGCCATGACCCGGGCGGCTCAGCTAAACACCAACCCTTTGTTTGTAAAATTAGATGTCTCAGGCTTCCGGTTGAAGGACGCGTTCCAAGTCGCCGCCAAAGCGGGAGTATTTTTCCGGCGAGAGGATGTCGCGGGCGCACTGCCTGTTTTGCGCCAGTTCCGCGAGCTTGTCATCCGGCAGGAACATGAAAACCGCGCAGTCCGCCTCGCGCGCTTTTTCAAAGCGCCACAGATACAGTTTCTTGACAAGGTCCCGCTGCTCTTTCTCCAGCGCGTAGTATCCCTTGATCTTCGCATATCCCCGGCGGTCGAAGGTTCGCTCCTGCCAGGTGGTATCGGCAATGCGGGAAAAAGCGGCGCGGGCGGCCCCCTCCAGGCGGCGGGAGCGCAGCGCGGCGAGCTGCTTGTCATAAAGCGCGGGCAGCAGCGTGACGTCATGGACGGCATATTCGAGCTGCTCGGCAGACAAAGGCCGGTGATCCCAGCGCGAGCGCTGCATCTTCTTGCTTTTTTGCAAATCGACATCCAGAAATTCCTTGATCATCTTTTCGAGCGAAAGCTGTTTGTATCCCAGAATCATCGGCGCACGGTGCGTGTCGAAAATGTTTGTAAATTCGAAGTTATAGTCGCGCTTGAGCAGGCGGATATCGTTGTCGGCCGCATGCAGAATTTTCAAAACAGACGAGCTGGCAAAAGGCTCCGCCAGAAACGAGAGATCCAGATGGGCAATCGGATCAAGAAGATAGGTAACCGGCGGCGCATAGATCTGAATCAGACAGAGCCTTTCACGAAAGTAGCGGAACGAGTCATATTCCGTGTCGATGGCCAGAAGCGGGGCACTACAGAGGTGTTCGGCGGCTCGTTTGGCGTCAGAGGGCGTGTTTATCAGGTGCCATTGGGTATTCATGGTAGATTACTTATCTGAAACGGCCGGGAATTGCCATTAAAAATGACGCGGACATCGCGCCAAATGTCGCCAAGACGCGGCGGGCGCGGGTTTCCGGACACCCGCCGGTTTTGTTTTAGAATTCATAAGCCACACTCGCGAAAATGGAACGGCCCGCGCCGGGGTATCCGGCCACGGAGGTCACATAGGTGGTCTGGTCGGTAAAACTGGATAAGTAGGTGTCATATTCCTTGTCGAGGAGATTCTTGACGGCCACGGAAATCAGAAAATGGTCAAAAAGACGCTGCCTCAGGTTCAGGTCCGCCGTCCAGTAAGCATCCAGCGTGCGGGTAACTGTGGTTGTGTCCGGATAGACGGTTGATTCCGTCCAGTACGTCACACGCTCGCCCACAAATCGCGCCGTGGCGGTGGCGGTAAGCCCAAAGCGGCTTTCGTACGTGAGATCGCCCCGAAACTGGTTTTCCGGCGTCATGGACGCGCGGCGCTTGACCATGTCGTAGCGGAAATCCGGCGGCAACGCGGGCGGCCAGCCATAATCCTGGCGCGTGTAGGCGCGGTTTTCTTCTTCGGCGTTTGTGTAGGTATAGTTGAGTGCAAGCGTCAGATCATAGAAAGGCCCGATCTTGATGCCTCCCTCGAAACCGTCGGCCTTGTAGCCTTCCAGGTTGAGCGGGCTCCAGACGCCCTGCGAATCCGGCTCCCACTGGATTTTGTTACTCACATTCCAGCGAAAATACGACGCGGTGAGAAACAGTTTATTTTGTAAAAGAGACTGCTCAAGCGTGATGTCCGTATGCCAGCCGGTTTCGGGCCGTAAGTCGGGGTTCCCACTCGTGTAGGGATCGGCGGGCCAGTAAAGATCATTGAGCGTGGGGGCCAGAAAGTGCTTGCCTGCGCTCAGCTTCAGGGCGGTCGCCTCGAAGGGGTTGATCACCACACCGACAAGCGGCAGGTTTTCCGATCCGAACGCCGAGTGCTTTTCATGGCGGATGCCGGCAAAAACCTTTCCGTATTTGAATGGACGGTATTCAGCCTCCGTAAAATACCCCTGCGTAAAGACATGCGCCCAGGCGTTGATTTCCGTGCCGTCCCGAAGCCCTGCCGTATCGAGCGGATAGCTGGAATTTTTCCAGGAATAATCTTTGTATTCAGCGCCGGCAAGCACTTTGGCGCCTTTAAACGGATAAAGATGAACGTGTCCGTCCGCGCCCAGCACGGTATTGGCCACCCAGTTTTCCGCGCCCGAGCCATCAAAGTCATAACGGGCATAGTTATAATTTTCCATGTTGGTATAGTGCGCCTTTACATCAATGCCGCCCCAGGCAAAAGGCTTGCTTTTCACCGAAAAGACGACATGGCCGTCGCGGTCGGTGCTGTGATCGAGGAGCGCCGCGGATTCGCCCGAGTAGAATCTTTCCGCGCCGATCAAGTAATCAGCGGTGCCGGGGGGCGGCTTGACGCCCGGCACGCCGTAGGCGCGGTCGAGAAAATCGCCATAGAGGCTGGCTTGCAGGAGGTCTCCCCGGTCGAAAAGGAGCTTCGCGGAAACATCGTTTTGCCGCAGCCAGGCGTTATCGCGAAATCCTTTGGATTCGCTGCGTCCGGCCGTCACGTAATAGCCAAAATCGCCCGCCACAAACATGCCGTTTTCCGCGGCGATCCGATACGATGCTTGTGTGCCGTAACCGGCCGAAACTTTCAGCGCCATTTTGTCGCGAGAGGGATTCTTCGTAATAATATTGACAGCGCCCGCCATCGCGCCCGAGCCGTAAAGGAGCGATCCGGCCCCCTTGACGATTTCAATGCGTTCCACGGCTTCTCCAGGAATTTTCCCGACATCGGCCGACCCCAGCGATGGCGAGGCGACATTGATTCCGTTAACCAGCACTTGCGTGGCATTGCTCTTCATGCCGCGGATATGAATTCCCTGCGGGGCGCCGCCGTAATTGCCGTAGGTCTGCCAGTTGATGCCGGGCTTTCCCGCCATCAGCTCGCCGACACTTTTTGCGCCTGCGGCCTGGAGGTCTTCGGCATCCAAGAGGATGACCGCATTGGGAATGTCCTTTCGCTTCTCGGGCGTTTTAGTGGCGGTGACCACCACCTCGTCCATGACCACCACCTCTTTAGAGGCGTCCGGGTCATCGGCCGCAAAAGCAACAGGGGTTAAAAACGGAGTAAAAAGAAACAACGATACTACAACGGTGAGACGAATAAATGACTTCATGAAACTTCTCCTTTCCCCCTCGGGAATAAAGTTATTGAGACCTTCCATGAAGTTTCCTGGCTTGCGGCAACCTACTATCCACGCCTTCCCGACATTTTCACGTCCGTGGCGGATACCTTGGGTTTTCCTTGGCTAACGGTGCTGGCAAGATATGTAGGGAACGGTTTGAAACCGTTCCCTACGAGCTTTCGTCTGCCCTCACGTCATCCTTTGAAAAAAAACCGGATATCGTGTGGAGTTCGTTCCGCTGACAGTTGCGGGGCAGCGCCGGAATTGCACCGGCTTCCTTCCCTGGCGGTCTGGAACCTGATGTTTTGTGGACATGGCGTCCGCGCGAAACCGTTTAGCACAAATGTTGTCATCGTCAAACAAAAAATTGTCGCACCGTCATGTGGGCGCTTGCTGGCCCTCCGCCTTCGGCCCGAGAAGCGACACGCGCGGGCGTCCGCTGCCGGGCGCGCAATCGACGGCAACATCCGTTTTATAAACCTCCCGGATATTTTTTTGCGTCACAACGTCTTCAGGCCGCCCCGCCGAGGCCACCCGTCCCGCCGAGAGCAGCATGAGCCGGTCGCAGTAAAGCGCGGCAAGATTGATGTCATGCGTCACGGCCACGACCGTGAGAGCGCTTTCGCGGTTGAGCCTGCGCACCAGATCGAAAAATTCCACCTGATGCCGGATATCCAGAAACGCCGTCGGCTCATCGAGCAGCAAAAGGCGCGGCTCCTGCGCAAGCGCCCGCGCGATCATCACCCGCTGGCGTTCGCCGCCGCTGAGTTCCTCCATGCCACGGCCGACCAGATGGAGCGTGTCGGTGGCCGCCATCGCCTCGCGGGCGATGCGCACATCCTTCTGGCCTTCAAAGCGCCACTTGCCCAGATGCGGCGAGCGACCCATGAGCACAATTTCCTCCACGCTGAAAGGAAAAATCAGAGAGGCCTCCTGCGCAACCACGGCAACGGTTTTAGCCAGATCGCAAAGGCGAATCCGGCAAAGGGGTGTCGCATCGATGCACACTTCGCCTTCCTGCGGGATCAGCAGGCCATGGAGAATTTTCAAAAGCGTCGTTTTCCCCGAGCCGTTGGGGCCTAAAATGCCGAAAAATTCACCCCGGCGAATCTCGCCCGATACGTTTTTTAAAACATTCTCGGCGCTGTAGCGAAAGCCGATGTTGTTGAAGGTCATCATGGGCATGGCGTCAGGCCCTCCGTCTAAGCAGGTAGAGGAAAAATGGCGCGCCGCACAACGCGGTGATGACGCCGACCGGCAGCTCGGCGGGCGCCAGCAGCGTTCGCGCAAACGTATCGGCCACAATCATAAACGCGCCGCCAAAGAGCATCGATGAGGGCAAAAGCAGGCGATGATCCGCGCCCAGTGCCATGCGCATCATGTGCGGAACAATCAGCCCCGCAAAGCCGATAATGCCGCTCACCGACACGGCCACCCCGGTGATGAGCGAGGCGGCCAGCAGCAACATAAGCTTGGTTTTCTCAACGGACACCCCCAGTTGACGGGCTGTTTCTTCGCTGACCGAAATGAGGTTGAGCGCCCGGGCATTCACAAAAATCAGCGCGCCGCCCGCGAGAAGAAAGAACCCCGCCGTGGCAATTTCACGCCACTGGGCCAGACTCAAATCGCCCATCAGCCAAAACATTGCATTATGAAGCTGCCTGTCGCCGGCCGTGGCGATTAGAAACATGATCGCCGCGCCGAAAAAGGCGTTCACGATGACGCCCGCAAGCAGAAGCGTTGTAGAGTGCAGCTCCGCCTTGGTGCGCGCGATGCCGTAAACTAAAAAGACGGTGGCCAGCGCCCCCAGAAAGGCCGCCCCGGAGACGCCCAAAGACGAGCCGATGCCCAAAAGGAGTGCACACAGCGCGCCCACGGCCGAGCCGCTGGAGATGCCCAGAATGTAGGGATCGGCCAGCGGATTGCGCAAAAGCCCCTGAAAAACGACGCCCGCCGCGGCGAGCGCCCCGCCCACAATGGCCGCAAACAGGATGCGCGGGCCGCGGATGGAAAATAAAATGATCTCGTCAGAAGGGGCGAGCCAGGCGCGACTCCCATCGGCCCCCGTCCAGAGCCGGCCGATGGCGTCCAGCGGATCGATGGCGCTTGCGCCGGTAAAAAGCGCCATTAAAGCCACGACGCCCAAGACAACGACTAAAAAGGCACACACACGGATCACCCGCCCGGGCGTGACCCTTTGATGACCTTTTCGCCTGGCACTCAAGACCATCAGCGGCGCAAATAAAACAAGCAGGAGAACGAGTAAATTGAGCATCTATTTTTCTCTCCGTGACGAGGGCGTATCGAGATGCCGGGACAGTTCGTCGATCCCGAGCATCGTTCTCGGTGTCAGGCGGTACAAAAGCTCACTGACATAATAAACGCGGCCTTTCTGAACAGCGGCGAGACTGCGTATGCGCTTTAGAAGCTTGTCGGATAAATTGGGCGACATCGGCCCCTGCCCGATAAAGATGACATCGGGCGAGCGGCGGACAATTTCTTCGACCGAATATTTCGGGTAGGGCGATTTTGCGCCTGTGGCGATATTGTCCAGGCCCAGAAGCGTCAGCGCATCATCAATCACCGTGCCGGGCCCCGCAACCAAAAGCGGCTCCGGATGAATGATAAAAAGAACCCTGGGCCGCGCGTCCCCCCTTAAGGCACGCGCGTTTTTCGCATAGCGCTCAAGCGCCGCTTCGATCTCGCGGGCGCGCGCATCGGCCTTTTTTTCAATGCCAAGCGCCTGGCCCAGTTGACGGATCGCCCCCGGCAGTTGGGCCAGGCGTGTGGCGCGAAACACATAGGTTTGAATGCCAAAGCGTTCCAGACGTAAATAGATGTCCGCAGGATTTCCGTCTGATGTCAAAATAACCAGATCGGGACGAACGGCCACAATGGCCTCAAGCGACGGGTTGGCAAACCCTCCGACTTTAGGTTTGCTCTTGGCCGCTTCCGGATAATCGCAATAAATCGTCACACCGACAATCGAATCGCCAAGCCCCAGGTCGTAGAGTATCTCCGTCATCGCAGGCGAGAGTGACACGATGCGCGACGGTCCGTCAGCCAGCACAGTTGCGCTGCTGATCAGGATCAGAAGCCAGATCAGAAAGCCGATAATCGCCTTCGCGCTTACGTGGCTTTTTCGCGGGAGATATCCGGGGAAATTGTCCGTTGGTGCCCATTGCCCTTCTTGCCTGAGAGACAGTGTCGCCATTTTAGTTTTCGTCATTCCGGGCAAGCGAAGCGCGACCCGGAATCCAGGAGGATTAAAGCGTTCTGGATTCCCGCCTTCGCGGGAATGACCGCTTGTGAACCTTAGAATACCATTTCCAAAAAGAGAGGCAGGGGGAGATTGGCCCGAAGGGTCACATTTAGCCTCTTTTCCAAGAGACTTTGTCGGGATGGACGGGGAAAGCTCCATGCACCTTCTTAATGTCCCCCACGGGCGGGGGGTGGATATTCTGTTTATTTTCATGATATCAGCCATCGCGCCCCCGTAAAAAGAGCTGCCGCTAGAAGCGACGAAACCAGCATGATACGGCAGGCTTTAAGAATGTGTTCACGCTCCAGCGGTGCGAGCGCATCGCCCAGCGTCGGAAGCGCCATCAAAACCCCATTGCGGAACAGCGGCCCGCCCAGGCAAACCCCCAGCGCCCCGGCCATGGCCGCCTCCGGAATGCCGGAGTTGGGACTGGCGTGATTCTTCCGGTCACGAAGGCAGACGCGAAGCGCGTGGATCGGACGGTTGCCGGTCATCAACGCCCCGGCCGCCATCAGAGGCGCGGAAAGCCTCGCCGGAAAGTAGTTGGCCGCATCGTCGAGCCGGGCGGAGGCCCAGCCGAAATGCTGATACTTTTCGTTTTTATAACCCACCATCGAATCAAGCGTGCTTGCCGCCTTGTACATCATCGCGCCTGCCGGTCCGAAAAGGACGGCAAAGAAAAGCGGCGCGAGAACGCCATCGACCGTATTTTCCGCAACGCTTTCCACTGCCGCACGCACGACGCCTGCTTCATTAAGCGATTCCGTGTCGCGCCCGACAATGAGCGACACGGCAGCGCGCGCACCGGGCAGATCATCCGCCCGCAGGGCTGAATACACCTGTCTGGCGTGATCGTAGAGATCGCGGATAGACAGACTCCAGTAAAGCACGATCACCGAGAGCGCCAGATGCGCCCACGGCGAAATGCGCGCGGCCAGAGAAAGGCCGAAAAACGCAGCCGCACCGGTCAAACCGATCACGAGCATGGCCAATAAGACGCCATTGAAGCGCTCCCATCGCGTTACCCCGTAAAGCAGCGCCTCAAGCCGGCCAATAAGCCAACCGATCCAGCGCACGGGATGCGGCCAGCCCCGGGGATCGCCCAGAAGAAGGTCGATGCCAACCGCCAGGAGAATTTGCAGCTCTTGAGTCATTGTCGTCATATCTTTCCTGTGTTTCGGCCTTGCCCATCCACTGGTTCTTTCCTTCGGCCGGAGGGCGAGTGCCGGAAGGTGACGGGAATATAAAAAAACCCCGCGCCTCAAAAAAGGCCGGGGATGCCGTATTTCATCCGCGTCAAGCGTTTTTGATGCCCCTCAGGCTATGTCCTCGATAGCGAAGGGCGATATGATTTTTCAGGCAGGTCTTCTGGCTTCCGGATCAACCAAACGTGTCGCGCCTTCCCGTTTTTACACAGTGGCCTTTGTGCGACGTTGTCCCCGGTTACAGCGGCGGGTCCGCGACGGTCTTTCACCGTCTTCCCTTTTGCCCCCAAGAGGCAGCCTGACGGGAAAAGACCTATCGTAAGTGACGGGCTTTGTCAAACAGGGAAAGGCCGC
>CAZSQS010000074.1:0-16203 GCA_964608995.1 uncultured Smithella sp. | reverse complement strand
GTATGGATTGCCTATGTCTATTGCGCTTCGCTTCATATCGCTTCTATGGTTTCTTCACTTCAGTCTTTCTTTTTATTTTGATATTTTGAAGTACGTCCCCGATCTGTCCCATGGTTTCTTCACTTCAGTCTTTCTTTTTATTTTGATATTTTGAAGTACGTCCTCGATCTGTCATCGCGATCTTTCCCCACTTCTATTCTTCCAAATAAATATACCAATTTTTATCAATCTTTCGCGCAATGAAATAATGTCTCTTGTCCGTTTCCGAAAGATATGTGTCTAGGTTCGTAGTTAATCTTGGTTCTATTTCTTCTGTATAAAAGTAACCTTTACTTGACGCGCGGATACTAATTCCACCACTGGACCATTTATCAAAATAAAAAGATTTTCTCTCTGCATTGACACCGACCCCATACAACCCAATATTTTTCATTATCGCACGATATTCTTCTATTCTATCGTGTCGAATACCATAATCATAATATTTTTCAGGCCTCACCCACGTGCGCGTGACAACCCATAATTGTTGATCATTTTTTAACATTATAAGTAATTTCTCAAATTCAATTTTGTTTTTTTTGAAATCGTTTATCATCTCTTCATCACTTGGCGCACTGCAACTTATAAGTATGAGCAGGAATGCGACAACAAATAAAACGCTTGTCAGATGCGTATTATTTCCAAAATATTTTTTTAACATTGTGATCATAACAGTCCTTTCCTTTAATTATCGTGACATGGGAGACATGGATTTGCAGCATGGCTTACATTTACTGAAAGTGCTCATTTTTCCAGCTGATGAAAGCGCTGAGCACAAACCATTTGATGCACTGAACCAACCAACTCGAACTGCGTTCGAATCTTCTATGGAATCAAATTTTGGCGAACTCTTTCTTTTAAGTACATCGTCAGCATATTGTGCGATTGATGCGCCCAAAACGAGTTCGTTTAGTGAAAGACCAGCGGCACGCCCAACATACCCATAATGAATATTACCCGGAACATCATAGTGATAACACCCGCCACAAAGCGTAACGCTGCCCTTGCAGTCAGGTGAAGGACAAGACCCGGCTGAAATATCAAACAACCTATATGAATGCTTCAGATCCCACGGTTGTTTATCCCATACTAATGCAGTGAAATAGGCATACGCACTTAATTTATACATGGCACCCTGTATTGGATTGATCATAGCGCTTCTAATAGACTGTTGATTTAATGTTTTCATTGAAAATGCATGCACACCTGCCGAATTCGATTGCATGAGATTCGTCAGCCAATGCGTTAAATCCGGCCCGCAATTACATTCAAGGCCTAACATATCCATTAGATTAATGGGATTGTTGAATACGTAACGATGAAGATTAACATCTTTACCCCCAAACCCAATCGGATCACTCGTCACATACCGCCCCGTCCCCGGCTCATAATACCGATTCCAATTATAATGAAGTCCCGTCTCCCCATCAAAGTACTGCCCCGGAAACCGCAAGTGACTGACAACCGTAGAAGCCCCGTCAATCGCAGCTTTCCCAAACGCATCATAAGTCGCCGACCAAACCGTCGCCCCGCTGATGTTCGTCAGCTTCTGCGGCGTCCCGAGGTGATCATTGTGATAGAAGTAAATATTCCCGCCTTCGCGCATAAAGAGCGGATCGGTGGACCAGGTGGAGTTGGGCTTGTAGCCGTAAATCCTGCGCTGGTTGCCGGTATTGTCGTATTCGCCGATGAGGCCTTCGTCGGAGTAGTGGTAAAAGACTTCCTCCCCCTGGCCCCCTCCAGAGGGGGACAGGCCCCCCTCACCCTGACCCTCTCCCGCGAGGGGAGAGGGGATTTCTTTCTTGATCCTGCGGCCGAACGGATCGTAGGTGTATTTCGCAATGAGGGCGTTGGCTGCGTCGCGCACTTCGATCAGGCGGTTGTCCACGTCATAGACGAAGTTCTGTATCGTGCCGTTGATGTTTCGCTGGATGGTGTTGCCGTTGGCATCGTATTGGTAGGTAGCGGCGCCGGATTGTCCGGATGAACCGGTCAATGACAATAGCTCGTTGTTTTGGTTGTGCGTCCAGTCCGTTGCCTGCATGGATGTCTGACGGTTCCCCACGGGGTCATACGTGTAGGTTTCCGTCTGGATTTCGTCTTTTTTGACTTCGCTTAAACGGTAAAGGTTATCGTAGGTGTAGGCGTAGTTGTTGGTTTGCGTGTTTCTGGTCTTGATGTTGTCCATCTTGTCGTAGGTGTATTGATAGTTCATCACCGGGTTTTGCGACGGGTCTTTGGACAGGATGGTCCTGGCGCGCATGAGTTCGTCATAGGCGTAGGCTTTCGTGCCGCTTGACGACGGCAGGGTGACGGCGGTGGGCCGTGTCCACTGATAAGCGTTGTAGCTGATGTTTCCCGCATAGGGGATGTTGACGCCTGTGAGCTGGTTGTTTGCATCATAGGTGTAATCGACGGCCATGCCATTGGGATAGGTAAAGCTTTTCTTGGTTCCGTTGGCGTTGTAGGCGTAGCGGGTGGTCAGGCTGAATGCGCCGTAATGGACGGTTTCTTCGGTCTTTCGGTAAAGCGCGTCATAGGTGTAGGCGGCGGAGGTGGTGCCGTCGTTGTATCCTGTGAGGTTGCCCGCCGCGTCATAGGTGAAGCCGATGCTTTTGACGTTGGCGTTGGTCTGGCTGTAATGCGCCATCTGCGTCATCCGGCACGTTCCCCCTCTTTTGTAAAGATGGGGACAGGGGGAGATTTTCCTTCTTGTAACCTTCTTTTTTAAAATCCCTCTCGGTCTCCCTTTAGAAAAGGGAGATGAAAAAACATTCAGATCTAAAAGGAGATGCAGATGTGCTTGCAGTTGCAGCTGGGCATTGAGTTGCATGGCGAGAAGCGCGGGCGGCAGCGCGATGCGCTTCGGCCTGCGCATCTGCGGGCCATTGTAATTTGGCAGGTGAACAAAGGTAAGTGTTCCTGCCCCTTTCTGTCTCCCGCTGGCGCGATAGTCCGGCGTATGCTGGAGGGGCAAGGGGGTGTATGTTCCCCCTCTTATTTGTCCCCCGCTGGCGGGGGTGAAGGGGGTGGATGTCCCTGTGCTTATTGGATTTCCTATGTCTGATCTCTTTCGCTTCATTCGCTTCTGTCTTGTTCAAGTTACGAGAAACGTCGTATTTACTGACGTCCCCCTCTGACTGCTTCTGTGATTTTCCCTTTTGCGCAAGCAGACAATTGGTTGTTGGAAGACGGCTGCGGTAAGCGCTATTTAAAGGATATGACACAATCGACGGCTAAATGTTCACGTGACGTCATCATGAACCTCACCGCGCTTATGTTGTCGATGTTGAATCCGAAAAAACAATATCCGGGAAATGTCTCACAGACTTCAGAATACTTTACGGCTGAGGTGTCTGGTTGAGCTTATCCGCATCAATCATATCTTGCGGCCGTCCGCTTGCAAGCTTGGCTTTTATCAAGTCCGTTTTTGAAATAAAAAATATGTCCAGCTCACCAAGCTTTACTTTTTCACGGGATTTCCATGCCTGTTCAAACTCAACCCCCGGAATGGACATCATGATATCGACCCTAAGTGGTGGTCTGCCCATTTGATAGAAATATCCCACTTTAGCAAAATCCTCCTCTGTTAAATTTGCCAGAGGAGCGCCAAATTCCTTGAGGGCCAGAAAAATCAATCTGGCGTTTTCAGAATCTGTGGCTATCCATATATCAATATCTTTCGTATAGCGCGGCTCTGTATATTTCATCACAGCATATCCGCCGACAATCAGATACCGCACATTATATTTTTTGAAAAGATTCAATAGTTCGTTGAATTCTTAATTCGTCAGCATCTATGCCTCTCATCAGACAGTAATCCTGCATCATTTCCGATACCGCATTAAATATGGCGGCATCCCCTTGGATCTGCCAAAACTGAACATCGAACGATCGGTCGCTACCTTCAATTTTCTGATACTTTTCCTGTATATCGTCCATTGCTGCATTTCCCTCTGACTACTCTGCTGAAATCGATCTCGACGTATCCTCTAAAACTAATTTACTGAGAATGATCCATAAGCATTCATGCGATTCGCGCAACGATGCTGCTTCGTGTGATTTCCTTAAATGCTGAGAAAATATAGCATATATTACCGCTCGTGTCATCCGGCGTATGTGTTATGATTCCAGCCTCGCGAAGGCGGGAATCCAGACGTGCATGGGAACTGGTTCTCCACTTCCACTGGAACGACGTTTGGATTCCGGTTCGCGCTTTTCTTGTCCGGAATGACAAAATGCAATTGAGACAAAGTTACTTGCCTAAATCTTCCACTTTCTTGCCCGCATCCGGGAAAAACAAGGGCGAGCCGAATTTATCGACTCCGAATGTTTTGATGACATCCTGGGCTTCTTTAGAAACCATAAAATCGGCAAACGCTTTCGCGCCTGCGGCGTTCACTTTCGGCCATTTTTCGGCTGGCACTTCCATCACATGGTAGATATTGAGGAGCGATGCGTCGCCTTCCACCAGGATCGCCAGGGCGATGTTTTTCTTCAGCGCCAGATACGTGCCACGATCGGCCAGCGTGTAGGCTTTCTTTTCCGAGGCGACGTTGAGCGTCTGCCCCATGCCCAAGCCGGTTTCCTGATACCATTTCTGCCCCACAGGATCAATACCGGTCTGCTTCCAAAGCACTTTTTCTTTTGCGTGCGTGCCGGAATTGTCGCCGCGAGAGATGAAGAGCGCGTTGCCCGCCGCAATGGTTTTTAGCGCCTCAGCCGTTGCCTTGATGCCCTTGATTTTGCCAGGATCTTCCGCAGGTCCGACTATGATGAAGTCGTTATGCATGATCAGGCGGCGGTTGACCGCAAAGCCTTCTTCGACCATTTTAATTTCGGCGGCCGGTGAATGCACCAGCATCACATCGGATTCGCCCTTTTTGCCCATCGCCATCGCCTGGCCGGAACCGACGGCAATTGTTTTAACGAAGTAGCCTGTCTTTTTTTCAAAAATTGGAATCAACACATCGAGCAGACCGCTGTCCTGCGTGCTGGTGGTCGTCGTCAGGATAATGTTTTTCTGCGCAGGGGAATGTTTGGCCGCCTGAGCCATCGTCGCACCAGATACCAAAAGCAATGCGGCTGCGACAAACGCGAACACTGTCTTCATATTTTGCATCCTTTTCATTTGCTTTCTCCTTTTTTATTTTTTGTTCTTTTTTTGCCATTCTGTTGAGTTGGGGAAAAACAGCGGGGCGCCGTATTTATCCGTTCCGAAATCCCGGATGAGTTGCTGCCCTTTTTTAGGCGCGGTTAACCATTTGACAAACGCCATCGTATCCTTGGAGTTGACCTTCGGATATTTAGCGGGATTGACTGGAATGATTGAAATGTAATTGAGAAGCGCTTCGTCTCCTTCAACTAAAATGCCGATCTTAATGTCGTTTTTCAGGGCCAGATAAGTGGCCCGGTCGATGACCGTGTAGGCCGACTGGCTGTCCGTGTATTTGAGCGTTACCGAATTGCCTTCCGTGCCTTTTTCATAGACCACATACCAGGCGCCTTCCGGTTTCAGCCCTGCTTGTTCCCACAGGAGCATTTCCGATACGTGCGTTCCGGACTTATCCCCCCTGCTGATAAATTTTGCCTGCTTGTCCATAATTTTTTTAAGCGCAACTGTGACGTTTTTTTCACCCTTGATCCCCGCCGGATCTTCCGCCGGTCCCACGATGACGAAATCATTGTACATCAGCGGAATTCTCTCCGTGCCGAATCCGTCAGCAATGAACTTTTCTTCCAGCGATTTCGCATGCGCCATCACCAGATCAATCTGGCCCTTCTCGGCCAGTTTTAATGCGGCGCCCGTTCCCGCACCGACATGGCGAACGCGAATGCCAGTCTCCTTTTCAAACGCATCCTCCAGCGCTGCAACCACGCCTGAATCGATCGGCCCGATCGTGCTGGAGAGAAATACAAACTTCCCCCCGTCAGCGGCCACGGCCAGCGATGTCCAAAGCAAAATCATCAACAGAACACATGTCACCCGAAGTTGTCTCATTATGAATTCCTTTCTTTAAATGTATTTTCAGCCCATTCCATGCCGTTAATCCGGCAGAGATGATGCCTCCCGCATTGATTACTTTTTAAACATTGCAGGATGGTAGATAGGCTCGCCATACTGCTTGACACCAAATTCAGAAATAATTTTTTGCCCGTCTTCGCTAATCAGGAAGTCATAGAATTTTTCCGCCAATTCTTGATTGTATTTCAAATGTGGATGTTTTTGTGTGCTGACCAGACACATTTCATATTCATTGGGCGGACCCTGAACCAAAAGCTTCAAGGCCTTGGTTTTGGATTTATGCAGCACCCAGGTGGAAGAATCCAGCATATGATACTGTCCGTTTTTATCTGCATCGAGAAGAGAGGCCAGCATGAATTTCTTGCTTACCTGATACCAGGGCTGCCCTTCGGGATCAACATTCAGCGCCTGCCATGTTTTTCTCTCCAAAATATCCATCCCGCCTCCGTCGCCACGGGAAAGATAGGGCGCTTTGGCGTCATAAATACGCTTTTGAACTTCTTTGACATCCGTAAGTCCGGCGATTTTCGCCGGGTCATCGGGCGGACCGACAACCACGGTAAAATTGTGCATCAAGTCGGTTCTCTTTGCAGCCATACCTTCACTTACGAAACGTGCGGTCGCGGCTCTTTCATGTCCCATCGTGATATGCGTCAGACCATGCCGTCCCAAATCAAGGCCGGGGCCAGTTGGCGTTTTGATGCAGCGGATAACACCGCCGTATTTTTTCTGAAAGGCTTTAGCCAGTTCATCTACCAGTCCCAGTTCGTAAGGGCTTCCAGTGGCTATAACAATCTGTTTGTATTCCGGAGCTACTACTTTTGTAGCACAGCCGCCCAGAAAACAAAGCATCAATGCCGCGCAAAAAACCACCGCCAACCGATCAATGTTTGTGTTGTATTTTTTATTTTTCATTCTTTATGGATTTCCTCCTGTCTGATTGGGAGACCACCGCGCAAGATCACGACGCTCTCACCGTATTCAGTTGTTTTATTGACTGGATTACTGCACATACTTTTTGAGCGCTTCGGGGAGCTTACTTTTGTCGTTGGCCACCGCCGGACTAATGGCGCTTTGCCCCGTGGCTTCCATGGCCTTGACCCCTTTGTCACTCAAGAGAAATTCTACAAAACCAAGGGCCTTTTTCTGGTCCGGATAATTTTTGGGAATGGTTACGGCATATAGAATCGGTTCGCCGGTCAGTTCAATTTTCTCGCCGGGCTTTTTGCCTTTGATGCTTACCTTGGCCTTCGCGTAAAATGCTTCCTGTTTAGCGCTGGAAAGATTGATCTGTTCGGGAAGCTGAACATATTTCAGATCGTGCTGTTTGGCAACGGAGTCATACTCGAAGGCGTAGTCCAAATCGCCTGACTGTAGAAGTGCGATCAGGTCCACCGATTTTGCCCGCATTGTATCGCCCTTGGCGCCATAGAGTATTTCGTAAATTCCGGAAACACCGTAATGCTTCTCCGCCAGCTGCCAGACCATTAATGTTCGGTAGCCGCAGGGGTCCTGATCGGGGTCGCTGCGTCCGTACGTAACGCCTTTTTCCTGAAGAATCTTAAACCAGTTGTCAGCGTTGATCTGTTTGGCAAACTTGGATTTTTCCGTGTAGCACAGCACCATCTGGTTGGAGGCGAAGATGATATACCAGTCGGCGTAATCGGGGAACATCAGCTTCGGCACGATTTTATAGTCCGCCGATCCGATCACACCGCCTTCGCGTTTGAGTTCGGTGACCTTGCGAATGGTCGTAGCGCTTCCGCCGCCTTCAATGAGCACGTCCACCTTCGGGTAGAGTTTGTTGTATTCTTTCGTGACCGCTTTAAACGGAACCGTCAAACTGCCCGCGATAAACACGGGCAACTTGCCTTCAACTTCATCAGCCAAAGCTGTGCCGCTCCAACCTGTCAGTCCGCCCAAAAGCAAACCGACGACGGCAACTGTTAAAATCCTTTTTTTCCATCCTGCTTTCATTTTTATACCCTCCTTTAATTTTCCTGAAATACATGAATTGACGACGCGTCAAAACTCACGTTGACGCGCATGCCAATATTCAAGCCCAGTTGACGAAACGCATGACGGGTCGCAAGCGCGGTAATCACCGGCGGTAAATCCACGTCAATGTAGATCGTTGACCCTCTGTCCGTAATGGACGTGATTTCTCCCACAAACGCGTTACGGCCATTGGTTGTATTGCCATTCGACGACAACATCACGTCTTCCGGCCTTACCGTCGCTCGATTGGCGCCTGGCCTGCCCCTTTCAACCGCAAAAACCGTCTGGGAAGTTCTAAAGGCGTATGTCCCTTCCCTTCCTTTTTCCAGATTCCCTTGAAAGATATTTCGCGACATGGCAAAGCGCGCGACAAATTCGGAATTCGGCTGACGGAAGATGGCTTCCGGCGTGCCGACCTGCTTGACCTCGCCCTCGCCGATCACGGCGATACGGTCGCCCAGCGCAACGGCCTCTTCAAAGTTATGCGTGACGTGCAGTGTGGTGATGCCCAGTGTTTGATGCAGATGCCTGAGCTCGCCTTCAATCTCTTCGCGGGTTTTAGGATCCAAAGAGGAAAGCGGTTCATCCAGAAGCAAAACATCCGGCGATACGCAAAGCGCTCTGGCCAAAGCGACTTTCTGCCGCTCACCTCCGGAAAGCGTATCGGGCTTTCTGTTAAGCAGAGCGGATATTCCGAATAGATCCACAACAGCTGAAAGCGCCTTTTTGGACTGTTCGGATGTTGCTTTGTGCATTTTTTGACCGAAGACAATATTTTCCCGAACACTCAGGTGCGGAAACAGCGCGTGATCCTGATAGACAATGCTCACCTGCCGCTGTTCCGGTTTTAAATAAGTTGCCTCTTTGCTCCGAAGCCAAATTTCGCCTTGCTTCAGTGGAAACAGGCCGGCGATCGATTCCAGAAGCACGGTCTTACCCGCGCCGGACGGACCCACCACAACCATGTATTCGCCGTCTTCCACGTCAAGACTCGCGTTTTTGAGAGTAAATTCGCCAAGCTCTACAAAAAGGTTGCGGATGGAAATCATGCTTTTTCCTTCCGATAGAGCAAAAAGCGCAACAACACGAAAACGAAAAGTGAAATCAGAATTAAGATGACGGCAATCGGCCGCGCGTAGTTGAGCCCGTAGGTTTCAAATTTTTCGTACACCAGCACGGGAGCGATCATGGGGTGATAGGCAATGATGATGACCGCGCCGAACTCGCTCATCCCTCTGGCCCACATCATAATGTTGCCGGCCATAATGCTGCGCCAGGCCAACGGAAACGAAATTCGGGTAAAGGTCTGCCAGTGCGTGGCGCCCAGCGTCCGCGCAACTTTTTCCAACCGGGGATCAACCTTTTGAAAACCCTCTTTGGCGGAATCGATTAAAAAAGGGACGCTGACAAACAGCATGGCAATCACAATGCCCGCCAGTGAATCCAAAAACCGGATACCAACAGAGTCAAAGGCCTGACCCATAAAATAATTGCGTCCGAAAACAAACAAAAGCGCAATGCCCGCCGCAGAGTGCGGAATGACTAAAGGCAGATCAATAAGCCCTTCAACTAATCGCTTTCCTGGAAAGCTGGTCTTGGCCAGAAGATAGGCAAGCGGAACCCCGAGGATAAAGCCAATGACGGTGGCAATGAAGGCCGCATAGATGGTCAGAGCAATTGAAGCGGTCACTTCCGAGTCTCTGAGCGATTCGAGAAGAATCGCGGGATTGGACGCATAGATCATTTTTGCAATGGGAACGGCGATAAAAGCTAATATCAACCCGCCCAGCAAGCAAAATATCAGTTTAAAGACACTCAAAGAAATGCCTATTGGCCGGCCCTGCGGCCCATTTTTCTTCTTCAAAAAAACCATACTGATTTTTATTGTTTTTCCGCTTATGAATGCAGAATTCTCCCCGAATCCCTAAAACTGTAGTGACCTATTTTTTCGACGCGCTTTTTGAAGGCTTCGGATTGAATTATTTCGATGAACGCCTGAACCGGGGGCTGGAAAAATGTGTCTTTGGCTAGAATCATGTCGAATCGCTCCTGCGAAAGAGGAAGAAAATGCAAATCCATCAGGGAGGCAATGGCAGCCGAAGCAATACCCACATTTGCCTCACCAGAGACAATCGACAAACCGACTTCAAAATGCGTGTAAACTTCGTTTTCGTAGCCAGCAATCGACGTTTCATCTATTCCCAGCTTTTCAAGCTCCTGATCGATAATTAGACGGATTCCGGAACCCTTCTGGCGGTTGACAAAGCGGATTTTTTTGTCGGCTAGGTTTTGCCACTCTTGAAATGCGCCTGCCACGTCTTTGGAAATAATAAACCCGATCTGGCGGTAAAACAGATTAACAACAACCGGCGTTTGATCCGGACAATAGCGTTTTAGAAATGGAACGTTGTAGTCGCCGCTTTCGGCATCAAAAAGATGCGCAAAGGCCATGTCGGTAAGCCCCGAATTGAGCGCTTCGAGCCCCGCCACGGAGCCGGTGTTAGCGGAAAATATATTGAAGTCGGGATGGTCCTTCTTGATGGCGGTCAGGAGCATATCGAGCGCCGGATCATTGCTGCCTGCCGCCAGAAGCGCCCCTTCGATGGAATTCACCCGACGTCTGGCCTGCTGGAGTCCATCCTGCGCGCTCGATTGTATCCATTCATCAATCAGACGAAGTGGAAATATCCACTTGCCCGTCACGCGCGTGCAAGGCATTTTCCCGGCCTTGATAAGCGCGTAAACCTGTTTTTCATGAATATCCAAATAGTTGGCGACTTCTTTCGTGTTCATTAATTCTCTGGACATTTGGCTACCTCCTCCATTTCTGGTTATGCTCAATAAAATATCCTATTTGATTAATCAAGCCTATTCTTACTTTTTTTTACTTATTATTACTTATTATCCTTTTTTCAATGTACAAATATTTGCTTTGATGTTAAGGCCGTTTCCAACATAATTATGGCCGGGGTGGAATTGCGTATGAAGTCCCTGTCATCAAAAATTCATATTTGGAGGGAAAAAATGAAAAAATTGTTTGTTCTGATGTTGGCGTTGGCCATAGTGGCCTCTTTGAGCGCCGTTTCTTTCGCTCAAACCACGGTAAAGTTCAGCGGCGAGTATTACGCGGCAGGCATGTATCTTGACCGCACGGCACTTCAGAAAGATACGGGAACGTCCACGGCTTTTTACTTTCAGAGACTGAGGCTGAAAACCGACTTTACCGTCGCCCCCGGATTGACGGTCATCGTTCGTCTCGACGCCATGGAAAGAGCCTGGGGCGCTCCCAGAAGCAATCCGGCAACAACGCTTGCGGCTGATTCCGCCGCTACACGCGCGGAAAATGAAAACATCGCGCTGGACTGGGTCTATGTCTCTTATAAGTCACCGGTTGGCGTTTTCGATGTGGGTTATATGAACTACGGCACCACCGGCACGGTTTTTGGCAACAATACGGCAACGCAGCCCCGGATCAAATACACGCACACAATTGGCGCGTTCACCATCAGCCCGGCCATTTCAAAAGTGCTGGAAAACAGCCGCACGGCCAACGTTGCAGCCACCACCACCGACCGCGACAGAGATGTTTATCACCTTCTGGGTGTGTATAAATGGAAAACAGGCTTGGTCGGCCTCAATATCAATTACTACAATTATGCTGATCAGCGTAACACTGCCAACCTCTATAAGCGTCAGTATTTCCTGATCACACCCTATACCACGGCCAAAATCGGCCCTGTGGCGCTTCAGGCGGAATTCAATTACCTCACCGGCAAAGATAAATATCAAGATAACGGCGTCACACCCGACGTCACCCTTGAAAACATTTCGGCCTGGATCGATGCGACAGCTGCTCTGGGCATGTTTTACGCGGGCGGCAGCATCGCGTATGTGTCAGGCGATGACCCCAGCAGCACGGATAAAATTGAAGGCGGCATTATCAATGGCGGCCGCGACTGGAGCCCCTGCCTCATTATGTGGAACTACGAACGGACCAACTGGGCTGGCAACTTAAGCGGCGCCAACAACACCGCCCAGGATACGTCCATGGCCAATGGCTGGTTCTTCCAGTTGCGCGGTGGTGTGAAACCCATCGACAAGCTGGATGTCGGCCTGTCGATTTCTTACGCCAATCAGGATAAGAAGTTCAACGTCAATTCCCTGTACCATGATTACGGTTGGGAAGTGGATTTGACGGCCACGTATAAAATCACCCCCAACCTGTCTTATATGGCAGGCGGCGGCTACCTGTTTGCCGGCAAATATTACAAAGGCTACAGCGACGCCAATGAAACGAATAACGACTATCTGCTTATTCACAAATTGACGGTTACTTTCTAAACCCAAGCCGTTTCTCAGCTGACTAAAAACAGGTCAAGCGCCACGAATATTAAACCGTGGCGCTTGACCTGAACATCAATGCCCCAGATGTAAGATTGATTGAATAAACATTCAGGCACGCGCAACCTGTGCCCAAATTTTCAGGCTGGCGGGTTATGGCCAACGAACATCTCCCGCTGATTGGATAAGACGAAGCAGGACGGGAGCGACGTTCCACTGCTGGCCGTCGTCTGTGACCATACTGATGGTCTTCTTATTGAGGCGCAGCACGATACCTTCTACCATGCGGCCGTCCGGAGCCTGGAAGCCTACCCGGTCACCCCGTGTGAAGCTGGTCATCAGCGTGGTGGCGCGGGCCTGGGAAATCAACTTCAGCCGCTCGACGATCAGCCGGTTGAGAAAGCGCAGATCCTCTTCATTCAATCGCTTGATCGCCTCCACAGCGGAGACGCGGTCAACAATCTTGACACTGCCGGGTTTCATGAAAGCACCTCATTCTTCATTCATTTGAGCCTTTTTACTATAAACCGACTCTTAGCTCACATTACCATCACATAACTGGCCGTCAATATAACTTTTGCCGTGCGGCGCGCAACTCATTCTTCAGGTAAATCGCGAATAATCAGCCGTTTTCATCTGTTTTTTTGTGCCCATGAAATTGCGTCTTTCACATCATTTTGGGTAATGTCCGGTTCGGCCGGTTTTGAACACAAAGCATCCGCCCCCTGAATCCGCATACGGGTTAAAATGATTCGCCCATTTTCTGTGCTGACGTCATAATAATCCGCCTCACCGGTAGCGGTGATAATGGCTTTGGGTAAGGAATTCGCTATGCCTCACGACTTGATCAATATCAATACAGATTTACAACCTGATCCAGCATGGGCATTTCTTCGGTGCGGACCTGCGGCGTGCCGGGGTCTGTCCAGGCCAGGCCTGCATCGACGTCGGCCATCGGCATGGAACCCAACAGATCGTAAGCGGCAAATGAATACGGCAGGCCCTCCGACGCAAGAGCGTCCCGCCCGTCGCACAGATGAAAATGCAGATGGGGCGCCGATGAATTGCCGCTGTTGCCCAGTTTGCCGATGACCTGCCCCGTTGTCACAGAATCGCCGATATTCACGGCTACCGTTCCGGGAATGATATGCGCATAAGCGGCGTAACGACCGCCGCCAATATCGAGGATGATGGAGTTTCCGAAAACATTCTGGAGCGTGGTTGCGGCATAGTTATTCGGGGGGATGCCCTCGGGAATGCCGTCGCGGGCTTCGATCACCGTGGCCTCCGCCACGGCCAGAAGGTCCGCCCCATAACAGTAATAATCCGTACAGCGCGTGCCGTCTCCGGCACAGAAGCGACCGTTTGCGCCAAACTGCATCCAGTCCGTGGCAAAGCGCTGGGCAATGGTGCACTTGAATGCGAAATCGATGATGGAACTGCGGTGATGACGGTCAAAGTTGGACGGACCGTTGGCGGCCCACCATCGGTCGCCTTTGACGGGCGGGGCAATTTGCGTGACCCCCGATTGCACATCCACCACGCCTCCTTCGGCAACCAGGCCATTTGCGCAATAAACCCGATGGGAAAATCGCGCTGGCGTCGCAGCGGACAAGCTCAGTTCGACCCAGACAAACACGATCAGATAATCCCGCCCGGTGAAAAGCGCCTCGTCGGTGGAAAAGGGATCGATTTTTTTAATCAGGCATTGCGAGAGTTCCGATCCCTCATACGTTTTCACCAAAACCCCATCCGCCAGAATCTCAACCTTCGTTACCGAAAGATTCAGCGAAAGCGCCCGACCGATGTAGAGCTCGTAGGCCAATACCTTCTGCCCCATCTGGACCACCGGCGTGGGAGCGCAGGGCGCCCTGAGTGAAACAGGCTGGAGCGCCGAAGCGGTGGAACTGCAACCTGATAATTGCGTGGCGAGCGCCGCAATCCCGGCGCCTGCCGATATTTTCAACATGTTCCTGCGCGTTAGTCCTTTCATGATATTCTCCCTATAACGTAACAGCTTAGCCGGTGGGAACATCCTGTTCCCATTCATTCTCGACGATCAGCCGTCGGTAATTCTCGCGAAGGCTTGCTCCTATTTTTTTATCTTCACCAAGATGATCGAGGGCAAAGGCAATGGCTTCGATGGTGGAAAGACCCCCCTCGCGGGTTTGCGCGCGCAGCGACGCATGCGCGGGGTTCAGGGAGATGCGGTTGAGTTTCAGAAACCAGGAATTTCGCCACCATAGCGTCTTGGCCTGCTTCCACGACCCGTCAAGCGCGATGATGCCTTTGAGAAATCCGTAATCGGGAATGCGTTGTTTCTTCCGGTCCAAAAGGGTGACGGGAGGATCAGCGGCATTGCCTTTGCTGTCAAGAAACAGGATTCCCCATTGTGAAGGCATGGCGGATTGGCCCGCCACCGACTTGAATCCATTCCAGGAAAGGCCGACACGAAGGTCGCTTTGGCGCAGCATGATGCGGGCCAGCCAGGCGGAATTGAGCGCTTTGTATTGTTCCTGCGGGTGCTGAAGAATGATCACCGAGATTCGATTCTCGAAAACCGGCGCTTGCGCGCAGAGACACTTCTCCTGATCCCTGTGGCATTTCGGGCAGGCCCGTTGCCGGTCGATTTTCGAGTGCACCCGGGGATCCCGGAATTTGACAGCATGCATTGAGGGCCTTTGTCTGCTTTGTGAAATCAGGGGACCATGGGACCCTGTTAACTTTCTCATTGGAAAAGAATCGTAACTACATATTATTTATAGATTAAGATCATATTTTATAATCAGAGTGTCATCGTCCTCGAATATAGCGCGTTAGTTTCCGACACGCAATCTTTTAAAAAGGTATCAAGTTCAAAATCACCTTGATCAGGTTATCTTTCTGCACTGGTCTGCTTGCGTCCACCATCAGCGTCATCGCGGAAGATAATCGCCTCGGTTGAATTTGATGGTTTCCACGGCGGAGGTTACGAGGAGTTGGTTGAGGAGGTCCTTGATTCCGCTTCCTTCGGGAAGGGCATCCAGAAGGGGCAGAAGTTCCGGTAGCTCTCGTTCCATCTGACTCACGACGGTTGAGGTTTCCTTCAGGCTGACTCGGGGATCGTCCATCTGCGTCTGATATGTTTCCAGAAGAGTCAGGAAGCGGTCCATCCGGTGCAGGGTCTGTTTTTCATCCGGCTGACTGGCCAAATCGAAGCGGATGCTGTCGAGATTGCTCATCGGCGGCAAAGCGGCGGCTTGCCCGGCTTTTGCCGGAGTCTGCCCCATCTTTTCGTTGAGGATATCCTGAAAGCCTTTTCCCGAAACCCTATCTGTCTTTTCGGTGCTGCCCTGATGAAGGGACGAAATGTCATGGGGTGTAATTTTCATAGGATTCCAACCTTTATCGTATGGATGTCAACTGCCTGAAAAGTATATCGGCAAAAAGTCCGTTAACATTAAATGGTCAACTGCACTACCCTCTGCTTATAAATTTCTTGCCGCATCGTTTATACATGCCTGCATGGAATGCGCAACGACATTTTACGCAGCGACTGAACTGCGCATAAATGTCCCATCCGATACGTCATCCGGGTCAATAATACCCACTTCTTTACTAGTGTAGTGCGTCAGAAATATTTTTCTGTCATTCCGGGCTCGACCCGGAATCCAGAAATCTTCGGAAAAAGTGGATTCCCGCCTTCGCGGGAATGACAAAACAGGGCATCATACCTTTTATTATGTAAAGAAGTGTTAGACGCACTACACTAGTACCATGTAACGTTTACAAGTTCGGATAAAGGCGCTTTAACTTAATGC
>CAZSQS010000073.1:0-17503 GCA_964608995.1 uncultured Smithella sp. | reverse complement strand
CTGCCCTACGCGGACAGTGCGCTGGCCCCGGTCATCTCTGCAAACACGATTGGCTTTCACTACGGCAAGCACCACAAGGGTTATGTCGATACCCTTAACAAGCTGGTGGCCGGAACGCAGTATGCAGACATGACGCTGACGAATATCATCATCAATACAGCCGGCATTGCTGACAAGGCCCCGATTTTCAATAATGCCGCTCAGGTCTGGAACCACACCTTTTATTGGTCCAGCCTGAAGCCCACGGGCGGTGGTGAGCCCCCCACAGCGCTAAAGCAAAAGATCGAAGCATCCTTTGGCAGCGTGGATGCGTGCAAGCAGGCGTTGTCAAGCGCGGCATTGGCCCAATTCGGCAGTGGATGGGTGTGGCTCGTGCTGGATGGCGACACTCTCAAGGTGGTCAAGACCGGCAATGCGGATATGCCGCTGACCCGCGCAATAAAGCCGCTTTTGACCATCGACGTATGGGAACACGCATACTATCTGGATTATCAAAATCGTCGTGCGGACTATGTCAATGCCGTACTGGATAAACTGATTCATTGGGGTTTTGCGGCACAGAACCTTGGCTAAGGAGATCGATCATGAACAACAAATTTACCACCGAGATGATTGAATTTTTCAAATCGGTAGAGCAACTCTGGGCCTCCTATGAATCAGTTCATAAGCGATTCTATAGGGAGCAGCCCGTAAACGCACAACAAGGCAATGCGAAGCATTACAGATCTCTCGGGAGGAAGTACTCCGAGATCGACGCCACACAGGCCCAGGACGGTGAGATTAACATCGCTCTTAAAACAACAAACCAATAAGAATGGAGGTTACGTTATGGCAAAGAACATTGCAGTCTATGGAATCTATCGGACACGCGAAATGGTGGAACATGCCGTCGATGAATTGAAGAAAGCGGACTTTCGCAATACAGACATCTCCGTGCTGTTCCCTGAAGGCAGCGGCACCAAAGATTTTGCCGTCGCGAAGGATACTAAAGCGCCGGAAGGCGCGGCAACGGGAGCCGGAACCGGTGCGGTCCTCGGCGGTGCGTTAGGGTGGCTGATGGGTATCGGTTTACTGGCCATTCCGGGAATTGGCCCCTTCATTGCGGCAGGTCCCATTATGACTGCCCTTGCGGGAGCCGGCGCCGGAGGATTGGCCGGCGGCATCGCCGGAGCGCTTATTGGCATGGGGATTCCCGAGTATGAGGCGAAGCGCTATGAAGGCCGTATCAAAGACGGGGGAATCCTGCTTTCCGTCCACGCCGATGACAGCGCCTGGAAAGTTAAAGGTAAGGACATTCTGAAACATACGGGAGCTGAAGATATGGGTGTTAAAGGAGAAGCCGGCGCTGACTATGATATCAGCGACAGACCTTATATTAAGGGATCCAAAGAGGCTTCGAAGATGGATCAGGTTGAGCCCGCCACGCACCGGATTATCGTTCCGGCTGAGTCAAGCAGCGAAAATACGCACCACGGAAACTGATATAACATTTTCAAGATAAAATAAGGGAGGCAACAACCATGAATCAAGATGCATCAGATCAGGGATGGCAAGAGCTTCAGGCGCATATCGAGGGTTTCTTCCATCAGGCTTCCACGAACGATCTCCAGAAAATCGAATACAAACCGCGCTATATCGCCCTGCTCGAGATGGCATCCGGGCAGCAGGAGAACAACGCTCAGGAAACAAACTTCTAAAGACTGCCGCCGAAACAACGCCGAATGCACCATCTGACCCTTGTGCATGAGGATCAAATACTCAAACAAACTTTCCAGAAGCATTAACCTGAAACCCATGGAGGCGCTGATGATGAAGGAACTGATTATGCGTATCGCTGAATCTTTAGTGGATCATCCCGATCAAGTGGTCGTATCCGAAATTACAGGCGAGCAAACATCCGTCATTGAGTTGCGTGTGGCGAAAGACGACTTAGGAAAAGTCATCGGGAAACAGGGCCGAACGGCTCAGGCGGTCCGCACAATTTTGTCTGCCACGGGCGCCAAATGGCGTAAACGCGCCGTTCTGGAAATTTTAGAATAATCCATGAGGGGGGATTAAACAGGGGAAAGCAGGCTAAGTGGCCTGCCTTAGTCTGCTTTCCCCCAGAACGGATGCCTTCATGCCTGCGGCGTGTCTTATGTATTGCGACACGGCCAGGCATTACAAATTTCAGTTTGTTGTAAAGCTCCATTCTTTTTCAATCAGCATGACATTACCGGCCAGATCGGCCACCCCGATGGTCACTCGACCAATATATTCGATGCCGGCAACAAGATCGACGCTCGGGTTGAAGGTTGCGGTTGTGCCATCATAAGTCACCAACCCAACGATGGGGAGGGGTCCGGAGGATGTCTCCAGCGTTACGTTCGTTATGTTGATTGTCTCCGGATCCATCGCCTCCGTAAAAGTGATGTTGATGTCCGTATTGCCGGGCACGCCAGTTGCGTAATCAGCAGGGCTTATGGAACTCACTTCCGGGTTTGTGGTGTCTACAGATCCGTCTGTCGTAAAGCTCCAGGTCACAGGGGCGGCCAATGCGTTGTCGGACACATCCCTGGCCGCGGTCGTAATTGTGGCGATATGCAGACCGGCTTCGAGATTGGCGTCAGGTGTAAATACCGCCATGTGGTTGATGACATTATACGTGACCTCTCCTGCAACAGCGC
This sequence comes from uncultured Smithella sp., assembly GCA_964608995.1. Taxonomy (GTDB): domain Bacteria; phylum Desulfobacterota; class Syntrophia; order Syntrophales; family Smithellaceae; genus UBA8904. Next base: position 14,837 of record CAZSQS010000073.1, on the reverse strand, counting down.
CGCCAGGTCCCTCAAGTGTAATGGTCCCTGCGTTGGTGATGGACGAAGATCTCATCGGCTCGTTAAAGGTGATAACCACTTTTCGGTTGATCATCACACCCGTGGCATCATCAGACGGTATTGTGGATTGGACCGTGGGTGCAGTATCGTCATTTGCATCCGGGAGGAGTCCATCCTCGCTGCCGCTGCCACATCCGGCCAGAAGACCTGCCAGAAACAATACCATCAAACTTGCCTTCAATTTATTTCCCATTTTATTGCCTCCATTATGAATTTTATTTTTCGCTTAACAGCCTGTTGAATTTTTCTATTTTATGAATGTCGCATTGCCCCTTTCAGAGGGATACCTTGCAAATGCCCTGCCATAAATGCAAAGAAAGCTTCTTTCCCAATGACCCCTGATAACGGGGGCATTGGATTAATGATTTTCTTTTAAGCGACGCCAGAGGTGACTGCCGGCCTGACGAAAAACACCCGGGAATCCCGCAATATACTGAGGGTCCGCCACATATTGAGGGCAAAGACGTTCTTTTGTTTTGTTCTATCTTTGTGTCCCATTCATCCAATGTCCTGTTATTAAATGATTCATGCAAGCCTCTGCCTTTTCAGTCGCGTATGGCAAGCTCCTTGCTATTAAAATGATATAACCATTCTTGTGATTCGAAGGCATGTCATTTTCCGAAAATCGCATGGGCAGGCTACAGATCCTTAACCCTTTAATAGAAAGAGATGAAACGATATGGACTCGGCATACACCTCACCCACAACAAAGCCGTTATACCGAGGCACCCAGGTTGTCTGGTATATACTCGGGCTCATTATTGTGATTCTGGCTTTTCGATTTGTCTTAAAGCTCCTTGGCGCAAACGCGCAAGCCGGTTTCAGCAGCTTTATTTACACCATCAGCTATCCCTTTGCCGCGCCGTTTCTCAAGGTCTTTCGCGCATCAGAGGTTGGAGGCGGAATTTTTGAATGGACCACGCTGCTTGCCATGTTTGTCTTCTTTTTGGTGGCCTGGGGAATAGTCAAAATTTTTTCCATGAGCAAAACAGTGTCTACGACCGAAGCCGCTCATAAATTGGACAAAGATCATTAAAAGATGCACTCAGGAGTCGGCCAAGGAGAAACAACATCGTTACGCTGCTCATTATTATTGTCTTTCTGATTCTCGTTGCCGTGTTGCCGGACTGGCCTCACAGCAGCACATGGGGATTCTACCCCAGCAGTGGCGTGGGATTGATTCTTCTGGTTTTAGTCATCCTGTTCATTACGGGACGAATTTGACGAAAGTGAGATCGCACGGGGAATTGGAGATTATTTGAAACAGGAAGGAGACATCACCCGTGAATAGATAGGCGGCCAAGGTCAGGAAAAGATCGGTCAAAAGGTTCCGTATCATTGAACCCGTAAGACCCCATCGGCCTGAATATTTTTACTAACCTCTTAAATAAAAGGAGAACGAAAATGAAAAAGATCCGTGTCAAATTATTTATCGTCGCGTGTATGGGCTTGATTTTAGCAAGCCTCCCGGCTGCTTCTTACGCAGCCACAGCCGCTGAGATTGATGCCGACGTCAATGCATCCCTCACCCGGTTTTTAAATGATGTCAAGGGAGGGCAGGAATTTCTTGACGCCGCCAAGGGTGTCCTGATCATCCCTAAAGTCATCCAGGGCGCGCTTGTGGTTGGCGCCGAGTATGGAGAGGGCGCTTTAAGGATCGGCGGAAAAACGGTTGCCTACTACAACCTGGCATCCGCATCTTTCGGGGCCCAGATCGGTGGCGAACAGAAGGACATCATCCTGGTCTTCATGGACAAAACCGTCCTGAAGAAATTTCGCAACAGTCAAAACTGGAGAGCAGGCGCAGATGCCAAGGTCACCTTGATCAATATCGGCGTGGATGAATCCATCAGCACGATGAAAATCAAGGATCCGGTTGTGGGATTTGTCTTTGGTCAGAAAGGGCTGATCGCCGGCGCCTCGCTGGAAGGCTCGAAATTCACCAAATTGAAAAGATAATTCCGTGCGCAAATAAAATGCGGATGGCAATCGGCTTCATACAGACTCAGCCATTCGAGAAAGGAGACAGACACCATGACATATTTTAAAAGGATCCTTACCCTGTTGATGATCGTCGCCCTGATTGCGGGGCTGTCCGGTTGCAAAGAAGGCCCATTGGAAAGTGCCGGCAAGAAAGTCGATCGGGCAGTTGAGGACATCAAGAATTGAGTGCCACAGGTGAAAGAGTTTTCGTAAATCCATCACAGACATTTTACAATGGAGGAAATTACCATGAGTATTGAATTAATCATTCTGATCGTTGTGTTGTTTTTGGTGTTCGGCGGGGGCGGCGGTTATTACTGGTTCAGACGACGAGGGTAAGTGTCGACGCCTGCAGCAAGACCGGTCCGGGGTTATCGTTCCAGCGGTCCGGTCTTGCTATCCAGTCCGCTGCTTTTTCCCAAATCAAAACAATGCGCCAATCCACAGGCCTGTAGCGCCTCTTCAGTAAAGTTGCAGCAATTGTGGGTTGGCGGATTGTAGTCGAATACTTTCGTCCGTTTCCCGGCTTTGAGCCTGTTTTCAGGATTGTAACTTCGCGCATAGCGGCTCAGACAATCCCGATACTCCCGGGTGGTTTTCCTTGTTGCTTTCTTTTCAATGCAGATGGGCATTGTTGCGTAAGGGGGTTCTTTAGCGTCCAACTTTTCCCGTTCATTTTTGACGGTAAATTCCACAATATCAAAATCATCGACGTGTATCCCTAATAACGTCATTGCCGCCCCGATTTTATGATAATCTTCCATGCCTGCTTTTTCCAAATCTGACAGCGTCTGTAACTCCATCTGATAAAACGAATGGGGATCTGTTTCGATCCGTATGGCACAGTGAGAAAAAACGCCGCTCCACATTTTGTAAAGTTCCAGCGTAGGCGTTTTTACCACTTTTGCGCCATAGGCTGCGGCTCCGTACTTTTCCTTAAACGCTTTGATCTCTTCATCAATCGTTTCTTGATTGACGATGGCATATCCGCCTTTGGGAAGATCCGAATCCTCGAAAAATGAATACAAACTATTTTTGGGGGATGAATGAGCATCCATACGCATTTCAGCTCTCCGGTTCATTTGCCTTCCTTGCGCCGTATGGTTATCCGCGATGGGTTTTTGGTAATCAAAGCCGATCACCCGAATGCGGGCGGGAGGGATGCCGAATTCCCGGACAAGATACTCTTTTATACGGGCGGCGCGAAGATAGGATAATTTCACGTTAATCCGTTCGCTGCCGACATTGTCGGTATGTCCTTCAATCACGGCCGGCGTTTTGGAATATTTGTTCATAAAGTCGGCCATACGTTCAATGTCATGGTGGCGCCCTGGTTTGATGTTGGCTTTTCCGGTGTCAAATTGGACATTCAAAAAAACGGAATCATTCTCAAGCGCAGGTTTCGTATCCGCATAGGAAGGACCACTGACAAACCATAACCCCGCCATCAAAAATAAAAACTGAATGAGGACATTTCCCGGCAGGATTGATCTGCGGTAAAATAATTTAAGCATATTTGCCTCCATTGCGTTCTCCAATCGCAGCAAAACAAACCCTGTCTGAATTAAAAACAGAGACGGTAAATACAATCAGGATACACTTTTATTTCTTTGTGGAATCAGACAGCAAATCGTTCAACAGGTCTTTCCCAGCGCGCTCTTTACTGCGAGGGCCAGATCCTTAATTGAAAATGGCTTCTGAATAAAGTTTACGTTCGTGTCCAGCACACCCCGAAAGGCGATCACGTTGGCCGTATAGCCGGACATGAACATGATTTTCATTTCGGGGCAAAGAGTTTGCAACCGCTCGGCCAGTTCCCGGCCATTCATTTCCGGCATAATGATGTCGGTGATGAGCAGTCTTATCTCACCTGCATGTTCGCGGGCCAGACTGACGGCCTCTGTCGGCGTGGCTGCGGTGATCACCCGATAGCCTAATTGTTCCAGTAGATGTTTGTCGATTGTCAGGAGTTCAGGTTCGTCCTCCACCACCAGCACGGTTTCACCGCTGCCCAGAGGAACGGCTACCACCTTGTCCTGATGGGTGGCAACCGCTTGCCCCGAATACCTTGGCAGATAGATTTTAAAAGTCGTTCCCCTGCCCACTTCGCTATAGACGTTGAGAAATCCTTTGTTTTGTTTGACGATGCCATGCACCATCGACAGGCCCAGGCCCGTCCCCTGCCCCACCGCCTTGCTGGTGAAAAAGGGGTCAAAGATTTGATCGAGTGTCTCCTTGTCCATACCGCATCCATCATCGCTTACAGCCAGGAGCACATAGTCTCCTTCCGTATACCCGAAATGAGCAGCGCAGTAGGTGTCATCGAAGACGGCCTCTGCCGTTTCAATGGTGACCTTGCCGATATCGGCAATCGCGTCGCGGGCGTTGATGCAAAGATTAGCCAGGATCTGATCGACCTGAACCGGGTCCATCTTGACCGGGCATGGGCCTGTCAGGGGCAGCCAGACCAGATCGATGTCCTCACCGATGAGTCTTCTGAGCATCTTCAGCATGCTCTCCACCGTTTCATTGAGGTCAAGCACAACGGGGATGATCGTCTGCTTGCGGGCGAAGGTCAGCAATTGACGAGTGATGTCCGCAGAGCGTACAGCCGCCTTGATGATTTGCTCAAGATCGGCATAAAGCGGTTGTGTGCGGTCCACTTTAAACAGGGCCAGTTCCGCGTAACCGATGATGACGCTGAGCATATTGTTGTAATCATGGGCTACGCCGCCTGCCAGGAGGCCCACGGCTTCCATCTTCTGAGCCTGCTGAAACTGGGCCGCAAGCCTCAAATGATCGGTGATGTCCCGTTTGGCTGCGACATAATTGACAATGTGGCCCAAGGGATCACGAACCGGCGATATCGTCGCTTCTTCCGTGTATAACGTCCCGTCCTTACGGCGGTTGATCATCCGGCCTCTCCAGGTGCTACCACCGGAAATGGTTTTCCAGAGATGGCTGTAGAAGGCGTCGTCCTGGCTGCCGCTTTTAAAGAGCCTGGGCGTCTGGCCTTCGACCTCCTTGCGGCTGTAACCCGACGTTTGCTCAAAAGCCGGGTTGACATATTGAATCACACCTTCAGCATCAGTGGTGATGATGGCCTCTCCGGACTGTTCGATCGCGGCCATCAGCCGCTTGTGTTCGGCATCCACCTGCTTGTGCGATGTGATGTCGCGGATATTGCACTGGATCACCGGGCTTTGGTCCACAAGGTAAACGTTACTGACAAACTCCACAGCGATCGGCTTTCCGTCGGAAGTCTCCAGCGGCAAATCATCGTATCGGATGTATTCATGATCCTGCAGCGTCTTGAATGCCTCTTTGGAGGCGGCAATGTCTTTGAATACGCCAAGCTCCCAGATATATTGCCCATGTAAGGCGTCGTAAGAATAACCCAGTAAATGAAGCAGAAATGGATTGACATCAACCACTCTGCCCGTATCGGCGTCGAGAATCAGGATGCCGTCCTTGGCGGATTCAAAAAGACGCCGGTAGCGCTTTTCGGAATCTTCCAGCGCCTCCCGGGTCTTCAACTTTGCCAGAAGCGTTGCCTCAAGAAGCGCAATTCGCCGATGAAGTCCGGCAGTATTAAGCGTATGCTGATTGTCGATATTTAAGCCGGGCATAACGACCACCTAAACAAACTCAGCAACCTCCGGGACCACAGACATTCCCCGACTTCATGAAAATCGTCCATATTGCAAAAATAATTACAAACAGAGCGGCGGGGATGGCAGTAAACGCAAAAAATTTTGCGATAATATCGGTCACATCTTCATCTTCTTTGACTTCACGGAACATACTTTTAATCATGCTGTACGTCCTTTCAATAGTCGAGATCCCTTAGCTAAACGACCCTTCGTCCCTGAATGACGCGAATCACCACAACGATAATGGCAACAACCAGCAGGATATGAATAAAATAACCCATCGTATAGCCGGTCACCAGCCCCAACGCCCATAAAATTAACAGCACTATAGCAATCGTCCATAACATAGGATTCACCTCTGTGAGAATTAAGGCCCATCGCCTGCCTGAGCTCTGCCTCAGCAGCGGGCGATGAGCGGTTGATTGAATCTTTATCCCGGCCTACCCGATGGTCATTTTGTTATTGACGCTCTTCACACCGTTTACGTCGTTAACATACTTGGTAGCCAGATCCCTTTCGGCTGCGTTTTTTGCTTTACCGGTCAAGGTCACCACACCCTTATTTGTCGTGACCGAGGTATTGATGCCGCTGGTGGATCGATGATACAGAAGCGTCATCTTCACCTGAGCCGTAATCGACGCGTCGTCAATTTTCGAGCTGGTCGTTTGCTTCTTCTTCGCGGTCTTTCCAATGGTCATCTGATTTTTGACGTCTTTGACGCCTTCAACATCCTTTGCGTATTCCGTTGTCAGATCATTTTGTGCCTGATTGTCGGCTTCTCCTTTCAGAGTAACAACGCCGTCTTTAGTGGAAACCTCCGTCATCGCGCTCACGTTGCGATGAAACAGGAACATGGTTTTTACTTTTGTTGTAATCCAGGCATCTGAATAATCGGCGTCCCGTTGACCCTTGATCTCCAGCTGATTGTCCACACGCTTTACCCCCGGCAGGCTTGCTACGGTTTCCTGAGCCAATGATTTATGGGATTCCTCAGCAACCGTTCCCGTCAGGCTCACGGCGCCGTTTTCGGACTGAACTTTAATATCATCCCCTTTGAGGTAAGTCATAAATACATATGAGTTTTTGGCAGAGGATTCGATGCGGTCATCAGTTTTGGACGCCTGCGCAGGTGTAAAAAAAAGCGCAGACAGAGCCACGACTGAAATCATCAAGACGACAAGTTGACATAATTTTTTCATTGTTCTTCTCCTTTTGTAGTTGTGACGGTTGAAATGCTTTTGACCCGCAAAGCCATAAGCTCTGCCCGGATCCTGTTTTTACGAGAAAAATCGCTAAATCCCTTTACCGAATCAATACTGAGAGGGTCATGGTAATCAGATAGACTGCAACAACAATACTCAGGATGGGAACTTCGTCCCGGCCGCAGGGTCCCAGTGTGTTAAACTTCATCGTCTTGCTCCTTTATAAGTTTTTCGGTGAAATGCTTCCTGACGTACGGTTCCTGGAGAAGGTTCATGGCTCCCCGGATTACCCGGTAATCTTCCGAATTCAAATGGGTCGCAAGGTTTGCCTCGGTGTCCCATTGTTCAAAAAGAAGCAGTCGATCTTCATCCTCGATACTCGAAAAGCATTCACAGCGACTGCATCCCTGCGCCTGTCTGATGGAGGCGGATAGAGAAACAAGTGTCTGGGCCAACTCCATGCGCTTCTCTGAGATGACCTTCATTCGTGTGATGACAAGAATCATGGAACAACCTTCTTTCGCATGACGAACAGGATCATGCTGTTTAGATAGCAAGTAGCCTGCCAATACCCGAAGGTGAAGCAGAAGTTAATATTCAACCATTAATAACATCGGGTTGGATTAATTGCAGACGTCAGCGCCGCAATTGGAAACGATTCGCTTTGCCTCAGCATTTGGTGGGGCCTCAATATCCTGAGGGACGCTTATCTACGAACGGCAACGCGTAAAGTAAATAGCGTTGCTATCCGTAGATGGATCATTTCACATCGAGGTTGTCTGTTCCCCGTATGCTCAATGCTCCACGGCGCCGGCCAGGGGCTCCTTATTTTCATGCCTGCCCAGAATTTCTTTCGACTTCAGAAGCGTCTCTGATAAATGCCGATTTGCGTCTTTCTTTAAATCGACCGCCTGATGCCTTGCTTCCTCAAGAATCTGCTTTGATTTCGTACGGGCATCCGCATAGATCTCTCTCACATCTGAAAATGCAGCGCTTCCTTTCTCCTTGATTTCCGACCTCAGTTGTTTTCCGGCTTTTGGTGCAAAGAGAACGCCTGCCAATGCGCCTGCGGCGCCGCCGATCAGTAATCCATAAACTAAATTCCTCGATAGCCTTCTGTGCTCTGTCATCTTCAATACCCCTTTCGTTTTGTTAGTTGATTGGTTTTATACAAGATTTTAACTTGCCATCCATAAAGAACGAAATTACACCATTGCCCCGGCATTTACTCATACCGACACTGGTCGATTGAGCGAGCACACAGGATTCCAGGCTTCCGTTGCTATAAAAATTAATTTGGGCATTGGCTTTGCATTTGATGCTGTTGATATCGTAATCATTTTTGAGTTGGCAGGTTTGCAGGGTTCCATCGTTATAGAGCAAAACTTTTGCGCCTGAATGACAAATGGATTGGTCGGCGGCAAAAACATTAAAACCCGATAATACAACGGTCAGGGCCAGACTCTGAATGAACAATAATTTGACAATATTCATAAAGCGTTTCCTCCTTGTTGATCTTGGCCAGGACGTGCAAAAGAAGTACGTCTTGATCAGGTCTATCTGTTGGGAAAAGACTATGCTTCGTTAACCGGTTGCTCTGTCGTTTCTCTACTCATCATTGCAAGGGGCCTGCCAAAAGACGCGTAACCATCAATCACTTGTATAATGATCATATAAACCAGCAGTTACAATGACGGCGCCGGACACCAAAGAGATCTGAACTCGAATTTTGGACCGCCATATTTGGTGGAGCCTCATGATGTTGAGGGATTATGCTGAGGGGCATGCTTGCGGCGACATGAACGTGCCTCTAGTTGGCGGCGCCAGCCAGCAATGCAGTGAAATCCGTGGCACTCACGGGCCGGCTGAAGTAATATCCCTGTCCCTCGGCACAGTGACTGGCTTGCAGGAAGGCAAGCTGTTTTTGCGTTTCGATGCCCTCGGCCACAACGCGCTGCTTGAGGCTCTTGCCAATGGCGATGACGGCGCTGACGAGGGCATCTCCGGTATCGCCGTCGATGTCCTGCACGAACGACTGGTCGATCTTGAGCTCATCGATCGGAAAACTCCGCAAATAGCTCAGAGAGGAATAACCGGTGCCAAAGTCATCGATGGCAATCTTGATACCAAGGTCCTTGAGCGCCTGCAGCGTCTCCATCGTCTGTTGCGTGTTTTGCATCATGGCGCTTTCCGTCAGCTCGAAGGTGAGGTGGTGCGGGTCCAGGCCGGTCTGGGCCAGGATGTTTCGCACACCGGAAAGAAAATCCTTTCCCTGAAATTCAACCGCGGAAACATTAACCGCAATCTGGCCGAAATCGAGACCGGCCGCCAACCAGGCTTTAGCCTGGCGGCAGGCTTCGCGCAATACCCACCGGCCAATCGGTCCGATGAGGCCGCTCTCTTCGGCGATGCTCACAAACTGTTTCGGATAGGCAAGCCGCGAATTAGATCGCTGCCAGCGCACGAGCGCTTCGACGCCGGTAATGGCGCCTGTTTCGAGATTCACCTTCGGCTGGTAATGCAATACAAACTTACTGAGTTCAAGTGCGAGGTGCAGGGCCTGTTTGACGGATTGCCTTTTTATCGCATGGACTTTCATATCCGGTGTGAACACCTGGTAATTGTTGCGTCCTTTTTTCTTGGCACAATACATGGCGGTATCTGCATTTCTGAATAAAGATTCCATATCCTTGCAGTCGTCGGGGTAGAAACTGATGCCGATACTGAGCGTGACGTGAAGCCGATGAATGCCAATTAGATGGGGTTCGGCCATGGTTTCGATCAGCTTTTGTGCGGCGTAAGTTGCATCCTCGCGTTTTTCGACATCAGCCAGCATGATGACAAATTCGTCGCCTCCATGGCGGCTGACGGTATCAGACAGGCGAATAGAGGCATGCAAACGGCCCGCGACGGATTGTAAGAGCTGGTCGCCGATTATATGCCCGAGTGAATCATTGATGTGCTTGAAATGATCGATGTCCATATACATCAGGGCCACCTTCTTGCCCTGACGTTGGGCAAGCGCAATGGACCTCTCCAGGCGGTCGTTGAGGAGCACCCGGTTCGGCAGGCCCGTCAGAAAGTCATGTTCGGCCATATGGGCCATCTGCCGGGCGGTCTGCTGTGCGGTCTCGGTCATTGTCTGGGCGTGAATCGTTGCCACCACAAGCTGCTCGTTTGCTTCGCGCAACAACGCCTCCGTACGATGGTCATTAGGATGTTTCATCACTTTTTACCTTGTGCGAATATTTTGGATGCTCACGTTTGCGTCGGTCGGCCGCCGAGAAGCCCCTCGTAATCCAGCACCGGCCTGCCAATGACGATGCCTTCATTGGTGATTTCATATTGGCGAAGCTCATCGCTGTGCGCGCTGCCGCGCACTTTAACCACCGCAAGAACGCGTTTCAGGCGGCTTTCGATTTCGATGTAGCGCTGAACGATAATCGCATCGGTGAGAAAGGCCGATCCGTAAGGACTAAACCGCAAATCGGTATAGCGGTCTTCCAGTTCGGAAGTCATCAGCACGGTTACGCCCAGGTTGGACAGCACAGCGACCATGCGAAAAAGCGACTCGCGAAAGTCTTCACGAAAGCTCGGCGCCACGGCCAGTTCGAAACCGGACAGCGAGTCGATGACCACCCGAGTGGCTTTCATTTGAGCAATCAGTTCCATCAGATGCGAAACGATTTCATCAAGCGACAGATCCAGCGAGCGGGTATTGATCAAGCCAATTTGCCCGGCGTGGATCATATTGTGCAGTGTCCGGGTTCGCGATTGACTGGGTGTCTGTTCAAACGCAACGATGATACCCGGCTCACCCCGGCGCACGCCTTCGGCTAAAAAGGCGGTGGCGAGAATCGTTTTGCCCGATCCGGACGGTCCTGCGACCAAAAGAGAATAGCCCGCAGACAGGCCGCCACCTAACATTTCGTCGAGACCCGGCACGCCCATGGCCAGACGTTTTTTGCTCGTAAGCGATCCGGATGATTCCTGCCTGTCCCCGGTATCGTCGAGAACCATCGCCGCCGGAAAGACCTTGATCCCATCGGAGGTGATGCGAAAGGTATGCAGCCCCGGGCGGGTCGCCTGTCCGCGCATTTTCAGAATTTGTATTTTGCGCACCATTGAATTGCGATAAACACTTTGCGTAAGCGACAGCAATCCGTCGGCCACCGTAAAGACCGGATGGGGCTCGGTCTGAGACAAATATTCTCCGACCAGGAAAGTGGTGGCCTGCCAGCCGCCAAGCAGTATCCCGAGTTGCGAGATGAATTGTTGCAGGCTGATTGATTCATCGGAAGACTGTCTTACCTCCAGCATGAGCGAGCGGAACGAATCGACGAAAACCAAACCGGGAGAGGCGGCTTCCACCTCCCGGGTAATGCGCGCCAGCACCTGGTCGAAACTGCCCGTCTCCGCCTCACTGCGCAAATCAATAAACCGAATCGATTCATTGATCTTGATGGGGTCGAAAAATGAGAACTGCTGCTGGTAACGCAGCATCTTCAGGGGCGGCTCTCCCAGAACGGTGAAATACAGCGCAGGATTCTCACGCGTGGCCAGGGCAAACATGATTTGATGCGCCAGCGTCGTCTTGCCTGCGCCCGGAGCCCCCACAATGATATTGAAGGAGAATTCCGGCAGGCCGCCGCCCAGAATATCATCGAGTCCCGGCACTCCGGTGGCAAGTTGACGGATGGTTACTTTATGATTCACAGTGACGTCTCCTTTTCAGATGTCGATAATGGAGGGACCCAGACCGTGCTTAAAAAACGTGCGGTTAATGATTCTCCAATCAAAGTCGTCAGAAGTTCAACGAAGTTTGTAAAAAGCGCTAAACTTGCCTCTTCGGCGATATTGGACTGGCTGCCCGCGAGGCGGTTCTTAACCCCTGCAAGTAAAGTGGCGCTGTCCCCTTGAAGACCGGCGTCAGCCAGACAGGGGAAAGCGCCGCTTGTCAGATGTACCGCACGGCCCGTAAGGACATCGACACCCCCCGCACCGATGATGGGTGAGAGGCTGACTGCCACCTGCTGCCATATAGTGACAGTGGCTTCAGCAATCGCGCTTGCATCGGAGGCGCCCCCGGCACGATGAGCCAGTGTTTTTCGTATCGCTTCCTGAGACAGGATCCTGTCTGTTGTTGGCCTCAAAACGTCACCTGTAAGTCGTTGCCGGATTCTGGCACTTTTGGGGAGGCGATCAGTGCGTCCCAGAGAAAGCTGCTGTTTCATGCTTTTCTATATAGGAAGATCAAGCCCTCACAATCAGGACGGGAATGCTTTTTTCACTATGGATAACACCATAGGCAACACTGCCAAGCACTGCAGCGGATAAAGCGCTCCTGCCTTGTGAGCCCATAACAATCAGCTCTGCCTTTGACCGCTTAGCTTCCTTACCGATCACAGTCACGGGATGTCCCCTCCTGATACAAATCGACGAGACAACGTTGTTTTGATCACAAAGTTTCTTTATTTTTCCAGCATACTGTTCGGCCGCTTCTTTCAAATAATCCTCAATAGGCTCTGTGGTGTGCCTTGGCGTTTTCGATGCGGGAGTCGTCTGGGCAATCAATGGACTGATATCCATAATACTCAGAATAATAATGGAAGCCTTTAACTGCCTGGCAAGATCTATTGCGAAAGCGGCTGCTTTTTGAGCAGTCTTTGATCCATCCAATGGTACAAGAATTTTAGAAATCATACCTCCTCCTTTGCAAACTTTCTTTCAGGTCTTTGTGCGACAGGCGTCTGGCAGAAGTCATTTCCGACTGATTGCGATATCGTCTTTTTTGCCGGCTGAGGAGACAGCAAGCATGATGCCGATACCGATTGCGATCACAACGCCAATTACACTCCAGGCAGCGCCAATACTCGACAGCACATCCATCTTCCAGAGCGCGGCAAAAATTCCGCTGATCAACACAAAATAACCCACAAGATAAAACCCGGTCCATTTCATAAAAGCCACCCTGTTTAACATTTTAATAAACCCCATACGTTTTTCAGACCCAACATCGCCCGCATGAAAAAAGCATGACGACTGCTTAACAGCAAGGAGCTTGCCAAACGCTGCGGCGAAGGAGAAGTATCGTATTATTCTATTAATAACCAGTTGTTGGATAGATGGACGAGAGCGGCGCCAGAAACTTTAATGTTTCGTATGGCCTCCATATCCGGTGGCGCCTCAATATATTGAGGGGAATTTTTCGGGAAGATGAATCGCAGGCTTTGTGAAGATAATGATGGTTGAACGGCAAGACATCATGCAGGGCAACATTTACAAACAAGGCTTTTTAAAAAAACCTCTTCAATCCCATGCCCAATGTGGCCGGTTTTATCATATAAAAAGACGAGATCCGCCTATGCCGTGTTGTCTTTTTACTGGAGTCTATCATTTAATGCTCAGTCTTTTTCAGGGTGATCATCACCACAAAGACCCTATGATTCACTTGTTGTTAACATCCAGTAGAACAGACTCAATACGAACATCGCAGTATCTCGTCTCATGGTTATTAATGTAGTGTCACGCCGTGTTAATGTCAAGATGTCACGATCATAAAGTATGGCGTGCTTTCCTAATAACCCCTTTCACAAAAAGGCCCGTTCCTTTCGAAACGGGCCTTCTGGTTGGCTCCCCAAGCGGTACGCTCAGCAAAACTTGTTAGGGCACAATTTCGAGTTTCTTATGATACCATTGAAAGTCAATCACCCCAGAACATCATATAGATATGAGATGATACAGTAGGTCATTAATTAATGTTCACCGTTCAGATCTTCCTCATGGTAAAGACGTGTTGAAAAGATGATTACGCTGTTTCAATTTAGATAAACTTGAATTAACATTGCAGGCAATCTGTAATTCCTTTTTTGATTTTTTATTGACATTTCCATATAGTGCGCATAATATATGCGCATAATAACATTCAGGAGATAGAAACATGAGAATAACGGCAAACATCCCGGACAATATTGGAAAAGTTGTTAAGACTTACGCCGATAATGAAAAGAAATCTGTATCTTCAGTCATTACTGAGGCTGTTCAGAATTATATTCTTTCAAAAAAGAAACAAGATAGTGGAAAGAAAGTTTTAGGCCTTATCGGCAAAGCCAGCATTTCAAAAGATGTTCATAAAGATATTGAGACAATGAGGGCAGACGCCAATGATAGGTATTGATACCGGATTTTTTATTGAACTTATTAAAGGTAACAAGCAGACCTTGAAAGTATGGAATGAAATATTAGACGGGGAAGACTCAGTTGTGTCCGGTATTTCTTTATATGAACTAAAAAAGCTTGCCCTGAAAGGTTCGATTGACCGCCACTCTGCTGATACTTTATTGGATGCTATAAAGAATATCTGTAACATTGCCTGGCTCGATCATTACGATCTATTTATGTCGGCCGCTAATTTATCTCATGCTCTGGGACTTCACATGTCCGACGCCTTGATACTCTCCGGTTTTATTAAATATAAAGCCACATCAATTTATACCGTTGATCCGCATTTTTGCTCATACAAGAAAAAAGGCGTTAATGTTTTCTTAATAACTGCATCTCCCTGAAATGCAGGCGTTGCATTTTTACCGACTGAGCCCATTGAAGAACCGAACCACGCCTCTGTGTTTTATCCGCTTTTCCAATATCATCGCCTCGGAGCGCGTCGCGACCTCCTGTGTCCATATCGCCGCCCAGGGCCCCTTGAACCGCTTGGTCGTCTTGGATCCCATATATTCGGGGATCGTTATGCTCGGTCAACCGCCGAGCCAGATTATCCGTATGACCAATGTAATACCGGCCGCTCGTCTCACTTTGTAAAATATAGACCCAGTAAGTCATGAGCACCTCACAAAAAGGCCCGTTCCTTTCGAAACGGGCCTTTCAGTTTGGCTCCCCAGCGCGGACTCGAACCACGGACATGCTGGTTAATCCCGCCAAT
>CAZSQS010000072.1:0-17802 GCA_964608995.1 uncultured Smithella sp. | reverse complement strand
TATTTAGCCAGAAAAATTATTAACGGTCGCATATTTACTTTGTCATTCCGGCGAAAGCCGGAATCCAGGCATGATTTAAACTGGTTCCCGGCTTTCGCCGGGAAGACGACAGAAAATGAAACTATCTCTTGTGTAAACACAATGACGAGACCGTTAAAATGTCTAAATAATTTAAAAGGTGTGAAGCGATCTTCCTGATGAAATCACGTGCCGCATGTGTTCCTTCACAGTGTAAGCTTGTATATTTAAACGGATAGGGATCGTCAAGGGATATTTTGATTTGAAATAAAAATTCATTTCAACAGGAAACAGACGTAGTATTTCACACGGGCGCAATCAATCGCGCCGGAAAATTTTTAGATGACGCCCAGCCTGTGCCCGATTTTTTCGATAGCATTTGCGGCGCGCGAAAGATCGTTTTTTGTGTGCGTGGCCATCAAATTAATGCGCAGGCGGCTGGTGCCCGCGGGCACCGTCGGCGGCCGGATGGCACAGGCGAAGATGCCTTCTTCCAGAAGCGCATTGCTGAAGGCGACTGCCGTTTGCGGTGCACCCAGGACCAGCGAAACAATGGGCGTGGGGTGATCGGCGAGATGAAATCCCATATCGCGCAGGCGCGCCCGCAGCCAGGTTGAATGGGCGTGCAGGCAGATGCGTCTTTCCGGTTCGGTCTCAATGATGCCCAGCGCCGCAAGCGATACGGCGATGGTTACGGGGGACAGCGCCGTGGAAAAAATGAAACTGCGGGCGGTGTTGACCAGATAATCGATGAGGGCGCCACTGCCCGCGACAAACCCGCCTTCGGAGGCCAGCGCTTTGCTGAAGGTTCCCACGGAAATATCGATGCCTTCGCGAATGCCGAAATAGTCGGCTGCGCCTGCGCCTCTTTCTCCCAAAACGCCCGTCGCGTGCGCCTCATCCACCATCAGGAGCAAGCCATGGCGTTGGGCGATGTCCACAAGCGCCGGAAGCGGCGCGAGATCGCCATCGACGCTGAAGAGGCTGTCCGTAACGATCAGCCCCATAGCGGCGCGAGGCGCTTTCTGAATCACCCGCTCCAGATCCGCAGGGTCGCAATGGTCATACACCGCGATGCGTGCGCCGGAAAGCTTGCAGCCGTCGATGATGCTGGCATGATTAAGCCGATCGGAATAAATGACCCAATCCTTGTTGGCGATGGCCGATAAAACACCAACGTTGGCCATGTAGCCTGTGTTGAAAATCAGCGCGCTTTCGGTCTGTTTAAAGCGCGCGATGCGCTCTTCGAGTTCCTTGTGGATCTCATAGCTGCCGGAGATAAGCCTTGATCCGCCCGATCCCACGCCCCAGCGCAGCGACGCCTCGCAGGCGGCCTGCCTCAGGCGCTCATCTGCGCACAGGCCCAGATAGCTGTTGGAGGAAAGCATCAGGATGTCGCGGCCGTTCAGGCGCGCATGCGCCTCCTGCGGCGATTGCCAGTATTTCATCCGCCGGTAAAGGCCCTGTTTTTCAATGGCGAGAATTTTTTCTTTAAACATGCATTATGATCCGATGGCAGCCAGAAGTTTTTCGATGCCGGAAATGTCAAACGTAGATTCAAAGGCCTGCGACAGGCCCTGCCGATCGTCCGGGTCAATTTTCGGCAGCACAAAGATGGCCTCGATGCCGGAAAGCCTCGCCAGCATCGCGATATTGTCTTTTTCGACGGGAGTCTCACCCGCGCCGGAAATCACAAGGCCTTTAACGGTCAGGCCTTCGCTTCGGGCCACCCGCAGCGTCAGCAGAGTGTGATTGATGGTTCCCAGCCCCGCGCGCGCCACCAGCAGGCACGAAAAACCCAGTTGCCGGATCAGATCGTATTGCATTCGGCCCTCGTCGCTTAAGGGCACCATGAGGCCGCCTGCACCTTCCGCGATGATGATGTCGTATCGCTCTTGAAGCCACGCGAGGCTTTGGCGAATTTTGTCGATGCGGATGGGGCGGCCACTCAGACGCGCCGCCAGATGCGGGGCGACCTCGTCTTCATAGGAAAAGGGCGATATGCGGTCAAAGTCTTCATTGAAGCCCGAAACAGCCCGCACAAAAGCGGCATCGGCGGGCAGGCAGGCGCCGTTTATACAAGTGACGCCGCTGGCGACCGGTTTGAAATACGCCGCGCGAAGGCCGCGCCCCAAAAGCAGGCGCATCAGGCCCGCTGCGACCAGCGTCTTTCCCACGCCCGTATCCGTTCCGATAATGTAAAGGCCTCTGACCATGCGCTGCTCCTTGTGATTTGGCGTGAACTTATCAAAAGAAACCCGCCGACGCAATGAAAGTTCAAGGCGCATATTTCCATGGCTTACAAGGTCTGTGCCGTTAAACCGGATGGATGTGTATTATTTTTAAAGAAAGTATGATAGGCCGAAGGCGCCGCCGGGGCCAGCGGCTGCTTTTTTGTTTTTGTTTTGAAAGGGTTACTGTTTTCATGTCCATTCTCGAGCGCAATAAAAGCCTGTTTCCCATGGTCATCCGGGAACGCGGTCACCAATACTTTTTAGCCGGGCGAGTGGAAATCGTTTACGCCGACGATACGGATGTGATGGCCGAGGTTGAAGGCTCGGATATCTATCATGTTGAGGTCCAGTGGGACGGGTTACATCTTTTAGCTGCCTGTTCCTGCCCCTACGCCGAGGAAAACTTCTGCAAACATATTTATGCGGTTTTGTGCCGGATTGACCGCGACGATATCCTGCCCGGTATTGAACGGATAGCCAATGTGCGCCTCAAGCTGGTTTCCACGGACGACATTTATGCCGATGAAGACGACCTCGACTTTCATCAAAACCCCAAGTTTCTGAAAGGTCAGCGCCCCGCACCCGGGGAATCCTGGACAAACCGCCTTGACGATATCCGCAGCGCCTGCATCATGCGGCAGACCCCCCCGGCGGCCAAGCCCATCGACGCCGGAGAGATGGTCTATGTCATCCGTCCGTCACGCGGGTATCATCTGAGCGCGGAGCCTGATGACCTTTCGCTGAATATCCATCGGAGGATGCGAAAAAAAAACGGCCAGTTCGGCCAGATGAAGCCCTTTAACGCCTCCCGTGAAAAACTCCAGACGCTCGATGCCGATGATGCGAAAATCCTGTCCATCCTGACTGGAGCGCAAAGTCTCTATGATTATTCGCGTCCGGCTTGGGGAAACTCCACCTTTATCTTAACCCGGACACTGGCGGAGGTGTTGCTTCCCGTGGTTGAGGCGACCGGGCGGCTCTTTTTTGAGGATAACCGCAGCGAAACCCTCCATGGGCCTTTGACCTGGCGCCCCGATGAAATCTGGATTCCCACGCTTACGGTGACGCCGGATGCTTCCACCGAAACCTATGCGTGCACCCTGGAGTTCATCCATCAGGATGAAAAAATGCCCCTGACCCGGCCGATCTTTCTCACCCGGCAGGGGGTCATGCTGGTGGATTTGCGCCTGTGCCGCTATGACGACTCTGTTGCGCTGCCCTGGATTGAGTATTTGCGAAAGCAAAAGAGCATTTCCGTGCCGAAGGGGCAGATTCAGGCGTTTGTTCAAAAACTCTATGCCATGCCGTCGCTTCCGGCCTTGTCGCTTCCGCCGGAGCTTCAGAGGCAGGAAGTGGCCGCTCCGGCCCGGCCCGGCCTGATCCTGCGCACGCAGGAGGCGCACTACTATCTCCAGGACAAGAAAAAATTCCGGGCAACCCTGTATTTCACGTATGAAGGCTGCCAGGTGGCCGCGCTGCCTGCCGCGCGGGGATTCTATGTCGAAGCCAAAAACTACTACCTGCTTCGGGACGATAACGCCGAGAACATCGCCTGGCAGAAGCTTGTGGATCTGGGGTTTAAAACGGCTAAAGACCAGGATGATTCCGCCACGCACGAAATCAGCGCGGCGGCGTTTGCCCGCGTGGTGGCTGCTCTGACCGCCGAAGGCTGGTCTGTGGAGGCCGACGGCCAGCTCTACCGCGAAGCCGGGGCGTTTTCCTTAAATGTAACGACGGGGATCGACTGGTTTGAACTTTCGGGGGAATGCATGTTTGAAAACCAGAAGGCGAAGCTGCCCGCGCTTCTGGCAGCGCTTTCCCGAAAGGAAAATATTGTTCAGCTCTCAGATGGCACGTTCGGCATTTTGCCTCAAGAGGCCTTAAACCAGTTTGCGTTTCTGGCCCGGATGGGGGAGGTCCACGACGGCCATTTCCGATTTAAAAAAAGCCAGGCGGGGCTCCTTGACGCCCTGTTGGCGTCTCAGCCACAGGCCACCTGCGACGCGCTGTTTGAAAACACACGCCGGCAATTGCAAAACTTCTGCGGTATTGAACCAGGTGCGGCGCCCGCAAGCTTTCAGGGCACGCTTCGCCGTTATCAGGAAGAGGCGCTGGGCTGGTTTGACTTTTTAGAGCGCTTCGGTTTTGGCGGCTGTCTGGCCGACGATATGGGATTGGGCAAGACCGTGCAGGTTCTGGCGCTTCTGGAAAAACGCCGTCTGCTGGGGCTTTATGAAACGCAACATGCACACCCCTCGGACGTGGCGGACGTCTCCGACGCCGCGCGCGATGCGGGTCATCGGCCGTCGCTGGTGGTCGCGCCGCGATCTGTTCTTTTCAACTGGCGCAAGGAAGCGGCGCGCTTCACACCGAATCTGCGCGTTTTAGAGCATACGGGCCTCGACCGGCAACCCAGCGCGGAAAACTTTGTGCGTTTCGATCTGGTCTTGACCACCTACGGCACGCTTCGGCGCGACGCGGCGGCTTTTCGCGCCATTGACTTCGACTATGCGATTCTCGACGAGGCGCAGGCGATCAAAAACGCGGATACGGCATCGGCCAAGGCCGTCCGGCTGCTTCGCGCGCGTCATCGCCTGGCGCTCAGCGGCACGCCGATTGAAAATCATTTAAGCGACCTGTGGAGCCTGTTTGAATTTCTCAACCCCGGGCTCTTAGGGACCGCCTCTGTGTTCAAGCGCATGTCGGCCGACACCAAAACGGCCTCGCCTGAAACGCGGGGGATTTTATCGCAGGCGCTCAAGCCCTTTATCTTGCGCCGCACCAAGGCGCTCGTCGCGCCGGAGCTGCCGCAAAAGACCGAGCAGGTCATTTATTGCGAAATGGACAAGGTGCAGGCCCGGCTCTACAACGAGCTGCGCGACCATTACCGCAGAAGCCTGATCGAACGGCTTGATCAGGAGGGTATCGGCAAATCCCGCATGCACATCCTCGAGGCGCTCCTGAGGCTCAGGCAGGCTGCCTGCCATCCGGGGCTTTTGGATGAAAAACTGCGCGCGGGCGCAAGCGCCAAAACGGAATTTCTGCTGCCGCAGCTTTCCGAAATTCTGGAAGAGGGCCACAAGGCGCTCATCTTTTCACAATTCACCAGCTTTTTATCCATCGTGAAAAAACAGCTCGATGACGCGGGCCAGACCTACCTGTACCTGGACGGCCGCACGAAAAACCGCGAAGCGCTGGTGCGCGCGTTTCAGGAAGACGCAGCCGCGCCACTGTTTCTGATCAGTCTGCGCGCCGGGGGGCTCGGGCTCAATCTCACCGCAGCCGAATATGTCTATCTTCTGGATCCGTGGTGGAACCCGGCAGTTGAAGCCCAGGCCATCGACCGGACGCACCGCATCGGTCAGACCGAACAGGTCTTTGCCTATCGCCTGATTACGCGCAATACTGTTGAAGAGCGCGTGCTGGAGCTGCAGCAAAGCAAGCGGGATTTATTCACTGCGCTCATCAGCGAGGACGCGGGGCTGCTTCGTGACCTCAAGCGCGAAGATCTGGAAATCCTGCTTTCCTGACCAGCGCCGGCTGCGACTTTTTTTTCACTCCCGCCTGTCCTTTTTTCTTGACACACTCGCTCAGGATCGGTATTTCTAAGCCTCAATAAAAACGATGTTTTGAGGAGGGACGATTTGATCGGGAAAAAAGAAGGTCTTGTACTGTTTGTCATTTTTTTAATTGCCTTATTCCCTCTCTATCAAATCTTCTTCTCCGCCGCACCGCAAAACGCGTCCGTTGACGCGCTCGAGGCAGCCGCCGCATCATCCTCCCTGCGATCCATCGAAAGCTGCATCGAGCCCGGCGAAACGCTTTCCGCCGTTTTTTCCAAACACAACCTGAGCCTCGAAGAGCTCTTTGCCATGAAGCAGGCCTCCTCCGAGGTTTACAGGCTTCGCCAGATCCATCCGGGACGACCCTACCGGTTTGAGGTGGATGAGCTAAACGGTATCAACTCTTTTACCTACGCCATCAGCGACCATGAAATTTTGAAAATCGAGCGCAACGAGAACGGCTTTACCGCGGCGAGGCACGAAGTCCCTTATGAGTCGCGCGTGATGACGCTCAGTGGTGAAATTGAAGACAGTCTGATGGGGGCGCTGGGGCAGGCACGCGAAGACACGGCGCTGGCTTTGGCCATTTCCGATATCCTGGCGTGGGATATTGATTTCAACACGGATTTGAGAAAGGGTGACCGCTTTCGGGTGATTGTGGAGGGCCTGTATCTGGATGGAGAATTTAAAAAATACGGACGGGTGCTGGCGGTGGAATTTGTCAATGACACGCGCGTTCACAAGGCCTACCGGTTTGAACAAAACGGCCGTGGCGATTATTTCGATTCAAACGGCAATTCGCTTCGCAAGGCGTTTTTGAAAGCGCCTCTGAGCTTTCGTCGGATCAGCTCTTCTTTTTCCCGCTCCCGCCGCCATCCGATCCTGAAGATCCGGCGTCCGCATCACGGTGTGGATTATGCCGCGCCGACCGGCACGCCCGTGTCGGCCACCGCCGACGGCCGGGTGACCTTTTCAGGTCGCAAAGGCCAGTACGGCAAACTGGTGATTTTATCTCACCGCAACGGCATGCAGACCTATTACGGACATCTGTCCCGCATCGCATCGGGCGTGCGCATCGGTCGTCAGGTGAAGCAGGGCGACTGGGTCGGCAATGTCGGGACGACGGGACTGGCCACCGGTCCGCACCTGCACTACGAAATGCGGCAAAACGGCCGGCCGATCAATCCGGCGCGCATCAAAATGGAGGCGGGCCAGCCGGTGCCCGCGACATTCATGGCCGCCTTTGGCGAGATCACTTGCGCCGCCGAGCGGGAATTCGCTTCGGGGGCCTTCCACGACATCGCGCATCCGGAGAGCCGTCAAACCATGCATGCCCTGGCGTCGAAGAAAACCGATTTATTCGATCTGTTTAATTAATCTGGCAAGGGCGCGTCGAGCACATCGCGGATTTTCCGGGCCAGCGCGTCGGGCGTCACCGGTTTGGAAATGAAGTTGATGTTACTTTCAAAAATCCCTTTCTTGTGGATGATATCCGCCGTGTAGCCACTGATATAAAGCGTTTTGATCTGAGGCTTGATTTTTCTCATCGCATCACAGGCGGCTTTGCCGTTGAGCTTGGGCATGATGACGTCCATTAAGACCATATCGATGCGGTCACAGAAGCGTGTAAATTTATCCACCGCGTCCTGGCCGTCCGTCGCTTCAATCACGGTATAGCCGTATTTTTCCAGCACCAGCCTTGAGAGCTCCCGCGTGACGTCATCGTCTTCGGCCACCAGAATCGTTTCCGATCCTCCTTGCGGTTGCGGCAACTCCGCCACCTCTTTTTCTGCCATGGCCTTGACCATCGGGAAGTAAATCCGGAAAGTGGTGCCGCTGCCCGGTTCGCTGTAAACATTGATGTGGCCGTTATGCTGTTTGACGACGCCATAAACGATGGACAGGCCAAGCCCCGTGCCCTTGCCGACCTCTTTGGTGGTGTAAAACGGCTCGAATATATGGTCGATGGTTTCTTTGGGGATGCCTTCGCCCGTGTCGGAGACGGAGATGACGGCATAGCGGCCCGGTTTTCTTTCATCCTTGGCGTCATCCGTCATGGCCTGGGTCGAAAACGTGACGGATCCCGTGCTGATAGAGAGAAAACCGCCGTCGGGCATCGCGTCGCGCGCATTGGTGGACAGATTAATCAGAATTTGTTCCACCTGTCCTGCGTCGGCAAAAATGGTCAAAGACGCATCGCTGCACGATAGGGAGAGTTTCACTTCTTCGCCCAGAAGACGAACCAGAAGCGGTTCGAGTTTGGTGATGATGTCGTTGATGTCGATGTGTTTGGGTTCGATAATCTGCTTGCGGCTAAACGCCAGCAGGCCTTGCGTCAGTTGCGAGGCCTTTTGCGCGGAGGTGAGGATCGGTTCGACAAAGGCCAGAAGCGAGGTATCCTTCTTGATGTTGAGTTTCAGAAGACTCGCAAACCCGATGATGGCGGTCAGAATATTATTGAAGTCGTGCGCCACGCCGCCTGCCAGCTGGCCGATGGCCTCCATTTTCTGCGACTGCAAAAGCTGGGCTTCAAGCTTTTTTATTTCCGTCAGGTCCATGAGCGAAAAAATCATTCGATCGGCGCCGGGAATCTCGGCTAAGGCCACATACACGGGGCGATGAACGCCCTGACGGTCGATAAAAGACGCTTCGTATTCTTCCAGGTGGTTTTGGGGCTGACTACCTTGCCGGGTATGCCGGTGCCGGGAAGACATTTTGCGGGCGTCTTCGGTTATGAAGAAATCCTGCCATTTCTTGTGCCCTTCAATCGCATCTTTGGTGTAACCGGAAAGCTTTTCAAACGCGGCGTTGATCATGGAAACGGAGAAATCCTTTTCCACAATCATGTTGGCGTTTCCCGCCGTGTCAAAAATGACGCGATAGCGCTGTTCGGATTCGGCCAGCCGCTTCTCCGCCCTTTCGCGTTCGGCCAGTTCCTCTTCGAGCCGCTCGTTGGTGATGGTGATCTCCTGCGTGCGCTTGGCGACAAGTTCCTCAAGGTTTTTTTGATAGACCTCCAGTTCGCTGTAGGCGTCCATTATTTTACTTTGCGAGGCGATCATTTTTTCCGTCATCTCGTTGAACGAGCGCGCCAGTTCCCCCACTTCGTCGCTGGTTTTTACGTCGGCGCGCGCGCTCCAGTCCCCCTCTTTGATTTTGAGGGCGGCGCGACGAAGCTCAATAATGGGCTTGGTAAAGCGGCGCGCGATAATCCAGGACAGGATCGCGGCGATAATCAGGCACACGAGGCTCAGGTAGAATAAAACCCGATAGGTGTCGCGCACCTGCGCTTCGAAATTACTGATCGACAGGCCGATATAGATCGCGCCCCACTGATAGCCGGAAAATTCCAGGGGGGTGCTGTAGTGATAAACGTTGCGTCCCGCCAGAGCGCTGTAGAGAATTCCTTCGGCGTGCGACATTTCACGGCCCTGCCAGGCGGGATCCGGCGCATCTTTGGCCTCCCACGCGCCGGGCGTGTTGACCAGCGAAAATCCCGTTTCCCGAACAGCGATGATATAGGCGATATCGCTGCTTTTGCTCATAAGATGCAGGTTGTGCTCAACGACAAAACCGTAATCACCGTTGAGAAACGACGAGGCGGTGGCCTCCGAAATCGATGCGATGATGTTTTTGGCCTGGGACTCCATCGATTTGAGGAGCGCCGCTCTTTCGCGAGGAATCATCATGAGGGCAAACGAAGCGATGAGAAGCAAAGACAGAAACATCATGACCAGAAACAGGCGCAGGAAAATGCCCCGCCGCCGAATTTTCTTCCAGATGTTTTTTAACGTTTCCGTCATGAGTGTAACCGTTTAGCGTTGTTATTTTTTACTTTTCAACCGTGCATGTTCCGCCAGAAGGTCTCTGACGTTATCAAGTTGAGCGTCGTGAACGATGCCCATGTTTTCCACATTAAACAGCAGCATGATCTGGCGCCCCCGCTCAAAGCTTTTAATTTCTCCCTGCATGGCCCTGAGCGCTTTTTGTTTGGCAGAAGGCGCAATGTGCGGGCTGAAGAAACCGACGACATCAATGAAGTCGGGCGACTGGCTGATGACGCGAAGTTTACGGCTGATCTGGGGGTTGAGCTCCGCCATGATGCGATAGGTTCGTTCGGTGACAATGCAGGCCTGTGCCTGTCCGAAAAACACATCAAGCAAAGCCTGCGATTCCTTGGTTTTTTCCCGGATGCTCTGAAAGAACCGGTCGGATTCGGCATGCCCCGATTTTAAAAGCTGTGTATCGAGATATAGTTTTCCAAGATGATTGGTTTTCAGCATGGCCAGACTTGAATTTTTCAGGGTTTCCAGAGATTGATGTTTGGACCCCGCCGCGACCAGCACGACGTAGTGGATGAAAATTTTACCGTCACGATAGACAGCCAGATCCGGTTTGATGTTGATCTGAGGGGTGTACTTGAGAAAGTCGAGCGTCTGCATGGACACGAAATCGAGCTTGCGGTTCGAGAAATCCCGGATGAGGTTGTCCACAGATTGATAAAGCGTGATTTCAACGTCAAAGCCTAAATTTGCACCGATTTCCTTGGCCCAGACGCGAAGCGCGGCTTCTGCGTCCTTCGGATCCACGTCCGTCATGCCTTCCACGGAATAGCCGACAAATATTTTTTGCCTATTCTCTTCACTAAAGCCAGAGTTTGCAGCGCAAAAGCATAAGGCGACTACTAAAAAACATAAAATCCCTTTAAACTTATTCATAAAGACTCTTTCCGATCCAATATTCGAGCTGGGCGACATTGACCTGATGGTCATAAAGCGCCTTGAGATACTGCCCATGCATGACAAATTCCAGAAGCTGCGCTTCGATGATGTCTTTGGTTTCTACGAGTTCCTGAGCATAAGCCCGCACAGTGAGTTGCCTGTTTTCCGCAGCTGCGTCAAGCGCTTCTTTCAGAGTCCGAACCTGGGCCTCGGATCGGGCAATCTGCAAAAAGGCGGCTTTGACCTGTAAAGCGACGCCTTCGGACAGAAGCAGACTCTGATGCTTGAGTTTTTCGAGGCGCAATTTTGCTTCCTGCACTTCTTTGCTGGTGCGAAATCCGTTAAAGATCGGCAGTTCGACCGACACGCCGATTTGCCAGGAATTGCGGTTTTCTTCCGTCACCAGCCCTCCGTCATACGCGTTTTCCAGACGGGAGAGATTGCCGAAGAGCGCAACCATCGGCAGATGTCCCGAGCGCGCTTCCGACACCTTTGCCTCTCTGGCGTCAAGCCCCAGACGCACCGAATTCATTTGCGGATTGTTTTGATGCGCCCATCTGACCAGTTCATCAAGATTGCCGCCAAAGGGCGTAAAGGGGATATCGGCCCGGGCCACGGCTATCGGCGTATTCCAGGCCAGTCCCATCGTATTGGCCAGCGCCGAGAGGGAGAGCTCTTCATTGGATTTGAGCACTTCAATGGCCGAGCGCACGGCGGTCGTCATCACTTTCGTTCGTAAATAATCGGTTTTTTTAACTCTTCCCGAGCCGTGCTGATACAGATTTTCCGTCAACGTCTGGGTGGCTTCAAACTGCTCCAGGGCGGCCCGGCCCATCTGGGAAATTTGTCCGGCCAGGATATGTCCATAATAATACTGCTTAATGTCACGAAGAATCTGGAGATCCGTCTGGCGTGCTTCTTCCCGGCTGACCTCCACGCCCGCTTTGGCCTGTCTGGCCAGAGACGAAATTTTACCGCCTGTGTAGAGTGGATATATCAGGCTCAGGGTCATCGTCAGCAAATCGCGATCCATGAGTTTAATTTTCTGTTCCGGCATGGAGGCGGCGCTTAAGTGGTTGAGCGCTTCGTTGGTGGCCATGTTCAAGGCGTTGTTGTAGGCGTCAAGCCCCACGGAATCCGGCGTGATGCCGAGTTTTGCGAGCTGGGCATTGGCGATCGCCTCGGCAAACGGACGGCTGGCCTCGCCCAGGGGCAGAGCCTGGGACGGGAAAACAAACGTGGGGTCCTCGTCCATCCGCACGGCCGTGAGCGATGCTTTGAGCTGCGGCCAGTGGCCGGACAGCGCCTGCTTGTGCTGCGCTTCGGCAATTTTGATGGATTCGCGTGAAACGGCGCGCATCCGGTTTTGGGCAAAGGCAATCTCCAGACAGTCCGCAAGCGTCAAGTTCATCATTTTATCAATGGGTTGGGATGACGATGCGGACGGGTCAAGGGCTTCGCCCGGGGCGCTTGCCGGGGCAGGGGGCTTTTCTGTGGCGTCCGGCGCGACGGGCGAAACGGCTACCGGTTCGGAGGCCGGCACGGTTTCCACCGGTTCCGCGGCGGGCGCCGTGACTGCCTCAGTCGCTGGAGGCGGGCTCGGGGGCTTCCCGGTCAAATCCTTGCCCGTACCGGATTTGTAATAGCCTGCGGCGATGGCTTCCTGTTCCGTTTCAAAATAGACTCGCCGCTCTTTGCGTACCTTGTCGTAAAAAGGCATGCCGGGCAGATGGTAGCGCTTTGACACCTTGTTGCCGACAATGAGCGCCTGTGATGACAACGCCTGAGTGTTTTCGCCGGGGGTAAGCGCCGTTTCGGCCTGGGCTATCTGGATGTTTCTTTGATTTTCGGGAGGCGCCGCGTATCCAACCATGACGCTGAAAACCAGGGCCACTAAACTGAGAAGCAACCATTTCATAGGTTTATATCCTTATACTGAAAAGAGGAATCCGCTTATTCACTTCATAGATCAAGCTATGCCGTAAAGTCAATGCGCCTGTTTATTCATTCGACTAAAGAATGCAAAAACTTAAAAACCGGATCATTCGGTTGACAATCATTTTTTATTTACTTATACTGCAACCTGATTAAAAAGGTTATTATTTTCAAAGCGATATATTGTGGAATTGAACTTCCACGCAGAAACCTTCAGTAAACCTGAAAAAAAAATTAAAATCCAGATGGGGGAGCAAGCTATGGCGAAGCGTTCGATATACATTACCAAATTTGACATGGACCGATTAACCGAACTCATTGAGGGCTTGCGCTCGTCTGCCAAAGCCAACCAGGCACATCTGGATATGCTGGAGAAAGAGCTCTACTCCGGGAAACTGGTCGAGCCGCAGGCGGTTCCTGCGAATGTCGTCACCATGAACTCTCAGGTCAGCGTGACGGACATTGATTCGGGTGAAACCACCACCTATACGCTGGTCTTTCCCTCCGCCGCAAATATCTCTCAAAATAAACTCTCCATTTTAGCGCCGCTGGGCATGGCGCTTCTGGGTTATGCCAAAGGCGACGTCATCGAATGGCCCGTTCCGTCCGGCGTTCGCAAGGTTCGGGTGGATGATATTCTGTATCAACCCGAAGCCTCCGGCGATTACCATTTATAAATTGACAGATCCGGCTTTTTCCCCGTATAAACGCCCGACTTCAGGCAGGGGGGGATAAAATATGGATCGCATCGAAAAACTGAAAAATGAAGCGCTTCGGGGTAAAGGGATTTCCACAGGTGAGGCGCTGGAGCTCTTTATCGAAGGCTCGGATCATCCATGGCGCGTTTTTGCGGCCGCCTCTGAAATCCGTGAACACTTCAAGGGCAAAAGCATCATCCTGTGCGGCATCACCAACGCCAAATCCGGCCGCTGCTCCGAAGACTGCAAATTCTGCGCGCAGTCGTCCCATTACCCGACCCAGGCGCCCGCCTATCCTTTGAAACCGGCCAAAGAAATCCTGAAAGAAGCGGCGCGCGCTCAAAAAGACGGAGCGGAGTTTTTCGGCATCGTCACCAGCGGAAAGCGCCTCATATCAAAAAAGGAATGGACGGAAATCTTTAAGGCGGTCGAGGGTTTACAAAAAATGGGCCTCTGTGCCTGCGCGTCGCTGGGGCTTCTCGATCCGGCGCGCGCCCGCGAGCTCAAAGACGCGGGCCTGTACCGCTACCACCATAACCTGGAAACGGCGCGAAGCTTTTTTAAACACATCTGCACAACCCACGACTACGAAGAGGATGTCGAAACGCTGCGCACGGCGCGTGAGGCTGGCCTGTCCGTTTGCGCAGGCGGTCTTTTTGGTCTGGGTGAAGGCATGACGCACCGCATTGAGCTTGCCGAAACCCTGCGGGATCTGGACGTGGATTCCGTCCCCGTCAATCTGCTTAATCCTATCAAGGGCACGCCCCTTTATGGGATGAAGCCGCTTTCGCCGATGGAGATCCTCATGACGCTGGCGGTTTACCGCTTTTTGCTGCCGGACAAGGACATCAAGCTCTGCGGCGGCAAGGAAAAGAATCTGCGCCAGCTTCTGCCGCTTAGCCTCATGGCTGGCGTCAATTCGCTCATGACGGGCAACTATCTGACCACTACCGGGCGCGAAAGCCTGATGGATCATGAAATGATTGAGGATATGGGACTTGTGCCCACGAAGATGATTGATCTATGCCGGTGCGCCGAGGAAGGCCACCTGAAGACGCCAGACAAAGCCGTATCCCGGAAGAAAAAAAGAAAATAACGCCAGAATTTTAAAAAAGCCAAAAACCCACCATATTGTCATTCCCGCGAAGGCGGGAATCGATGCGCATTTTCAATTGGTTCCTGGATTCCCGCTTTCGCGGGAATGACGTGGGAATATCATTGTTCAAAAGTCACAAAGTCTTCCCAGGAAGGCTAGGCGTCGGCTTGGTCGTCGTCGAGGATCAGGACGGCGGGTGCTTCCGGCAGGGCTTCGACTGAGCGGAGTTTGTTGGCCAGCGTTTTGGTTTTTTTCTGTGCGTCATCGACGGAGCCTGCCGCCTGCTCCAGGCGTTTGCGGATGACCTCCAGCGAATCGCCAAACCGCCCGAAGGCGCTCTTGACTTCGCCCAGCACTTTCCAGACTTCGCCGGAACGTTTGGAAATGGCCAGTGCCCGGAACCCCATTTGCAGAGAGTTTAAAAAGGCGGCAAACGTTGAAGGGCCGGATATGACGATATGGTGCTCACGCTGCAGCAGCTGCACCAGCGCCGTGCGCCGGATGACTTCGGCATAAAGGCCCTCTGACGGCAGAAACAAAATACCGAAATCCGTCGTGGCTGGCGGCGCGAGATATTTGGTGGAAATGTCTTTGGCTGATTTTTTGATGCTCGCTTCCAGTTGTCGCACCGCCTCATCGGCCGCTGCCGCATCGCCTCGCTCCTGAGCGTCGAGCAGGCGGCTGTAATCCTCGATGGGAAATTTCGCATCCACCGGAATCAGGACGCAATCGCTCTGGGTATCGCCCTGGCCGGGAAGCCGGATGGCAAATTCCACAAAGTCGTTCGTGCCCGGCTGAATTTTGACATTTTTCAGATATTGTTCGGGGGCCAGCATCTCTTCCAGAAGCGCGCCCAGCTGGACTTCGCCCCAGGTTCCGCGCGTCTTGACGTTGGTGAGCACTTTTTTCAAATCCCCCACGCCCGCCGCAAGCTGTCGCATATCGCCCAGGCCCTGATGCACCTGTTCGAGCCTTTCGGACACTTGCTTGAAGGATTCGCCCAGACGCTTCTCCAGCGTGTTTTGCAGCTTTTCATCCACGGTTTCGCGCAGGCGGTCGAGCTGGCGGGTGTTGTCTTCGGAAATCTGCCGCAGCTTCGTGTCAATTTCTACACGAATATCGTCGAGTTTTTTTTCATTGGCAGCCGTCAGATGGTTAAGCTGTCTGGCAAAGCTCTCGAGCTGCTCGTTGGAGAGTGTTGCGATGGACGTGATGCTTTTTTGAAGCGCTTCGCCAAACGATTGGAGCGCGCCAGCCAGCTCCGTTCGTTCCTGCTGCGAATAGGACTGGACTTCCGCGCGTGAGCGGGCAATTTCTTCGCGCACCGAGCGGTCCGTGCGCTCCTGAGAATCCCGCAGCGCATCGAGCCTTGACTCCAGAGGTGACAAATTTACACCGCCTCTCCGGATCAAAAAAATCTGAAGCGCCACAACAAGCAGCAAAACCGCTAAAATAATATAAAGGAATATATCCATGTCGTCCTGGAAAACGCGTAGGGAACCGCTCGCGAGCGGTTCCCTACAGATTAAAATACCTTCTGGAAATCGCGGTCGCGCAAAATCGTGACAAACGCCGAATCGACCAGGGAGTATGCGCGTTTTTCCAGCGCCGCCGGATCATCCGTACCCGCAGCGGCCATTGAAACGCTCATTTCCTTGTCAAGTTTGGTCTCTCCGTCGCGGAAGACCAGCGCGCGGAATTTAAATTCCGAATCGTTAAGCGACGTCAGGATCAGCTGAAACTCCGGCACGCCTTTGGGCGCGCGGTATCCGGCCACGCCCCACCAGGTGCGCACTGTGTAGGCGGGGTCATGGACGTAATCCACCAGATTCACGCCGATATGCTTGAAGGACTTCTGAAAACAGCTCGCAAAATGGCTCTCGAGTCTTTCCGTGCCTTCGTAGGAAATTTTCTTGTCGGCGCTTGAGTAACCCCAGTTCGTTGTATTTTGGGCCTGGTTGTGGAAATTGGCCAGCACCGCCTTCTTGCCTTTATAACGGCTGAATTCACTCGCCTTGAAAGACGGCGTGTAGCTGTCAGCCTTCATGACAATCTTTTTTCCCGATGCGCCGCATCCGGTTAAAACCAGCGCCGAAAGGCAAACGAGAACCAGCCTTTTGACTAAAATGATTTTTTTCATTTACACCCTCCTTGAAAAATTGTTGAAAAACAAACACGTTATCTTGCGTTTAAACGCCAGGCGTGTCAAGCAAAATGCAAAACGGGAAAACACAATTGCAGATTGCATAATCGGGGGGTTTTGGGTATAAGCCCCAAATGTCCGCCCATGCGGCGGATGGACGAAATATGTCGGATTTATCAAGGAAAATTCATGGCAGACAGAATTGAAGTGGGATTTATTCAAGGCACGCGCGATGCGTTGGGTGAAAAGACGAAAAAGCGCATTGGCGAGAACCTGGGCCTGCCGGTGGATCATGTGGCCACCGTCGAGGTCTATACGATTGAGGGAACTCTTACCGCCCCGGAGCTTCAGGCGGCGGCGGCAGGGCCGCTTTCGGACCCGGTGATTCAGGAATATGCCGTCAACCGGCCGCTGGCGAGCGGCTTTGACTGGCTCATTGAAGTGGGCTTTCGCCCCGGCGTGACCGACAATGTCGGTAAAACCGCGAGAGAGGCGATTCTCCTGTTGCTGGGCGAGAACCTCGGAGATCGCCAAGTCAATGTTTATACCTCGCGGCAATATCTGATCTCCGGCCCGATTTCCAAAGCCGACGCACAGCGGATCGCCTCAGGCCTTCTGGCCAATGATCTCATCGAACGCCATCAGGTCGTAAGCAAAGCCGACTATGATTTTAAAAAGGGCCTTCCCGCCGTTGTCCCGCAGGTGACGGGGCAAGACCGGCCGTATGTGCTGCAAATCAATCTGACAACCCTCGATGCCGGTGCGCTTTTGAAGATCAGCTCGGAGAAGCTCCTCGCGCTCAATCTCGAAGAGATGCAGGCGATTGTGAAATACTACACCGATCCCGCCGTTCTCAAAGCCCGTAAAAAAGTGGGGCTCGATGAAAACACGACCGACGTGGAGCTTGAGTGCCTCGCGCAGACCTGGTCGGAGCATTGCAAACATAAAATCTTCAACAGCCGCATCGAATACAACGATGGGCGCACAAAAAAGATCATCAACTCCCTTTTTAAAACCTATATCAAAGGCTCGACGGCCAAAATCCGCAAAGCCAAAGGCAAGAAGGATTTCTGTCTGTCCGTGTTTGTCGATAACGCGGGCGTCATTCAGTTCAACGACGATCATAATCTGGTCTTCAAAGTGGAAACGCACAATTCGCCCTCGGCGCTCGACCCTTACGGCGGGGCGCTCACCGGCATCGTCGGCGTGAATCGCGACCCGTTCGGCACAGGCATCGGCGCGAAGCTCATCTTCAACACAGATGTGTTTTGCTTTGCCTCGCCCTTCCATAAAAAGAAACTTCCGCCCCGCATATTGCACCCCCGCCGCATTTACGAAGGCGTGCGCGAAGGCGTGGAGCATGGCGGCAACAAAAGCGGCATCCCGACGGTCAA
>CAZSQS010000071.1:0-17893 GCA_964608995.1 uncultured Smithella sp. | reverse complement strand
AAAGTGTTCACTTTTAATTCTTAAAGAGTTCACTTTTAATTTTTAGCCAACACCAATCTTTAATTTAAACCGCTTGGGTTTTGTGCGGCGCGTTTATAATATTGCCTTATATTGCCTTGACATAACGCAAACAAACAATATATTGGCTCAAAGATTTCAGGAGGACGCCAATGGCAAATCAAGTCAAAATATTCACCTTGAGTACATGCAGCCACTGTAAAGCCGCTAAAAAATTTTTAAATGATCATCAGATCTCTTTTGATGCAACCGATGTTGATCTTCTTCAGGGCGAGCACAGAGAAGCGGCGCTCAGAGATGTGGTGCAATATAATCCACAGCGCTCTTTTCCGACCATCATCATCGGTGAAAAAATCATTATCGGTTTCAAAGAAAATGATCTTCGGGAGGCGCTGGGCATCAAATGACGGCCTCTGAACTCTATGATCTGCTGAAAAAGGCACAGGAGCCCAAGGGTTATTTTT
Source organism: uncultured Smithella sp. (assembly GCA_964608995.1). Taxonomy (GTDB): domain Bacteria; phylum Desulfobacterota; class Syntrophia; order Syntrophales; family Smithellaceae; genus UBA8904. The sequence goes on along the minus strand of CAZSQS010000071.1, from coordinate 17,411 downwards.
TTAATCAGGATAAAAACTGGGTTCTTTCGATTCTCGGTGATCTGCTCGTAAACAAAGAACGTTACGGATATACTTCCTGCCCCTGCCGATTGGCCAGCGGGAATCGGGAAAAAGACCGCGACATCATGTGCCCGTGTGTTTACCGAGAACAGGACATCGAAGAATTCGGTAGTTGTTACTGTAACTTATATGTTTCAAAGGACTGGAACGCAAACAATATTCCACATCAATACGTCCCGGAACGCCGACAGCCGGAAAAAATTACGTTTTGATCTTTTCTTATAATCATATTGACAAAAGACTCAAGAAACAATAAGTTCCGCCCGATTTACTCTTTCAGAAGGGATCATGTTGATGATTAATACATATATATGCAAAAAAACCGGTCTTTTAATCTCCGAGATCTGCACGGACACCACATGTGAGTGGCGCTTGAAAAACGAAGCCTTTTTGAACTGCACATGGGTGGCATGCAACTATGGCCCTTTTACTCTTGAGGAAGTGGGGGATATGATGGGCGTTACCCGCGAACGCATCCGTCAGATCGAAGCCAAAGCGCTCAAAAAGCTCCAGCATAAAAAGAGAAGGGACCAGCTCAAAGACTTTGCCGCACCCGGCAATGACTGGGATAATCTCTAAAAATCTTATTTCTTTTTTTTGCGCAGTTTATCGAGGAACAGAACTTCATTCATGTGAATTTTCCGTTCGTCCCGCGCAAACAGCATGCCGCCAATCGACAACTCCATATCCAAAGCGGCAATTTTATCCATTCTGGGAACAACGGAACAAATATTTTTCAGCTCTTCAAGCGCCTTTGGAGATCGATTCGACAACGTTTGCGCCAGTTTTTCGGCTTCCTGCATGAATCGTTCGGGAGGAAACACTTTATTGATCAGACCGATGCTTAAAGCTTCATTGGCCCCGATCGGCTCACCCAGCATGACAATTTCCTTGGCTTTGGTCACCCCGACAATCTGACTGAGCGGATAAAAAAGCGGACTCAGACCGAATCTTAATTCCGGGTGACAGAAAATGGCGCTCTCGGAAGCGACGATCAAGTCGCATACCGTTACAATATTGAACCCGCCCCCCAGGGCAATGCCGCCCACGGCCGCAATAACCGGCTTGGGATAAGAGTATATTTTCTTCAGGTACTGTTTCATAGAGGCGAAGTAATCGTCAATTTCAACATTCGCCAGAAGTGACATTTCCTTGATATCCATGCCGGCGGAGAAGACATATTCGCCTCCCGTGATGACAAGCGCTTTCACTTGTGGATCATTTTCCGCTTCGAGGAGCGCATCATTGAATTCCAGACGCATTTCCTTGGAAAGCGCATTCATTTCATGAACGCGGTTAAACTGGATAACGGCATAACTGTTTTTCTTTTCGAGCAAAATATTTTTATATGTCATTTTTTACCGTCCACCATCAGCCTCAGTTCCTTGCCTGTTTTAAAAAATGCAACCCTTCTGTCACCCAGCGTTACGGGTGCTCCTGATTTTGGATTGCGGCCCATCCGCGGCTTGCGTTTCCGAATGGTCAATGTTCCGAATCCTCGTATTTCGATGCGCTCATTTTTTTTCAGAGCGTCAATCATGGAATCCAAAACCGTCTGCACAACCAGCGCAATGTCCTTCCGGGAATAGGGTTTAAATTGTTCGGTTATTTTTTTGATGAGTTCGTTTTTGGTCACGACCCTTTTCCTGTAGTGGCATTATGGGTGATACAGGTACCCCACCCCGTTTAATTTTCCCGCTTCCCTCATGATCGCCCGGGCAAATTGATTCGAGGCGCTTTCAAACATGTAATCAAAAACATTGATACGTTTTTTTTTCGGATAAACCAGTTCGTTTATTCCACTTTTACCGGAAAGTTCTGCCGCCAGTCTTGCAGCGGCCGCCAGATCCCCCAGTTCATCCACAAGTCCCAACTCTTTGGCCTTGCGTCCCGTAAAAACACGACCATCGCTGATCGCGACAACCTGTTCTCGCGTAAGTTTTCGGTTTTCAACAATGACATCAACAAATTGATTGTAAATATCGTCAACCACTTCCTGAAGAATAACGCGCTCCTCCGGCGTCATCTCACGCATCGGGGATCCGATATCCTTATATTTTCCGCTTTTGACGACGGAAGATTTTATGCCGATTTTATTAAACAGTTCTTCCATATTGGCAAACTGCATAATGGCGGAAATACTGCCTGTGATGGTCCCGGGATTGGCGACAATCTTATCGGCGGCACAGGCAATCAGCAATCCGCCGGAGGCTGCAACAGACCCCATGGAAACGACAACTTTCTTTTTCTTTTTGAGATCAACGACTGCGTCATAAATTTCCTGAGAAGCCGCAACACCGCCACCGGGAGAGTCAATTCGCAAAACGACGGCAAGAATATCGTTATCCTTGCCGAATTCGTCCAGATTCTCTGCAATTTCTTTGGAGTCACTGATGACGCCTTCCACCGAAACAACGCCTATCTTGTCGCTTGCGGAAAACGTGGTTATTGTGGTTTTAGCGCTGGAGTGGGCGCCGGCCCTGTAAAAGAAAAAATACAAGACGGCGCCCATGATGATAAGTAAAACCAATCCGAAAAGGACAGGATGCTTTCGCATGCATTAATCCTTCTGCTGTGAGCCGATTTTTACATCCGCCAGCGCCTGCGCCAGAGTGGAACCAATATTTTCACGATTGTTGATATACTGGCTTGCGCTCGGCGTCTGAACCTGCGGCGGGGCCTCCATATCTTTGATGCTCAAGCGGATTTTCTTGGTCTTAACGTCAATGCTTTTAACCATTGCGGAAACGGTATCACCCACATTGTAGAGTTCGGCGGACGATTTGACACGCTTTGAACTGATTTCGGAGATGTGCACCAAGCCTTCAATCCCCTGTTCAATTTCGACAAAAATGCCGAAGTCCGTAAAATTGGTGATTTTACCCGTAACGACGCTGCCCGGCGAATATTTTTCCGGTAATTCTTCCCATGGATTTTTTTCAATCTGCTTGATGCCCAGAGAAAATTTTTCATTATCCACATCAATATTCAGCACAACCGCTTCCACTTCCTGTCCTTTTTTGAAGAACTCGGAGGGGTGGGCAACCCGGTGTTTCCACGAAATATCCGACACATGAACCAAGCCGTCAATGCCTTCTTCAATGCCGATAAACACGCCGAAATTCGTAATATTGCGAACCTGGCCTTTGACCACAGTGCCCACAGGATACTTCTCTTTGAGTTTTTCCCACGGGTTTGCGGTGGTCTGCTTCAAGCTAAGCGATACGCGCTTGGCTTCCGGATTCACTTCAAGGACAACCACCTTCAGCGTTTCGCCAACTTTCAGAACCTTGGAAGGGTGTTTGATTTCACGGGTCCAATACATCTCGGAGATATGCACCAAACCTTCGACGCCCGGTTCCAGTTCAATAAAAACGCCATAATCCGTCAGATTGACGACCTTGCCTTCGACAAGAGCGCCGACCGGGTATTTTTCCATAATATTTTCCCAGGGATTTTCATGAAGCTGTTTCAATCCCAGAGAGACACGCTCTTTTTCCCGGTCAAAAGACAACACCTTAACGGTAATTTTCTCTCCCTTATGGAAAACATCTGCCGGTTTGGCAATGCGCCCCCAGGAAATGTCAGTCACATGGAGCAATCCATCGATGCCGCCCAAGTCGATGAAGATCCCGTAATCCGTGATATTCTTGATCACCCCTTCAACGATACTTCCTTCAGCGAGATTGCTGAGGGTATCTTTCTTTTCGCTTTCTCTTTCCAGGGCAACGATCGAGCGGCGGGAAAGAACCACATTGTTTCTTTTCCGGTCATATTTCAGAATATGAAACTCCATCGTCTGGCCGACAAACTGATCCATGTCCTTGATCGGACGGGTATCAATTTGCGAACCGGGTAAAAAAGCCGGAATGCCGATATCGACGGAGAGACCGCCCTTGACCTTCTCGATCACGGTTCCTTTTATGGTTGTATTGCTTTCGCTGATCTGCTTGATTTCATCCCAGACTTTTAACTTGGCGGCCTTATCACGCGACAGAATCAGATTTCCATCCGAATCTCTCTTGTCGATGAACACTTCTATGTCATCGCCCACGGAAACCGAAACATTTCCCTGTGCGTCTTTGAGTTCTTTGATGGGGATATAGCCCTCCGTTTTCCATCCCACATCCACCATAACGGTATCCGATGTAATATGGACCACTTTGCCGCAGGCGACATCGCCATACTGGAGTTGATTAAGGCTCTGCTCATAGAGCTCTTTAAATTCCATGTCTTCATCCCTGGAAGAACCGGCCTTACCCTCCTTTAAACTTGTTGAATTTTCGTTGTTGTTGTTAACCATTAACCCTATACCCCCTAATTATTATGAAACTATTTTAATTTTCGATGCCTAACATACCGAATATTAAATAGCAAGACAAATCAAGACTCCTTATTCCGCCATCGCCTCAATGGCAAAGCCGCCGGATGACATTTTTTTAATTATCATTTCAACAACTTCCGATACAGTCAAAAACGTCGAATCAATGATGACCGCATCCGCCGCCGCTCTCAGAGGTGCGATTTTACGGTGGGAATCCTGCTCGTCTCTGGTCTGCATGTCACGGATAACACGATCCATTTCAATTTGACCACTCTTCTGGTTCAATTCCTGATGGCGTCGCCTGCTTCTTTCCTGAAGGTCGGCATCGAGATAGAATTTAAAATCTGCATGCGGAAACACGACAGACCCCATGTCTCTTCCCTCGGCGACCACGCCGCCTTTAGCCCCTGCCTGCCTCTGCAGCGACAGCAGTTTATTCCGTACAACCTTGAAACCGGACAAAGTGGAGGCGGCCAGTCCCACATCCTCCGTGCGGATTTTGTCGCCGACGTCTTCACCATCCACATAGACAGCCATCTTCCCGTCCGCATTTTTGAGCGTAACCTGTGTGGACGAACACAGCCTCTTAAGCGCGTCGGGATCATTCACGGGCACGCTTTCCCGAAGCGCCTTGTAAGCCAGCGCACGATACAGCGCACCCGTGTCCAGGTAAAGGTATTGAAGCTTTTGGGCCAGGGCTTTGCTGACCGTGCTTTTACCGGCGCCTGCCGGTCCGTCAATCGTAATCACTTTTTTCATGAATTTGCCGCTCCTTCGCTCGTCTTAAGAAAATCACGAAACGCATCTTGCCTATTTGCGGTAAAGCCGTTAGGATGTTGACACACTACAAATGGGTGAAAATGTCAACCATGTATCCAAGTTTTCCAAAAGCAATCCTTTTTCTGGTGGTTCTCGTGCTGTTGATCTCAGCAGGCTCAACGCACTGCCTGGCTGCGTTCACGATCGATGATGAAAAAAAACTGGGACGCGAAATTTATGACAAGCTCTACAATAAAAATTTTCTGTTGTCCGATCCCAAATTAAGCGCCTACGTTTCGGCTATTGGCAATCGCGTTCTGTCGCAAAGCGAAAAAGCCTCCTTTCAATATACGTTTTCCATCTTCAACAGCTCAGCCATCAACGCCTTTGCCACGCCCGGCGGCTACATTTATGTCAACAAAGGCCTGATTACCGCCGTGGAAAACGAAGCACAGCTGGCTGGTGTTTTAGCGCATGAAATTGCACATGCCAATGCCCGGCATGTCGCCTCCATCATCTCAAAATCGCAGAAACTCAATATTGCCGCCATGGCGGCCATTATCGCCGGAGCGTTTCTGGGCGGCGGCGGAGAGGCCACGGCCGCCATTGCCGCATTTTCCGTAGCCGGCGCAAGCGCCATGACGCTCAAGTATTCGCGCGATCATGAAGAAGAGGCAGACCGCCTGGGACTGGGTTATCTGGTCCAGGCCGGCTACTATCCCCAGGCGATGGTGGAATTTTTAAAAATTATCAAACAGTTTGATTTTTTATCGCGAAGCATTCCCTCCTATCTTAAAACGCACCCCGGAACGGATGACCGGATGTTTTATCTGGACACCCTGATTCTGACGCACTACACTTCCCGCACCGGAGCATCAAACATTGTCGGCAACTTCAGACGCATGCAGGCGCTGGTGATTTCAGATATCCCGGACATGCAAAGACGCAGCCGTCAATTGTCGCAGGCTTTAGACAGCCGGCCGGATGATGTTGATCTGCTCTATGCCCTGGCCTTAACCCAGGACTATCTGGGTAAAACCGACACCGCGCTTGAACTTCTCAATCGGGCGCTCATCCTTCAACCCAAAGATGAAGAGCTGCTTAAAACCGCGGGACTGCTTTACCTCAAAGCCGGAACCCCCGAGAAAGCTCAGCCGCTGCTGACCAGGGCTCTTTTGGTTGATCCGAACAATAAACCCGCGAGGCTCGCGCTGGGAAAAACCAGTTTTGCCCTCGGAGATTTTCAAACCGCGTTATCTTGCTTTCTGGCGTTGGAAAATGAAATTCTTCTGGAGCCGGATATTTACTATCACATCGCCATGAGCTATGGCCGGCTGAATCATCCCGGCGACGCCCATTACTACTTTGGGCTGCATTTCAGGAAAGATTCAAAACCCCAAAGCGCGCTTTTTCATTTCCGCAAAGCCCAGGCCTTTTTCCCCGAAGGGTCGCAAAGACGTCTCAACATCGACGAAGCCATCAGGGCGTTATCCCCGGCAAACTAAGACAATTACCGCTGAGTTCCAACAAATAGAAGCATAACGGCGCTATTTCTCCAGTTGCTTGTTATCTTTGAGTAACCACCGGTCAATCTTTATCTTGCGAAAAATCCGGCAATACACTATAAGAACCGCGGTTAAACACTTTACTGAAAGGAGTCTCAAAATCGTGAACATTTTAATATTTGGCCCCAACGGCAGCGGCAAAGGCACGCAAGGCGCAATCGTTCAGAAAAAATTCGGCGTTCCCCACATTGAAACCGGTGTGATTTTCCGCCAGAACATCTCCAAGAAAACCCCGCTGGGTGAAAAAGCAAAAGCGTTTATCGACCGCGGCGAACTGGTTCCCGATGACATCACCATTCCCATGATTCTGGATCGCCTCAAAGAAGACGACGCCAAAAAGGGCTGGCTTCTGGATGGATTCCCCCGCAATCTGGTTCAGGCGGAAGCCCTTTGGGCCGCACTCCAGAAAGAAAACATCAAGCTGGACTTCGTCATCGAAATCGATCTCGACCGTGAAACCGCCAAAAAGCGCATCATGGGCCGCAGACTCTGCAAAACGGACAACAACCATCCCAACAACATCTTCATCGACGCGATCAAACCGGCTGAAAAAGACGGCAAACCCGTCTGCCGCGTGTGCGGCTGCGAAGAGTTGACCACCCGCGCCGATGATCAGGACGCGGCCGCCATCGACAAGCGTCACGGCATTTACTACGACACGAAAACCGGCACGCTGGCCGCCGTCATTTTCTTCAAAGAAAAAACCAAGGTCATCGTGGTCGATGGCCGCTCAGGCGTCAAGGAAGTCTCCGAAGACCTGATGAAAAAACTGGGTTAATTGCACCCGGAAAGATTTTAGGATATAAAGCCCTCCAGTACCCGTGGAGGGCTTTTTTTAACAGACTATGGAAAATATTCGTAACTTCAGTATTATCGCGCATATCGATCACGGAAAATCAACGCTGGCCGACCGGCTCATTCAATTCACCGGCGTGTGCAATGAAAGAAATTTTCAGGATCAGCTCCTCGACAACATGGATATCGAGCGCGAGCGCGGCATCACCATTAAGAGCAATGCCATTTCGCTTCCGTACGTCGCCAAAGACGGTAAAACCTACATCCTGAATCTGATTGACACGCCCGGCCATGTGGATTTTTCTTATGAAGTGTCGCGGTCACTGGCATCGTGCGAAGGCGTGCTTCTGCTGATTGACGCGGCGCAGGGCGTCCAGGCCCAGACACTTGCCAATCTGTATCTGGCGATGGAGCACAACCTGGAAATCATTCCCGTCATCAATAAGATCGATCTGCCCTCCGCCGATATTGACCGGGTGCTCGAAGAAATCGATTCCGAACTGGGACTCGACACGGACACACACATTAAAGCCTCCGCCAAGGAGGGCATCGGCATTCCCGACATTCTGGAAGCCATCGTGGAACGGATTCCGCCGCCGACAGGCAGCGAAACAAACCCCCTGGCCGCTTTGATCTTCGATGCCAAATACGACGCATACCGCGGCACGATCATTCATTGCCGCATTTTTGAAGGCGCCGTCAAGGCGGGCGACATCATCCGCTTCATGTATAACAACGCCACGTATAGAGTTGAAGAAGTCGGTCACTTTTTGCTTCAGCGCACCAAGCGCGACCGGCTTGCCGCCGGAGAGGTCGGCTACATCATCGCCGGCGTCAAAACGGTGTCCGATGTTCGAACCGGTGACACGATTACGCATCAGGACAAACCCTGCGCGCAACCCCTGCCTGGCTTCAAGGAAGTCAAGCCCGTCGTGTTTGCCTCCATCTATCCCATTGCGTCCGACGACTATCAGGATCTGGCCGATTCGCTGGAAAAATATAAACTCAATGATGCGTCTTTCATTTACGAAAAAGACTCCTCCGCCGCGCTGGGACAGGGCTTCCGTTGCGGCTTTTTAGGTTTGCTCCATCTCGATATTGTTCAGGAGCGCATTGAACGCGAATATGATCTTTCCATTATTCTCTCCGTTCCCAGCGTCCGCTATCGTTTTACGCTCAAAGACAACACGGTTCTTTATGTGGACAACCCCACGCATTACCCGGACCAGATGAGCATCGCCAAAGGCGAAGAGCCGTTTATCCGCGCCTCCATGATGCTGCCGGAACGCTATTTGGGAACGGTCATGAAACTGTGCATGGATAAACGCGGCGTTAATTCCAACATGAACTACACCGGCCCCGGCCGCGTCGAGCTCTCCTACGAAATGCCGCTGGCAGAAGTCATTTTCGATTTTTATGATCGCTTTAAATCTGTGACACAGGGCTATGGCTCGTTTGATTACAACGTCATTGATTACCGTGAAAGTACGCTTGTGCTCATGGATATTCTCGTCAACGGCGAAAAAGTCGATGCGCTTTCCCAGATTGTGCACCGTGACCGCGCCCGCGCGCGCTCACTTCTGGCCTGTGAACGCCTCAAGGACGAAATTCCCCGCCAGATGTATAAAATCGCCATTCAGGGCGCCATCGGATCGGAGATCATCGCCCGCAGCACCATCAGCGCGTATCGTAAAGACGTGACCGCCAAATGCTATGGCGGCGACATTTCGCGCAAGAGAAAACTGCTGGAAAAGCAGAAGGAAGGCAAGAAGCGTATGAAGATGATCGGCTCCGTCAGCATTCCGCAAAGCGCGTTTCTGGCCGTCTTGAAATCCGACAATGATTAAAAATTATAGTAGGGAACGGTTTGATCCGGCATGCGCCGGACTAAAGAACCGTTCCCTACATCTTTGCCATTCTGAAATCGGATAATGATTAGCTCCGAAAAACCAGGTCTCTACATTCACATCCCGTTTTGCTTGAGCAAATGCAGCTATTGCAGTTTTTACTCCATCGCATCGACTGAGCTTATTGATGAATTTGTTCAAGCCATCAGCCGGGAAATGGCGTTTTACCAAGCACGTCCCAATTTTTCCCTTTCAAATACTTTAAATAGGGGCAATGACGCTGAAGGACCATTCAAACATTTCGACACTCTTTACATCGGCGGCGGCACCCCTTCCCTTCTTTCCATTTTGCAGATCGAAAACATCATCAAGGAAATTCATGGAAATTTTGAAATTTCCGAACGCGCCGAAATCACGATGGAAGTCAACCCCGGTGATCTGTCGTTGCCTTATTTGCAAGACCTGCATTCTCTGGGCGTCAACCGCCTGAATATCGGCGTTCAATCCTTCGATGATTGCCTCTTGAAATTTCTGGGACGGCGTCACTCTTCCAAAGAAGCCATCGCCGCCGTTGAGCAGGCGCGCCAGGCCGGATTTGAAAACCTAGGTCTGGATTTGATTTATGGCGTTTACGGTCAGGATCTAAAAACATGGAAAGACAATTTAAACATCGCCCTCACATTTACCCCGGAGCACCTTTCCTGCTATCAATTATCACTGGAGACAAAAACGCCCCTTTACAGAACATATTCGCAAAACAGCCTGAGCATGCCTTCTGAAAATGAAGCACTGGATTACTTCATGGCCACATCGCGCATCCTGACAAACGCGGGTTATGATCACTACGAAGTCTCCAACTTTGCCCGAAGCGAAATGCTTCGATCCCGCCATAACACCAAATACTGGCGACACATCCCATATCTTGGACTTGGCCCTGCCGCCCATTCTTTCGACGGCGCCCGCCGCTGGTGGAATAAGTCTGATGTTGATGCCTATCTAGCGGACATTGCCAAAGAGATAATACCGGTGGAAAAATTGGAAAAGCTCACTTCTGAGCAGATGGCTCTCGAAGCGCTGTTTCTGGGCATGCGCACGCGTGACGGCATTGACCTGAATGCTTACAAAGATCGTTATGGTGTGGACTTGCTGGCTGACAAAAAACCGATTATCGATGAGCTGATCAAAAATAAGCTTATGGAATTAAAAGACGGTTGCCTCCGTCCCACAATAGAAGGCATGGCCGTGGCCGACTCTCTGGCGCTGATTTAATCGTATTCTTCAACGTAGCGCTCGATATATTCCCGTACTTTATTTTTTGGCTGATAAATACCGAAATGCCCTTCGCACAGAATATCGGCCTGAAGCGCCAGAAGCGCGTGCATGGATTTTTTCCAGGCTTTAATGTCGGAGCCGAAGGCCTGATGAAACGGGCCATGAATATCCTGGCCGAACAAAATCCTCTTTCCCGCCCTGTCCAGATAAACGGAAATGGAACCCGGCGTGTGACCGGGTGTATGCAGGCAATGCAGGTCTTCGTGTCCGAATTTCAAGACCTCCTGCGCGCCTTTCAATTGATGATCGATGGTCGTTGGCGGAAATGTCGTGCCATACCAGTTGGCCGCCGTGCGAATCGAATCGCCCGTCTCCAGCGCCTCGGCATCGCGTTCATGAATGACAATCTTCGCGCCATATTTTTCGCGGAAAAATGGCGCGGAACCGATGTGGTCAATGTGACAATGTGTCAGGATCACATGCGACAGGGCATTCGGATCAAGCCCCAGCATTTCAATATTGCGGACAAGCTGCGACGAACTGCCGCCCGCGCCCGCGTCAATCAAAACCAGCTCGCCTCCAAAATCAATCAGATAAACCGCCGCATCCTCCGCCGCGCTCACCCCCGGCCCGCCGATCAGATAAACGCCCTGAAGTATTTCTTCCATTTCCTTGCGCATAACTCACTCTCTATTTTTTGCACGTCTGAATGACAGGATATCTATTTTTTATGTTTTCAGCGTTCCGACAATTTCCCGGATATTTTGAATTTTGTTTTCCTTCATATACTGCTCAATGCCATCCAGGATTTCCAGGGTCGCTTGAGGGTTGATGAAATTCGCCGTGCCGACTTGTACGGCAGCCGCGCCTGCGACCATAAATTCCAGCGCATCTTCACAGGTCAAAATGCCGCCCATGCCGATCACCGGAATGCGGACTTTTTGCGCCACCTGCCAGACCATGCGAAGCGCCACGGGTTTGATGGCGGGCCCGGACAGGCCGCCGGTGATGTTTTTTAAATGCGGCGTGCGGGTTTTCAAATCGATGGACAGGCCGGTGAGCGTGTTGATGAGCGAAACGGCATCCGCGCCCGCTTCCTCGACAGCCAGTGCGATGACGGTAATATCCGTGACGTTGGGCGTAAGTTTAACGATAACGGGAAGCGAGGTTTGCGCTTTCACGCGGCGCGTGACTTCTGCGGCGGCCTTCGGGTCGGCGCCGAAGCTTACGCCTCCCGCCTTGACATTGGGGCACGATACATTGACTTCGAGTGCGGAGATTCCTTTGGCTGAACTGAGTCTGGCGGCCACTTGCGCATAGTCGTCATAGCTTTCGCCGTAAATGTTGGCGATAACGGCCACGTCATACTCTCGCAGGAAGGGAAGCTTTTCTTCAATAAAGGCCTCCACGCCGACATTTTGCAGGCCGACGGCGTTGAGCATGCCAGAGGCCGTCTCCATAATGCGCGGCGGCGGATTTCCCAGGCGGGGTTTAAGCGACAGGCCTTTGACAACAATGCCGCCGAGTTGATTCAAATCGACCAGCTCCGCGTATTCCTCGCCGTAACCGAATGTGCCGGATGCTGTCATGACCGGGTTTTTCATTTTCAGGCCGGCAATGTCAACGGCCAGGGATAACTCTTTTGCCTTGAATGTATTTTTTTCCACAATGTTGTCCTTTATTCCCAGATCACGTCTTTAAGTTCAAAGACCGGCCCGTCCGCGCAGACGCGCCGATAGGCTTTTTCGCCCTGTTCGTCTTTTATCGCCACCACGCAGCCCACACAGGCGCCAACGCCGCAAGCCATGCGCTCTTCCAGCGAGACCTGGCAGAAGGCGGCTTCCGGAAGTATCGCGGACAGGGCGCGCAGCATGGGTTTGGGGCCGCAGGCGTAAATGGCCGTATCGGCCAGGGGGTATTTTTTCATATCTTTATGAAAGGCTTTCGTCACCAATCCCTTGACGCCCTGTGAGCCGTCATCCGTGCACACGACCATGTTGTAGCAATACTTGCGCAGGGCCTCCAGGCCCACGATGGCCTCGGCATTTTGCGCGCCCAGATAAAACGTCATGTCGGCTGCGGCGCGGCAGGCGGTCTTTCCCAGATATTGGGCCAGCAGCGACAGCGGCGCAACGCCAATGCCTCCGGCAATCAGCACAATCTTTTTTCGCGCGGGGTCAATGGTGTAGCTGCCACCCAGCGGCCCGCAGATTTCCACAAGCGACCCTTTAATGAGCCCCGCAAGAATCTGCGTTCCCTTCCCTACCGCACGGAAAAGCAGTTCAAGCGAGCAAGACGATTTTCCCCGCGAAAAGGCATAAATGCTGATCGGCCGCGATAAAAAAGGGTCCTGCAGTCCGGCGATGCGGATCATGACGAACTGTCCGGGCATCGGATCATCCATTTCAGAAGGCAGGCGGATCTTCATCAAAAAATGATCGCGCGCGATTTCTTCACTCCGGAGCACTTCTCCGATAAATACATCTTTGGCCATAAACCTGTCCTGATTATTTTCCCGCCCACATGATCAGAGCGTCTTCTGCGGTATCATCGTAATACTTCGGCCGCCTGCCCTTTACCGCAAAGCCGCACTTGCGATAAAGGTTGATGGCCGCTTCGTTATGCTCACGTACTTCCAGGGTTTGCCGGGTTGCGCCCAGTTGTCCGCCAATATCCTTCATGAGCGCCATCAGGTTACAACCGAGCCCCTGACGGCGGAATTCTTTTTTGACGGCCAGATTATGCAGATGGATTTCGTCCGCCACAAGCCAGAAAACGATATAGGCCGCAATCACGGGTTTACCCTCAATCTCGATCTTGACCACCAGGCACTGCGCCAGCTTTATCTGCATCTCATCGATAAACATTTTTTCCGTCCAGGGCGTAGGATAGGAGGCCCGCTCGATTTCCAGAATTTCCGGCAGATCGATTGCCGTCATCAGATCGACGCGAACTTCAGTGGGTGTGTTTTCAGAAGACATGCAATATTTCCAGAATCACGGCCACGGCCAGAAAGATGGCGCAAAAAACCGGAACGGCGCCGCGCAGTTTAAAGGTGTTGAGTGCTACGGCAATGCCCAGAAGCGGCAAAAAATAAAAGGTCATCGTAAGCATGTTATGAAGCTGGCCGGGGAGCCGGGGATACAGCCACATCAAGGCGGGAACGCCGATGGCCTGCGCCGCCAGCAAGGCGGCCACATAAAACACAAACACACGGGCAAGCCCCCAATAGACTTTTTTTTCAATCGCCCGAAAATTGTGTGCCTTGGCGTCTTCGAGGGCCTGATCCGACAACCGGTTATTGGCCTGCACGATCCGGACGTCAATGAGTTTAACTGCAAAACCAAAGGGAATGGCCACCAAAACAGACAGGGCCATTAAGTCCGGCAAAACGGCGCCTGCGGCCTGACCGGTCAGTACGGCGAGCGAAACCGCCAGCACGGCGGCTATGGAGTCGTTGGGAGGAATATAAATGCCGATGGGAATGCGATCGATCCAGAACAGTTCCAGGATGGCGCCGATGATGAGACCCACGTAGGGATTGCCCAGGATGAATCCGACAACCGGCGCGATCACGATCGGCCTCGACACCATGATCTGAATGAAGGTGCGGTCAAGACACAGCGCTGCGCCGACAAAGGACAGGAGAATAATTTTTGCAATCAACATAGCCGTGATCCGCTGATCTATGGATTGTCCTTACAGAGCTCTTTGAGAGCTTCCCGGATGTTCACCCCCTTATCCCGGGGCACGCGTTGAAGTTCAATGGCGACGCATTCTTTTTCAAGAAGATTGAAAATATCGGAAATTTCGGCATCGCACAAAAACACGGAGGGAGCGCAGCAAATCTTGTAGTCTTCATGGTGAATGTTGCCGATATTGAGCTTGTCGAATAAAAATCCGCCCTGATGGGCCCGAAGCGCGTCGGCGATGTTGCTGAAGAGCACAATGGTTTTTTTGCCGCTGCCCTGCGCGTAGGTATAGGCTTCGGTAAAATCCTCGACGGAACAAATGTTGACCTCAATGTCGCTGGGCACCGCCATGCGGATGACGGTTTCGCAAAAAAAATCCGAGGCTGAGGCGTCATCGACAACCAGAATGCATCTGGCCTTGACAAACGGCACCCAGGCTTCGAGAATCTGCCCGTGAACCAGCCGGTTATCGACGCGCACCAGAGCGATGTCATAGGCTTCAGTCAAGAGATTACCCCGCGGCTTTTTTGTTTAGAATCTCACTGGCCAGAGAAATATTTTTCTTGCCATATTCTTTGATGAAGCAGGCAAACTCGGCAAGCGTCGTTTCTTCCTTGACGTCGGAGAGCTTCAAAAGCATCGGCAGATTGACGCCGGTCACCACTTCCACCTTGCCTTCCTTCAGGAAAGAAAGAGAAATATTGGAGGGTGTGCCGCCGAACAAATCCGTCAGAATTAAAACCCCCCTGCCCTTGTCCAGCTTCTTGATGGCGTTTTGTATTTCTTTTTTCATATCTTCCACACCTTTTGTCTGTTCGACGCAAACGTGCATGACACCATCGAGCTTCCCTTTTATGGATTCCGCGGCGACAATTAATTCATTGCCTAAATTCCCGTGGGTCGTAATCAGTACACCTATCATCTTTCCCCCTTTTTCGCCGTCACGCAGCCAGATAACCCCGATGGGGAACATTCCAACCTTAGTGATCCGCGCTGATCTTCAAAACAGTGGAGTAGGCTAATGGATTGATCAATAATTGTCAAGACGTATCCCCCGCCCGATCCAATAAATTTCCCGCGCGGAAACCATCAATAAATCAGCAATGTTTCAGGGTATCGCCGCATCCTCCGCTAAGCCCGTCAGGGCATCGGCCAGACCGGATTGTCTTTCGATGCGCTTTTGTATCGCTTTTGCCAAACCCTCCGGCGCCGCCCAAATTTCGGCACTTTTGCGTGCCCGGGTAATCCCGGTATAGACAAGCTCACGGGTTAACACGGGATGGTCTTTGTCGGATAAAATCAACAGGAGTCGATTGAATTCTGAACCCTGGCTTTTGTGTACGGTCATGGCCCATACCGTTTCGTGCCGCGGCAGTCTTTCAGGCGACAGGTTTCGAAATATCCCTTTTCGGTCGCGAAAGCATACTTTTAGCTTATGGGCATCAGCGGGATCTTTGAGCGTCAGCCCGACATCGCCGTTGAACAGATTCAGGCGGTAATCATTTTGAATAATCATCACCGGCCTTCCCTCATAGAAGGGTTGGCTGGTATCGAACCACCCCTTCTCGTAAAATAATTTTTCCATCAAGGCGTTGATCTTCTCAGTTCCCCAGGGGCCAACACGCAGAGCGCAAAGAATGCGCATCGCATCAAACAAATCAAATATCTCCTCTTCGTTTCTGTCAGGATTCGCTATCGCTTGCTGATATGGTTGATAATGGGGCATCACGCGGCTTTCAAAAAGCGTCCGCACCGAAGAAATCCGGGCAAGATCCACAAACGCGATGTCGGAATACGCACCGGATTCAATCACCTGCCTGACCTGTTGAACATTTCCGTCGCGGATCGCATCACTCATCAGCCCGATGCCGCTTGACGATGAAAAGCGGTAATTTTTCTTTAACGCGACAATCCCATCGGACACGCCCGGCGGGCCCTGCGCTGTTTTCAGCGGCGTATCGAATAGTTGGAATAACCTGTGGCCATACGCCTGTGAAAAAACATTGAGCGATTCAAAGCAGCAGATATTTCCTAAAACGGCGCCTGTTTCGACGGAGGCCAGCTGATCCTTATCGCCCAGCAAAAATAATTGCGCACCGGGCGACACAGCGGTGAAAAGCTTTGCGGCAAGCGGCAAATCCGCCATCGAGAATTCATCGGCGACCACGATGTCATACGGCAGTGGATTTTTGTCGTTGAAACGGAAAAAAGGGGAATAGCGGATGCTCCCCAGCAGGCGATGAATGGTCATGGCCTCATTCGGAATCGCGTCGAGTATCTCCTGAGAAACCGGAAGCGTTTTTTTTGCCGCCCCAACAGCCTCCTCAAGACGCACCGCCGCTTTTCCCGTGGGCGCGCACAACGCGATGCGCGGATAAACGCCGCGAACTTCCATAAGAAAAGCCATAATTTTCGTAATGGTAGTGGTCTTGCCCGTTCCGGGAGAACCGGTGATCACCAGAAAGTTTCTCAAAAGGGCGGCCGCCGCCGCCACAGCCTGCCAAACGGCATCTCCTTTGGCATCAGAAAAGTATTTTTGAAGTAAATTGCGTATGGTTTCCGGATTTTCCCACACAGTGGCGCAAGGCGCCACCCGTTTAAGAATGAATGCGGCAATGTCGCGTTCATATTGCCAGTATCGCTGAAAATACAAGCGGTCATGATGATCCAGAATAAGCGGTTTGAACTCGCCGGGAAAGCCGGCGCATCCGGCCTGGATCAGGGCATTTCGCCAGTCTGAAAGCTCCGGCGCCTGGATGCTTTCGTCGGGCGCATCCCCATCGCACCATGAACGTCCGGCCTGTTGGCGCAAATTCAGACAAACGTGTCCCTCACGCATCTGACGGCACAGAAGTTGGGCGGCAAGCCGGACAGATGAATCATTTTTTCCGTCCACAGAAGCTAAAAAGTCCGCCATCTTGAGGTCAAAGGGAGAAAAATAGTCGTTTACCTTTATCATTTCGCCTCTGTTTTTGCCCGTGCTGTATGCATTCATGCTTTATTCCGCCAAGGAAGATGCGAACGGCCTGATTTGCGTCGAATCTGATGTTTGCACAATATTCCTGAATATTGTCAAGACAATTTCATGCAGTTGTCC